>CAWESW010000057.1:0-29765 GCA_963811735.1 uncultured Verrucomicrobiae bacterium | reverse complement strand
TTGCTGAGTTTATCTTAACCAACTTCAATTCCCTTTCCGATAAAGACAAAGCTGCTTTAGAGGCGGTTCGTGACAATGATGCTGCCTTAAGAAGTCAGAATGGCGGCGATTTTGCTAGAGTGTTTCTGAAGAATTATGTTTGTAGAGAAGTGCAACTTGCCTATCATAAATTTGATGAGAAAATTTGCAATACAAACAATGAACAGGCAAAAGTTCAAGCCGATATTCGGGATATTCAGCGGAATCTTGGTAAATTAAGAAAAAATTTGGCGATACAAGATCAACGCGAGGCACTTGAGTTTGCGATTGTTTGCGAAGAAAAAGCGGAAAGCTTGCTGAGCAATATTAATGAGATTCTAGGTAAGATTGCACTCATACCAAAGGATAAGTCTTTTGCATTTTTACAAGCATATATAAATTCTGCATATCTCCGCATTGAGCGATCCAAAGATGGAGAAATAAAAAACACGAAAGACTTTTTGGGCAAGCTGTCTTACATTAAAGATCTCCTTAATTTGTCAATAACTGATCACTCAGAGCTTGCCAAGAGCATTGAACTTGAACGCTATTTAGACGAACATAATTCATCGTGTTACTTGATGTTAAGTGATTTTATTACAGATAAACATGGCAATATTAACACAGGGCGATTTAGCAGCGTTGAAGATGAGCAAGAATATCGAAAGAAATTGGCCGGGGCTTATATTGAATATCTAACCAAAGTTTTTGAAACTGAGTTAAAAGGTGCTAAAGGTTCCTATCAAGAGGCAATCGAACAAACGAAAGTTGCTGCACAAGAAATGGAAAAATTGTTGCAAAATGTTGTTCCAGTGCCTCTTCCTATACAGACAGAACCTGTGCAGACTGACGGTATTATTGACACCACTCATACCCCGCCGCCAGTGATTATTCGCCCTCAACCTCCATTACAAACTGCATCTCCAATCTCCAAAGTTCCTAACCTCGATAAAGTTCCTACTTCAGCTGTAAATGGAAAGACGCTCGGTGTTCGACTGCCTCTCCTACACATAGCGCAGGGCGTTGAGACGAATCTGGCAAATGATGCTGCTGCGAAGAGTCATTATTCTCAAGTGAAAGGAATGACAGCAGAAGGACTGAATGGAGTTATTTATCAAAACTTCTATTTTATCATGCTTAATGCAGGTAAAATCCAAAATGGAAATGACAACTGGGGCGAACTCGTCTTCCTGGCTGATGATGGCACAGATTTGATGCATTTTGTTCAAAATGTGACGCCGGCCGAATTGAATGAATATCGTCTTGAGGCGTTGGTCATGGCAATCAACGGACTTACAAGAACGGCTTAAAGATCAACCCGCTGGTTAAAAACCCGTATTCTTCTAAAGAGGGAGCTTTCCGCTCCCTCTTTTTTTTTATGCTTCCGGATACTCATCGCTTAGGGCGCTGCCGTAGCAGGCGATCAGCTCTTCTGCTTGAGGGTCGTTATTTTGCTTCAGGGCTTCGTAGAGGCGCAGGGCCTGGGCGCTGAAGCCATGCTCGAAGTAGAGGATGCCTAGGCGGAGGAGGACTTCGCGGTCGCTGGACGAGACTTTGAGGATGGCCTCATATTCGCGCATTTCCTCTTGGGGACGATCGAGGGCGCGGTAGATGCCGGCCAGCTGGGCATGAACCCAGGGGTCGTTGGGGACATAGGAGTCGAGGATCCTGTATTCTTCGATGGCCCTGAGTGAAGTCTTGTGGAATTTCTCGAGCATTTCAGAGGAAGAGTATTCCGGCGAGACCCAAAGGTGCTCTTCGTTGAGATAGAGCTTGCGGGGGTCCATATAGAGTCGGGAGAGGGCGAGGTAGGCATCTGCCAGGTGCGCGTGGGCTTCGAGGTCTGTGGGCTTGAGTTTGACCAGCTCGATCTTTTCTTTGATGATGAGAAGAAGCAGGAGTTCTTTCATTTGGTGCAGGTCTTTCCAATGGGTCCAGACGCTGAACTTCTGCATGAGCGGCGAGAGTGTTTCAAAATAGGCGGGAAGAGAATAATAGGAGTACTCCTGGCGGTGCAGCGTGGTGAGCATGCGCTGAAGTGAGTCTGAGATTGCCAAGTGATAGCCGGGCGAGCCGGGAGGGAATGGCATCGAAGCTTTGCAGGCTTGCAGAAATCTGCTTCTCACGTCCAAGAGTTGCTGAGGTTTTTTCGCTTGAAAATAGAAGAGCAGGACGAAATAGGTGAACACGGAGAGAAAGAGGCCGGCGAGCGAAAAGGCAAAGATCGTCGTCTTGGTGAGGAAAGAAAAGAAGAGGACGAAGGCGGCAAGTTCGATGACGCCGATACAGAAAAAAGTGATATGAAAAAGAGCGTACTGGCGCGTGACCTGTTTAAAATCGTCCAATGCCTCTGTACAGAAGCGGTCTGTCTGATCCTTGAATTCTGACTGGGCTTGTCTGTCCGCATTTAAAAGGGCGTCTGTGGGTGTCATCGGGTTTCTCAATGAGATTTCGTCTTTAGTTTTACCCAGCGAATCGTTTTTCTCAACGAAAATCCAAACTCTTTCACTCGTAGGAGGTCTGCATCATGTAGTCGATCACGCGCTGAGAGACGCCGGCCCTCCTTAGCCCTTCCACATCGGATGCGGAGAGATAGTAGACGCTGCCCGTCGAATGGATCGTGCCTATGATCTTGTCATCGCTAATTCCCGCTTCCGACATTCTTTTAATATCTTCGATGGTGAGCTGTTCGTTGTTATCGATTTTTTTCACCGTGCTAGGAGATTTTCTTTGGATATTGTTGCGGTCGTTGGAGTCAATGGCGGATCCGACAAGCGCGCCGGTCGCTGCTCCGACGCCGGCTCCGATCAAGACGCCGCCGGGTGTAGGGCTAATCAGTGCCCCGGCGCCGGCCCCAACGCCGGCCCCAACGAGCGCGCCTGTTTGGGTATTGGTCTCGCAAGCGGTGATGGCAATGGCTCCAATGGAGAGGGTGAGGATGACAGATCTCATAGGATCTCCTTGTGAAATATTTCTTTTACACTTGGAGAGTTCGGATGGCAAGGGATTTTAATCGATATGGGAGTGGCTTTCGTAGGCTTTATGGGAGAATAGAAGGCAGAAGGCCAGCAGGCAGGCAACGCCTCCAAAGACATAGACCGCATGGACGTTTATGGCCACAAGGAACCCGCCAATGATGGGGCTGAGCATAGCGGCAACGGATGTCATCGCCTGATTGATCCCTAGAATGCTGCCCTGGATTGACAAAGGGGCTTTGAGGGAGATCGTGGCGAGACCGTTTGTCCAACAGAGCGAAGCGCAGCAGGCGGAAGCGTAAAAGAAGATAAGAAAGGTCGTAGGTGTGTGAGTCATCATGGTGAAGAGAAGAAAAAGAGAAAGGGTCACAAGGCTGACGAGGAGAATCTGTCCCGGAAAATAGAATTTGGCGAGCCTGCGGTTGACAATGAGGTTGGTCAGCGACCACGCAGCACCGGTCGCGACCAGACTTGCTGTGACTCCGCCGACCTGCCATTTGAAGTGTTCAAGGAGGAGGGTCGGAAGAAACTGCATGGAGGCGACCCAAGCAAGCATGAACAAAAAGTTAACGGCATAGATGATGCGCAGTTCTTTGCTCCGAAATCCCTGGATAAGGTTGTTAATGCCTTTGAAGGGGTTGAGTCCGGGATGGCGCGGGCCTTTGTGTGTTTCATGGAAGAGGATGATCATACATGCTAGGTTGAGATAGGACAATACAGCCGTGATCCAAAAGGGGAAGCTGGGATTAAAATGTCTGCTGATACTGGGATCGGAAAGAATGCCTCCGAAGGTGATGGCGATAATAAAGCTTAAACCCCCGATCGCGCTGATGAGGCTGAAGTTTCTGGTGCGTGTGATGTCATCGGGACTTAGGTCGGCAACTGCCGCTAGGCAGATTGTCAAATTTCCTGCGAAGAGCCCAGTGGAAAACCGGCTAAGGAAGAGCCCTAGAAGAGAATGGCTCATGATGCTGATCGCTGTAAAGGTGTAGCCGAGGGCTGTCCCTAAAATCGTGATATAAAACGCTCTTTTTCTTCCGAAGCGGTCTGAAAATTGGCCGATGACCGGCGCTCCGAAGAATTGCGCCAACGGAAATGCGGCGATGAGTAAACCGAGGATAACTGTCCTCTCAACAAATGGCGTTGCATAGGAGAGGATGGAATGTTCTGATTTGATCAACAGAGGGGTGAAGATCGGATAAATGATGGCCAAGCCAAAATTATCCAGGAAATAAGTAAGAAGGACGGGAAAAAGAGAATGCCGGCCTTTTTTGATGGTGAAGAGCATTAAAATGTAACTTTATTTTGCTAAGCTGTCTTTTTTCCTGAAGGGGAAGTGGCTGCGGTCGGCTCTTCGCGGAAGCGGTAACCGACGCCTCGGACCGTTTCAATCCAATCAAAATTGGGGCCGAGTTTTTTGCGCAGCGATGCGATATGCACGTCGATATTGCGGTCGACGATGAAGGCATCGTCATTGTGGATGTCATCTAAAAGCTGGTTGCGCGTGAGGACTTTGCCGCGGTTGGTCAAGAGACGGCGCAGAATTCCAAATTCTGAGAGTGTGATTGTAATGATCTTATCCCCTTTTCTCAGCAGATAGCGGTCGACTTCGAGTGTAAATTCGCCGAAGCAAATCACTCTGGGAGCTTTCTCGGGTTCTTTGCTGCGTCGGAGCACTGCCTTGATGCGCGAAAAAAGGACTTTGGGAGAAAAGGGTTTGGCCACATAGTCGTCTGCGCCCAGTTCCAACCCTAAGACCATGTCGAGTTCTTCCCCTTTTGCAGTGAGAATAATGACAGGGATTGTTCGGAGTTCGGGATTGCTTTTGATTTTTCTGCAGACGTCGAATCCATTTTGACCGGGAAGCATGATGTCCAGGATGACGAGGTCGGGCTTTTCCCTTTCGATAGCGCGATATCCGTTGATGCCGTCGACTTCGACGTGCATCTTGTAGCCCGAGGCCTCTGCCTGGAGCTTGATTAAAGCGGCTATGTCTTCTTCATCTTCAATCAGCAGGATGCGCTTTTTGTGGCTCATTCGGAGGTTCCTTGGTTCAAAATTGTATTAAGCTAATTCAACAGTGTAGTTAAATTTTTTTCACGCATTATTTTTTGAGCTGGACTTTGGGGTCCACTATAATGGATATCAACGCAAAGACGCCAAGCCGCAAAGACGCAGGAAAACATAAAAATCTTTGCGTCTCCGCGACTTTGCGTTTCGTTTTTTATTCCCTTTTTGAGAGGCAGGCTCTAAGAGTCTGTCGTTGAATTAAGGCTTCGTCGATTTTCGGGATTATTTTGGCCGATTTTCGATCCAAATTCGGGGGATAATATACGAAAGTTTGATATTATCCCCCGAATTTGGATCGAAAATCGGATCAAAAGAACCCGAAAATCGACAGAAGCTTAAATCAACGACAGACTCTAACACTTTTGCGAGACGTGCTCAATCGGGTAATTGATAAATGACTTTCCCAGGAGCCTGAACTTTTCGGGGTCGTCGGAGACGAAAAATTGGTAATGAGGAAGTGAGGTAGAGGGATTGAGGAGATTTTTTTCAGTGAGAAGCTCTCGGGTTTTTTGAGCGCACGCAATGGCGGGATCGATGAGGACGACATCGGGACCGAGTTCATGCTGAATCGTCGCCTGCAAAAGGGGGTAGTGCGTGCATCCGAGGAGGATTCCTGTGATGCCACGGTTTTTCAATGGGCGAAGATATTCTTGCACTACGAGCGCGCTCATTGGGTGCTCGACGTAGCCTTCTTCGACAAGCGGAACAAAGAGAGGGCACGAGATGGGGAAGATTTCAAGGGAGGAGCAGCGGGAGAGGATTTGCTGCTGGTAGATTCCCGAGGTGATGGTGGCCCGTGTTCCGAGGATCCCAATTTTTCCTTCGGGCATGAGGCGGGCGACGACTTCGACGACTTGTTCTGTAATGCCGATAACGGGGATGTCGCATGCCTTGCGGACTTGTTCGAGGGCTGCGGAACAGGACGTGTTGCATGCGATGACGAGAACTTTGATCCCCTGCTTTGCCAAAAAGGAGGCATTTTCCAGTGAGTAGCGAAGGATCGTATCGGCGCTTTTGCTCCCGTAAGGAAGACGGGCGGTATCGCCAAAATAGACGATGTTCTCATGCGGCATGAGTTCGCGGATCGCGCGCATGACGGTCAGTCCGCCGAAGCCGGAATCGAATATGCCAATGCTGCCTTCGGCGGGATTAGGAAGCGTCATCGGGGAGCCTCAATTCCTGTCCAATAATGATTTTATCATTGGAAAGGTTGTTCATCTTTCGAATCGTCTCGACGGGGACTTTGTTTATGCGTGCGATCTTTTCTAAAGAGTCGCCTGCTTTAACGCAGTAGGACTTGACCGCTGCAGAAGAGGGTTCGCTGGATGGGCGCTGGCCGATCGCTTGAGAAATTGAGGTGAGCGTTCCTTTGAGCTTGGCCACTTCATCCAGACGTTTGTCATGGTGGGAAAGGTGGGTTTCAAGGGTATTGACTTTGGATAGAGTCTGACTGATCGAATTGCTTAGCGTCCTTAAATCGCCTGCGGCTTTGTCGAGCGTCTTCTCAAGTTGGGCCACTTTTTTTTCAAGGTTTGAGACCGTAGTTGATAGCAAACTTAGGGAGCTCGCTTCTTTTCCTACACTCTGACCTTTTACGCCGGCGATGGCCGTGTTCTGTTTTTTAAGGCGTTCGTCGAGCAGGCTTAAATCGACCTGCGTCGAATGCAATGCGTGCTTGAGGTCGTCAAGTTCGAGGCGGAGTTCATCCATGTCGGGATTTGCATAATTTCCCGCTTGCAGCACGGTATGCAGAGGAAGGGCGCAATAAAGTGCTGCAAAGAAAATAATGAACTTCCGCATCGATCAATTTTTCCTTTTATGACTTCTGGTAGATGCGGAATTCGCCGCGACGGTTTTTAGTCCATGCATCTTGGTTGTGGCCAAGATCGACCGGACGCTCTTTACCATAAGAAACGGTGTGGATTCGTTCCGGATCGACTCCTTTCTGGACGAGCATGGTGCGGATGTAGTTGGCGCGTCTTGCCCCTAGCGAGAGGTTGTAGGCCTCAGGTCCGCGCTCATCGCAGTGGCCGGAGACGAATAAAAAGACATCGGGATGGGATTTCATATAGGCGGATATTTTATCCAAAATGGCGATGTATTCCTTGCCGCGAATAATGTGGTCGTCCGTATTGAAAAAGACGTTTTGGAAAATTGCGGATTCTGAGCCTGTTGCTGAATGGAAGGCTTCGAGGCTGGGCAAGCCACTTCCTTTTTCACCGGGGGAAGTTTTAGGCTGCGGGATGGCGCCGTCGACAAACTGGATGCGGAGATCTTCATCTTTAAGGCTGATGAAGTCTTCGTCGGCGGGCGCGAAGAAATCGTCGTTGCTCGCCGTTTCTTCATTGGTCCAAAGGGAGCGGGCGCTGCCCTTATAATTTCCTGCCGTTGAGTTGTCATCCCAGACGCTGCCGTTGCCGCTTCTGCAGCCTGTGACGAGCCCGCAGGCCATGGCACATAATAAGGTGATGAGTATACGTGTGTGCTTCATTTTATTTTTCCTCTTTTGTAAAAAAAATTTAGCGGGCGCCCCATGTCGGATAATGTTTTTTTCCGGGGCCCTTGCTGATTTTAATTGCTTCGGGCTGATTTAGATTTACGATATAGAGTTCAGAGCTCGAGTTGTCGGTCGAATTAAATACAATGTGTTTACTATCAGGAGCCCAATAAGGGTTCTCCTTATTTCCGGGGCCTGAAGTGAGCTGTGTTTCTTCCCCGGAGGCGAAGTCGTAAATCCATATCTGCCGTATTCCATTTGTTTTAGCACTATAAGCTAATTTTGTTCCATCGGGCGACCAGCACGGGCAGGAATTTTCCCGGTTTTGTTTGCTGATCATGACGGCGTTGGCTCGCTTTTCGGAGGCAACGGCCGCGATGATGTAGATGCGCATGCCGCCGTCTTTATCGGAGACAAAGGCGATCTTTGAGCCGTCGGGGCTGAATGTCGGCGATGCTTGCGTGGATCTAGGATAAGAAAAGAGCTGCGCCGGTTTGCCAACATTGCCCGTTTCGGGATTGAAAGGCTGCATGAAGAGGTCGGTGCGACCGCCGGCATCGCAGATAAAGGCGACTTTGTCGCGCTGCTGCGAGATTGTCGGAAGAAGTTGGTTGCCGCGGAGGTCGATCAGGCGTTTGCCCTCTCCTCCTTTGAGCGAGCCGATATAGATCTTTGGCTGTCCTGTCTTATAGGATACGTAGAGGAAGCGGTCGTTGTTGAAACGGGGGCTGTGCGGCACGATGACGGGGGTCACGGAATAGCTGCCGTCATGGGTGATTTGGCGGGCATTGGCGCCGTCCCAATCGCATTCCCAAATCTCTGAGATCCACTCGGAGCCATCGCTGCGGGGATTTTTAATTTGATAGGCGAAGAGGATGCGGCTGCTTGCTACGCCGTCTGTATTAAATAAGGCTCTATGGATGCCATCGGCGCATTTGTGGATTTGCCGCCGATCCTGATTCAAGTCTCCTGTCAGTAAGATTTCAGAAAATGTCTTGAGAGATTCGTTTTGCGCATTGAAGACGCTGATGTATAAAGAGCGGGCGTTGAGCTTAAGGCGGACGGCGTAGGCAATTCCAAAATTTTTCCACGATGCCGCGTTGAACGCAACGGCATTATCCTTGCAGGAGAGGAGTTGTTCTTTCTCGGGAGCGCGCGCGGAAGCTTTTGTCGAGCCGTTATAGTTGAGGTCGTAGGAGATGATTGTTTCGAGCTGATTGAGGTAAGAGAGGTCAAATGCTGCGTCTTGCGCCTGAATTTTGCCGATATAAATCGGTTGCAAAGGGCTTGATGTCGCCAGATGGACGCGAATTTCGGGGTTTTGTTCCGCCTCTATTGCGGCCAGCGGTGCAGCGATGACTAAAAGGAACAGCAGCCATTTTTTGTTCATAATCATAGCTCATTACAGAATGTCAGGACAAAGGTGGATTCTTTTTTATTCGCATAGGCGCCATCGAAACGGGGAAATTTTAGGCGCGGGAGATTACTCTCCAAATAGTGTCTATTTCTCTCACTTTGCGTTTTAAGCACAATAACTTTAGCGACTGTCCCATCTTGACGCAAGCTCAATTGAATCTTTACTTCTCCATAGTCGGGAAGGCTTAACGCTTGGTGGAGGTGCTTGACCAAGGCGTCGGTGTAATTGCTTTCGTCTTCGCTGCTATCATTGGCTATGGCGTCGATCTGCAAAGCGATCGGCGCAAGCGGCGCTTTGTTGGTATGCGCGCTTTGGCTCAATTTAGTTTTATCGCTTTTGTTTTCAATTTTTGCAATACTTTCTTCGAGCTCCTGCAACAAGGAGTCGGATATTTTTGCGCGAGGGGGCGCAGGCGGGATCTTTTTTTGCTCGCTAGGTTTGGCCTTGCTGAGAGTTTTATCGGCGATGGCGGGTTCTTTTTTGACAGCGGGCGCAGGTTTGGCAGTCTGCTGTTTTTTCATGGGTGCTGGAGGAGCTTCTTTTTTTGGCTCAAGCTTCGGTTTATTCTGCGTTTTGGGCAATTCCTGCTTTTTGACCTGGGGTTTCTGTGGAAGAGGCGTAGCGGCTTTCGGAACTGGGTTTGAGCGTGGGGATTTTTTTTCCACGGCAACGGTTTTTGCTGCAGACTTTGGGATGATTGTTTTTACGATCAGGGGCTTGTGTTCTTTTTTGCGAGGGGCGAATTGGGGAGAGATCAAAATGACGAGCAAAAAGATGACATGGGTAGTCAGCACAGATAAAAGGATCGTACTTTGGATGGGGTCGCGTCGGAAGCGTGCTAATAGTGCGGTGAACATACCTTACCGGGTGTTATTAAAAGTGGTACATAGAGACAAACAAAAGGTAATGATTTTTTTCTTCACTCTGTGTCCTCTGTGCTCTCTGTGGTTGTGAAGTAATTTTTTTTACCACAGAGAGCACAGAGTGAAGAAACAAGAAAAGTCAGGGCATTTCCCTATGTTTCTCTATGTACCACTTTTAATCACACCCTACCCCGGTTGGAGGATAACGTCGAGCTGCTCAAATCCTGCGGTTTCCACGGCGTTTTTGACGGTTTGATAGGTGCCGAACTGGGCTTTTTTATCGTGAAAGAGCTGAGGGATTTTTTGAGGATAGAGGCGTTTGGCTTCTTTGAGTAACTGTATCAACTCCTTTTCCGACACGATCCTGTTGTTCAGCCAGATCGAATTGTCTTCATGGACATGGATCGCCACGGGGCTGTTTTCCTGAACGACGGCCATTTCTTTGGTGTCGCGCTGGGCGGAAGAGGCCAGCTGCACTCTGTCGAGTTCGAGCATGGGGGCGATAATGATGAACATAATGAGCACGACAAAGACGACGTCGATGAGCGGCGTCATATTGATGTGGGTCTCTTCTAAAGATTCGCCCTTTAGGGCGCCGAGTCGATTTTGCCTCATTAGCTCACATCCGCTTTGCGGTATTGCATTTCGACGGAAGAGAGGAGCGCGTACAGAAATTCTTCCATGTCCGAGGCATAATTTCTAACGGCGTTTTTGAGGTAGTTGTAGGCAATCAAGGCGGGGATGGCGATGATCAGGCCAAGAACCGTGGTCGCTAGCGCCGTTGAGAGTCCTCCGAGCACTGTCATGTTTGAGCCGGCGGTTCCCCCGCTTCCCAATTCGGAAAAGGTGATCAAAATACCCCAGACGGTTCCAAGCAGACCCAGGAAGGGCGCGAGTGTAATGATCGTCGAGAGGATGAAGAGATTTTTTTCGAGCCGCTTGATCTGGGCGGACACTGTCGTCAGTACAAAGGATTCGACGATCTCGAGGTCGGTCGGAGACAGATAGACTTGTCCCGGTTCTTTGCCGCCCTGTTGCGTGGAAAAGTAGAGGTTTTTGTTGAGGATCTCGACCGTTTTTGTCTTAAGGTCCCGAAATATTTCTGCGTAAGGATGGGGAATCGCCGGGTTTCTGGGTTTCGGCAGTTGTTCGAGTTCAAGATGCAGCAGTTTGTCTTTGTTGAGGATGAAAGCTTTGTGAAAGGCCTGAGAAATTTGTGCGACCTGCCGCGTCATCCGGACCTTTTGAATGAGCACGATCCAGCAAATGATGGACAAAGAAATGAGTCCTAGGATAATTAACTTACCAAGGAAGTCGGATTGGGCATAGGCCGTGACGAACGCCCCCATAGTGGCCAGGGGAAAATGGATGCTCATGATTGATGTCTCTAAAGAGGTATTGATCGGAGATATTACCTCTAGAAATACAGGATACAGGAGCTATTTGTCAAGGATGTCTGAAGTTCCGCTCGTCATTAGCTTTTATACTGAGAACTCCCCTTATCAGCTCGAAGCTTTAAACCTCATTTCTTCTTGCCAGGAGCTTGGGATTGAAGCGGAGATCGTAGGCGTGCCATCGCAAGGGACATGGGAGCGCAACTGCGCCCTCAAGCCCTTCTTTATCCGTGAAAAATTATTGGAAAAAAAGCGGCCCGTGTTCTGGGTCGACGCCGATGCGATCTTTAAAAAAAAACCCGATTTCTCATTTTTGAAGCAGAGCGACATTTCTTTCAGGGAGATGAAGCGGTTCTCTTTGGACAGGCGTTTTAAATACGCTTCCGGGTCCCTCTTTTTAAACTACACGCCTCGCGGAATCGAGTTTGCCGACAAGTGGTGCGCGCACTGTCAGCAAAAAATCGACAGAAAAGAGGAGTTGGAGTTCATCGATCAGATTGCCCTTCTCGACCTGGTTGAGCTAGGACAGCAGGTGAAGATCCATCCGATGCCCATTTCCTATTGCAAGGTGTTTGACCTCGATGCTTTGGAGATCGAAGAGGGCGAGATCGTGATCGAGCATTTTCAGGCATCGCGACGCTTTAGACATTGGAGAGGGTGAATGGTACCTCTCGTAATTTCTACTTACTCATTAAGTTTGAGCGCTTCGTGTAAAGAGTTTGGGATCGAGGCCGATTTCGAAGAGCACAGTACTTCAGCGATACAACCTTTATTCATTCTCAATAAGCTCAAGCAGCATAAGCGTGCCGTTCTGTGGGTCAATCCCGATGCGGGTTTTTTGCAACATTCTGATTTTAATGAGTTTGAGTCATGCGATTTTGCGGTCAGGGTCAACGAGTTTTTACCTGAAGGCCATGCATCGCGGATCGTTCCCAATGCGGTCTTTGTTCAGTACAACGCTGCCGCCATCACTCTCATGGAGGAGTGGTGTCTACAGAAGACCCTTGGAGGTGCATTGATAAAAAATAAGGATCTTTGCTTTTTACCCATGCCGCTTAAATACTCCAAGATGTTCGACTACGACGATCTATTTATTTCCGATCGCGAGATTGTGATCGAACATTCTCATGCATCGCGACATAACAAAAAAAAGTTTCATGAGCTCTGCCAGAATCACTGCTGTCATTAGTTTCTGCTCCAATGATTGGCGCTTTTTAAAACGCTGTATCGATGGGGTCTCCCCTTTTTGCCACGAGGTGATTGTCACCGTCTGCGATCACTTTTTTGACGGTACTGAAGAAAATTACGCTCTTTTAGAAGAGGCGTTCCTCCAGTTTCCTCACTGCACATTTCTCGAATTCCGATTTGATTCATTGCAAAGCTATCGCCCTTTTTCCCCTCTATTCCCCGAGCATCCGAATTGGCGCCATGAATGGCACAATACCGGAAGATGGCTCAGCAATCTCTATTCTTCGCGCGATACGGACTATCTCTTATTTTTGGATTGCGACGAGATCATCGATAGCAAACGATTTTCCCAGTGGCTAAATCATGTCGATCTGAAACAGCATTCTGCATATCGCTTTGCCGGTTTCTGGCATTTTCGCGAAGCAAAGTTAGTGGCCACTGCCCGCGATGATTGCAGTCTGCTGGTAGAAAAAGAGAAGCTGCTTTCAGAGTTTTTTTGGGATGAGCATGAGAGGTGCGGTCTGATCCAACATCTCAGCGGTGAAAAAAAACTTGGCGTTCTGGGATGCGATGGAGTGCCGATGGTCCGTCATTTTTCAGGCGTGCGCACAAAAGAGGAGTTCCGAAAGAAATTGGCCTCATGGGGGCATCATTGGGAGAGGGATTGGGAAGGGCTTCTCAATGAAGAATTTTCCCGGCCGTTTAATGGAAAAGACTTTATCAGACGCTACGATTATCTAACTGAGCCATCCGATTTTGATCCTCTGACCGAAACCGTTCCTGCCCTGGATCCAATCTCCTTCGATGCGCATATTCGAGGATTGCACCGTTTCGAAAATGTTGTTATGGTAAGCCGTCAAGAAGCATTTAGAAGGGATTTGCAAAATGATCTCGAACTTCCCGCTCGCAACGGTCATTAATTTTTGCAGCAACGATTATCCTTTCTTGCGCGACTGCATCGAGGCGGTCAAGCCCTTTTCCACTCAGATCCTCATTCCCGTGTGCGATCATTTTTTTGATGGCGTCAAAGAAGATCGTGAGATCCTCAATAGGATCTATGCGGAGAATCCCGATGTGCAGTTCATCGAGTTTCCTTTTGATGAAAAAAAGAGTTTGTACGGCTCCCATTCTTCTCTCTCGTGGCACAACTTGGCACGCATGATCGGGCGTTTTTTTCTAAAAAATGAGATCGAATACGTTTTGTTCCTGGATTGCGATGAGATTGTCGATAGTGAGCGCTTTGCAGAATGGATGAACACATTTCCCTATGGGGACTTTGATGCTCTTCATCTTGCCAACTACTGGTATTTTAGAGAGTGCCATCTGCAAGCAAAAAGCTGGGAGCATACGCCTCTACTGGTAAAAAAAGAACTTCTGGACGGCGCTCTTATAATGAACGCATGCGAGAGGGCCGGCATGTATGATCTGATCGCGGGGAATAAAGCAAATGGCGCCCTCGGTCTCGACGGCAACCCGATGGTCCATCATTACAGTTGGGTCAGGACCAAAGAGCAGCTCCTGCGCAAAGTGGTCAGCTGGAGCCACTGCCGCGACAGGGACTGGGTCAGCCTGGTCGAAGAAGAGTTTTCAAGGCCCTTCAACGGAACCGATTTCGTTCATGGCTACGAGTTTATTGAAGTTCCGCCATTCAAAATGATCGATCTTTTAAAAAAACCTGAAGCGTTTAACCTAAAAACGGCAGTTAGAGATGGCAAAGTGATGCAAGATTTTGAGCCTGAATCGGTTCCATTGGGGGGTGACATTCCCCATGTGGTGAAGGCACCCCCCAATGGAACCGATTCAGGCTCGAAAGATTGCGTCAATTTGCCGTCTCTAACTGCCGTTTTTAGGTTTAAAGATTGCGATTTTTCCCACGTGCGAAAGCTAACGCATGAGGAAGTCATCAAGATCGACGTTTCACTAACTTATCAAATCCCACTGTGTCTATAACCTATACTGATACTCATGCGCACCTCACATCGGAGCAGATCCTTCCCCATATGGAAGACGTTCTGAAGCGCGCACAACAGAGCGGCGTGACAAAAGTCGTCAACATCTGCACGGATCGTAAAAGCCTCGAAGAAGGTCTTTTGCTCCATGAAAAACACCCTTGGGTGTACAACGCCGCTGCGACAACGCCCCACGATGTCCAGAAGCAAGGGGAAGAATTTTTTCCCCTAGTCGAGCGGGCTGCTGCTGAGAGAAAACTCGTCGCGATTGGAGAGACGGGGCTTGATTATTTTTACGAGCATTCCGACAAAAAGGTCCAACAGACTTTTTTGCAGCGCTATTTTGCTCTTGCGCTTGCCATGAAGCTGCCTCTTATTTTTCACTGCCGCGATGCTTTTAACGATCTGTTCTCCATGGCGGATAGCGATTACCGCGGAGCTCCTGCCGTGCTGCATTGCTTTACGGGAACTATTGAGGAGGCAAAGGGAGTGTTGGACAGAGGCTGGTATCTGTCTTTGAGCGGCATCGTGACTTTCAAAAAATCGGAAAGTTTGAGAGAGGTGGCCAAGTATGTCCCTCTCGATCGCCTTTTTATTGAAACGGATGCGCCTTACCTTGCTCCGCAAAGCCATCGCGGCAAGCAGAATGAGCCTGCATTTCTGCCCGAAACAGCAGAGTTCATTGCCAAAGCAAAAGGGGTTTCTGTCGCTGACGTTGCTATTGCTTCCCAGGAAAATGCACTGCGTTTTTTTCTTTTTCAAAAGTAAAATAAGCAGTACGCTTTTGTTTTTTTGATGGGAGAAGTTGTATGAGCACACTATCGTTGGATAGGATCAAAGAGCAACTTGGAGAAATGTTCATCGTCCGTTATCCACCTTCTGAACAAGAGAGCCTTGGGAACATTAGACATATTCTTGTCGATGGTCAAAATTTTCCATCCAAACAGACCTCTGATTTATATACTCATGACACATCTCTCGATGCTTTTACACAGCTCTATGAAAAGACAAATGTGAAAGGCAAATCTCTTTTTTGTATCGATCATGAGGGAGGTCGCGTGCACCGCTTTGGGGAGCAAGTCGTCGCTTTACCTAGCGCTGTAGCGATAAAGCAGTTCTGCAAATTATCTGACAATCCTGAATATGCTTACAAAGCAGGTCAACTTGCAGGCAAGCAACTTCGTGCGATCGGCATTCCTATGAGCTTGGGCCCCGTTCTTGATATTGGAGGGCCTTCTATGGCTTTTCCTTCCCGTTGTTTTGGAGAATCTCCTGAGGAAGTGATCTTATATGCGGGAAGGTACATGGATGGATTGAAGGAGAATGCCATCGTAACAGCCAAACATTTCCCCGGCCATGGATCCGTCTATGAGGACTCTCATCTTAAGCTGCCATGCACAGAGAAGGCTTATGAAGAACTGAAGCAGACGGACTTAAAGCCATTTGAATCTTTGATCTCAAAAGCTGCGGCTATCATGACAGCTCACATCATTGTAAAGCAGTGGGATCCTGGGCATCCGGCTACATTTTCCAAGCCCATTCTTTCTGAGCTGGAAAAAATGGGATTTACCGGAGTGATCGTCTCGGATTCATTGACGATGCAAGGCGCCCAAGAAATTTACAAGCAAAAGTTCGATGGGCCGGGCGGTGCTCAAAAAGAAGACCAGGGCATGATCCGGGAATGCATTGATGCGATTTTGGCTGGATGCAATTTGCTAATTATCGGAAGACAGAGTTTAGAACAGTCTCACCGCCTTCTTGATGACATTGCAATGCAAGCTTTATCCGATGAACAATTGAGTGCATGTATTGCAACTTCTGCAGAAAAAGTGGAGCGCATGTTGCAAAATTACTCGGTTCTTTCTGCCGACAGTGAGTGCGACCTTCCTGCTCTTAATAAAAAAGCGCGCACTTTTTCAAAAGCGGTTGCCCTCTCCGTTGTTCGATCAAATGGGATCGAACTGTCCATATTAGAGTACAAAAGAGTGGTCGTTTTTGCGCCTAGTTTGTTGGAAGACAATATGAGATATGCTCTTGAAAAAATCTCAAAAAGTTACGAACTCGACGTATTTACATGGAAAGACATCGCTCCTGGAGATAAGGAAATGGATGAATTGGCACAAAGAGTTCAACTAGGCGATCTGATCCTTATTGTCACTTATAATGCAGAGCGTGAAGAAAAGCAGAGAGAGTTGGTTAAAAAACTGCATATGCAATTTAAAGAGAACCTTTGTGTTTGCGAATCCAATTATTCACCGGAAGATACATTCTTAAGTTGGACCCCTGAAAAGGTTCCCGCAGTCTGTACTTACAGCGCAGATTCTACCTCTTTGAAAGTGGGATTTGAGAAGCTATTGAATATTTAAAGATACGTTGTCGGCGTGGCTCATGCTTCCCAAGAAAATGCGCTGCGTTTTTTTCTTTTTCAAAAGTAAAGTAACAGGTATACCGGTGAGAATTGTAAGGCTGTTTTACTTTTAGGATTTAACATGACTGCTGCCGCTGCTGTAATTCCCAAAGCATTTATCTGGCGAAGGATTCATTCTTTGATGGGGCTTTGGTTTTTTCTGTTTTTACTCGAGCATTTGCTGACGAACTCGCAGGCGACTTTGTGGCTTGGCGACAATGGCAATGGGTTCGTCGACATGGTCAATGCCATCCACAACCTCCCCTATCTCGAGGTGATCGAATTGAGCCTGATCGGCGTTCCGATTTTGATCCACATGGTCTTGGGCGTCAAGTATCTGTTCACCGGGAAGTTTAATAGCGGGCGCTCAGACGGAAGCACTCCCTATCTTCCGTTGCGCCGCAATAAGGCCTATAGCTGGCAACGGATCACCTCCTGGATTTTGCTCATCTTCGTCATCGGCCATGTGGTGAAGTTCCGCTTCCTCGAATATCCGGTGACGCTTCCCATGGGCAATCAAAACTTCTATGCGGTCAAAGTCTCTCTCGATGAGGGCCTCTACACTGTTGCCGACCGACTGGGCGTCAAACTGTACGACAATGACGCGATCGCTAGTGAAAAGAAGGCTCTCAACACTAGAAAGTCGGAAGCTGCGCTTGTGGAAGTTGCGCAAGGGATTAAAAATGAGGTCATCAATCCTTGGATGGGTCCCGAGGCTCAGGATTACAACAACCAAAAGGCGATCATTTTAGGCTCTGCGCAAAATTACCTGGATAAAGTTGCCTTTGTGGAGGCTTTGGAAAAATGCCATCTGTCGCAAGGCCAGGTCCTCGCTTCGACGAGTGATTTTGGGACAGCCTCTCTATTAGCCGTACGCAATACGTTTAAATATCCGATCTATCTCGGATTATACACAATTTTTGTCCTCGCTGCGTGTTTCCATGCCTGCAACGGCTTTTGGACCTTCCTGATCACCTGGGGATGGATCCTGAAAATGGCTGCGCAGAGGGCTTGGACGACAGTGGCAGCAGTGATGATGGCCATCCTTATTTTTCTGGGACTTGCCGCGGTTTGGGGAACATACTGGATCAACTTGAGGTACTAAAATGGCACAGCGCAAGATGGGAAAAGAAGTGATCGTCGTCGGCGGCGGTCTGGCGGGGCTATCTGCAGCGATGAAACTGGCCGAAAAAGGGTGTCATGTCAAAATCGTCTCTGTCACCAAAGTCAAAAGATCTCATTCTGTGTGCGCCCAGGGAGGGATCAACGCCGCGATGAATCTGAAGAATGAGGAGGATTCACCGCTTATCCATGCCTATGACACAATCAAGGGTGGCGACTTCCTGGCCGATCAGCCCCCTGTCGTGGAGATGTGCCTTGCCGCGCCTGGAATTATCCGGATGCTGGCCAGATTCGGCTGTCCATTTAACCGCACTCCCGAGGGAAACCTCGATTTCCGCAGGTTCGGAGGCACTCTCTACCACCGCACCGCATTTTGCGGCGCCTCAACGGGCCAGCAGTTGCTCTATGCGCTCGACGAGCAGGTGCGCCGCTATGAATCGGAAGGGAAGGTCGAGAAATTTGAAAATCACGAATTCATGCGCCTCGTCCTCGATGAGGAAGGGTGCGCTCGCGGGATCGTGATCATGGACCTGACCAATTTGAAACTCGATGTTTTAAAGGCCGATGCGGTCATCTTCGGTACGGGAGGTCCCGGAGTGATCTTTAAAAAGTCGACGAACTCGACCTTCTGCACGGGCGCTGCCAATGGACGCCTTTTTATGCAGGGGATGAAATACGCCAATGGCGAATTTATTCAGATCCATCCGACCGCGATTCCCGGCGAAGACAAACTGCGTTTGATCTCAGAATCCTCCCGCGGCGAGGGAGGAAGGATGTGGGTCTATGGCGATTCTACCAAGACAATCGTTACTCCCGATGGAAAAACGATCCCTTGCGGAGTCACAGGCTCTCCTTGGTATTTCCTCGAAGAGATGTACCCCGCTTTTGGCAATCTCGTACCAAGGGATATCGGCGCGCGTGAAGTGTTAAGGGTCTGCGAACTTGGGCTCGGCATCGATGGCAAAGACCAAGTCTATCTCGATGTGTCCCACCTTCCTGCCAATGTTCAGCATAAGATCGGATCTGTGCTGGAGATCTATCGCAAGTTCACAGGCGAAGATCCGCATAAAGTGCCGATGAAAATTTTTCCCGCTGTCCACTATTCCATGGGCGGCGCTTGGGTCGACTGGCCTGCGACAGAAGATCCAGACCGTCTGGCCAGGTTCCGGCAAATGACCAATATCCCGGGCTGCTTCAACGTTGGAGAATCGGAATTCCAGTATCACGGCGCCAACCGCCTCGGAGCCAATTCGCTGCTCTCTTGTATTTTCGGAGGGCTGACCGCAGGCATGGAGGTGCCTCGCTATCTCGAATCTCTCACCAGCAGCTATGGCAACCTTCCTTCGCGCATGTTCTCCGACTCCCTTGCCAAAGAAGAGGCCTTCAAGCACGACCTGATGTCGCGCGACGGAAAAGAGAATGTCCACTACCTGCACGACGAGCTTGCCGAAGCGATGGTCAAAAACGTCACCGTCAAACGCAACAATGCCGATTTGAAAAAAACGCTCGAGATCATCAAGGAGATCCGAGAGCGTTTTGAGCACATCAGCCTCGACGACAAGGGATCGGGAGTGAACCAGACGTATGCCTTTGCCGCGGAGTTTGGGCCGATGCTAGAGCTGGCTCTTGTCATCACAAAAGGGGCGCTCCTGCGCGATGAGTTCCGCGGCTCCCATTACAAGCCTGATTTTCCCGCTAGAGACGATAAGCACTGGCTGAAAACGACGATTGCGACATATGATCCGAATTTGGATGAGCCTGTGATCAGCTATGTGCCTGTCGATATGCGTTACTTAAAACCATTGGCGCGCGATTACAGCAAGGCCAAGAAGGTTGTGCCCCATTTTGAAAATATGCCTTCAAATATCGCTTTACCGGTTTGAATTGCGAAGAGGAAAAAATGGAAGAGAAGCAGAACAAAACATTTATCCTGAGAATTTATCGAGGCGTTCCCGGTAATCAGTACTGGGAAGAGTTTGAACTGGAGCTCAAGCCCTACCTGAACATCACATCCGCTCTCATGGAAGTGCAGAAGAACCCGATCAACCGCAAGAAAGAAAAAGTCACTCCCGTCGCCTGGGAACAAGGGTGCCTTGAAGAGGTGTGCGGATCCTGTTCCATGCTGATCAACGGCCGCCCGCGCCAGGGATGCACGGCTCTGATTCACACTCTGCTCGAAGCCACAGGCAGCAATACAGTGACGATTGCTCCCATGACAAAATTTCCTCTGATCAAAGATCTCGTCGTCAATCGCAACCAGATGTTTGAAGACCTCAAGAGGATTAAAGCCTGGGTCGAGGTGGACGATGCCCTCGACCGCGGATTCGGTCCCAAGATCAGCCCAAAAGTGCAAGAGGCGATGTACGTTCTCTCCACTTGCATGACCTGCGGATGCTGCCTCGAATCTTGCCCTCAAGTCAATTCCCACTCGAAATTCATCGGACCTGCGGCCATTACCCAGGTGCGGCTCTTCAACTCCCATCCCGTCGGCAAGCTGATGGAGGGGGAGCGTTTAAAACCTATGATCGAAGAGGGAGGCGTGTCTGAGTGCGGCAATGCGCAAAACTGCGCCGCCGTGTGCCCCAAAGAGATCCCCCTTACGGAATCGATCGCATTGATGGGCCGCAAAGTCGTCAAGCAGGCATTGAAAGAAATGGTCAGCTTGCCTGACGCTGAATAGTAATCGTTTGCCTGCTTGAGCTATAGTTGGTTTTCTGAGATAATCAACATCTCTTTTTTCCGTTGAATGGGATACCCACGGTAAATCGCGGAGCTCATTAACGATAAGTTTGCATTAGGGGATCAGGACGCCGGGAACCTGCGGAGCAGCTTTACAGCTAAATTCTCCTGCCTTCCCGGGAAACGGTCCCACCTATATAGAATAGGTTATTGCAGCCCTTACTTGGCCCCATTCGACGGTTTTTTCTTTCTATCCAATCCATTTTCACAATCGTTGCAGTCGTCAGAATTTTCGGTTAAATCTAGTAATTTTTTTTATTAATTTACAAAAACTTTGCAATGGCTTAATGATTCAAGGGATCTCTTTGCAACAGGAAGTTTTATTATGTCCATTCGAAAAGCTTATGACAGCCGCCTTCTAGATCCAGATAGAATTCTGAATCCTGATCATATTCAAATACGTGTCGGGGGGCTGCTAAGTCCGCTCGTCGAAAAAAACAAATGCCGCGTCCACAGAAAGCTGGAGAACGCCCCATCTGTAGTCACAGAAAGACGGATATATGAAATTTTTGAGGAAACCCAAAGGGATATTCATCGATGGATTGGTCAAATGGCAGCGTCGGTACCTACAGTTCAGCCGGCGCTTGTCTCTTGGACGGATGGAAACATTCGTCTTCAAGAGTTTTACAGCCACTTGCGTGACAAGCCAGAAACAAACCTTGTTTTTGAACTCTGCGACAGCTTGCGCCTGTCAGCCAAAGCATTGATTCGTAAGAAGTCAAGATTATTGTCACCTGAAGAAATAAAAGAGCTGGAGATGAAACAGTTCTTATTGGCACGGGAATTAATCGGGATGGTCGTGTTCGCAGGTGAGAGGGACCCGAAAACCTTATTAAACGATTTGGAATATGAAGGAATCCCGATAGCCGAACAGTTACAATTTGCGGTCAAAACAGAATTGGATGAAGTCTCTAAGGTATTGAACAAGAAGAATAAGGCTTACGATAATTACTTTTCGCAAGATACCTACACGGTGTACTCTATCGAAGCTCCAAAGGAGATTGCAAAGCTTCTATTGACTTCCCGGGGACAGCTGAATTTAGGGATCATCGGAGTCATCAAGGAACATTTTTTCCCAAAAGACGCCAAGCTTTCAGAGTATGGGCAAGGGATTGTGTTTGTTTTGGACCGGATCGATGAATCCTGGCAAAAGGCGATCGATGCAGTGGAGTCCCCCGCAGGTCCAGAGATAGTATCCAACGCGATGATCCGTGCAGATCTCGGGATACAGCCAGGGGAAGAAATCACGAAATTACATTGCCAGCAAGTTGTTTTAGGCGCATTGCTCAGTCAAATGTGCCACAGACATGCCGGCAATAGTTTGGCAATTGCCTGGGCCATGAAAGACTCTGCGTTTTTGCTTAACTGCTTAGCGGATTATACAGCTCTTGTGCGCGATGGTCATTTATCTCGTACAGTGAGTGGCAGTCCTGAGCTGTTTTTCTTTAAAAACACACTTGCCGATGACTGGATCTCCAGTCAGATCACTTTGAACTCAGACAGCACGATCTCAGAGTATGACGATGAGCCTTTTTGGAAGTGTCCTAATCTCATCGCCGCCTGCCGCCAAATGGGGATCACAGATCTTATGAGCTACAGAGAAGCTCTTTTGGATCGGCTCTTTGGCTCCGAAAGCGAGGCAAGGATTCTGAGCTGGGATGCGCTCATCTGGACGTGTGCCGAATTTGCAGCCGGCCCAGACGGGAATCGGGACGCGCTTTTTTCCGCGGGAAGATATGGCTTTAGCGTTGCGAGCAACCGTTTGCTCAGCGCTTGGGAATCTTCGCTTGCAGCTCTGTCTGAGGCTCGCCCGGGCGACTATGTCCGAGACAGTGTCAACCGTTGTGTCCTAAAAGCGCTCCAGCCTATTTTTGCAAACCAGGAAAACACAGCGTCTCACTATCAGAAGACTCTGATCAAAGAAGTGGAAGCAGTCTTTCAGAAAATAATGAACAACTCTTTCCGCCTGGTTTATAATGAGGCAATTCCGCATTTTTCCAACGAGGGCAGTTACCTTTCGGGCGGGTATGAGTTATACCAAAAGGACGTCAGTGATTTGACGAACATGGGAGTGCGCATCGCAACGCTAGGCGAGTTTAGAGCATTGCTTCTCGGCGCTCTCGATCAGACTAAGGCAGAGGAATACTCCAGAGTCACATGCAAAGAAGACAGGCGAGTCATCGATTCAATCATCCAGGCCCTGCACCTATGCGCTTCCGGAACGAATTTCATGAAGAATGTCCTCTATCTCTATGACGATGCGAACAAGGAGGAGCGCGATCCGGTTGCCCACTATCAGGCTCTTCACCGCACGCCGATGACCTCGCTCGATGGAAACAATGCGTGGGAAAGGATGGCGGTTGACACAGGAATGGATTTTACACCCGATTTCCGAACGATCCGCCCCAATGATCCCGAAGATTTGCTTAAATGGCTGCTTGGCCTTGCCAAGTGGAAAGAGGCGACGAAGTACGATCTCAGCGATTCCGTTTCCAGGTTTATCATCGATGGACAGGAATTCAGACACTTCCTTTCGGGAGGGCTTTCTGCCGATATATGGATCAAGAAAACTCTTGTTGATCCGGGACTACATATCTCAAGAGCGGAGATGGATGATGGTTCTAAACTGATATTCAGTCAAAAAGTGCAAGAATGGCTTTCTGATCAATATGTCGGTGCAATTCCCGAGAACTCTGCGCGGGAAATGGAAATCCTGTTTTCAACTCTGCATTCCAGAGTGATCACCGTTCAGCAGTTTGCTCAGCGGTGTCAAGATGGGCTATTCCACATTTTCAATCTGCGTCCGGAACAGGCAAGTGCATTGGATGCATTGCTTCTGCAATCGCTCCCAGCAGCGCAATTGCGTGCGATTCAGCAGAAGGCAGTGCCTTTTGCCAAAAGAGAGCTCAATATTGACTCAGAGGATGTCTTTATTTGCTGCTTTTTCAATCCAAGGACCGAGAAGGTCGATTTTGGCAGTATTGCAGAGAGTAACACAGGATTGCAGTCGATGGATCAGTTCGAATGGCTTGATGTGATGACAGTGGCAGTTAAAATTTTAACTTAAAAATCGTAAACTTTTTATTTTATTTACAAAAACTTTGCGGTGGCTTCATCATTCGAGCGATCTCTTCACAATCAGGAGGTTTTTATGAGCGTTCGAGAAGCTAAAGACAGCCGCCTTCTAAGTCAAGGTGCGGTACATCCCGTCCGTCAGATTCATGACAAGATCGAGGGACTGCTAAATTCACAAATCGCAAGAAACACATTCCATCATGTCAAAGGAAATCGGCTGGAGGGGATTTTTGAAAAACTCCAAAATGCCATCCATGAAAGGATTGGCAAAATGGCCGAATCAGCGCCTCCGGCAACTCCGCAGCCGGCTGTCATCTCTTGGACCGATGAGAACATTCGGCTTCAAGTGTTTTACAGCTATTTGCGCGATCTGCCGGATGCAGGTCCTGCATTTAGGCTCTGCGAGGCGCTCCGTATGGACGCAGATCGACAAATTCATGACATTTTAAGATCGCCAATTGCCTCGGCTGCGGAGGTCCAAGCGCAGCAGACGGCGGTCATTTTAAAGACTCGGGAATTGATCGGTAAGGTCGTGTTTGCAGCGGACAGAGACTTGGCGGGACTCACTGCGGGCATCGATATTGACGATCTAACCACATCGAACGAGTGTGCGAGACGGATTGCTCAAGATCAGTTGCACAAGGTGCTGCTCGAGTTGGTGGATAAGAATAAAGCTGCCAATGGGTACTCTTTACAAGACGCGGACATGGTGTTCTACACCGAGGAGCCCAAAGAGATCGCGGGGCTCCTTCTAACTTCCCAGGGACAGCTCAATTTGGGGATGATCGGAGCCATCAAAGACGAATTTTTTCCTGCAACTACTACCCTTTTAGAATATCAGCAAGGGATCGTCTTTGTTTTGGACCGGATGGACACCTCCTGGCAAAAGCTAGTCGATGCAGTGGTGACTCCCGCAAGTCCACAGACAGCTTCGAATGCGACGATCCGCGCAGACCGTGGGATGCTGCCCGGCGAGGAAATTACGAAACTGCATTGCCAGCAAGAGGTTTTCGGTGCATTGCTCAGCCAGCTATGCCAGGGGCCTGTGGGCGATTGCTTTGCCGTTGCCTGGGCGATCAAAAAACACGATGAGTTTTTGACTGATATGGTAGCTGATGGCATAGCCCTTGTACGCGATGGCTACCTCACCCGCATGGTGGACGGCAAGCCGGATCAGTTTTTCTATAAAAACACGATTGCCGATGAGGCGATGCGCAGCCAGATTACCCTGAATCCGGACGGCACCGTCTCAGAATTCGGAACGCAGCCTTTCTGGACGTGTCCCAATCTCATCGCCGCTTGCCGCCAAATGGGAATCGCAGATCTGGATACTCATAAAGATGCCTTATTAGGCCAAGTTTTTGGCTCCGAAACTGCAGCCAAGACGGTGTCCTGGGATGATCTCATTCGCGCCTGCGCTCTTAGTGCAGCTAGCGCAAGTCACACGGAAGACGAGCTGCTCGTTTTGGGCAGATATGGCTTCAGCCTTGCTAATAACCGCTTGCTCAGAGCGTGGGAAACTTCTTTAGCCGGGATGTCAGAGCCCCGTCCCAACGACTACGTCCGAGGTAATGTCAATAGCGCAGTCATGGCCGTGTTGAAACCTGTTTTTGACAACCAGGAAAAAAGAATAACGCACTATCAGAAAACTCTGATCGAAGAAGTGAAAACAGTTTTCCAGAAAACGCTGAACGACTCCTTCCGTCTAGTCTACAATGGAGATATCCCGCTTGCGCAAGTCTCAAGCGATGGAAGCTCGTCTTCGGGTGGGTTTGAGCTCTATCAGCGCGATGTTGCGGATTTGACGAAGATGGGAGTGCGCATCGCAACCCCTGACCAGTTCAAAGCGTTTATTCTCGGCGTCATCGATCAGACCAAGGATGCGGAATATGCCAAAGCGACAACGAAGAAAGACAGAGCTGTTGTTGATTCGGTGATCCAGGCTATGCATTTCTGCGCTGTAGGCAAGGACTTCATGAAGAATGTTCTCTATGCCTATGACGATGCAAATAAGGAAGATCCCGATCCGGTCGCCAATTATCAGAAACTTGCGCGTACGCCGATGACCTCGCTGGATGGAGATAATCCTTGGGAAGTAATGGCGATCGACACAGGCAAGGATTTTACTCCTGATGTCAGGACGATCCGTCCCAAAGATCCCGGTCGCTTTGCTCAAATGGCTGCTCGGACTTGCCACATGGAAAGAGTCGACGGAGCATTACTTGAGCGACGCCGTCACTAATGAGGAAGACACTGCGACAAGTCCAGAGCATGCATTTAATATCGAAATCGAAAGACCGGAATTCAAGGACTTTTTCGGATCAAACCTTCTGCTGATGAGTGGATCAAGAAAACCCTCGTCGATCCGGGAATGAAAGTGTCAAAAGCGGAGAGGGCCTCACCGCGAACGTGAATCACGTCGTCAAGCTCGGTACCGCGGGCTCGGGTTCTCCTGGAACATGGGAGAGTTCTGGAGCCTCACCCAGACCGAACGCTACCACCTGATGGAAAGATCGCTCCCCCCTGTGCCGCGGCCGCGCCCTCACGGCGTTCCAGGTCACCCACACGTGCCTCAAGGACGTCGTCGTCATGGCTGGTAAGGCGCAGCAGAGCTCGGGTTCGACCTCGTCATCCTCGCGGCGCCGTACATGGTGACGAAGACCGAGGACCAGGTCGTCGACTGGGTGACCCGGGTCGCCGAGAAGGTCGACATCGGCATCGCGTTCTACAACTCCCCGCAGTTCGGGATCGTCCTCTCCGCGAAGGCGATGTCGACGATGGCCGACCTCGAGACCCTGATCGCGATCAAGGAGGCGAGCTTCAACATGGGGCTGTCGATCGACACCCACCTCGAGGCGGGCGAGAAGGCGGTCGTAAGCATGCCGGACCAGGAGATCTTCTTCGTCGGCGAGCTGTACGGCATCCACCAGCAGGTGATGTTCGCGAACACGAGCGACTGGCGGTTCGACACTCCGACCAGCCACGACTACGTCCAGTTCATCGACCACGCGACCCACGGTCGCTGGGAGGAGGCACGCGCGCTCTACGAGAAGATCCGTCCGATCAAGCAGGTCTCCCGCAAGTGGTGGGGCCGGGGGCTCGCTGGGCGCACGGGCGGCGCGCTTCCCGCTCAGACGGCGGTTACTGGGGGGAGCTGATGGGGATGGCCGGAGGGCACGTCCGACCACCGCTGCTCCCGCTCACGCCGCTCGAAAAGGAGGAGATGAAGCGCGACCTCCTGAAGCTCGGTCTCTATCCGGCCGGTAGCCTCCCACGGCGGGGACGGCGCCGAGGCCCGACCGGGTCGCACGGGACGAGTCGATAAGTAGAAGGGTCTGGCTGCCCGACCCGCCATGCTCTGCCCGCACTGCGGTGGGTCGAATCCCTGATGGGGCTGCCTACTGCCAGTTTTGTGGCAGCGCTCTTGCGGCGAGCGACTGTCCGCTTCCCTCCTCGCTCGCACCCTCCTCCCCCGCCGCCTCCGTCCCCCTGGGGCGCCGTGCGCTCTGGTACTGCCGGTGGTCGTCGGGGCGGTGTCGGTCGCACGGTCCTGATCGTGCTCGTCATCTTCATCGCGATCATTCTCGTGGCCAGCGTGATTTCCTACCTCGCCGCCCCGGCGCCTGCTGAACGTCGAGATCACCGGCTCAACTTCCACCGCCCGACGACGTTGTGGCCTCGACGGGGCGGTCGACCCGAGGCTTTTACAACGCCACCGCGGGCCAGTCGTTCTCGCTCTCGTACGAGCTCTCGGGGAACAACACGACCTCGGGCGGCACCGCCGCCTGCGAGGTCAATTCCGTCAGCACCCCCACCGCGGGGTTCAGCGTCTCGGGGGCGAACGTCCCGCTCGCGATCCCAGAGAACTCGACCCAGATTCTCTCGTTCACGGTCAACCCTCCGGGTCGGTCGTTCACCGGCGTCTCGACGCTCATCCTGACGTAGGTTCCGGGAGGGCCGGCCCGCCCTCGCGATGCCCGTGGCGCGCCGCGCTCATTTTCCCAGCACGTAACTCGTAAGTAGAACGACCGGCTCGATTGCGTCGAGGTTCTCATGATCAAGCTGTCGCAGGCGTTCGACCTCGTAGAACGGGGAGAGCTCGAGCCCCTGAGCCGCGACCGGATCGAGGTCCCCGAGCGGTTCAACTGGGCCCGCGAGGTGTTCGAGGGCGCCAGCGTGCGCGCGCTCCGGAC
The DNA here is from genome assembly GCA_963811735.1 of uncultured Verrucomicrobiae bacterium. GTDB lineage: Bacteria > Chlamydiota > Chlamydiia > Chlamydiales > Rhabdochlamydiaceae > CAJCIW01. The sequence continues at coordinate 1,858 of CAWESW010000057.1, read as the reverse complement.
CGTCCGGCGCTCGTATCTGGGCCGACGACCGGGATCACGAGCTCCGGTTGACGTACCGCCAGTTCGTCGAGGCGGGGAATCGGCTTCTCAACCTCCTTCGCGGGCCTGGGGTTGAAGGAACAGCAGACCCTCTTCGTGATGCTCCCGGTCTGCCCGAAGTCTGGCTCAGCTACTACGCGGCGATCAAGGGCGGGTCGTCCTCGTCCCGCGGCCACCATCCTGGTCCCCTCGGACCTCGAGTATCGCTTCCGCCAGCTCCACCCCGGCGCGGTCCTCGCCGACCCGGTCAGCGCGGAGAAGATCGACGCGACCGAGCGGGTCATGGGCGAATCGATCCCCATCAAGCTCATCGCCGGGGTAGAGCGCCCGGGCTGGACCCCGGTGAACGCGAGCCACGCCGAGTCCCCCGAGGCTACCGCGGCGCTCACGCGCACCGAAGACCCTCTGTTCCTGTTCTTCACCTCCGGGACGACCGGCCTACCGAAGGTCGTCACGCACACGCACGCGAGCTATCCGATCGGACATCTGACCACCTCGGCGTGGATCGGGGTCCTGCCGGGGGACGTGCACTCGAACATCAGCCAGGCGGGCTGGGCGAAGTTCGCGTGGAGCTCCTTCTTCGCCCCGTGGAACGTGGGGGCCACCTCCTTCGCGTACCACTACTCCGGGCGGTTCGACGCCGGCCACGCCATCTGCGGGCGCTCCAAGACCATCGGGTGACGACCTTCTGCGCCCCGCCCACCGTGTGGCGGATGTTCATCCTCGAGGACCTGGCGCAGTACCACTTCCACTTCCGGGGAGTGCGTGAGCGCCGGGCGAGCCCCTGAACCCCGAGGTTATCGACGTGTGGCGCCAGGGCACCGGGGTGACGCTCCGGGACGGCTACGGCCAGACCGAGTCGACGCTGATGATCGGCAACCTGCCGGTATGGAGATCAAGGCGGGCTCCGTCGGCTATCCGTCGTTCCTCTACGACAGTGCGGGTGGTCGACGAGCACGGCGTCGAGGTGACGCCGAGGAAGGAGGGGAACATCGCGGTCCGGGTGTCGGCGCATCCGCCCGGATCTTCGCCGGGTACCGCGGCGCGTCCCCCGAGGTGACGGCGAAGGCGTTCCGCGGGGAATGGGACCACCGGAGACCGAGCGTACCGCGACGTGGACGGACGCTTCTGGTTCGTCGGCCGCGCGGACGACGTGATCAAGTCCTCCGACTACCGGATCGGTCCGTTCGAGGTCGAGAGCGCGCTCACCGAGCACGCGGCGGTGGCCGAGGCCCGCGGTGATCGGTAGCCCCGACCCCATCCGCGGCGCCCTCGTGAAGGCGTTCATGATCCTGAAGCCCGGCCAGGTCCCGCCGCCGAGCTCGCCCGGGCCATCTTTGTGTTCGCCGAGCCCGACTGGCGCCGTCAAGATCCCAACCCCGAGTTCAGCCCCGAGCTCCCGAAGACGATCAGCGGCAAGATCCGCCGGACCGACCTCCGCAAGTCTGAATCGGAGACCCGCGCGCGGAAGGAGCACCCCCCGAACGAGGACCGCTACGCCGAGGTCGTCAAGGCGGACGAGAGCCGCCCCGCCGGGAAACCGCCGCGACGCCCAGTCGGGCGGTCGGCGCATCCGGACCCTCGGGAAGGTGAATCGCGGGCTCTCGCCACCTCGTGGGTCTCCTCGAGGGAAGGAGTTGCAGGACCACCTTTCTTATCCCGGGGTCGGTTTGTCCTCTTCCCCGGGGTCCGATGAACGACCCGGGACCGTACCACCGGCCGCCGGGCCCTTGTCCCCCCGCCCCCTCCCCCCAGCCGTAGTCCACTGGCTGCCCATCGTGATCGGGGTCATCATCGCCGGGTTCGCGGCGGTTCTGCT
>CAWESW010000056.1:0-106789 GCA_963811735.1 uncultured Verrucomicrobiae bacterium | reverse complement strand
GGCTGGGAGACATTCATGAACGCACGTCCTCAATTTTCGATCCGGGAAATAATCGGAACTGCCCTTCCGTGACGACTTTGCTTGCGCCTTCCAAGCCTTCTTCGACGACGATCAGCCCTTTTTCTTCCGGCCCAAGCTTGACCTGGCGGATCTCAACAGTATTATCTTCTTTGACGGCAAAGAGATAGGGGCCGTCCTGGTTTGTTTTGATGGCGCGCATGGGGATCAGAATGGCATTTTCTTTTTTACCGAAATAAAGTTGCACACGGACCGATTGGCCCGGCCATAGGGGTTTATGCTCTTTTGCCAGTTTACCGGAAACTGCGAGCATCCCGGATTTAGCGTCGATGGCGTGGTCCATAAATGTGACCTTTCCAACGCCCAAGCACTCCTCATTCCCCGCGGCGTAAACTTTGATCAAAGGAGCTGAGGTTGTGATTAGCTGCAGCTCTCTTTCCGTGATCGAGAAGTCGACGAAGAGCGGATCGGACTGCGTGAGGGTCACAAGAGTGTCGCCTGTTGCCATATTTCCGGCCTGCAAAGAGCTCTTCCCAGCAAGACCTGCGATCGGGGCAGTGATCCTGCAGTGCTCCAAATCCAGTTTAGCTGCCGCAAGGCGCGCCAAGTCGGCTTTGAGCATCGCCTCATGCAGGGCGATCTTCGTTTCCAGCTCGTCCCATTCCACTTCGGCAATCAGGTTCTGCTTGCTTAAGGATTTATAGCGCTCCAGTTTTTTTTTGGCATTGCTTAGATGGGCCAGATTTTGATCGGTATTGGCCTGCGCTTCCTGCACCCGGATTGCATACGGAGCTTCCTCAAGGACGTAGAGCAGGGCTCCATCGTCAATCCATTCTCCTTCCTTGAAATGCACTTCCTTGATGATGCCGGTCACCTGAGGTTTAATCTCTGCAGTCTTTGCAGGCTTCACGACTCCCATGGCCTCAAAAAAGAGTGGAAGGTCGCGCACTTCGACAGACGCCGTCTGCACAGGCACGGGAGGAGGCTCAAACGCTGTTTGAGGGGTTTTATCAGAGCATCCCGCAAGGGCAATGCTTAATCCTAGAATCCATCTGCGTTTCATTGATTGATACTCCCTGTGGCAAAGGCCAGTTGCGATAAAGAGACAAGCCACACTGTCCTCGCCTGAGCTCTTCGGTTACGCGCATCTGCAAGTTTCCCTTGCGTCTGCAGCAAATCGAAAATGTTGATCAAACCCGCTTTGTAGCTCTGGAGCGAGTTATCGTAAGATTTAAATGCATCTGCGAAAAACTCTTCGCTGTACTGCATTGCCTCGGAGGCTGCCTTTGCGGTTTCGCTGTAGGTCAAGACCTCTAGAGCGACTGCATTCTGCAGTTCTTTGAGTTCGGCAGCAGAAATTTCCGCATCGGCGAGCGCATGCCGCTTTTGGTAGGTGTACTCGAACCCTTTGAACAAAGGAACGTCCAGAGCGACACCTGCGCTGTAATTATAGCCGTTGCCATTGTGTTTGCCGTACTCGAACCAGCCGGCCTGCCCGAGCACATGCAATTTCGGAAGCGGCGCGCGCTTGGCCCTGTCGACGCGGGCATTCATATCGGCAAGCGTCGCTTGGGCTGCCAGGAGATCGGCGCGCTGCTGTGCAGCCGTGCTTAAGAGCGTCTCGATCCCCTCTTTAAAAAGGGGGTTCTGCATGCCTTCCGGTTTTGTTTGAACGTCCAGCTTGGTCTCCATGGGGACACCGAGCGAGGTAAGCAGTTTGCCATAGGCAATGGCGGCCGCTGCCTTTTGCTGGGCAAGGTTCATTAAGATCTCGGAAACTGCAGCCTTGACTGTGATGTAATCATTCTCTGTGCGCAAGCCCGCATGGCGAAGCTCTCCTGCCGCATCCAGAATCGTCTTGGCATCTTCGAGAGAAGACTCCCTCGTCTCGAGCAATTCGCGGGCGTTGAGCAGTTCATAATAATTTGCAGCAACCTCAGCGATGACTTTTTGAATGGCGAAATCGGCCCACCATTTGGAGGCGCTCAAACTCTCTTTGGCTGCGCGCACCGCTGCCCTATTTTCGCCGAAATCGCATAGAAGATAATTTAAATTAAGCTCGCCGCCGTAGCTAGTGAAGATGGTATTGGGACCATTGGGAAACTTGACTTCCCTTGCGTGCGTGAGCGATCCTTGGCCATCAAGATGGGGATATTGCCTGCTTTGCGCCTCCCCAACGACGGCTTGGGCGCGCTTGACATTCGACCAGACCTTTTCCGTCTCAGGGTTATTTTTTAACGCAATATCAATCAATTCGGCAAGAGTCAGGGATCGTTCAGAAATAACTTTGTCAGATATTTCCGAATGATCCCTCAACTCATCCGCTTGAATGGAAGCGCAAAAAACAATGGAAAGTAAAAAAGAAGCCAATAATCTTTTCATATGGAAAAATGCTAGCAAAAAACAGATTTCTAAATCTACGAGATTTTGACTGGACTTTAGCCATTGATCGGGTCGGCTTTCACGTCTAGATGCCCCCAGGCTTTATTCATATCCTAATGGTGGCATATTCAAGCCGACCATTAGGAAATGAATAAAGCCTGGGGGGCATCTATCCCGTGAAATCCTTCCTCTCCAATGACTAAAGTCCAGTTTAACAGGAGAATACAATGCGAAAAATCTATGCCTTTTTGATTTTCAACTTAATGCTTACTGGATTCATCCATGCAAAGACAATCTACATTGTCCCCTATCCAAAAAGCGATCCTCAGCTCATTTTTTTTAAACTCAATGCCTCCCAAGACGAGTATGCGAAAAAATGGGTCTATTTGAGAGAAGCGCTGGAAAAAGCCGGATATGAAATCAAATTCACTTTCAATGCGGAAGATCTCGAAGACTTTACAGCGCTCATTTCCATTACCAATGTCAATCCCACGCTTTTGGAAAATTTAAAATCTTATCCCAAAGAAAAATGCTGGCTATTCGTCTTAGAACCTCCGGTCTATCTTCCCAAAATATACAAAAAGCCTGCGACGGATGCTTTTAGCAAAAAATTTGTCATGTTCGATGATCTGGTCGATGGAGAAGAATACCTTAAGTTTTATTACCCCCAGCCTCGTTTAGAAGTCCTTCGCGAAATCCCGGATTTCTCAAAGAAGAAGTTATGCGTTTTAATTGCAGGAAATAAAACATCGGACCAACCTAAAGAGCTTTATTCGGAACGGCAAAAAGCGATCTCCTTTTTCTCCGACTTGCCAACGGATGAGTTTGATTTATTTGGTCATGGGTGGGAAGGGTATAAAAAATGGCGGGGCCCGATTAAAAGTAAATGGGACCTCCTTAAGGACTACAAGTTCTGCATCTGTTATGAAAACATGAAAGACCAATACGGTTACATTTCTGAAAAAATTTTTGATTGCTTTGTCGCCGGATGCGTGCCCATCTATTGGGGGGCCTCGAATATTTCTAACTATGTTCATAAAAAATGTTACATCGATCGGCGCGCTTTCAACTCAGAAAGCGATCTCTATGAATTTTTGAAAAACATGGATAAAAATACCTATGAAAAATATCTTGATGCCGCTCAAAAGTATCTGTCGAGCCCGGCAGCACAGCTATTTTCCATTGAGCATTTTATTCAAATCGTCATGAACAACCTGGCAGAGCTGGAATAACTCAGTAGATGGGCGCCTTGCTGCCGGTCGAAAACCTGCCCAATCGATGAGCAATGCCCGAATAAGCTATATTTTATCGGGCTATCCTGATATCTTGTCTGGATTGTCACAAAATGAGAAACATATTTTCATGGAATTCAAAGAATTAAGTTTGCATCCAAGTATCCTTAAAGCCATCGAAGAAGCTGGCTACACCTCGCCTACCCCTATCCAAGCCCAGGCGATCCCAGAGATTATCAAGGGGTCTGACTTGCGAGCCTCTGCTCAAACAGGTACAGGCAAGACTGCTGCTTTTATCCTCCCATCCCTTAACCGCTTAAGCGTCCCTTCCACCCTCCCCGGGAAAGGACCGCGCATCCTGATCTTGGTGCCCACTCGAGAATTGGCGATGCAGGTGGCCGTCGAAGCTGCCAAGTACAGCAAGTACGTCTCGCGCTGTAAGACCGTTTGTATTTACGGAGGAGCTCCTTATCCTCCCCAAAATCGAGACCTCTCGCGCCCTCATGAGATCCTCGTCGCCACGCCGGGCCGCTTGATCGACCATATGGAGCAGGGAAGAATTGATTTTTCTAGAGTCGAGATGTTCATCCTCGATGAAGCTGACCGCATGCTCGATATGGGATTCATCCATCCGGTCGAGCAAATTGCTTCCAAACTGCCAAAATCGCGTCAAACTCTGATGTTTTCTGCCACCCTGGCAGGCAGCGTCATGAAGCTGTCGAACCGCCTTTTGACCAGTCCCGTCGAGATCAGCGTCACCCCGGAACAAGTGAACCATGAGAATATCGAACAAAGGCTGCACCGCGTCGACAACCTGGAGCATAAATACCGCCTTCTCGATCACTTGCTCAGCGACCCCACGATGACGCAGACGATCATCTTTACGGCCACAAAGCGCCAGGCTGACCATCTCGTTGAAAAACTGGCTAAATTGGGCCGAAGCGCACGGGCTCTGCACGGTGGAATGAACCAGCGCCAAAGAACGCGTACCATTAAAGAGATGCGCCAGGAGCAGTTCGACATTCTCGTTGCTACCGATGTTGCAGCGCGCGGCATCGACATTCAGACGATCACCCATGTCATCAACTTCGACTTGCCCCGGAGCACAGAAGATTACGTCCACCGCATCGGCAGAACCGGTCGGGCCGGAGCCAGTGGAACGGCATTGTCATTCGCCTCGCCTAAAGACATGTCGATCGTCAGGCAGATTGAGAAGTTTACAGGTCAAAGGTTGAATGCCCATCAGATTCCGGGTATGGAACCAAGACCAGAAAAGGCTGCCGCTTATGGAGACTCCAAGCCGGACTTCAATAGAAAAAAGCCTTATAACAAAGGTAAGCCCAATCAATACAAAGCGAAACCCCGCCGCTGGTATCCCTAAACTACAATGTTAATCAGAGTCCTTGGGCGCTTTGCGCAGGGACTTCTTTTCTGAAGTCTGCCTTTTGCCTTCCAACATTTTTTCTTTGCTTTTGCGCGAGCGACGACGTTTTTGTCGGCGGATCTTTTCGATCGCCTGTTGCCTTTCTGACTTTTTATTCTCCACTCTCTCTTCCAACCGATCGCACAGTTCCCTGCGGGCATAAAAGCGGTTCATTGCGCGAGAACGGTCCCGCTGGCACTTGATCTCGATCCCTGTTGGAATGTGCTTCAAATAAACACAAGAAGAGGTCTTATTGATTTTTTGCCCTCCCTTGCCGGAGCCCAAAATAAACTTCTCGATCAAGTCCCCTTCTTTGATCCCAAGCTGCTCCATCTTTTCCTGGAGCTCATCGTGCTTCTCTTTACGAATCATGATTGGTCCTTAAACCGGCTTCAATGGGGGCACTTTGCTAGGGATTTTGGCCGAGTTTTTTGAGCGTTTTAAAATGGGAGCACACGGCTGCAAAAAAAGTCGGGTTTTCGTGATAGGGAAGCCCGAATTCCTGCGCGGTCTTCTTTACAATGGGGGAGATTTTTCTCAGATGTGTATGGCAGACGTGGGGAAAGATGTGGTGTTCGACCTGAAAATTTAGCCCCCCGAACAGAAAATTGACCAGCTTGCTGTTGACTGCAAAATTTGAAGTTGTGGCTAGCTGATGTTTGAGGAAGCTATTGTCGATCTTACCCTCTTCATTGGGCAATGGAAAAGCGACATTTTCTACAATATGGGCAAGTTGGAAGATCACAGTCAGAGTGATCCCCGCTGCCGCAAGAAAACTCAGGTATCCCAAAACGACAACCCACCAAGCATAAGGGAGAACAAGGATAGGGATGGCAACAAAAAGGAATAGGTGGATGAATTTAAATGCGATCATCAGAAAGATCTCTGTATTTGAAGGATTCCCGGGAGCGTTGTTCTTCAATTTGAGGATCTTGAAGATCCGTTTTACGTCAGAATAATAGACCCATTTGATCAGATTGATGCAATAGAGGAAAGGGGCATAGATATGTTGAAAGCGGTGGAACCAGTGGCGAGGTGCTTTAGGGCATAGTCTGAGCACATAAGGAGTCCCCAGATCGGAGTCGTGCTCTGCGATATTGGTAAAAGTGTGGTGGTCGATCGTATGCTCTTTTTTCCAATAGAAAGAGCTGGCCCCAAAAAGATCCATGAGAAATCCCAGAGCGCGGTTTCCGGGGGAATTAGAAGCATACGCGCCGTGGAGCGCGTCGTGGGCGATGTTCATCGTTCCAATTGAAATGGCCAAACCAAATAGGATAAATAATAAAAAAAAGCCGATGGGTCCGCAAACGTTGGAAAGGATGAGCCCATAATTGAGGGCGACAAGGGACATGTAAAAGATCGATTTGGAGTACATGGCTAAGTTAGCGCGTGTAGAAATCTGAGCCTCTTTAAAAAAAAGATTGACCCTTTCTCTCAAAACGGTCGTAAAATCGCGTCCTTCTTCTTTTAAAAAAGAGATCTTTTTCACCTCATTAGACATACATTTCCTCACCGTTCATATGCATTCCGACCTCGAATTGACAATGTAGCCAGCATACCATAAATGAACCTCTAAGTCAATTTTTTCAGCTTCTTAGACAAATTTTAATTTACATTCAAATGTCGCTAAAAAAATTTTCAATTAGGTTTTGTTTCTCTTTATCGGATAAAAATGCATGCTCGATGGCGGCTTTGGCAATCTGCAGCAGCTGCTCCTCGCTGAGAGGGGTCTGCTCGCATAACACTTGAAATTCTCCGCTTAATGTATTTTGAAAAATCAAAGGATCATCCGTGCAGATGACGACAGGGTGGCCTTGAAAATGGTAGCTTAGGCCGGGGTGCTCATCGTATTTGTCGATCATTCGCACCAGCACGCTGCTCGTTGGACAGACTTCGATCGGAGTGCGGTTTTCAAATATCCAATCGATTGCATCCTCGGAGAGGTGAACGCCATGCCCGATCCGATGCGGTTGCAGCTCCTCCAAAATCCGCATTTGCCCTGTTTCATGCGGCGATTCCCCCATGTGGACAGCAAGATAAAGTCCTCCTTCTTTTGCTCTTTTGAGTTCTGGCAAAATCGTTTCGACCTGTCCCAAAGTAGAATCGCCCGATAAATCGATCCCGACGACCCCTTGGCCCTTGTATTTCAAAGCCAGGTCGACGGTGTTTTTTGCTTGTGCAAGTGAAGAAGAACGTTGTACGCTTAACAATAACCGGACGTGGAAATCCTCAGAGATTTCCTTCCGGATCCCCCTGAGAACAGACTGCAAATACCCTTCAAGTCCATTCCCCAGATCTTTGAGTCCGGTGCGGATTTCCGTATAGACGACACCATCCTCTTTGAGAGCGCGGCACAGGTATTCCGTCCCCTTTTCAACTTTTTCATCCGTGTTCACAATTTGACCGATGAGGGAAAACACCTGAAATGCCTCCCGGTATGCGATCCGGCTGGCAATTTGATCAAGGTGCCGGACCAGAGCCTCCTTTTGCGATTCAGTGGCAATCGCAAAAAGATAATCGATAGGGAAAGACCCGCCCAAATGCAAATGCAGCTCAGCCTTAGGGATCTGCTGGAATTGAGAGCAAAAGGTTTCCTTGGCACTTCCTGGAAGGGTGAGTACCAAAGCTGAAGTTAAAGTAATAAAAAAATTTTTCATAGACGCCATTTTTTTGGTGATTATGAACATTTTCCTTATTTTATACTGCACGAAAATTGGCGTTAAAAAGGGTTTTTTGGCAAGCTTAGAGACTGTCATCTTACAAGATAAGAGTATTGATGAATACGCACACTTTTTTTACAGACTGCCGAAAACAAATCGATGACAAGCTCACCCAGCTCGTCTCTGCGTCTACCGATCTCCCCTATTCTGCGCTGTTCTCCTCCGCTCGCTACTCCCTATCATCCCCTGGCAAGCGCCTGCGTCCTATCCTGGTCTTAGCCACCGCAGCAAGCTACGGCGTTCCTATCGATCGGGCCCTGATTCCCGCTTGCGCGATCGAGATGGTCCATACGTACTCTTTGATTCACGATGACCTTCCCTGCATGGACGACGATGATCTCCGCCGCGGCCAGCCCACGCTCCACAAAATGGTCCCCGAATGGCATGCCCTTCTGACCGGCGATTACCTGCTCACCTATGCCTTTGAGATCATTACCGATGCCCCTCTTTTGAGCTCTGATCAAAAAGTAGCTCTGATCCGCTCTCTTTCTTCACGCGCAGGCGCCCACGGCATGATCGGCGGCCAGATGATTGATCTTCTCTGCGTTGGGCAAAATGTCGATTGGGAAATTCTGCAGAAAATGCACTTGGGAAAGACTGCTGGCCTGATTACCTCGGCCCTTGAATTCGGCGGGATCATCGCTGAAGCCCCCTCCACCGATTTGGAATCTCTTCGAAAAACGGGCCTTGCGATTGGAATTGCCTTCCAGCTCATCGACGACATCCTCGACTACACTAGCACAGTACAAGAACTCGGAAAACCCATCGGTTCCGATCGACAGAAGGCAAAGGCGACAGCAGTCCCGCTACTAGGCATCAATCCTACCAAAGAAAAGGCGGCTCTCTTACTCCAAGCCGCCGATGATAGTTTAAACGCCCTCTCCCGTCCCGCTCCTCTGATCAGAGCACTGATGGACCAAATGGTCAACAGACGCAAATAATTTTCATTCTCCTGATGACAGTATAGTAGACCCCAACTTTGGTCCAAAAGATGGGGTCCACTTTATACCGAACGCGGTTCAAACATACCCATCCTTTACGTTTAGAAAGAAAGTGGTATATAAGTAGGTTTTAATCACTCTCATAAAGGGAATGACTTTATGTGCCTATCTGCGCCAGTAAGCTTCACAGCCAGCGCCGTCCTCGCGGCAGTGGGGACGGCCCTGGTCTGCCGCATTCAATCAAAACGCCTCCTTCCATTAGCTCTGATCCCCTTCTTTTTCGCAGTTCAGCAGCTTGCTGAAGGGATCGTGTGGCTATATCTTTCTGGAGGACCTCATCCGGCAATGAGAGAAGCTGCAAAGGACGTCTTTGTTTTCTTTGCTTATATTTTTTGGCCTCTGTGGGTCCCTGCCTCTTTATGGGCTGTTGAGAGAAACTCTTTGAGAAAGCAGATCCTCGCTGCGTGCTTTGGAATCGCTCTGGCGCTCGTCTCATTCCTGATCTGTCTGATCCCGCACGTTGAAGCTGCTGCCTATCGCTTTAGCATCCATTACTTGGTAGCAAATGAAAGTCAATATCCACTAGCTGATCGATTTAGAAGCATTGGGGTCTTTTACTATGCAGTGGCAGCGCTGCTGCCACTGTTTGTCAGCACATTAAAGAGAGCTTGGGTCTTAGGGATATGCGTAACAGTTGCAGGGATCGCCATTCATGTGATTGACAACATGCTATTCGTCTCCCTCTGGTGCTTTTTTTCAGCGCTGATCAGCATCAGTCTGTTCTTCATCCTCCCGAAAGACCTCTCCTCAGCGAGAAGAGAGGATTTCTGAAGTTTTATCTGATGACCGATGGAAGATGGAGACCATCCATTCGATTTGGCTCTGGATTTCTTCGAGACAATGGCGTGGACCTAACCGGCGACCAGAAATATAATGTTTCCTGGTCAGAAAGAGAGCATATCTCTGCACTTTCGGGATTCTTAGTGACCCCAAGAATTCGTCCGTGCTGCCCTGCCACACTGGCCACCAATTCGAGTTTTTTTTCTGGTTGGGTCAAGTAGCGCCAAAATTGAATGTTTCGAGCTGCTGAATAGCCAAGTCCGAGCACAAAGTACCTGTCGTCCAGGCAAGTCATAGATGCGATCTGAGCGCCTGCAGACGCTTCACAAAGCATCATTTTTTTCCGCGTATCGTACAATTTGATGATTTTATCTGCCGTTCCACCCCCGCTCAGCAGAAGATGAGAGCTCCCCTCCACCCATTGGAGCGCCTTTACTGCTGCTTGGTGAGAGTAGGCATGAGCAGGAGAAGCCATCGAGGTCCGAATGTCAAAAATCCGCACTTGATTCGCATTATTCCCTGAAGCTAATAGACAATTGTCTTTATTCCAAGTGAGTGAGCAAACTGATTGAACAGAGTTACCGGACCAAACAATCGGTCGTGCTCTTCTCATATCCATGTGATGGATGGATCCAATTGTTCCAAATGTAACCTCATGCTCAGAGCGCCAGTCCATCGAATAAACAGCAGCTCCATCGTAGGGAGGTAATTGAAAAAACGTGCGTTGCGCAACAACATCCGTGATGAGGATAGAAGACGACATATCGCCGCAAGCCAGTAAACAACTGCTGGGACTCCATTTCAATGAAGAAAGATCTCTATTATGAACAGAAGAATGGAAGATTTGACCTGTCGATTGCTGCCAGAGGTAACTGGTATTTCCAAGGTTCACTGCAAGGAACTGTTTACCCCAATCGAGATTATTCCTATAAAAATCATGGCATACACCTGGAGCATCTAAAACTCGCTCCGCTTTTTGAGGAAATTGCCAACGAGGTTTTGGGATTTGATGATCGAATTCATATTTTTTGGGTTGGGAATATAATAAAGTACGCTCAGAATAATGAGGATAGAGTTGTTGGATGCAGGTTTTTTGATAAAGCGTTTTGGGGGAATCCAGTTCAAAAGTATCCATGGACTTTGCTTGATACATCGCCCCTCGGGAGGGAATAAAGCGATCATCTCCTACCGTCCGCTTTTGCTTTGCAGCTTGATGCGGACCTTTCATTTGACTTTCGGACAAAGAGATACCGGAAAAACGGAAAAAGGACTCATTAGACGCATCTGACGCTGGGCGGACACTCATTACAACCTCTACATGTTGAATAAATAATAATTTAAAACACAGAAAGACTATAACACAAGAATTCGTTATTTAGTAAATATAAAATATCCTCAAAACATATAATAAATTTTAAACATTGCATTCTTATATGCAATGATGTGCAAATATTTTACACAACATTATTTATGGATAATAAAAAAAGACCTTCCTTTAATTCCACTTTTATGTAATTATCTTATTTAAATTGGACAAATAATTATCATGAATTGCGGATAGTCTCCTATGCTGAAACAGGATTAACCTCATGACTTTAAGGACACCATCCACTCCTAGTCCGCTTCATCACACAGATATCCTTTCCTCTTCAGAGGTAAACCCTTCCTGCGGATTTCAGAGCCTCCCAGATGAAGTCATGTTGATGGTTTTCAGAGAGCTGAGCGCCCAGAATACAGCGATAGCAAACAGAGTCTGTAGGCATTGGTACAGACTTCTAGATGATAAACCCCTCTGGAATTTTTTTTTAATTCGCGATTTTGCAATCTCAGAAACACAAAATCCAAAAGAACTTTATCAAAAGTGTTATCATCGCGATGCAAACTTCGCAAGAGGCATTTACGCAACGAGTACCATCCAGCTAGGTAGGCCGACTCAATGTGTTTCCGTTAAAGGCCAGAAACTCATTGCAGGCTTTTCCGATGGTACAATCGAAATCTGGGATTTGCATACACGCACCTGTGAAAAAAAATGGACAGGCCATACATCGATTGTAAACTCCCTTTTCCTAACAGAGACAGGCGAAATCCTCTCGGGATCCTACGATTGCAGCATTAAAATCTGGAATAATGAACGCTTCGATTGCAAACACCGTTTTACAGGCAATATATATCCTGTAATGTCTCTTATTTTAGCAAATGAAGGGATCCTCATTACCGGCGATGTAATGGGGGATATTAGGATCTATGATTTAATACAAGGCACCTTAAATATCATTCAAGGAGAGCATACGAAAAGCATTAGCTCGCTGATTCTAACAAAAAAAGGGAAGCTCGTCTCGGGATCTGAAGATAAAAATATCAAGATCTGGAACGTGAAACAGGGAATTTGCGAATTGACACTCGAAGGACATCACAACAGGATTACATCTCTTTGTCTCACAATAGACGGTAAGCTTGTCTCCGGATCTGAAGATAGAAAGATCAAGATCTGGGATTTAAAGACCGGCATGTGCGAAATGACCCTTGAAGGTCATCAAGCTGGCGTTTCCGCTCTTTGTCTTAGCAAATGGGGCAAACTCCTCTCAGGATCCGATGGGGGAAGGATCAAGGTCTGGGATTTGGAAAGAGGCGTTTGCGAGATGACCCTAAGAACAGGCGGAGATTTTTCCAAATTTCTTCACTTTACAGACAATGATAGGCTCGTTTCAGTCTCTACTAACGGGGAGGTCCAGATCCTCGATTTTAGCGCTTCACATGAAGAAGTCTTTGAAGAACTGGCTAACAAGTTTGAAGGTAATGCGCGAGACATCAGCATCGCGATGGAGAGATTCTCTAGGATGCCGCTCAGCGCAAGAGGAAAGATCTGGCGTGAAATTCAAGAATCAATGAACCCCTTATCCGATCACCGCAATGGAGGGACCGAGGATCATTTGGCTGAGGCGAATGGACTTGATTCTAGTCCCAAACAAAAAGCTGCTGCGATTCGAAAATACTTAGGGACTATTTATACCAAACTCGGTTGAAAACTTCACTTTTGAGCGCGTCAAAGCCCCGGGATTCAACGATCGCAAACGGGTCCATATTTCTAATATTGACCCGTTTGCGATCGTTGAATCGCGGGAGCTTTCACGCAGCTCAAAAGTGAAGTTTTCAACCGAGTTTGGTATAACGGTAGTCTCAAGATACGGTTTCGCTTTTGTCTTTCCCTTTGCCCAAAAATCGAAAATTCTTGAGCAACCCGGAGTAAAAAGTTCTCCACCCCACCTTTTTGATATGCAAATAGAGCATCATCGGGCAGCTGAACCAACAAAAAGCGTAAGCGGCGTCCAATAGCGGCATGAGTGCAAGATCGGTGATCAGCAGCTTGCCTGAGAGAGGAAGTGCACGGTCAAAAATCGAGATCAAAAGCAACTGCAGAATCGTTGAGACGACGCTAATAAGAAGAGTGAAAAGGGAAAGTGCGAGCGGTTTGTCCTCGAAAAAATGCCTTTTTTGCTTATAGAGAAAAAAGGTCGTTAAACAGTAGTTCAGCGCGTGCACTCCCAAACGAAACTCGGAACTGAAGAGATCGACGATAAGCCCGCATAGCGAAGCCATCCAAAGAGAACGCTGAAAGTTTAGGCGATTATACAGAAGCGCCAGAAAAGGGGAAAAAGCCAGAAGCCTTATTTCCGGGATCAAGGCCGTTCCAAAGATCGCAAAGAAACAGGCCAGCGAAAAAGGGAACAAAAGGGGGATTTGCCGCATGAGACTATCCAGCTATTGTAAAATGTTTATTTTTGATGTGTGCCGTTCTTTGCCAGGTTCTGTGAATTTGGGCTTGCTATACCGTGCGCGGGGCAACTTAGAGACTGTCTCTTAAAAAGCGCCCTTTCGGAACAACAAAATGGGGATCGTTTTAACAATCAGCCGAAGATCAAACAGAAAAGAGCGCTTGTCGGCATAGCTGACCTCGAGCCTCACTCTTTCCTCAAAAGTCAGAAAATTACGCCCCGCCGTCTGCCAGATCCCCGTCAGCCCTGGTCTGACTGAAAACATTTTTTCCATATCAGGGCCTAAAATTTTTCGGATCACCTCGGCCTCTCTGGGAAGATAGGGTCGCGGGCCAACGATGCTCAAGTCCCCCATTAACACGTTCCAGAACTGAGGAAGTTCGTCTAAGGACGTTTTACGCAAAAAGCTTCCGATGCGCGTCAGCCGAGGATCGTTTTTCAGTTTGAAGTACTTTTGCCATTCCCTCTTGAGCTTGAGGTTGCTGTTAAGCATCACCTCCAGCCTTTGGTCTGCATCGCGGTGCATGGAGCGAAATTTCCAGAATTTAAAAAGGCGGCCTTTGCGGCCAATCCTCAGGCTGCAATAGAAAATGGGGCCTGAAGAACTTAGCTTGACAAGAAGGGCCAGTAGGGCAAAAAGAGGCAATCCGATAACTAAAGCAATCAGGCTGAAGAAGATATCAAAACTTCTTTTCAACCAGTTATGGACAATAATTTGTTCATCTATTTCCAGTTGAAATGAAGCGAGAAGAGATGTTTCGGGAGACAACTCATTCAGCGCCATGCCAGACTCCTTAGAGGCTGTTATCAGATTCAGCTTCTATCGATTTTCGGTCATTATAACAAGATAGATATTTTTTGTGATATATAGTTACAGTTCGAAGCAATCATTTTTATAGAGGGGCCAAGAGACTATCCTAGTGAAAAATTTTACTGGGATAGTCTCCTGGAGTTTTGGCATGTTTTTACTACTTAGATTTGCGATTTAAGTAGTTTCGAATCGCCTGAGCTTTTTCCTGCGGAGGACAACTGAAGCCCTCAAGATCATGGAAAGCATGAGCCGCAGAGCCGGAAAAGCCACTCTCTTTCAGTATTTTATAGAGCTCGACGTAGATCTGGCCTCTCTCACGCTCCGGCATCCTTGAGAAACGATCAATTAATACTTTAGTGTTCTCCGGATTTGTTTCGAACTGAGAGGCAAGCTCTTCGAAAACATCTCTGTTTGAAGCAGCAAAATCAAGGAGGTATACCATGCCGTAGCGGCCATCATCAGCGACCAAGAGAAGCTTTTGTTCGCTGGTAAAAGTAACGAATCGAAAATTATCTTGTTTATTGATGACTAAAGTGTTCTCGCAATCGCCGGTTTCCAAATTGAAGATCTTGATCGAAAAACTCCGATTACAGACAGCAATAAGCTTTCCCGATTCAGTTAGATAGCCGCAAGTAGTACCTACCATCTCTGCACTGATAGATCTTACCCTGACATTGTTTTCCATATCCAAAACTTCAAAAACTCCATTGAGACCGATAGCGAGAAGCTTTCCATCATTCATTAAACGAAGCGAGTGAAATCCAGGTTTTTGACATGTGAGTGTTTTCTTGCAAATGCCTTCAGCTAAATCCCAAATCTTAATCTGGCCATCACGATCGCCCGAGATAAGATCTCCCTCTTTTGTAAGACAAAGAGAGTGAACAGCAAGCTGATGTCCTTTAAAACTCTTTTTGCAAACACCTTCTTTTAAATCCCAGATTCTGACCGTTCCATCTTCTTCGCCAGAAGCAAGACAGCCGTCCGTTGTGAAACATAGAGAAAAAACACTGACTTGGCGATCCTGGAGAGTCTTTGTACAACTGCCGGTCTCCACATCCCAAACCTCTATCTTAAAACCATCAGCAATGATCACTTGTCCTTCCTTTGCTGAAAGAAATGCACTATGCTTAGTTAGGGGAACCCTTGGAATAAGGGTTTTGTCGACCTGTAGCGTTTTCAAATTAAAAACAAGAGCTTCATAGCAAAAACTGCCAAAGACAAGCTTCTCAGCTGTGATACAAAATAAAGAAGGAGATGCATGAATTGGGATCATCTTCGTTGAAAAGATTCCTTTGGCGAAGTTTCCAGAAGTGAGAAGGCATCTTTGATAGAGTTCTTTGGGATTTTCTGTTTCGAACGGCTTATAATCGCGTCTTAAAAATAAATGCCAAAGAGAACAGTCATTAAGAAGGTTGTGCCACTCTCTGCAAACCAAACTTGCTATTGCAGCCTCCGAAGCGCTCAACCCACTAAAAATATGCAGCTTGATTTCATCAGGGACCATCGGGTTCGCAAAGGGAGAGATCTGTTCTTGGGTTGTTTGGAGGGCGACTTGCCGGCCTACTACATTTAAATTTTGTTCTGATGCTGATGTCATTTTATTTTTTCCTTTTTAAATATTTTTTTTAATTAACTTAATTACACATGCTTTTAATTTATATTTCATAAAACATTATACCATGTTAAAATGTTTAAATTACAGAAAAAAATTGAAATCGCAAACACCTAATAATCAATGATATTATAGTTTTTATTTAAAAAAAATAATTTACATCCAGATCTGAGCTCAAAAAAAGGAGATATACGGCGCGCAGGAAGGTTTTGTGAATTTTGACCGAGCGAGACGCAGCCAAATTGAGCTGAATGAGGAGCACCATTCCCGGGTAGGGCTGCAACCATCCAGTGGATGGTTGCAGGTCCAGAGGACCGGGAAGGGCGACGAGAAAGCTCGATTTAGCAAAGTCGCAGCCGGTCAAAATTCACAAAACCTGACGGAGCGTCGTATAATTAAAGAAGGGACATGCTTAAGATGGAGCCAGCAATACTGGCTCCATCTCTCGAATAGAGGAAATTAAACCTCTTTTTCGCCCTCATCGGTTTGTGGTGCCGATTCTCGACTTAAGTAGTTTCGAATCGCTTCAGCTTTTTGCTCGGGTGTTGAGGTTTGTCCCTCCAGACCATGGAAGGCCAGCCGTCCAATATCCGGATAGTCGGCAGAGGAACAATTCCCCCGTATGCTTTCGAGTTCGGCGTAGATCTTCCCTCTCGCGCGCTCGGGCATCCTCCTGAACCTCTCCATGAGGATCTCAGGATCCAGTTTATTCTCTTCAAACCCAATCGCCAGCTCCTCGAAGACATCGCTGTCTGAAGCGGTTAGATCAAGGATCTGGATAGTCCCTTTTGAAGAGCCCAGGATGAGTTTTTCTCCATCTTGAAAAGCAACGAAATTAACTTCACCTGAATGTGTTCCAAACTCTCCTTTTAGCGTATTTGTTGCTAAATCCCAGACTTTGAAAGTTTTTTCATTGCTTGTTGTGACTAGCTTCTCTTGATCTGAGAGGCACATTGAAAAGACGCCACAGGGATACGCAACAAAGGTCCTTTCGCAGAGTCCTGTTTGCAGGTCCCAGATCCTGATATTTCCTTTCCAATCGCTGGAAATGACCTTGTTTTTCTCTGTGAGGATAAGAGAGCTAGTGACCACTTCAGTATCTGCTTCAATAATCTTTATCTCCTCGCCTGTTTTTGCGTTCAACACCTTGATCGTTTTGTCCCAATCCCCTGTGATGAACGTCCCCTGGTTTCCTAAAATCATGGCGCCAATACTCGAACCGTCACTGTTGGCAGGGAGCTCTTTTACAATCTCATAAGTGGCCAAATCCCAAATGATCACCTTACCGCCCCGATAGCCTGCGATCAAATTCCCATCAGGCGTTAATACGAATGCATTTACCGGCAGTCCATAACCGGGGATCTGCTTTTCACATGCACCTGTTTGTAAATTCCAAATGTTGATGTTGCCGACCATATCGCCCGATGCGAGCTTTTGATCGTCGATGAGACATAAGACATAAAGATACGGTGCATTATTAAGGGTCGTCTCGCAAATGCCCGTATCAGAATCCAGGACCTTGATTGTATGGTCGCTACATCCTAAAAACAGCTTCCGGCCTTCAAAGCAATAACATTTAATTGCAGCTCCTATCTGGATCACACGCGTTGTATAGATCCCCATCCCGAGGTTTCGATTAATGCGATAAAGATGTTGATAAAGTTCTTTGGGATTTTCTGTTTTAAACACTTTAAAATCGCGGCCTAAAACCACGCGCCAAACAAAATTGTCCGAAATAAGGGCTTTCCATTCTCTGCAGACCAGGCTGGCTATTGAGAGCTCAGTAGGATTTAGTCCGCTAAAAATATGCACCTTGGTTTCATCGGCAAGCATCGGATGGTCAAAGGGAGCTATTTGCCCTTCAGCGGCTGGGAGGACTGTTTGACCGGGATCGTTTTTTACTACTGATTTTGCACTCATTATGTTACTCCTGGTTGATTATAATTTTTTTAATTTAATTAACGCTAAAAACCGTTCATTAAACAATTATTATAACACAAACAATTAATTTATTGTTATAAAAAATTGAAATCGCAATCAGCTTATACATTAAATAATTAAAGAATATGACTATAAAAAAATTATTATAATATGCGCGATCTCAAAATAACAGCCGAAAATAGCGAGGGAATTTTCAAACATTCCCAAGCTCAGCTTTATTGGCCTTAAAATCGAGGATCCGGATCTCTCCCTGAAGAGTGACCAAGATCAGCCCTGCATCGTTGATGAGGGCAATAAATCGGATTTCTGCGGCATCGATTTTGAAGCTACCCAGACAATTGCGTGCGGCTAAATCCCAGATCTTGATGGTGCTATCCTTGTTACACACGGATATCAATGTCCTTCCTTCGCTGAGGCAAAATGATCTTGTTCCACTTTGACCAGCGTCAAGCGTTCCTTTATGTTCCCCTGTATCCAAATCCCAAATACTGATTCCTGCGTTGATGCAGTCTGCGACGATCTCTCGTTGGTGAGTGAGCAGAAGTGATTTAGCAAGCATGTATCGACTTGTGACGACCTGTATACAATCGCCTGTTTCTAGATTCCAGACCCTAATGGCGCCATCCATAGAACTAGAGAGGAGTTCCCCTTCAGGCGTGAAACAAAGAGATTGAATCTGGTCTTGATGCCCTTTAAGGACCCTCTCGCAAGTGCCCTTATTCAAGTCCCAGACCCTGATGGTTTTATCGTGAGAACCGGAGAGAAGCTGCTGCCCATTATTTGCAAGCAAAAGCGCGCTAATCATCGCTCTATGGCGCTTCTTAAGTGTTATGCTCGTGAATGCGTGTAAATCCAGAATTTGGATTTTGCCGCTTATAGAGCCCGAGATAAGCTTATCGCTATCTATAGGGACAACGCTGCTGATCATAGTGCTTAAAAACGTTTTTAGGCATTTACCTTTGTCTAAATCCCAAATTTGTATACTGCCGGCCATAGAGCCAGTGAAGAGCTTTCGAGCATGGATGCAACAAAATTCAGAATTGTTACCCGTTTGAATCACAGTCGTTGAATACACTCCCCTGATGAGGTTTAGATTAATGCGATAGGATTCTTTAGCCGGCTCCGTTTCCGGCCGCTTAAAGGAGCACATTACATCGCGCTTGGCGAAGAACTTCCAAAGTGAATTGTCGTTAATCAGCATATCCCACTCTCTGCAGACAAGGCATGCCGCGGCGGCATCCGAAACGCTCAATTTTCTAAAGATTTCAAACAGGACCTCAGTGGGCACCTTTGCATTCTCAAAGGGGGAAATTTGCCCTTGATCGCTTGGGACGACTGTTGGAACGGGAACTATTTTTTGTCCAGCTGGAGCTGTAGTCATCATGTTATACCTGCATTTATTGAATTTTATTAAAAATATTACATTTAAATTCTAACTAAACAGTAATTATAGCATAAAAAATTAATTATTTACATAATAAATACTAAAATCGCAAGCAACTTATAACCAATGATTAAATAATATTCTTTACAAAAGAAATATGACTAAATACGACGTCTACTTTGAATGCCGGGTTCGTAATGAATAATGTCAGACTTTGGCTGTTGTGTAGTAAACGTTGAAGTCCTCGTGAAAACCGTCGGGACGGCTGAAACTTTCGAGCTCAGAGGAGAGCTCTTCTTTGATTGTGACGATCTGCTCTTCTGTGAGTTTTTCCAAAATACTTCGCATCGCATGCTTCCACAAGCAATCCCACCAGTGATCGAAGTTAAGGTAGATGTGGTCGAGCTTGTCCGGAACGATCTCAATGGCAGAAAACCGGCTTTCCTCAAAAATTTCTTGCAGATCTTGGAAAGTTGGCATGGGACGAGCCGCCACATTGGGGTCGATTCCCAAAGAGATTAGCTTCTCTTTTAACGAAAGACGTGTCTTTCCAATATCTCCCCAAGTAGAAACGGCGATTCTTCCCCCGGGTTTGAGGACGCGTCTGAATTCGCCCATCGCTTTTTGCAGATCGGGGAAAAAAAACAGCCCAAAGCCGCAATAGACGATATCGAATGAGCTATCTTCAAACTCCAGCTCTTCGGCATCCATGCATTGAAGCAGGGCATTTTTCTCGCGCACTTCTCTACGGGTTGCTTCAATCATCTCGGGACTCATATCGATCCCATAGGCTTTACCTCGGGAGCCCAATTCTTTGAGAGCGCGCTTCAATAGTGCGCCGCGCCCTGTGGCGACATCGAGGATATGCGCGCCGGGAAATGGCCTCGCCCTCTCGAGGAGGCGCGCTGCAAAAACATCAAAATACTCGGTACCAAATCCCCCGTATTCCGCTGCACTGCGATTAAAGACTTCTCTGATCTGAGTTTTGTAATTCATGTTCCTGGATTTTATAATGCAAGTTTCAGGCCGACCGCAGGATACCATCGAAGATCTTTTTTTTAAATGTTCAAGCCTTCATAATGGAGAGTATTTTGAAAGTTGACAGGAGACCTTTGTGAAACTGTGGTATCTAGCACCGATTTTTTTCCTAACGACTTCCTATGAATTGATCACCGATTATAGTTTCGTGAGCAAAAAGCACCCCGTTCATTTCGAAGGCGAGTTCAGAGATGTCGGCAAAGCCAAATTCTACACTCACTCTGTCAAAGGGTCCCACGCAGAATATCAGGATGCCCATGCCTTCCTATATTATTCCCATTATCTGACCCCTGACAACTCCCTAAGCTGGAAAGTAGGCTACTCCTTTCTCGATTTCAATTGGCTACGGAATCCCCGCTTTAAAGAGAACGATTACCACTTTGTCAATGCCTCTTTGGGATGGGTGTCGACCTCAGTCACCGGCTGGCGCTGGATTTTATCGACGGGGGTCTCGGTTGACGCACAGACCTTCAATTTCGGACAGTCCGGGGTCTACTACGGCCTGATGTGGGGGCGCTACCATTTCTCCAACGCCATCGGCATGCATGTGGGGTGGGCGGGATACTACGGGGTCGAGAACGGCTATCTGCTCCCCATCCTTGGAATCGACTGGAGAGCAAGCAAACGATGGAAATTCAACGCCATCTTCCCCATTAACATCTCGATCGAATATCTCTTTAACAAATACTGGTCGACTATCCTAGATCTAGCAACTTTCGGAAGGCCCTATCGATTCCCCGTGCGCATCCATGGTGGGATTGGAAAGTATCACAACGGGATCTTTGAGATCTATTCCAACGGACTTGAACTCGACGTTAAATTCCATACCGGCGGCGGATTCTGCACTTCTTTTGGCGGCGGCTGGAACTTCGGGGGCTGGATCCTGATCAAAGACCACGACAATAACCATGGAAAATACTACAAATACGAAGGAGCGCCCTATGTCCAAGGAAAACTCGCCTTCACTTTTTAAGATGCTTCGCGATAGACCTTTAGCTTCCAACAAATTGGCAATCTATTTAGCCGGAAGCATCAAGAAAGGCCATGAACCTCCGACAGAACTGTTCTGGACGGAGGAAGAGACTGCTATCCTCAAAGAATCCCTCAAGGACTTTGAACTGGGTTTCCTGAACCCGGCCATGCGCTGCGATGACCTTTCGATCCAGGCTTCTGTCTTTGGCAGGGATATGCTGATGGTCTATTGCTCCGATTTCGTCATCATCGATGCCCGCCAGCGCCGCGGGCTTGGGGTGGGATCTGAAATGATGTGGGCCAAGGTCAACCGTATTCCTGTAATCGCCTATGCCCCCGATGATTCTCATTACCGCATGTCTAGAGCATCTGTACTAGGCGTCGAGGTCGATAATTGGGTCCATCCCTTCGTGGAATCCCTAAGCGACTGCATCGCACCCTCCCTGTCCGAGGCTGCAGCCTGGATCCAGGATTATATCAGTGGAAAACTCGTCAAGGTCAAGGGGAAAGAATCGATACACGAGGCCATGGCCCTCTATTGCAGCACCCAGTATGCCTGTGATCTTCCGATGCAGGAACTTGTGGAAAATTCAGAATCCCTGAAATACCGCATGATGACTGCGGGGATGTCAAGAATGGCGGCCCTGGAGAATGAGGGCCGCCTCGAGGACTGTTTTTAAATATACCGAACGTGTTTCAAAAATTGGCCCTGGGGTGCGTCAAAGCCCCGGGGTTCGATCGATCGCAAGTCGGTCAATATGTAGAAAATATGAACCGACTTGCGATCGTCGAACCGCGGGAGCTTTCACGCAGCCCAGGACCGATTTTTGAATCACGTTCGGTATAGGCTCTATTGAGAGAGTTGGAACGATCCTACAAACTTGTTATAGTGAGTCTCATCATAATTCTGCACTTCGCACTCCATCGCCATCAGGTAAAGGCTGTTCTTGATCATGATAGCCCTGCCTTTGAAATAGACGCTGCCAGTGCGGATAAAAAAGTCGAGCGCTTCGTGGCCATCGACGAGCGAAAGGTCGGCAAAAATCAACTGGTTGTTGGGGTTGTGGGTCAAAATCCCATTTAAAAACCCTTCCAGGCTCATGCGGGCATAGGTCTCATCGACAAAATCGGGATACTGGGCAATCAATAGAAGAAAAACTGTCTTTTGGTCGATGGCTGAAATGTAGGCATCGTATTTCAGATCGAACCCCTCTTCGGGAAGGCGCATTTTCTCTGAAAGGTGGTCGGGATACTTTGGAAACTGCATCGTGCAATTTCCAGTGGCACAGTGGAATTCCTGCCAAGGAGAATCGCTTTTTTGAACTTTCGCAGGCGCTTTTTCAGCGGCAATTTCATCTCCCGCAATGAGCGGGCTGAATGACATCAGCAATAATGTTGCGGACGCGATAGCGATTCCTTTGATCGCTTGATAGATACCCTTTTCCATATTCCCCTCTCTCCCATTTATTAATTATCCCTGGATGCAAGAAAACCCAGTCCTTTAGGTCTGGAATGAATTGCGCCCCTTGTTTTAAATTCTTCCATTTTGCTAAACTGCTCTTGCTGTAGGAAGATACAGCCTGAGTACTTGTTACTCTAGAAGCCCTCGTTACACAATTGGGTGTAACTATTAGCATTGGGTCCCTCGTTGTGGCGAAAGCTGCTCTTGGGAGAAGCCCTCTGCTTTAGATGAGGGAGTCTTCACTAATTATGTATAGCTCCTGTCCCCCACAATGCCCATCCCACTACCCAAATGATCGCAACCACTGCGACAAAGGGTATGACGACATTAAGAAGCGCCTTCCAAATCGAAAACCCTTGAACTTCTCCTAATGCGTTAAGCAAAATGATAAAGCCCCAAACTGAAGTGATCGTCTCCACCAGCATGACCAAAAAGATGATCCCGGCTTGATAACCAAAAAATTGCGTCTCGGAAAAGTTCTTATTGAATACTTGTGTCCCAAAAACCCCTAAAAGAACGATCCACATGAGTATCGTAACGAAGTTTGGCACGTTAGACCATGCGACAGCTGCTCGAATCCCCTGATAGTTCCCTTTGCCGCCGATAAAACGTCCGGTGATATGCAATAACCAAGCGCAAATCGAAATGCCGATGATCCCCAAAAAAGTACAGACGACTAGGGATCCGATGATGATTGCCCAGATAGGAATGATCGAAGTTAAGCCAAAACTCTGAACCAAGTTAAAGGCAAGAGGCAGGCCATAGACCGCACACAGAATGAGGAAGCCGAATTTAGGGTTTGTATCAACGATTGAGCGAATCGTCTTTCTGGGTTGTGTCCAGATGCTCAACCATGGATTCCCTTGCGTCTTCACTGCCATTGGATCCTCCTTGCCGTGAGGTTAACTTTAATTACCGACCCATGATCTAATAATAGAAATAATCAATTAACTAATCAACAAAATAATTAAAACTAAATCAAACTTACTCAATTATAATTACTTCGCATAAGCAAAAAAAAACGCTCGGTTCATGACTGAACCGAGCGTTCATTGAATTTTGGACTGAAATAAGGTTAGATCAGTTAGTCACTCCCTCGTCATCATTGGTATCCTCATCGTCCATGATGATGATGTCCTCGTCGACTTCCCCATTGTCGTCTGAGCTATCGTCGTCGAAATCATTGCCCATAGGAGCATTGTTCTGTTGGCTGGGAGAGGGAGTGTAGGAATTTTTAGGCGGAGACGGAGAGACTTCCCCTGCAAGGAGGCCTTTTTCGTTGCTTCCATAAAGGGAAGAGGCGATCACTAGAAAGAAAAGCGTTACGCTATGAACCATAGAGATACCTGATTGAAGGTTAAAGTCATAAGGATCATTCCACACAAGTCATTAAGAGACAATAGAAAACAAAAAACACGCCAGCGGATATGATAAATTGAATTTTAATTATAATTGAAATTAATTATGTTTTTTATCAATTATAGAATTAGAAGGGATATTATCTGGAGCAATTATGGGTCCGAGATTGAGAAGAATGAAAACCTATCGTCCGAGGAGAAGAAGAACGAAAGGGGCCGACTTGCATAAGCAAGCCCTCCATGATTTAAAACATAAGATCACCTCCGATATCGGGAGCCTGATCGTCCTTATCGAAGAAGGCAACACTGAGAAGATCCCCCTGGCTCAGCAAAAAGCAAAGACCGACTTCCTCAAATACGCAGAGGAAATGCAAAAAATTGCCCAGAAAATGGGCGACCGGTATATGCGCGCCGTTCGCGACTACCTCGATAGCGTCGACGTCATCGTACACTCCAATGCGTCCTGGATCGACGATGCCAAAATACGCAACTGCCATACAATGAGCCAAAAGCTCGAACAAGAGATCGCCGCCGCTTAAGAAACTGAGTTTTAAGACTGCTTCTAAGCGCGGCTACATCACATAATCTAGGGCGGTCTTTAGATCGGGATAACGGAAAGGATATCCTGTTTCCAGCAATTTTTCGGGTTTTACCTTTTGGCTTGAGAGAAGCAGCTCTTTTGCCATGTCTCCCAGCGCTAACTTCAAGAGACAAGCGGGAAGATGGCAAAATGCCGGCCTTCCGACTTTTTTAGCCAGCAGGCAAGCGAATTCCGCCTGTGTCACCGCTTGGGGAGCGACAAGATGAACAGGTCCGCTGATATCCTCCCTCATTAAGCAATGGTAAAGACCTCCTAGAAGGTCGTCTATGCCGATCCAGCTGACGAACTGTCTACCAGAGCCGATCCTCCCCCCTAGCCCAAAGCGAAATGGGCCTAGCATTTTGCGCAAAATCCCCCCTTTTGCTCCTAATACGGCTCCGAAGCGGGCCTGTATGACGCGGGAACCCCGATTTTCAATGGCCTCAGCGGCTTTTTCCCATTTATTACAAAGATCTGCGAGAAATCCTTTTCCGAGCGTGCTGGTTTCAGTTAGCTCTTCCGCTCCCCGATCGCCGAAAATGCCAATGGCAGATGCGCTAATGAAAGTGCGGGGCGGCCGATAGAGCCTGCAGAGGATCTGAGAGAGAAGCCAGGTGTCGCGGCATCGGCTTAAAAAAAGCAGCTCTTTGTTTTTTTTCGTCCACCGTTTGTTGGCAATGCCTGCACCGGCGAGATGGATGACGGCGTCAAACCCTTCAAAATCTTCTTTTTTCAT
Source organism: uncultured Verrucomicrobiae bacterium (assembly GCA_963811735.1). Classification (GTDB taxonomy): domain Bacteria; phylum Chlamydiota; class Chlamydiia; order Chlamydiales; family Rhabdochlamydiaceae; genus CAJCIW01. The sequence continues at coordinate 81,566 of CAWESW010000056.1, read as the reverse complement.
TTCGCCATGGATGGGATCCCAATAAATCGCGTCCTCGCCGCACTCTGCCTTGTTTCGGACCAAACGGATCACTTCGTGGCCTGCCAGCTGCAGGAAGACTTTTAGGTGAGAGCCGATGAACCCTGAAGCCCCGCTGAGCAAAATCCTCAATGGGGTGCGCGAATAACGGTCAATGGTCATCAAGTCTTCTTTAAGGATTGCATGCCGCCAGGAGAAAAATCGGGAAAACTCTTTTTCTACTTTTTTGCTCAAGAAAGGAAGGGGCAGAGCATAAGAGATCTCATCGACCATCTTGCTGGATAAAAGATCGCCTGGGACAAATCGGTGGCGATGCAGATAATGCCTAAAAGGGCCCTCCACTTGAACATCGCTAAACTCGCTACCTGGAATGCAGTTCCTGTGCACAAGGAGCCATTTCATAGAGAAAGGACCCCACTTCAGCCTCAGTCCGACCTGTTTTCCTTCTTCATCAGGTCTCGAGGGAGGAAATAAAAAGGAGACGTCGATCCAAGGAGGGATCAGCCTTTCGAGGGCACCTTTACGCAAATGCCATGCATAAGCCTCCTCGGAGGAAACCGGAAGTTCAGACTGAAAAGCAAACTGCTGATCGCTCATTTTTTCCAGCGCTAGAGATAAAAAAATGAGCGCAGGACACCATCCTTGCGCTCGTTCAAACTGAAAGCAAAAAAGTCCTTCTATTTGCCTTTTCCTGTTTTGCACGACTCGGTATCGCAGCACATGTGCTTACAGCGCGGAATTAACCGCAGTGACCAAAGACCGGCCAAACCAATGATGGCATAGATAAAGCGACTCATCCATGTCGTATTGCCGTGAAAGAGCCAAGCTACGAAATCGAATTGGAAAAATCCCCAGAGCCCCCAGTTGAGCGCTCCGATAATGACGAGAATAAAAGCGAGCACGTTTAAACACTTCATCACAATCCTCCTGGATAAATAAAGGAAACCCCAGAGGCAGCCCTCCAAGGACAGTCATTCCTGATTTCGGATATTAAAAGAAAGGAGTTCCATTTGTCATTATTTTTTTAAATGGTTAGAGATTGTCTCTTAGAAACTCCAAAATCCCAAATCCTGACTGTACAATCTTCCGAACCGGTAAAAACGCGTCCTGAATCGACCCAAAGACAAGTGATCCATCCTTCGTGTCCACTGAGCGTTTGAAGACACTGCCCATTCTTCAAATCGAAGATCTTCACCGTCCGATCGCTTAATCCCGCGAAAAGAAGATCTCCAACGACTTGAAAGCAGGTAACAACGCCTTGGCATTCAATCGTTTGAATGCATTCCTCTTTCGTCAGGTCCCAGATCTTGATCGTCTTATCGAATGAACTTGTAAAAAGACGATCTCGAACCATTTGAAGGCAGCTGATCCCATCCGCATGGCCTCTAAGCGTTTGAAGGCATTGCCCGTTTGTTGTATCCCAGATCTTGATCGTCCAATCGGTTGAGCCCGTATAAAGGCGGTCACCTGCGACCTGAAGACAGGTGACCCAGCCTTCATGACCTGTAAGCGTTTGGAGGCACTTCCCATTTGTTGTGTTCCAGATCTTAATCGTTAAATCAGATGAGCCTGTATAAAGGCGATCTTCGACGGCTTGAAGACACTCAATCCAATACCCGTGTTCTTTGAAAGTTTGAAGACATTCCTCTTGTGCCATGTCCCAAAGTTTGATCGTCGTATCGGGCCCGCCTGTAAATAGGCCGCCTTCTGAAACTTGCAGACATTCAACCCACCCTTGTGAAGATATGAGGGTTTGCATGCAGCCCCCATTTGCGATGTCCCAGACTTTGATCCTATCATCTCTTCCGCCTGTATAAAGACGATGTCCTACAACGTGAAGACAGGTGATCCATCCTTCATGACCTCTAAGCGTTTGCATTGTGTATCTTCCGAGCTTGAGATTTTGTTTTATGAGAGTGCGCTGCTTATATAGATTGAGATATTCATTGCCAGGTGGGGGGCCATTGCTCTCTTCATCATGAGGGAAATAAGTGTGAAAAAGAGATTTCCAGATCACCTCGTCTTTCGAAATTTGATACAAAATTTTACATGTACTCCCAAAAGACACTACATCATTGGCTGAACGCAAGTAGGAAAGGATTTTCACGAGCAGTTCATCCGGCAAGCGACATAAATGATTACCCATCCTGAGACCTTCGGCGTCGGTTGGAGTAATAGACATCGACTCTCGATGAGATCCATTTCTAGGAGATAACGCATGCATACTGATTCGAAAATCCGTTATAGGGGGTCTACAAAGTGAGGGTTCGTCGATTTTCGGGATTATTTTGGCTGATTTTCGATTCAATTTTGAGGGGCAATATCCTGGTAGTTGATATGGCCCCTCAAAATTGAATCGAAAATCGACAGAACTCTTAGATAACACTCTTTAAAATTTCATTAAATTTCAGCGTTGCCTGGATTTTGGCATAAAGAGAAGCATTGTATCCCTCAGCATCGTAAAAGGCATTCTTACCCCATGTCAAAGGATCGTTTTTTCCACATTCATTCGTCAAGATTTCAAACAACTTGGCCGTATGTTGGTCACTGATGGAATGCAAGATTCCGAGAATCTCGTAAACCTTTTGGCTGTTCCCATTATACAGCGCATGAAGCAAAACCTCGACATACAGCTCTGCCTGTACATGCGAGATCTCGTGTTTAGAAAAAGAGGAAGAAGTGCCGGGTTTAATGCTAAATTCTTCTAAACGTTGTTTAAAATTGGGATAAAGTTTCTCTATCAAGCTCGGATCAGCGTCAGAAGAAGCCATTTCTGCAAGGATCGCCAAATTCTCATTAAGAAGCCGCAGCGAATAAGAAGAAGGGCAGGGCATAGCATAATCCCTGATCTTGATGGTTCCTGCTGAGTCCATGTAAAGGCGGCCTTTAACGATTTTCAGAAGGGTGATCGGGCCTTGATGACCTTCGATAGTGTGAAGACAATTCTGGGTTGTCGTATCCCAAATCTTGATCGTCATTTGTGAGACCGTATACAGGCGGTCTCCATCGACTTCAAGAAAGGTGACTGGGTGTGTTGTACTTCCAATAAGAGTGCCAAGACATTCTCCGGTTATTGTATCCCAGATCTTAATCGTCTTATCGTTTGAGCACGTATAAAGACGGTCTTGAACGACTTGCAGACAATTGATCGGGCCTCGGTGACCTTGAAGCTTATGAATGCATCGACGATCTTTTGTATCCCAGATCTCAATGATGCCACCCACTGAGACCATATAAAGGCGATTTCCAATCACTTGAATATGAGTAAGCATGCACCGATCACCCGTAAGTAGATCAAGGCTTGTCCCCTCGATTGTGTCCCAGATCTCAATTGTCTTAGCTGATAGCGTATAAAGGCGATCATTCACAGCTTGAATGCCGGCAATTTGGCCTTGATGGTTTGGAAGCGTATGAAGGCATCGTGGGATTGTAGTATCCCAGATCTCAATTGCCTTTGCAGAGACTGCATAAAGGCGCGTACCATCGACGCGAAAACGGGTGACCATGCCTTGACGGCCTTCAAATGTTTGAAGACATGTTCCATTTGTCGCATCCCAGATCTTGATCGTCTTTGCCGAGACAGTATAAAGGAGCCTTCCAACAACACGAAAACGTGTGATCATTCCTCCATGACCCTCAAACGTGCGATGCCATCCCCCATTTGCCATATCCCAAATTTTGATTATCTTACCCGAAGCGATATAAACATGATCCCCAACAACTTGAAAATGGTCTTTATTGCATTTAAGCGTTTGCTCTTTGTAAAGTCCAAGATTAAGGTTGCGCTCCATCCGTATCCGTTCTTTAAACAGATCGAAGTATCCTTGCCCGGAAGGAAGACTTTTCGTTGGTACGGCGGAAGGGAAAAGAAGATGAAAAAGCGGCTTCCAGATTCCCCCCTCATCTTTCGTCAATTGATTCATTCCATAACATGTCTCGCCTAGACATGCAATTGCTTGAGCTGATTTTAAATTCGCGATCACTTGAATCAATAATTCTTCCGGTAATTTTCCTAAAGGACCCGAGATCATTCGATTCTGGCCCATTGTTAGAGAAGTCAAATTGCCATCGTGAGAGCAGCCAAACTTAGCATCTGTAGCATTCATAATTATGAATTCCAATTACAAAATTTATTTATTTTGTTCTTATTATAAAAAAAATAACTCTAAATTAAAACAAAAAAAATTATTTAGATATAATTATATTTTAAATTATTACTTTGCAATAAATGATAATTAATCATGTTGAAACGAATAATTGATTATATAATATTAACATTAAATCACTTACACCATTTGAGCTGCGAGGTTTTGACGAGCCCTCTTAGAGAGTGTTGTAAAATTGCTTTCCCTATGAGATCAAAGAGATTTTCGAGAGGATTTCAAAGTGTGCGACGAAACTCGTATCGGGACTAAGATACGAGTGAGGAGCACAATTTGAAAGACTCCGAAAAGCATTCGTTCTCGAGGGAAATGAATTTTGCAACACCCTCTTAGAAGCTGTCTTAAAACCTAGGTTTTAAGACAGCTTCTAAATGTTAAAACGAACTTTACCAAGGACCGCGTTCGGTATTTCGGTATATTTTCCCTTTACAGGTGAGCAGAAGAGGGATATATTATTGCATCTTTCAGAGACTGTCTCTTACTATTTGGGTGGATTTCATGGCAGAATTCGACGAAAAAGAGCTAAACAAGCTTGCAAAACTGTGCCGCATCGAATGCACGGAAGAAGAAAAAAAAGCTTTACACTCACAGATCGCAGATGTTCTGAGGTACGTTCAGCAGCTAGGCGAAATTGACACAGACGGCGTCGAGCCCTGCTATCGCGTTCTGGAAACGCTGAAAAACATTATGCGGGATGACGAGATTGGCGAACTGCTCTCTAGAGATCACTTCCTTGCAAACGCCCCTTCGCATGTCGGCGGCATGATCCGTGTTCCGCCAATCATCAAATTCACAAACCAGTAAAGAGGGTGTCTACAAAGTAAGGTTTCGTCGATTTTTGGGATTATTTTGGCCGATTTTCGATTCAAATTGCAGGGGTCATATACGTAAGTTGATATTACCCCTGCAATTTGAATCGAAAAGCGGCTCAAAAGAACCCGAAAATCGACTGAAATTTACTTTGTAGACACCCTCTAACCACTTATTTTTGGTCACGATGTATCGTTTATCCGCCCACGCCTTGCGCGATCTTTTTTGCAAAGGAGAAGTCTCTGCCGAGACGATTGCCGAATCGACCCTGAAACGGATTGCACGCCACGACCCCCAAGTGGGCGCCTTTCTTGCAATAATGTCTGAGAGAGTGTTGCAAAAAGCAAGACAGCTCGACCAAAAAAGAAAAGCCGGCAAGCCTTTGGGGAAACTCGCAGGAGTCCCTGTCGCCATTAAAGACAATATCCACATTCAGGGAGAATACACCACTTGCGCCTCTAAATTCCTGCAAAATTACAGAGCCGTATTCGACGCGACCGTCGTCAAACTCCTCGAGGAGCAAGACGCTTTGCTCATCGGCAAGACAAACCTCGATGAGTTCGCGATGGGCTCTTCGACGGAAAACTCCGCTTACCATCTGACTAAAAACCCCTGGGACCTCAAATGCTCTCCCGGAGGATCCTCCGGCGGCTCGGCCGCAGCGGTTGCAGCCAGGTTCTGCCCGATTGCGCTCGGCAGCGACACCGGCGGATCGATCCGCCAGCCTGCTTCCTTTTGCGGCATCCTTGGCTTCAAACCGACCTACGGCAGAGTGTCCCGCTACGGACTTGTGGCATTTGCTTCATCGCTCGACCAGATCGGCCCCTTCACTCACAACGCCGCCGATACGGCGCTGGCCATGGAGGTGCTGGGACACCATTGCCCCCATGATTCGACAAGCCTCGACATGCAACCGGAAGACTATCTGAAGAAAATGCACGGGGAGATCCGAGGAAGCACCATCGGCGTCCCCTGGCACTTCCTTGAACAGCTCGAAGGAAATCTCAAAGAAAACTTCAAAAAGACAATCGAGGTCTTTAAAAGTCTTGGCGCCCACATTGTCGATATTGACCTCGATATCCTCAAGTACTCGATCGCCGTCTATTACATTCTGGCCACAGCAGAGGCGTCGACTAACCTCGCCAGATTCGACGGCGTGCGCTACGGCAAACGCTCTCCCAGAGCCTCTACGCTTGAAGAAGTCTACGATTTTTCAAAACAGGAAGGCTTCGGCCCTGAGGTGAAAAAACGGATTCTGCTCGGCACTTATGTCCTCTCGTCGGGCTACCAGGACGCTTTCTACAAAAAAGCTCTCAAGGTGCGGACATTGATGATCCAGCAATTCCAAAAAGCGTATGAAAAGTGCCAAATCATCGCCATGCCGACCTCGCCGATGACGGCGTTCCCGATCGGTGCCATTCAAGATCCTCTCCAGATGTATCTGCAAGACATCTTCACGATCGGCGCAAACCTTGCCGGACTTCCTGCGATCAGCGTCCCCTGCGGATTTAGCCAGAATAATCTGCCATTGGGGCTGCAGTTGCTCGCACCCCAAATGCAAGATGCAAAAGTGCTCCAGTTTGCCCACGCCTTCGAAAAGGCCACCGGCTTCTCCCATCAAACTCCCCCGCTCTTTGACGACGAGGTTTGACCTATTGCATAACTAGGGTTCGTCGATTTTTGGGATTATTTTGCCGATTTTCGATTCAAATTGCAGGGGTCATATACGTAAGTTGATATTACCCCTGCAATTTGAATCGAAAGCGCTAAAGAACCCGAAAATCGACAGAACTTTAGTTATGCAAGAGGCTAATCATGACAGACATCGCTTATGAAAAATGGGAGCCGGTCATCGGTCTTGAGATCCACGTCCAGCTCAACACCAAATCGAAAATTTTCAGCTCCGCGCCCAATCGGTTCGGCGACGAACCGAACACAAATATCGGGGTCGTGGACACGGGCCAGCCCGGCTCTCTTCCGGTCCTCAACAAGGAAGCTGTGCGCAAGGCTGTCCAGTTCGGATGCGCCGTTCAAGGCAAAGTGGCGCTCTTCTCCAAGTTCGACCGCAAGTCTTATTTTTATCCAGACTCTCCGCGCAACTTCCAGATCACCCAATTCGATCAACCGATCATCGTCGGAGGAAGCGTCGTCGCCGAGGTCGGAGGACAGTCCAAACATTTTGCCATTCACCATGCCCATCTCGAAGATGACGCAGGTATGCTCAAGCACTTTAGCACATTTGCCGGAGTCGATTACAACCGCGCTGGCGTCCCATTGATTGAAATCGTATCGGAACCTTGCATGCACTCGCCCAAAGAAGCTTCCGCCTATGCGATGGCTGTCAAGGCAATCATGCAGTACCTCGATGCTTCCGATTGCAATATGGAAGAGGGATCTCTGCGCATCGACGTCAACGTCTCCGTCCGTCCCAAAGGAGAGACGAAGCTGCGCAAAAAAATTGAGATTAAAAACCTCAATTCCTTCAATTACATGGAAATGGCGATCGAATCTGAGATCCGCCGCCAGGTCCTCCTTTACTCCGCCAGCCCGCATGAGGACCCCTCTAAAGTTCTCCAATCGGGAACCTTTCGCTTCGACGTCGAAAAAAAAGAAACGATTCTTATGCGCCAAAAAGAAGAAGCGGAAGATTACCGCTACTTCCCCGAGCCCGACCTCCCTCCGATCGCGCTCAGCGAGGCCTATGTCGAATCGGTCCGTGCTTCTTTGCCCGAACTCCCCCATCAGCGCTTCAAACGTTACGTCTCCGAACTGTTGCTGCCCATTGGATCGGCAGAGATCCTCATCAACGAAAAGCGCTTTGCCGATTATTTCGAAGAAGCCCTCAAAATCTGCAACAGTCCCAAGAACGTCTGCAACTGGATCACCGTCGAGTTTACCGGCCGCTTTAAAGACACGGGAAAAAACCTCCTCGACTCCGGCATTCTCGCCGCCCATATCGGTAAACTCGTTCAGATGATTGAAAAAGGGACAATCACTGGCAAGATCGCTAAAAGCGTCGCCGACGACATGTTTGCAAGTCCAGGGATTGATCCTGAAACGATCGTCAAAGAAAATCCAGATTACCAGCCCATGCAGGACACGTCCAGCATTGAGCCTCTGGTCGATGAAGTGTTAGCAGCTAATCCCCAGTCGGTTGCAGACTTCAAAGCCGGCAAAGGAAGAGCCTTTGACTACCTCGTGGGGCAGGTCATGAAGCTCTGTAAAGGCAAAGCATCTCCCGCCGTCGTCAATGAACTTTTGACCAAAAAACTCCAGTAGTTATACTGCGCTTAGATGGTAACTAAATTTTTTAGTTACCAACGTCGAAGGCGCATAATGATACGAAGATTTGCCCTGCCCGCTTCTTATGTCATTATTTTGGCGTGCGCTGGCTGCTACCCTAACAGAGCCGTTATCGATCCTTGGAGCTACGCTCCCCTCTCCCCTTCCAACAACTGGATACCGCCCAAAAATGTCAAACCGATGGCCCTCTCCGACGAGCCCCCCGACCTGCCCGGGCAAGAGGAGCCTTACAGCCTGGGCGAGCTGATCGACATCGCCCTTCGCAACAACCAACAAACAAAAATCACTTGGGCCCAGGCGAGATCGGCAGCGGCAAGCTATGGTCAATCCCAGAGCCAGTTCTTTCCCGGCGGCCAGCGGCAATTTCTCTTTTTCGCGCAATCGTCAGCCCGAGTTCATTTCGACCGGATCGATCACAAGCACCAATCCCGGAGGAACGACTGCTCTTGGCACCGCATCCATCGTTGATATTTACTACAATTTTTGGAGTCCTCAGCTATCGATTTCCTGGCTGATCTATGATTTCGGGACGCTGCGCGCCACTTCCGAGGCCGCCCGCCAGGCGCTCTATAACGCCGACTGGACGCATAACGACGCGATTTTGAATCTGCTTCAAACCATCATGAACGATTTTTACGCTTATCTCTATCAAAAGCAGCTTCTGATCGCAGATGTCGCCAACGTCGAGACGGCACAGCTCACTCTGCAAGCGGCCCAGATGGGATTCGACACGGGAGTGAGAGACGTTTCCGATGTGCTTCAAGCCACAACGCAGCTGTTGCAGAATCAGACCACATGGGCTTCCCAACAGCAGAACGTCGAAACGGCCTATACCACGATGCTGAACGATATGGGCCTGCCTGCCAACATGAAATTAAAAACGCAGGACCTACCGACCAATCTGCCGGACAAGGATATCCTTCCCCCCGTTGAAACATTGATCGCAGTCGCCATTCAAAACAGGCCCGACCTGCTTGCTGCAGAGGCAAACCTCCGCTCCAAACAGCAAAGCTTGCGCGCAGCACAACGCCAGTTCCTCCCCCAGTTCAACTACGACTTCAACATTGCTAAAGACTACTACAACGACGGGTTGCACGATCGGTATAATTTCGTAAGCACATTTTCCGTTTCCATGCCCCTCTTTCAGGGTTTTTATTATCGCAATGCAATACGAATCGCTCGAGCGAATATGGAAGCCGCGGAAGATCAGGTCAAACAGAGCGAACTGTCGATGATCCAAGAAATCACCTCTTATCATTTCAATGTCCACGCCGCCTACGACACGCTGTATTTCGCAACCGCTTACCTAGCTGCCGCCAAGGAGCAGTACGTCGTCGCGCTTGCCCAATATAAGCAAGGCACAAATACGATCCTCAACGTCGTTTCCGCGCAGAGCGCCCTTGCCGACGCCAGAGCATCGCAGGCCAGCGCCATCCGGCAATGGTTTACCTCCCTTGCAAACTTGGCCTATGCGACAGGAATTTTATCTCCCAATGCCCTAGCGCCATTCGGTGAAATGCAAGAAGTAAAAATCGCAAACTCAGAAGAAATTAACCAAAATCAGTTCCAGGAGGCTGCACACAATGAAGATGCACCATAAATTCACACTCTTTTCTTTACTTTTGCTCGGCGGATGTGAAAAAACACCTCCTCCTCCCCCGCCCCACCTCGTCTCCGTGACAAAACCGATCGTCTGCGATGTTCCCCGATATGTCGACTACATCGGACATATCGTCGCCAAAACAAGCGTCACCCTGATGTCCCAGGTCTCGGGCAATATCATCGCCCAGTATTTTGAGGAAGGACAGGAAGTCAAAAGAGGAGATTTATTGCTCGTGATCGACCCCCGTCCCTTTGAGGCCGCGCTTGCAAAAGCAGAAGCGACGCTGGCGCAGACGTATGCAACGCTGCATTACGATGAGGAGACCACATTCCGTTATGGGCCCCTTGTCCAGCAAGACTTCATCTCGCAGTTGAATTACGATCAGTATGTGACCAACGTACGTGTCGATGAAGCTGTCGTCGCCCAGAATAGGGCCGAACTGGAGACTGCGAAAATCGACCTCGGCTACTGCTATATGGAAGCGCCGATGGACTGCGTGACCGGCAAGCTGCAGGTTAAGACGGGGAACTACGTCGATGCCAACTCGGGAACAGATCTCGTCCTCCTCAACCAAATCCAACCGATCCTCGTCGACTTCTATGTCCCCGAAACAGATCTTTTGACCATTCAGGAGCTGCAGCGGAAAGGAATGCTCAAACTGATCGTCTATCCCGACCCGGCCCACAAACACCCTTTTGAAGGCGAGCTGACCCTGATCGACAACCAGGTCAACACGGCAACAGGAGCTGTCCTCATGGAAGGAACACTTCCCAATAAGGAAAAAATCCTGTGGCCGGGACATTTCGTCGACGTCAGGTTGATCCTTAACGAGGAAAAAGGCGTTTTCATGCTCCCCAACGATGCCGTCATGATTGGCCAGAAGGGGCATTACGTCTATCTGGTCAAAGAAGATTCGACCATCGACGTGCGCTTCGTCAAGATCGGACAGAGATACGATGATTCCTACATTTCCATTGAATCGGGCATCGAAGTCAACGATCAGGTCGTCACAGAGGGACAGCTCAACCTTTTCCCAGGGATGAAAGTAGAAATTAAAACAGGCGAAGACTCTAAATCTTAGGAGACCGCGATGAACCTTTCGGAGATCTTTATCCGCAGACCGGTAATGACCATCCTCGTCATGTTGACAGTGGCATTTTTCGGTGTCCTTTCTTATATCGCACTTCCCGTCAGCGATATGCCTGACGTCGACTATCCGACGATCACCGTCAGCGTCGACTGGCCGGGCGCCGATCCTGTGACTGTGGCCAACAACGTCGTTGTCCCTCTCGAGCAGCAATTCACGACCGTCCAAGGACTGCAGTCGATCTCTTCGACAAGTTACACCGGAAGCGCGACCATTGTCCTGCAGTTCCAGCTCGATCGCAACATTGACCTGGCCGCTCCCGATGTGCTGGCGGCGATCAACACGGCAACTCCCCAACTGCCCAAAGATCTCCCCTACGCACCGACCTATACCAAGACCAACCCCACCGCCTCCCCCATTCTTTTCCTAGCCGTCACATCTCCGGTCATGTCATTGGGTGATTTGTACAATTATGCCTATTCCGTCCTGGCGCAAAGACTCAGTATCGTCGAAGGAGTCTCCCAGGTGCAGACCTATGGTCAGCCCTACGCTGTCCGTCTGCGCGTCGATCCGCAAAAGATGGCTGCCAAAGGGCTTGGCATCCAGGATGTGGGCAATGCGATCCAACAGGCTAACGTTTATCAACCCGTCGGCACCCTTTTTGGAGAAAAAAGAGAGTTCACCATCGACGTCAACGGCCAACTGATGCCGGCTGCCCTCTACGACCCCATCATCATTAAAAATGACAACGGATCAATCGTGCGCTTCCGCGATGTCGGCCACGCCATCGACAGCGTCCAGAATGATAAAGTTTTCATCAATTATTATAATGGAGATTACGGCGCTCCCTGTGTCATGCTCGCGGTGCGCAAGCAGCCTGGGGCCAACACCCTCAAAGTCATTGAAGAGATTGATGCCCTGCTCCCCTCATTGGAGGCCCAAATCCCCGGAGCGGCCAAGCTTGTCCGCGTTTGGGACCAGTCCAATTTCATCTGGGATTCGGTTCATGATGTTCAATTGACTTTGTTCATCGCATTATTGCTGGTTGTTTTAGTCATCTTCTTTTATTTGGGCAAAGTAAAGGACACCCTGATTCCCGTCATCACCATTCCCCTTTCTGTTCTAGGCGCCTTCATTGTGATGCTACAAATGAAGTTCACTATCGATATTCTGTCCCTGCTCGCAATCACGCTTGCCATCGGCTATCTCGTCGATGACGCCATCGTCGTTCTGGAAAATGTCGTGCGCCACATCGAGCATGGAGAAAAACCGTTCACCGCAGCCATGAACGGATCCAAAGAGATCAGTTTTACCATTTTATCAATGACGCTTTGCCTGTGCACGATCTTTATTCCTCTGCTTTTCATGGGAGGAATCATCGGAAGGATCCTCCATGAATTCGCAGTCACCATCGTCGTTACGGTCTTCATTTCGGGGATGATCTCTCTTTCACTTACGCCTCTGATGTGCAGCCGCATCATTCCCGAAGTCAAGGAAGGAACAGAAAAAAAGAAGACATTCGTCGAAAAAATATCCCATGCTCTGAATGAAAAAATCCTGGGCGTCTATTCTCCTTCATTGGAATGGGCGCTTTCCCACAAAAAAACGGTTTTGGGCATTGGCATCGGAAGTTTGGCCCTCTCGATTTTCCTCTTGATCAAACTACCTAAAGACTTTCTTCCTCCAGATGACTTAGGGTGTATTCAATGCTATATCCAGTCTGTGGACGGCACATCCCCATTCCAGCTGAGCGATTATACCGATAAACTCTCCAAAATCCTCATCAAAGATCCCAATATTCAAGCCATCAACGGAATCAGCGGGTATCCCCAGGACAATGAAGGGATCATGTACCTTATCCTTAAGCCGATCAAAGAAAGACTCGCTCTTGAGCCTCTTTTGAAACATCTCGCTCCGATCGCCAATCAAATCCCCGGATGCAAAGTATTTCTCGTCCCGATGCCGCTCATCAACCTCCAAGTCGGAACTACAAACAGCAAGGGGGACTATCAATTCACCCTTGTCAGCATGAGCACCGATGACCTCTATAAATACGGGCCCATGATGGAAGAAAAAATGAAGGGACTTAAAACAATCACCGCCGTTGTCAGTGATATGGATATCACTGAGCCGCAGGCAAAAATCGAGATCCTTCGAGACAGAGCCTCCCAATACAACATCACTGCCACCCAAATTGAAAACTCGCTCAACCTCGCCTATGCCACCAGCAATTTAAGCCCGATCAATACTTCCAGCTACCAATATTACGCGATCATGGAGACATTCCCCCATTTCTACCGGAATCCCTCCAACTTTAACCAGATGTGGTTCCGCAATACCAATAACGAAATGGTCCCCTTCTCTTCGATCTGCAAAGTCACGGAGACCATCGGCCCCCTCACCGTCAACCACATCGATGGGCTCCCCTCGGCGACCATCTCCTTCAACCTTGCCCCCAATGCCCCCCTTCAAACGGCGCTCAAAGACGTCGAGAAACTTGCAAAACAAACGCTCCCGATCGATGTGACCGGTTCCGTCCAGGGATCCGCGAGCGTCTTTAAGCAGTCGTTTGCCAACTTGCAGTCCCTATTGCTGATCTCCATGTTTATCATCTACATCATCCTCGGCATCCTCTATGAAAGCTTCTTTCCGCCGATCACCGTGATGTCGACGCTGCCTCCAGCTGCCTTAGGCGGTTTCCTAAGCCTCATGATCTGCGGACAGACCCTTTCCCTCTACGCCGTCGTCGGCATGATCATGCTGCTTGGCATTGTGATGAAGAACGGCATCATCATGATCGACTTTGCCAACGATTCCCGCCTGCATCAGGGAAAAGCGATCCACGAAGCGATCTTCCACGCCTGCATGGTCCGATGCCGCCCCATCCTGATGACCACTTTTGCCGCCCTCATGGGCGCAGTTCCCATTGCGCTTGGGATCGGCGGCGCCACGGCAAAAAGCAGACAAGGCCTAGGTATCGTCATCGTAGGAGGCCTGATCTTTTCCCAAATCATGACCCTCTACCTCACCCCTGTCATCTACACATATGTCGAAGAGCTGCATGAAAGACTGAAAGGGAAAAAGAAAGAAAACGAACCTGAAGCGACGAAACCTTAATTCAATGACAGACTCTTAGCTTGCGTGAAAAATATTTGAAGAGGCGATGTAGCAATTAATGTTTCTCTTTAGTAAAATGATACTCATAAAAGGGCAATAGTCCTAAATTTTGTAGTTCCCGCTATTGGTGGTAGATATGAAAAAAGCATTTTTTACACTATCCAATCGTCAGATCATCAATACCCCACCTCCCCCTCCCTTTTCAGGGTAATTATTTTTTTATTACATCTGCGCAATTTTGGTTCTGGATATTCTAGAACCTGACCTATTTCTCATTAATTTCAATTATTTGAAATTAATAAATGCAAATTATTTGTATTTTTTAAAAATTGGTTTATTTATGAAAGCGATGCGGAAAATTGTTATTAAAGTGGGCACAAGCACTCTAACACAAGGGACTCAAAAACTATCCCGACGTTATATGTTGGGGCTGGTACAGCAAATTGCTCAATTGCAGAACCGGGGGTTACAACTTATCCTGGTGAGTTCAGGAGCTATTGCAACAGGACGAGGGCTTTTAAACTCTCATGAGATCGATCGACTACCATCAAAACAAACGTTAGCTTCAATTGGACAGGTAAAATTGATGCAAATCTGGTCAGAATTGTGTTCCTTATTTGATCTTCAGGTAGGGCAATTACTTTTGACGAAGGATGACTTCAGCAACCGTAAACGTCATCTCACAAGGGATACTTTGGTCTGTTTATTACAGCACCATGTCATCCCCATTATTAATGAAAATGACACTATTGCAACGAAAGAAATATGTCTTGGAAACAATGATAATTTAGCTGCATTAGTTGCAAATTTAATTTCAGCGGATACCGTTATACTCTTAACCGATCAAGAAGGGCTATATACTGCCGATCCTCGTCATAACCCCGATGCAAAATTCATCCCTGTCGTCGATCACATCGATGAAAAGATTTGCGCCCTTGCAGGAGGCTCCTCTACATCTCTTGGGACCGGAGGAATGGCAACAAAAATTAAAGCCGCGCAAATTGCTTCACAGTCGGGAATACGGACCATCATCGCTTCTTCTTCCCGCCACAATGTTTTGATCGACCTTGTTGAGGGCAAACGGATTGGGACATTGTTTCCAGAAAATATGAACGAAATCAAGTTTGAAGAGGAAAAAACACAATGAACGCTCAGGTAGATTTAAATAAAATGGCTATTGCTGCCAAAAAAGCTAACTTTGAAATGGCTAAAGCTCCTCTGGAACAAAAAAATGGAGCTTTGGAAGTTTTAATTGAAAATTTGAAAAAATATCGCGAATCTATTTTACAAGCTAATGCACAGGATATATTGCTTGCAAAAGCTAATGGACTAAATGCTGCCATGTTGGAAAGACTGAATTTAGAAAATCGTTTAGAAGGGATTATCCATGACATCACCCAAGTCATTGGCCTTCCAGATCCAGTTGGAGCATTGTTTGACGAGCAAAGCCTACCCAATCAACTTCAATTGGCAAAATGCCGGATCCCTATAGGAGTTCTGGGAGTGATTTATGAATCAAGGCCAAATGTAACTCTCGATATCAGCACGTTAGCGATTAAGTCGGGCAACTGCGCGATATTACGTGGAGGCTCAGAAAGTCTTCTAACAAACCAACGATTGGTCGAGGTTATTCAACAATCTCTTGAAGAGGTCGGTCTTCCTGCAGAAGCGATTCAACTCGTTGCTAATTCTAACCGTGATGAAATAAAAAAGTTGCTTCAGTTGCATGAATATGTTGATTTGATCATTCCTCGGGGAAGCTCGGCATTACAACAGTTCTGCCGAGAGCATAGTACTATTCCGGTGATCACCGGAGGGGTAGGGATCTGTCATTTGTTTGTAGACGAGACCGCTGATTTGGAACGCTCTCTCTTGGTCATTATGAATGCTAAAACGCAAAGGCCAACGGTATGCAATGCATTGAACACGTTGTTGGTTCATGCAGCTGTGGCGCCTCTTTTCATTCCTGAGATTGTGAAAATATTAAGTAAGGAAGGAGTGACTTT
This sequence comes from uncultured Verrucomicrobiae bacterium, assembly GCA_963811735.1. Lineage (GTDB taxonomy): Bacteria > Chlamydiota > Chlamydiia > Chlamydiales > Rhabdochlamydiaceae > CAJCIW01. The sequence goes on along the minus strand of CAWESW010000056.1, from coordinate 65,459 downwards.
TCGTCTGGATCACAAGGCCTCCATGCTGCTGCAGGAGCCTACTTGCAAGCTTGCAGAATCAAACGATTGGAATACGGAATGGTTAAGCCTTGTCCTCGGAGTTAAGATCGTAGAGAACCTGGAAGAGGCTATTGAGCATATCCAAGTTCATAGCACAGGTCATAGCGATGGGATATTAACAGAAAGCCATCAACACGCCGAGCTGTTCATTAAAGCTGTGGACTCGGCAGCAGTCTACGTCAATGCTTCTACGCGCTTTACTGATGGGGGGCAGTTTGGTTTAGGTGCCGAGGTTGCAGTCAGTACTCAAAAACTGCATGCCAGAGGCCCGATGGGGTTAAGCGAATTGACCTCTTACAAATGGATTGTTCGCGGCAATTATCAAGTTAGAACATAAAGGATTTTATATGCGAATTGCAATTATTGGATGCGGAAACATGGGTAGCGCTTTAGCGCAACGCCTGTCACAGACGAATCAGATATTTCTCTATGATCATCGCGTTGAAAAAGCTGAGCATCTTGAACAAAAGGGTTACGGGAAGGCCTGTAAAGATGTTAAGGATGCCTTGCACGATTCAGAAGCGATCATTCTTGCGGTAAAACCACAGAACTTGAGACAGATAGTTGGATCAGTCAATGACAACTTGCAAGAGGCTCAGATGATTGTGAGTATATTGGCAGGGACTCCAATTAAAACCCTTAGGAGACATTTTCCAACCGCGCACATCGTGCGCATGATGCCAAATTTAGCCCTTATTCATGGGGAGGGCGTCATTGGTCTATCCTCTGATGAGAAAATAAAAAAAGAGGATAAGGAACGCCTGACATTGACCATTGAGACACTTGGGAAAACGTTTTGGCTGCCCGAGGAAAAAATGGATGCGTTGACAGCTTTGGCAGGTTCCGGACCTGCCTTCGTTTTTGTGCTCGCAGAAGCAATGATCGATGCTGGTATTGCGATGGGCTTTGCCTCTAAAGATGCTCGAGAATTAGTCTATCAAATGTTGCAAGGCAGCCTTGCTCTTTTAAAAAAAAGCTCTAAGCATCCTGGAGAACTCAAGTGGCAAATCACATCTCCTCAAGGAACAACTATCGCAGGACTAAGAAAGCTGGAAGAGCTTGCTTTGCGGGGAGGCATTATAAACACCTTTTTGGCCGCTTACGAGTATGCGCATAAGCTCTCCTTGCAATCGAAAGAAGAGGAATAAAACAGACTCATGGGAAACTTAAATAGTTGAACAGTTTGCCAAAGATTTGCAAAAACCCTTCCCTAGAATGAAATGGCTGTCATCTCGTAACATATGAAGAATGAGGGACTTATACATTTCTTATCGTGATAACCAAATCTGACAGCATTGCTGGCAGAAATTAGCTGGACCCATCACATTTACATCTTGGAGAGGTGCAAGGCCCCCTTATACTGCGGTCGGCCTGAAACGTTGATTTTCTGCGCCTGCCTTTTTCCGTCTGACTTTGCGTTCGCCCTCGCCAGCTGGCAGGAAGATGGCGGTCTAAGCTCCACGCTTCGTCATACGAAAAAATTCAGGGCATAAAATCAACGTTTCAGGCCGACCGCAGTATACTTGCGATCGCCGAAGCCTTAGTTTGTGGACAGTCTCTTAGGTTCCCCCTACACAGGTCTATTGCAATGAGGACAAATATCGTAATGGATATTCACACATTGCTGGCAGTTGCGACAGGGAACATACCCTTTCCTGCAACCATCCTCTTGCGGCCATAGGTTTTGAATGAATATTCCTTTCTCATCAGCGAAAAGAGAGTCTGTTTCGAACCATTGATTCTCGCAGTTAACAAAAATCCCCTCCGAATTCAACTCCAGTTGTCCGGGGAGAATATAAATCTTTTGCTCGTGAGGCAAATATTTTGCTAGGTCTTTCTGGCTAGACCCCGAATAAACATTGACCATATAGAAGAAGGGAAGTAGTAACGCGATGAACTGAAGTAAACGTTTCATTGCAAACCTCCATTGATAAAAATCATTAAACTCGTAGCCAAAACAATTGGAAAATCGAGTTAAGACAAATTTTGGATCAATGCCCAGGTTTTTTACAACGTGAAAATGTACAATTTTTTTATTCTTTCTGGTAGGCTACCCACTCGTTCACTTCGATCGGCCGACAAGCTCGGAAGTAAGCAGCACCCTTCAACGAATGGCCGTTTTGAAGGCGTTCAAGGTCATGGGCTTTAAGGAAGACAATTTGATCCGCATGAATCAACCCCGACGCGGTCAGATTAAAAAACTCAGCGTTGTGATCATTTCCTCCCACAGATGAGATCCATTGTGCGGGATAAACTCCTTGTTCGGTCTGATCGCTGTCTTCGGGCAGAAGATGTACAACGAGCTTCTTTTTTATCTCGGGAATCGCTCCTGTCTGGGGTTGGGGAAGCATGAGATTTAGACTCCATGCAATCAGTTCAAAAGCTAACCCTCCTACCTTTCGATCGTGAGCTTCCAAAACATGAATGCGCTTGTTCTGATATTTTCCTCGATAACTGGTTGTCATCATGGCGCTTGCAGATCCCATATAAAAAATACGTTCGCCCAGTGTAGAAGTGGGAAAATTGTCATAAATTCTACTGGGGTCGATCACAGCAAAAAGCATGCGATTGGGGTAATCAGGGTTAATGAGATATCTTTGGGATAATCGATCCTTATAAATTGTAGATGTAACCAATTTGCCTTTAAAAAAGTGTTCCACGCTGCCCATGTACTGTAAGTGTGGATTGCTTTTTTCATAGAGGTAAAGCGGCTGAAGATCGAAGATGTTTTCATTTGTATTCATTGCTAAATACTTTCCAAGGCCGCCCATAATGTCCGTTTTACTTTCTAAAGCCAAGCGCACAATTTTTTTTGCACAGTCAGTCTGATCCGATATTTTGTCACTGATGAAAACATAATCGATTAAGAGACTTGCATTTTCGTTAATTTTTTGGAGGGCGAGAAAACGGGACTTGTCGGATTCATGGATGGCATTTAAAAATTTTTCCAAAAACGGGTTTTGCTTTTGTTCTTCAAATGTAAAAAGTTCACTGAAAATAGATTCAGATTTCTCTTTATCGAGTCTCGTTAATTGAAGGAAGTAGTTTTCGAGTTCAAACACATAATGTCGAAAAATAGAATCGTTTGCTGAGTGCTCTTGACTTATGGTGTAATGGAGCAGGATGTGATAAAGGCAAGCGAGTTCTCTTGAATTCAAATGGAAGAAATGAAAGTCGCTGTTTTCTTGAAGGTGTCCATTGTTATCTAATTTAAGTTCAGAGGCATAAAGTAGTTGTAAGAGGACCTAAGAGGAAAGGATGAAAGCTGCTGTCCGTATTTCGTTTTTACAAAGCAGATCAGATCCTTTTGATCATCGTCACCCGATTGCAAGTGTTCATGAATGGACATTCCCTTCACGTCTTGCAATTCTTGCAGCCGCTGTTCATAGAAGTGACGAATGCGCTCCTGAGGACAGTGGGGATAATGCCAATCTCCTTTGCCAAAGCGAGGTTCGTACTCAAAATTAGCAGGCTGACGTAACTCATTTGTCAATTCGACTAATTCATAGGCTCCTTCGTGATTTTGCTTTTGCACATCATCCCAGCCAGTCTTGCAGTGTGTCCGCCAATTACTGTAGCCTCTATCGAGAATATTTTCGCTTTTGACAGGAAGAGGCATCCGAATCGGCCCATATTGAATGGCGGGCATCAAACCATTTTCATCGTAAAGTTCCTCTTCCATATAGAAATCGGGCCAAGTGTGACGCGCACGCTCTGAAGTATATACCCATTTGTTCTCATCGGAATCCTCTTTTTTTACAGAAAAGAGATCAATGAACGGCCAGTAATAGCTTTCACCATCGTAATCTGCAGGCATGTAATGCATGTAAGGGTAGACTTCTTTACTGAATACTTTATATCCAAAATAAAATTTACTTATGCAAAGCCCAGCCCGATTTAAATCCTCTAAAAAAGATTTGTTATTGCATAGTAACTCTTCATTCTCAGAAACAGCAAAGTCTTCGTCGTCATCCCAGGGAATATGGCCTCCATGCCTAACCGCACCCAGGATCGTTCCTCCAATGGGGAAAAATGGAATGTTATTTTTTTCAAAAATATGGAGTAAGGCAGCTGTCAATTGATAGCACAGTCCGACTCCTTTAGGATTGTACATTTGATAGCCCAAGACAGGGTGCCTTCCGACACACACCTCATTGGAAGCATCAAATACAGGAGGGTCGCGTCTTTTTTTTGATGTAACCACTTCAACAGGAATGACGTCCGATGCATTTGATACAGACATCTTCTCGCAGGCAACGCGGCTTGCCACCTTCTCAGAGTCCGATTTTTTGTGCTCATCGCTTCGGCAAGTCGTCAGGGTTCTGTTGCTAGCAGCGATAGAGAAATTGCTGTCGATAATAGATCTGTTGCTGGCAGCAATAATCCCTTTGCTGGCTGCGATTGCACTTTTGCTGGCAATCAGCGATCTATTGCTAGCCTCGATTGCATTTTTGCTAGCAATGATTGAGTTATTACTTTCTTCTATTATTTTTTGTATAACTAAATTCATTTGCTTTACTCCGCTTAATGCAAATACAATAAATATAATATTAGTTATTTCCGTTTTTGTCAATTATTAAGATGCACTTCATTAAATAAATAATACTATGATCAGAGCGAGAGGTGTGAGTGAAATTTTTAATGTCAATTACATACAGAAAGGACGACATCGACGAAGCCTTAATTCAACGAAAGACTCTAGTGGTCCGTAACAAAAGTTTTTAATGAATTTCACAGCACCCTCTAAGGTCTAGGATGAAAGGCCTCGAAAGCCTCTGTCAGATGTCTCTGGCTGATGTGGGTATAGCGGTCTGTCGTCGCAATGTTGGAATGGCCCAGCATCTCCTGGATCACGCGCAAGTCCGCCCCGTTCTCCAGTAAGTGGGTCGCAAAAGAATGCCTGAGCGTGTGCGGCGAGATCTCTTTTAAGATTCCGGCTGACCCGGCGTAGAACTTGACCCTCTTCCAGACGAGCGTCCTGTCGATCCTCTTGCCCCTATCGCTGACAAAAAGAGCGGGCTCATCTTCCCTCTCCCCATGCTGACGATAATGCTTCAAGTAAAAATCGATCGCGTCTACTGCTGATTTTGCGATCGGAACGACCCGTTCCTTCCCCCCTTTTCCTCGGACGCGGACAATCTGATCATCCACATCTTGTAAATTTAGCCCACATACCTCGGAGACGCGTAAACCAGAAGCATAGATCACCTGCAAAACCGCCTTGTCGCGGGCGCCTCTCGAAGTGGAAGCATCGGGCGCTTTTAATAGTGCGTCTACCTCAGCGATCGTCAAAACCTCCGGGATCAATTGCCACATCTTTGGAGAATCGAGATGCAGCGTCACGTCTTTTTCAACGGCCTTTTCCCTTTTCAAAAACCTAAAACACATCTTCACAGCCACCATCGCACGGCAGATCGAACTTGTCGCATAATCCTGACTTTTTAATTTCGATAGAAAGGAGATCACATCTTCCTCGCTCGCAAGATCAAAGGATGAAACGCCTTTTTCCGTGAGCAAATCTGCGAACATGCCGATATCCCGCCGATAGGATATCAGCGTATTTTGGGCAAGTCCCTTCTCAGATCCAAGATAAGAGAGAAAATCCTCAATCCATTGCTGCATAGGATTGGATCCTAAGAATAAAACCGGTGCGCTGTCAAGCTTGAAATACCTAATTCTGCAGCTGCAGAGCGGCTTCTTTCTTTTTTTCGAGTTCGTGCAGGCGGTAGTAGCAGACTCCGTTGATGCCAAGCCAGATGACCCCTGCAGTTAGAGATGCGAGGATTGCAGCTGTGCCCCCGGAAAGGAAGAAAATAGTAGCGACAGAAACCGTCGCGGCTACACTCGAAAGGAAAATCCAAAGCTTGTCGAAGCGGCCCGGTTCACTGTTCATAAATTCCTGGAATAAACCATAGCCTAATACCAGCATCCAGGCGAACGACGTCGCAAGGCCAACGGCAATCAAGGTAATGATCGCAATGGGCCCGGTAAATACAAAAGAGGCAGCGGTCGTTGCAAGGCCGATGCAGACAAGAGCCATCGAGATCGATGCGATAATCACCTTTTCCAGAGATTGTTTCTGGACAGCCGCGATCACGGCCTTTGCTTCAGAGGGCCCTTGCTGACGGATGAGCTTGAGACACTCGCCACTTGTGACACGCTTAAGAAAAGCCTCTTTTCTTTCGAGTAGCAACTTCTCTTTTTCCGTCTTTTTTTCTGCTTGCTGCTCTGGACTGAGCGCGCAGTATTGTGGATCCGCTTCAAGCTCATTTAAAAATTGCGTTTTTTCTTCTGGACTGACCGTCGCCAGCTTCTTAAGATGTTCCAAAGCCTTGACAGAGCGCATTTCTTCGTTTAAAGCAGGGTCCTTCAGGATGGCATTGAGCTCTTTGCGGAAGCAACGCTGTTCATGGAGTCGGATCCCTAAACCAATGCCTACGAGAAAGGAACCAATGGAAAACAAGGCGCTGCCGGCGCTTCCCAGTGTCCCGGCCATGGTGGCAACGATTTGAGATGCCGTCCACAGCGATACAATTGTCAATACACGCACAGGGATAAGCACAACCCCGGCGGTTGCAAACACAACTCCTCTGGCAATCTTAAGATAGGCTAGTGCTCTTCCTGCTGCATCAGAGGTCTTCTCCGCCGTTTTTACCTCTTTGATCCCATTGATGACATTCACAGGGCCTGAGAAAATGCTAAATCCCGAGGTAAATCCAAGAGCTGCGAGAGCCGCCGGATTCTTAGTGTCAAACACTTTATTAGCCCCGGAAAAGATCGATCTGACATTGCCGGCAACATTATTGATAAGATCATTTCCGCTCAAAACTAGAGTGCCGAGAGGGGCCTGGTCGGGTAATCCTCCGCTTTGCACGTGAACCCTATTCGCAAATCGGGAAGAAGATGTCCCATTTCCAAAAGCATCCCCTGTCCTCAGTTGTGAGTCGCTTGGCCGTGAAAAATGAAATTTTAGGTGGGGAGGGTTATAAACGGCAGTACGCTCTTGCGGTTGATTTCCGGGGAGAGCGAATTTAAAGTTTAATGTTTGAGGTGAGAGAGCTAAGGAATCGCGGGCCGAAGGTGCAGATGCATAATTAGAAAATGAATGTACATTACTTAAAGCTGACATAATTTTAACTCCGTTCTCACGTCGACGAAATTATATCAACTAAAACAAATTAACGGAAGACGACGAATTATTATAATATAATAACTATCAATCAATTATAATTACAACAAACAACAGCTATCATTAATTAAAAGCATCAACCAAGCGTTCGGGTAGAGGATTGATCTCTAAATGATTGGCAGCTTCCTCTGCGATCACAGCGTCAACCGCCTTTTTCAAATCCGCTTGGCTCTCCTGGCGCTTGGCGATATACCACAAATTTCTTTTGAGCTGCAGATAAGCGGATTGGTTAGCCATGAGGGAATTTATGCGTTCCTCGACATCCTGACTATTCTTGCGAGACACCCTTTCAAACAAGGCTTGCATTTCCATAGCAATCCGCTTGTTCTCTTCCGTCTTTGCATTTTCCCATTTCTGCCAGAACAACTTGGCAGTCTTTTTCATCCCACGGACAAACAGATCATACTCATTTGCATCGCTCATACTCTCAGGTTGGACCTGGCTGAAGAGATAAGCGGAGCCAAAGTCACGGTTTGAGTCCAAAGTCCGGTATTTCGCTGTTTTAAAGCCGAGCTCGCCCTGACTGCTCATCTCAAAGTATTTCTCGCGCACAGCTCTTCGAGCGGCCTTTGGCAATTTTTTGAACACAGCGGTGACCTTCTCATCTAGTGCCTGACCACGAAAGTCTTTGTCATTCGGGCTGCGTGAAAGCTCCCGCGGTTGAGCCATCGGCAAGGGGGGTTGTATTGAGCTCAATACTACCCCCCTTGCCGATGGTCTCAACCCCGGGGCTTTGACGCAGCCGGAATGATAAAGACTTTCGTGGTCAGGCACTTGGGCTGCATCGTCATAAGTCAACTGCGCATTGAGGATCTCCTGGAATTTGATGAGATCGGGGTGGTCCTCAATCCATTTTTTCTCTTTAAGGATCAGCATGGTGTAGGCGATGCTCGCCAATCCGAGGCTAACTCCTCCAATGACACAGGCCAAGATCAAAGGCAAAAGAGGCAATCCAAGTCCCAATGTCACGCTGACGCTGACAACAAGAGCGACTAGAATCACGGAAGAGATGATCAGGAGGTACTTCTTGTCGTGCAGCCCGGGCGCCCCGTAATTCCACCCTTGCACCATGAAATAACCGTCTGTCGCCATCATCCCAATGCAAAGTAGCAGTGTGATGACCGTAAGCGCGATCATCGCCCCCGGCGGCATCGCGATGAAGAACCCAAGAACAGATAAGGCGATGCCTAAAATCGCATACGTCAGTATCGTCCCGTGAATGCACTTGTTTTTCATATTCACAGAAGTGATTTTTCCCTTCAGCTCGGAAATTTCCTTTTGCGCAGAATCGTTGACAAGAGGGTCATTTGAGATCAAGCGCTCGCTTAAGCCTCGGCTCCCCGCTTTTTTGACTGCTTCGACACAGTCCTCATCGGTCACTCGGGACATTTTCGCATCTTTTTTGCTTTGACGCTTCATCTCCTGCAATTTAAAACCGATCAGCTCGAGAGTCGAAAAATCAAATCTCTCTACTTCCTCGCTCTGCAAGCCCAGCGACGACAAGTAATTTGCATAAGCGCTGCCGCTCCTTAGTTCGTCGTCTTTGACCGCAAACAACATTGTTAGGACGTCTGTGACTTCAGCCCGTGACAGGGGCTTTTTGCCATCGAGTTTTCCGGCTTCAAGAGAAGTTTTTTGCAGCTCTAGGAACTGGTCCACCATGGCGTCAAGAGCTGCCCTGGAAAGATGCTCTTTAAACGCGTTGTATTGTTTGATCCGTTGATCGGGAGTCAAACCCTCCCAATAATGCGTCAGTTTTTGCAGTTTTGCTTTTGGGTCCGCCTTGACTTTGTGCATTAAAAACTCAAATAGAGGTGGCTCCCGCTTCCCTCATGCGCTTTCATCCCAATGCTGAATTGCCAGTCTTTGGCAAACCCATAGGCAGACCAGAGTGCGATCATCACATAAAAGACCGTAAAAAAGATGTTGCCGATCGTCCCCAGGACGAAGGCCGATTTCCCAATAAACGTTGTCGCATAGAAAGACGTATCTAGGTTTTGGATATCGGCGGGGATCATCGCTGCGCGATATCCAAGATAAGCAGCACCCCCGGCGGATTGGGAGGCTCCTCTAATGACATCTGTACCGCCTTCAATCATTCCTCCTGTATCGCCAATCTCTCTGGCCCATTTAAAACGCTCGATGGACTTAACGGCCGCCCACAATCCTTGAAAAACGTTTTCCCCCGTCGTTACGCCGACAGCCTGGGTCGAAACAGCTTCCGGCATCAAAGTCCTGATGAAATAGGAGATATTGGCGATATTATCCTCTGTGCTCGTTGCCCCGCTCGTCAAAAAGGGGAGCTCTTGCGCAGCGGGAACGGCTCTTAAAGGGATTTCAATAAAAGATTCAATAGCCCGTCTATCAATGTGGCCCAGGAATTCTAAAAATGTATTTACTCTACCTGCAAGGGGAGTTCCAGAAGTGAAATCATTTTTTGGCAAAAAAGCACCTGAAGAACGTCGCGGCTCAGCCTGAGATTGGAGTTCAGCGGGAACTTTAAATTTATAATTAATCGTGACTGGAGTTAGCGCATTCATTGCCATGAGACTATCCCATTATTCAATAATTTCATGCCTAAAAGGCCATTTTTTACTTTCTCAGTTTATCTATTCATTAATTACAACCAAGCAATTTAATACTACACATCAGAGATTAAATAATAAACAGAAACAATAATAAAAAGTCCGTTAAAAGCAACTTAACAAAACAAAGATAAAATTAATTCATATTTACAAACAACGAATTCTTGTAAAAAACAACTAGACCAAGAAAAATAAAAATTTTAAACAACTAACTATGAACGACTTGTAAAATAGAGCGCAAACACTTCATCGATGATGCAAATGCATTTATTCAAATAAAAAAAACATCACACAGTTAATCAAAAATAAAAATTTAATAAACGCAACAACAACTTAAAATACTAACTTAAATTGAAATCAAAATACTTAAATGATAAAATTAAACTAATTCAAAAATACAAACTCAAATAGAATGTAAACACTCATGTCAACATCAACAATAAGCGCAACAACCGCCTCGCAACCCGCCCCCGCTTCAACTCCGAAGCCTGGACATGTCTGCACGCTTGCGCTTAAAAGCGGAAATTACAAAGTCTACGTCTATATCCAAGAGACCGATGGGACCAAAACGTATCTCCCTGCGAATTTTGACCCGCAAAGCTTCGAAAAAGTCCGCAGCCTTACTTGGGGGCTTCTCAATGCGCACGATGCTCAACGCCAATCATTAAATGAAGCTCCTTATGAGCTGAAAGGAATGAATACGCAGGGATTGATCAAAAAAGACGACACGATGGTTTCTCATGATTTTTTAATTCAACCCACAAACTCGCTAATTGCCGATCAAATGGCCGGTTTCTCTTGCCGTTTCCGGAAAGCAAATTCAAGCCAGCGCCATTAAAGCGCAGGATGTCTGGAACACAATGGAAGAAATCGTCCGCGCTGGAATGAACAGGCCAAACTCCTCTAATCCCATGAACCTCATCACCCCTCCCGCTTCCCCTTCTACGCCTCCCGCGCCTACACCACCTCTAACAATACTCCGCCAACCCCGCCAAATCCTAACCCTCCCGCGCCTACGCCACCTGTTAACAACATTCCGCCAACCCTACCCAATCCTAACCCTCCCGCGCCTACACCACCTACTAACAATACTCCGCCGCCGCCGCCTCCCCCGCCTCCCAATGTGACTTCGCCTACCCCAATCACTAATGTTCCACCCTCAACGCCCACTTTCCGTCCAACCCCTGGTGCATTAGTCACTTCGATTGATCTGGATCTCGCAGGACATGATCTCTCCCGACCTGATTGGTATGCGCATCTTCCCAATCGTGCGAAACTAAGGATCATTAATGAATTGAGATTGGGACGCTCCCCTCGTGGCGGCATTTATGAAAAAGTCTGGAACCACTTTAAAGAATTAAACCCCGGCGCGCTTCTCCTCACTGTCCTTGAGAGAGAACACAGACGCATGGCGAATGAATGCCGTAGAATCTCTTCTGCAATTCCTCAAAACATCCGCCAACAGGCCGAAGATGTCTATGAAACTTTCATGCAAAGAAGAGCAGATCTGCAGGTAAAGGAAAAAATGACCAGACTGATGGACAAAGAGTTCGATCGGAAAGAGCAGCTCTTCCAACGCATCCGAGAGCACGCTGAAGCAGAGAGTGTTGTGATCGAAGCTTGGGACCGCGATTGGGCGAAACACCATTTTAACGATGACCCACGCCGCTTCGTCCATGCCGTTGCTCGCTGGCTGGATAATGATTAAACCTCATCCTCTCTCAGAGTTTCTCCTGTAAAATTTTAATTAACATTTAAAGTTCCAACTTTACTCACATGTTTATTGATTTAATTAAGCAAAACACGCAAAATAAACGCCCAAATCAAATTTTAAAAATTGAAGATAACAAATAAAACACATTCAAACTTTAATTCTACCGAAAATACACAGATAAGTAATCATTCAAATTTTTACACGATCACAAATCACATCACTTTTGATTTTAATCACATTTAAACAGAAAATGAATTGAACTTAATTAACTGATGCACGTATAATTTAGTCGTAACGCAGAAATATCAGCAATTAGTTAATCATTAGAATTAGTTTCGGAGGAAAATATAGTTATGACAAGTATACCATCAATAACTTCTACAACTGCACCAAGTAGCTCTACTTCTACAACAGGTAGCACTACTTCAACAAGCAGTTCTACATCTACAACAAGCAGTTCTACAACTGCTACAGTAACAGCACCAGCTCCTGTTACAACAGCTCTCACAGAAAAAGATTTTGAGAGAAAGCTTTCTAAAAGCAATCTTTTCAACTTGTGGGAAGAGAAAGTAACTCAAGCTCCATGGTACTCTAAATTTTTTGGAGTTGTAAGCTACTTTTGGAATAGAAGCACAGCTGTTACAGCTGACGCAGCTCACGGCGCTACTATTGAGAAATACAACCGATTGCTAACAGCCTTTGTTGAGGCCGCTGGTATGCGGGATCTGACTCCTGAAGAAGCCCAAATTTCTGGAGTTGCTGCTCTGAAATTCAATAGTCCCGAAGCTCAAAAACTTAGCGCTGCGAAATTAGGCAGAGCTCAAGATGCTGAAAAAGCTTTCTATGAAGTCTTCAAAGATCGCTGCAAAGAGCTCGGAATTAATGAGAATAGCAATCACTTCGGCATCTGCACCGGAGGCGCTTTCTTAGGCCTTGACAATCATGTTAATGCTTTAGAAAAAGAAGGAAGAGTAGGTTCCAGATCGAACTTTGAGCTTATGCTCGGTACAGCAAAAGCAGGCATCAGCAAGAGAATCTATGGCGACATGGTTACTGCTTTTGCTGGCCAGACCGTTGATAAAATCACAATCCAAAGCTTTACCCAGAAAGCTAAAGACATCTTTGGATTCTTCGAAGAAGGAAACGATATCGTTTCCATCGAAGCTTCCTTACGTGAAGCTATCAGGAAAAAGCATACTGCTGCTTTCAACGATCTTAGCAACGCACACTTAGATCCAGCTGTCAACAATCCAAAAGTTGAAGCAATTGAAAAAGATCTAAGAACTGCTTACGAAGCAGAGCAGAAGCTTTTAAATGAAGAGCTTGGAAAACTGTGCGGAGCCTATTATATGGATCCAAACGGCGATCTTTTCAAAGCTGATGCAAAAATGCAAGCTGCTAAACGTGCACTGGATGGTGCTGATGCTGCTCTCAGACGCGAATTCTTCGCTGTCTTCGGCGTAGCAGCAACTTCTGATGCTGCCGTACTGATTAACCTTCTTAAACAAACAACATTGCCTGAAGCTCTTAAGACAGCACAGGGTGAGTATGAAGCTAAATTAGCTGAGTTCGTTGTTGCTAAGAAAGAGTTCGATGATCTCGAAGCTAAACGAGTAGAGATCGGCGTACACGATTACCACGGCCATATCGTCAGTGGTAAACTTGCTGTGGTTAATGCTAACCTCGGTAACGCTGGCAACCTCGCTAGAGCAGAAGCTACCAAGCTCGGTCAGTTCTACAAAGAAATGACAATGCCTGTTGGTTCAACTACTCAGCAAGTTCGCTATGACGTATTGCACCGTATCATCGGCGCATAAGGTTCATCATCCAGGTGACCTAAGTCCGGGTGGACGAATCTTCGTCCATCCTAAAGGGAGCGGCAAAAAGCCGCTCCTTTTTCATTTCTAGAGACCTCAAATAAGTTCAGAAGCAGCGCTGTCGTAAAACAATTGCCCGGATGCGGTCAATTTCACATGGTCTCCCTCGCGGCTCAGCCACCCCCTTTCAATCAGGGATTGAAGAGACTGCTCAACGATTTGCGGCAAAGGGCCGTAACGCTCAGCAAATAGGGATAAATCCACCCCTTCCACGAGCCTTAAGCGAACGGCAAACAATTCCTGCAGATCTTTAGGAAATTCAAGTTTTTCCTCGAAGTCGACGGGAAACCGGTCTTGGTCGAGCAACGTAAGATATTTGTTGAAATGCGCAGCATTGGAGAATCGCGAACCTTCCCAATAACTGAAGGCGGAAGGCCCTAGGCCTAAAAATGGCCGTCCTGTCCAATAGCCTGTATTGTGTCTGGATTGCATCCCGGGCTTGGCAAAGGCGGAGATCTCATAGCGGTTTAGCCCCAGAGATTCGAGCGACAGGGTGGCAATCTGGAGCATTTTTAGACGCTCTTCATCGGGCGGCAGCTGCGGGAGGAGCTGATCCCTTCGTTTAAAGAAAACAGTTTGCGGCTCAAAGGTGAGATTATAAAGGGAGAGATGGCTCACCGGCAGGCTGGAAAGTGCCTTCAAACACTTTTCCCACGTGGTTAAAGTCTGGCGGGGCAGCTCGAACATGAGGTCGATCGAGATATTGGTAATGCCGGCCCGGTGAACCTCATGAATGGCGCTCATTGAGCGGTTGACATTATGGGTGCGGCCTAGAATAACGAGATCATCGTCGATCAATGACTGGACGCCGAGGCTGATCCGGTTGACGCCCAAGGACTGAAATTGCCTCATTAGAGGGAGTGTCACATCTTCGGGATTGGCCTCCATTGTGATCTCGCAGTCCTCCGACAACTCGATGGACGAGCAACGGATGGCATCCAGGATCTGAGCATATTCTTCAGGAGAGAGCTTGGTCGGGGTGCCTCCCCCGAAATAAATGGAGACAATCCGCTTGCCTTGCAACTGGGGCCGCCGCAATGCGAACTCTTTCAGTAGAGCGGGAAGGAACGGTTTTTTGAATCGCTCTTCATTGGGAAGCACGAAGAAGTGGCAGTAGGGACATTTTTTAGAGCAAAACGGGATGTGGAAATAGAGGCTGACATCCCGATTGCGGAATAAATTACCAGTCGTTTGCATCGGGGTCTTCGAGGACGCCGCGGCGCCAGCGGTTGCGATCGCTGAAGGGGTCTTCGTCTTCCTCTTCTTCAGGGACAGCAGCTTCTTCGTCCGCTTCTTCCCCCTCTTCGCCGGTTGCAGTCGTCTCAACATCAAAGGGTTCCGTCTCCATGTCGAGCCCTGCGTCGGTGAAGCCTTCCTCAGCGATGTCGATGTCGGGAAGGCTCTGCGGCTCATGCGCAGGTTGGCGGCCTCCGGGGCGTTTGGGAGCGCTGAACTCCTCCATTTCGCCGCTTTCTTTAAGGAAACGAAGACGTTCTTTTTCTTCGCCGATCTTATCGTGCAAAGCGTTCATCTCTTCTTTGTGCTTCTCCATGTCCTTTTTTGGGACGAGGCCAAGCTTAAGCCATTGCTCAAGATCCTGGAATTCAGATTCTAACTTTTTCAAACGCTCACTTTTAATGTTCATCGACCGACACCTTTTAGCAGGAATTTACAACTTCATCATGTTTCGTGTATTTACTGAAGCCTTATTTTTTATGCAAACCAAATGTAAAAACATTTTTTAATTCACAGGGGAAATATGAGGTTGTCTGCGAATTAAGCTTCTGTATTTTCGGGTTCTTTTAAGCCGATTTTAAGCGGCCAAAAAAAATCCCGAAAATACAGAAGCCTTAATTCGCAGGCAACCTCTTAGGAAAATATCCCGACATTTTTTCTCCGTTGAGCCGGAAAGTATTAATGATGATTGGGATTAAGTGCAAGGAACTCTCGTGTCCCTGCTAATTTTTTTTTCACTTCATTCATATATACTGCTTCCACTTGAAAGTTGGAGTTTTGCCTTAGCCGAAGGGGCATCTTCGCATCCGACCCGCCCGGGTCCTAGTTTCTCAATAGTGACCCGGGCGGGATTCGGATGCAAATCTGCCGCCTTCGGCGTTGGCAAATTCTCCAACTTTCAAGTGGAAGCAGTATAGAGGTGTGTTTAAATTATTAATTTGATATTTATCGGAAATGACGAAGTTGAGGGAGCAACGATGAGCGACAATGACTTTTCCTATGCCAACTTGGCGAATCTGCCCGCGCTTGAGCAACTCTATCAGAATTATCTCAGCGATCCCAACAGCGTAGAGGCTTCCTGGCGCCATTTCTTTGAGGGAATGACCTTTGGCATGAGCGCGATGCCTTCCATGCCAACGATGGAGCGCAAAGAGAGTCCCGACTTAAGAATTTATCTTCTGATCGACGCCTTTCGCAAATTCGGCCATCTGATGGCGAGTTTCAATCCGGTGGCGACCAGCTTGCCGCAAGAGCCCAAAGAGCTCAATATTGAAACTCTAGGCTTTAAAAAGGAGGAGTTGGACGCTTCATTTCCCACCTGCGGGTTTTTAAAGGAGAAGCAAGCTCCCTTGAAAACGCTCATCGCCGCCCTTAAGAAGACGTATTGCGGGACGGTGGGGATTGAGTACATGGGGCTGGGGAACATCGAATTAGAGCAATGGCTCCAGCAGCAGATCGAACCGCTCTTCCCGCTGAATCTGGACAATCGCGATAAAATTCAGATCCTGCACAACTTGAACAAGGCGGAATTGTTCGAGTCCTTTCTGCATACTAAATACGTCGGTCAAAAGCGGTTCTCTTTAGAAGGCGGAGAGACGATGATCCCCATGCTCTCTTCGATGATCGAGCGCGGAGCGGAAGAAAATGTCCAGGAAGTCGTCCTGGGCATGGCCCATCGCGGCAGGCTCAACGTACTGGCCAACATCCTTAACAAATCTTATGCGAATATCTTCCACGAGTTCGAAGACTTTTACACGCCCGATCTGCAAGAAGGCACCGGAGACGTCAAGTATCATAAAGGCTATATCGGAACTCTGACCGCCTCATCGGGAAAAAAGGTCACGGTCACACTGGTTGCCAATCCAAGCCATCTTGAGGCTGTCGACCCTGTCGTCGAAGGATACGTGAGGGCAAAGCAAGAGCTTAAAAAAGATAAAAATCAGCGCCGGCAGATTATTCCGATCCTCCTTCACGGCGATGCCGCAGTGGCTGGCCAAGGCGTTGTCTATGAGACGATCCAACTATCGAAGCTGGACGGCTATGCGACGGGAGGCACCTTGCACGTCGTGATCAACAACCAGATCGGTTTCACCACGCTTCCCAAAGACTCCCGCTCGACGATGTATTGTTCCGAGATTGCAAGGGCTTTTGGCGCTCCTATTTTTCATGTCAATGCGGAAGATCCTCAAGGGTGCGTCAGGGCTGCCAATCTGGCCATCGATCTGCGCCAGAAATTCCACTGCGACGTTTTCATCGACCTGAACTGCTACCGGAAATATGGACACAATGAAGGGGACGAGCCGACGTTCACCCAGCCTTTGGAATATGCCTTGATCAAGGCCAAAAAGACGATCCGCGAAATCTTCCGCGATCAGTTGATCCAGGAAAATATCCTAAGTGCCGCAGAAGCAGAGGCGTTCGAAAACGATTTCAAACAAGGCTTGCAAAAAGCCCTTGAAGGAATCCCGGCGCTTGCAGAGGCAAAGCCCGCTTCCAAAGAGATACAAAGTTCCCCTCCAACAGAGATCAAGACCTCCGTCGATGCGAAAACGCTGCTCTCTTTGGCCGAAAAGTTCTGCACAGTCCCTGATGATCTTCGAATCCACCCCAAGATCAAAAGGCTTATTCAGGAAAGGCTCGCTATGGTCCACGCGGACGCTGCCGCAAGCAGCATCGATTGGGGCATGGGAGAGCACCTGGCGTATGCGTCTCTTTTAAATGAAAAAATCCACGTCCGTTTGTCCGGCCAAGATGTGCGGCGCGGAACCTTTTCTCATCGCCACTCTGTCTGGGTCGACCAGGTCAAAGAGTTGAGGTATTTTCCATTATCTCATCTCAGTGAAACACAAGCGCCGTTCGACGTTTTCAACTCTCCCCTCTCCGAATACGCTGTCCTCGGATTCGACTTTGGATACAGCATCGCCTACCCGAATTCGCTGGTGATCTGGGAGGCGCAGTTTGGAGACTTTGCCAACGGCGCTCAGATCATCATCGACCAATTCATCGCCTCCGCAGAGCAAAAGTGGGCCTTAAACTCCAATCTGACCTTGATGCTCCCTCACGGCTATGAAGGACAGGGACCGGAACACTCCTCGGCGCGCATTGAGCGCTTCCTTCAGCTATCCGGCCATGAGAACATGCGGGTGGCCAACTGCTCTACGCCTGCGCAATTGTTCCACCTTCTCAGAACGCAGGCGCACTTAAGCGTCAAAAAACCCCTTATTCTCTTCACCCCAAAAACTCTTCTCCGCCATCCTTTATGCGTCTCTAGCATGAACGATTTTAGCCAGGGCAAATTCCACGAAGTGCTCGACGATCCTAGCTCTTTGCAAAAGGTCCGCAAGCTCTTCTTTTGCAGCGGCAAGATCTATTACGACCTGCTTCAGGAGCGGCAAAAGCGAGAGATCAAAGAGTGCGCTTTTGTGCGCATCGAGCAGCTCTATCCTTTCCCCATGGCCAAAGTGAAAGAGATCCTGCAGAAATACGCTCCGTCAGAGGGGATCTGCTGGATTCAGGAAGAGCACAGCAATATGGGGGCATGGGAGTATATCCGCCCCTTCTTTAATGAACTGCTTGGTGCAAAAGACGCTGTGAAGTATATCGGAAGAGACCGGAGCGCATCCCCTGCGGCCGGCTCCCATGCGCTGCACAAAAAGCAATTAGATGAGATCATGCAAACGGCATTTAATGGTTGAGGCATTCCATGAAAGTAGAGATTAAAATCCCCACGATGGGGGAATCGGTCGTCGAAGCGATCGTGAGCAACATCTTGAAGCCCACGGGCAGCTATGTCAAGCTGGACGAAGAGATTTTAGAGCTCGAGACCGACAAGGTCAACCAGGTCCTCTACGCGCCTCAAAGCGGCCAGCTGACTCTGACGGTCAATAAAGAGGACAAGGTCAACATCGGCCAGGTGATCGGTTTTGTCGACACCGATGCCAAGGCCCCCTCTGCAGCAGCAGCTGCGCCCACTCCCCCTCCTGCTGCCCAGCCCGCGGCAAAACCCACAGAGCCCTCTCCCGCGCCGGCTGCGCCTCTTCCAACGAGTGCGCCAAAGGGCGAGAGTGCCCGGGTCATGATGCCTGAATTTGTCGCCTCCCTCAAAGAAGAGCCCAAAGCTCCTGCTGCAAAAGTGGAAGCTCCCGGACCCAGACCCTCGGATGAAAAATCGACGCGCAAGAAAATGAGCAATCTGCGCAAAGTGATCGCAGCGCGCCTCGTCGAGGCCAAGAACACGACCGCGATGCTCACCACCTTCAATGAAGTCGACATGTCGGCAGTCATGGAAATCCGGGCCCGAGAAAAGGACAATTTTTTGAAAAAACACGGCGTGAAGCTCGGCTTCATGTCCTTCTTCGTCAAAGGAGTCGTCGCCTCCCTCAAAGCAAATCCCGAGGTCAACGCCTCTATCGACGGCGACGAGATCATCACCTATCACACGTATGATATCGGCGTTGCCGTATCGACGGAAAGGGGCCTGATGGTGCCGGTCGTCAAAAACTGCGACAAGTTGAATTTCGGCGGCATAGAAAAGGCCATCGAAGGCTACTCCAAAAAAGCGCGCGACGGGACCATTGCGATCGACGACTTGCGCGGAGGAAGCTTTACTATCACCAACGGCGGCGTCTTCGGCTCGCTCCTCTCCACTCCGATCCTCAACCCCCCGCAAAGCGCCATTTTAGGAATGCACTCGATCGTGAAGAGGGCTGTTGTCGTGAATGATCAAATCGTCATCCGTCCGATGATGTACATCGCTCTGAGCTACGATCATAGGATCGTCGACGGAAAAGAGGCCGTCCTCTTCCTAGTTCATCTGAAACAGAACCTGGAAGATCCCTCGCGCCTCCTACTAGATTTATAAGAGGAATAATAAATGACTGAATACGATGTCGTCATCATCGGCTCGGGGCCGGGAGGATACGTAGCGGCAATCCGGGCCTCCCAACTGGGACTTAAAACCGCCTGCGTCGAAAAGAGCGCTCCCCTCGGAGGCACCTGCCTCAACGTCGGCTGTATCCCCTCCAAAGCCCTGCTTCAATCTTCAGAGTTCTACTGGAAGCTCGGACACGAGGCGAAAGTCCACGGCATTGAGATCCCCAAGGCAGATTTCAATTTCAAGCAGATGATGTCCCGCAAGGAAAAAATCGTCGCCTCCTTCAATGAAGGGATCGCCGGTCTTTTTAAAAAGAATAAGATCACCCGGTATGCAGGCACAGCGACCCTCTTAAGCCCGAAAGAAATTTCCATTTCCGGTGCTACATCAGAGCAAATTTCCGCACGCCACATCATCCTGGCCACAGGCTCGGAACCCATCGCCCTCCCCTTTCTCCCTTTTGACGAGCGCAGGATCCTCTCTTCCACCGGCGCGCTGGCCCTAGAAAGCGTTCCCCCAAAAATGATCGTCGTCGGCGCCGGCATCATCGGCGTTGAGCTAGGCTCCGTCTACGCGCGGCTAGGCGCACAGGTGACCTTTGTCGAATTCATGGACAGGATCTGCCCGACCCTCGATGAGAGCCTTTCCAAAGAGCTTCATCGCCTCCTGCAGGCCCAGGGAATGCATTTTAACCTCTCCTCTAAAGTCACCTCGGCGCAGATCAGCGAAAAACAGATCGCGCTCAAAGTCCAAATGTCCGATCAATCCCTGCAGGAGATGAGCGCCGATGCCGTCCTCGTCTGCATCGGCCGCAAGCCCTATACCCAAGGGCTGGGGCTGGAAAAGGCCGGGATTGCCGTCACAGAAAAAGGGTTTGTGAAAATCGATGGGACATTCCGCACTAATCAGCCCACCATCTTTGCCATCGGCGATATTGTCGACGGCCCGATGCTCGCCCACAAGGCTTCGGAAGAAGGAGTCGCCGTTGCCGAGATCATTGCCGGCCACAGCCCCAAGGTCGAATACGCTGCCATCCCCAATGTCGTCTACACCCACCCGGAAGTGGCCTCCGTAGGCATGACGGAAGCGGAGGCGAAAGCAGCCGGCCTCGACATCAAAGTCGGCACGTTTTTCTTCAAGGCCAATTCACGCGCGCGCTGTACGGGAGAAGAAGAAGGGTTCATCAAGATGATCGCTGAATCGAAGACGGGCATCATCGTCGGTATTCACATCATTGGAGCGCATGCCTCCGAGCTGATTGCAGAAGGTGCGCTTGCCATCCAAAAGAGAACCACCGTCGAAGAGCTGGCATCCACCCCGCACGCTCACCCGACGCTCTCTGAAGCGATGAAAGAAGCGGCGCTTGCCGTCGATAAACGCGCCATCCATAAATAGGGATCATATAGAATTGAAACGCAAAGACGCTGAGACGCAAAGAATGAAATTTCTTTGCGTCTCAGCGTCTTTGCGTTTCAATTATTCTATTCTAATAGCTTTGGGATTTACCGCAGCCGCAAGCACCTTTGACGTTCGGATTGCTGATTTTGAATCCAGAGCCGTTTAGCCCGTCGATAAAATCGATCTGGGAGCCCAGCAACCTGGAAACATCGGCTGCATGAACATGGATCTCCATGCCTTCGGAAACAAAGACTGTGTCATCGCTGCCCGCTTTTTGGGAGTAATCGAGGACATACTCAAACCCGCTGCATCCCGCCGCTTTATCGCCAAAACGCAGGCCCCAGCCCTCTTTTCCTTCCTCTTTGAGGATCTGACGGTACTTATCGGCCGCGCGCTTGGTGAGCGTAATGGAGGAAAGATCTGACTTTTCAGCGAGGATCGCATTTAACCTCTCGACCATCTCATCGACGTCTTCGGGAGAAAACCCGTGGCTGAGCATCCCGGCTTCGAGCGTTTCCCAGACGGCTGCGCCGCAACCGACGCAATGAAGGCCGGCATTCGTCATTTCTTGGGCCAGTTTCTGGCTCTTATGAGGAAATCGAGAAAAGATCTCTTCGATCGTCATCTCTTTAGAAACTTTTTGAGCTGTATCTTGAGCCATTGTCAACCTTGTAGTTAGTATTTAATTCTTACGCATCCGCCTTTGATCTTGCATTGGCAAGCGAGGCGTTCGCAACCCTGGTCCCCTAAAAAATCCTTTTCCTCTTGGGTGAAATCAGACAGGTTGTCCATCCCTTCGACGACCTCGATCACACATGTACCGCAAACCCCTTCCGTACAGGCGAAAGGAACGCCGGCCTCTTCACAAAATTCATGGAGAGGAGAATCTTCATCGAGTTCCTTCTCTTCTCCCGTATTTTCAAAAACGAGTTTTGCCATGTCGTTGCTCCAATTTTTAGAGAAAAAATACCACAAATGCAAGCAAAAGTAAAGCTCTCAGCTCAAAGAAGGAAGCTGAATTCACTTAGAAGCTGTCTTAAAATAAGTAAGGGGCAGGTGATCCACCTGCCCCTAGACGAGAGTTTACCTATTATGCACTAAGCATAAAGTACTTAGATTAGCTCAGGACGCTCATGGTTAGCTTGAGAAGCGTCTTCTGCAAGTAGTTCCTGCACAGTCTCTTTCAGCGTTGAAACACCTTCAGGAAATCCGCAGCGTATGAGCATATCGTTTAAGTACGTAAGCTCTGATTCGAGCATATCTATCTTGCTCTCCAAGCTAGCGACCCTAGCCTTAAGTTGATGTAACGTATTATCCATAAGTTATTACCTACCCTATTGGGTTTAATTATTTTCATCCCTATACCTATATTATAACAAATTTAATCTATATATACAATTAAGACACTCCCTTATTTTATACAACGGCAGTTAATTTAATCACCTACTAAATAAACACTACGCACACATCAAAATTTCAAGTGTTATGCTCGAATATTTTACTTAGTACGTAATAAAAAACAAACTATATAAATCACTAATTTTAAGTGATTTAAAGTGATATTTTAGTTGCGCAACATTAACTTCATTAGTATAATCAGTAGCGTTACGGATAATAATATATTAATAAAGTATCGGAGAAGAATTATGCTATCACCTACGCCTTCATCGACAGGTGGGTTGCCATCCTATGTTGGATACCCTCAATTTACGCCTGCTGTGGACGATCAATCACCCACCGTGCAGCCGGTGGTTTCCTATCCAACTCTGCTTCCAATGCTCGAAAGACCGCCTCTCACTGTAAGCTCATTTTCACTTAATCATCCCACCCCTGAAATTTATCCAACGCTTCCCACGATCGATCCAGCTGTATTCTACAATTCCTATATGATTCCACGAACGCCCTATCTAGTTCCGATTCCGATGGGAGCACCTGTCATACAAGATCAAGGTCCGATCGAATTTCTAAAGCAATCGCTCGACCAAGTTCTCCCTGGATTTACCCCCCATCCCGACTCACATGATTGCGATCACATTATCCATCAAAAACTATTTGATTTATTAAGTCGTTTTTTAACTTCGTGCGAAAACTGGCCATTGGATAAAAAAATTGAACAATGCGAAAAAGCTGTCGCAGAAATTGTCTATGGCTTAATGCCTCAAGAGCAGAAAAAGAGTTATGAATTATTGAGTTTATGGTCACGATTACCGAAATATGAACTTTTAGAAATCGCAGTGCGCAATCATCTCTTCCAGGGAATGCTGTTACAGCAAAAAACCCTAATCGCAGATGTTTACAGGCGAGATAAAAAATTTCTAAGCGACTTAGGCGATAGAGAAGCTGGATTACTTAATTTTGCAACAAAAAACAATCAGTATTGCACCCCATATTTTGAAATCTCATCTCTAATGGTAAATCATAATTTACTTGATGATTTACTCAAAGACACTATTAGTCAAGCTCCTGATCATTTGCCATTGGATGCATCAATCATCGCTTATGAAAAATTGGTCTCTTCAAAATTAAAAGAATTACAGCTCGAAAATTCTTCTCAAACATCGAATTATTTTGAATATAATTTAAGAGATGCTTTGTCTCGAAAATTGATTTCAAAACAAGCTCAAGTCTTTAAGGAAAAATTTCTGCAAAAAGACACATTTACCGCTGAAGAAATGAGGGCTGCCGTTGAACAAATAGTTCAATTCGCTAAGTATGGAAATCCAGAAATTCTACTTCTCATAGAAACCTTTGAGTTGGATGCTGGTGATATTTCCCCCTTTGACACAGTGCGTTCCTCAATTCTAGTTAAACAAGAGCAATTGATACAAAATTTATCAAGCAATAGAACTGAACCGGGATTCTGGGCAAAACTCATCCACAAAAAAGAACCTTCCCTAGAATCTTGTGTGGCTGCAATCCAAGCCCATATAATGAAGCAGCTGGAAACGGTCGATTGGGCTGAACAAAGATGGTTAGAACTCCAGACCCCTATTCCTATAATGCCCATACACGACCTCCCGGTAACTCCGTCAGCGCCGCCTCCAGAACTAGCACCGCCGATTCCCGATCAAATTCCTGTATATACCCCTCCACCGAGCCCAATACTAACCCCACCGCCAATTGTTGATCTTCCCACACCGCCTTCACCCCCACCGGTGGATTCACCTGTCATTCATCCACCCATAAGTGAAAGAGTTGTCGATTTGACGCCGCATGCCCCGGAGCCTGTCCTCGTCCGCGCTACTGATCTTTCGATTCCGCTCGTCTCCTATGTTGGTCTGGCTTTCGATGATCTGTTGAAAAATCCAAACGATCAGGAAACTTGGAAATCTCTTCCTGAAGTCGTTCAAATCGATGTGCTCCGCCATACCTTCCACTATAAAAGCTGCGAAGGAAAAGCAGAAGATGTCGCTCGCAGGCTTTTCAAGACGACCCCTGCGCTGCAACGACAGTTCACCGCTTTGAGCAAGAAGCCCCATTCCATTGAAACTAAAGCTCTAAGCGAAGAGTTCGTCAATACAGGCGTAAAGTTACTCGAACTATACTACTCCCCTAAAGCGATAAAGGAGCCTTATCACTTCATTCAGGAATTCAAGAAGCTACCTAAGGAACCGCGTTTTTTCCAGTACGTTTACGAAATGGCAAAATCTGCAGGAGTGCATATTGAACCTTGGGACCATCATTTTGCAGAATACAACTGGGACAGGCCCGGCATGATAGCGCTTTCCGTGCAAGCGTTGGAAAGGTGTCTGCATACGACGCCAAGAGGAGGAGCGTAAAGTTATTATAGAGGAAGGAATCAAGTGGCCTTCCCAACAGTTTTTCAAATCATTGAAAAACTGTTGGGAAGGCCACAAAGCCCAACACCGGGACTTATTGTGGATTCCATTGGATACTCACTTTTCGTTCGTTGATCCCCGGCGTTAAAAACCGGGGATCTTTTTTTGCCCTTTAGAGTCTGTCGTTGAATTAAGGCTTCGTCGATTTTCGGGATTATTTTGGCCGATTTTCGATCCAAACTCGGGGGATAATATACGAAAGTTTGATATTATCCCCCAAATTTGGATCGAAAAGCGGCTCAAAAGAACCCGAAAATCGACAGAAGCTTAATTCAACGATAGACTCTTATTGACAATGTTCCATTGCATCAGCAAGGCGCGGCAGATTGTCCTTGGCGTGTAGAGTTCCCCATTCCAAGTCCTCGGGCGCCGGGCTTCCAGCCAACTCATGAACTTTTGCATCGACCTTTCTTCTCATCTCTGCCGGCAGCTGATCGTACTTCTTAATGATTGTCTGCCTTAATGCATTGAGAAAAAAAGCCTCATTCTCAAAAGCGTGGGACTCAGCCCACTCTACATCCACAGCGCGGCCGTGGAGACGGCAAAGCGATCCCAAAAGGAAAGTCCGATCTTGATCAGTAAGATCTTCTAAAGCGGAACTCATGTCCTCAATATAAGAACCATCTTCTTCTTCCTCTTCGCATGCGAATTGATTTTCTTCTTCATTCATATGATCGATCATCACTCCATATAACATTGCTAATGGAGAAAAACCATGGTAGTTCAACTCTTGCTCAAGGTTTAGTTTTTGTTTAAAAGCAACAATGGTTGGATTTTCAGCAAAAACCTTCTTAGTAGAGCACAAAACTTCATCCGGAATAGATTCTAGGGGATTCCCCTCCATGTCAAGTTCAGTTAAGTTCGGCAGGTTTAGAATTTCACAGGGAAAAACTTTGAATTGATTTTCTGCAAGAAAGAGTTGTTGTAATTGAGTTAAATTTACGAGCTCGGTAGGTAAAGAGGCTAGGTGGTTTCTACAGAGATTTAAACGTGTGAGGTTGGTTAAATTGCCGATTTCATGAGGAAGAAATGTGATCCTGTTCGCATGCAGACGGAGCTGTCTTAGCTTAGTAAACCTACCGAATTCCGGTGAAATAGCTCTTAAATTTCCATTGGGATAATAGATATCATCGATCCTATCCAGCAGCCTATTATTGTCAGGACATGCCAACCAACTGCGAATGGCAATAGCATCTAGTGGATTGAAATGGTCAAATAGATCCATGTGAGATGCAATGTAGGGCCATATCGTCTCAAGGCTGATCTCGTTCACTCTCCCCTGCATGCCGCTTAATTGACTGTGGGATAACAAACACGAAGGTTGGACTGTAATTCCAAAGGTGGTCTCGACGAGCTTGCGCAGCCTTCTAGAAAAGCTGAAATAGGGAGGATAATCCGATTGGCCTGCTTCAACAATTGCCATCTGTTTTTGCAGCTCGATGGGGCCTTCGGGAGGGCATTGGATCAAATGATTCCATCTATCCTTATAGATCTCAAAAATGACCGCATCCCATTCCTGGCATACTAACCGCGGTGTAAGGTCTGAAACGACATTGGCAAGAATGAGCATGGTGACTTCACTTGGAATCAACGAGAAAGGGCAGATCTCTTCACGAATGCCTTGAATCGCATTGCTCAATCGACGTTGCATCTCTTCCGCTCTATTTGCGACTTTCACTTGTTGGGGTATAGAGGAAAGCACCTGCTTGAGCGCCTCTTTTTTCTGCTCTAAAGTTCCAGGGAGGTCGCTTAAGGAAAACTGGGAACTCAGCAAAGTGCGGGGAATTTGTCGCCCAGCACACGTACTAAGGGCTTCTCTGAATTTCTCCTTCAAATCGGAGCCTAACAGCGCATAAGCGTCTTTGATCGCACTTTCATCTTCGTTAGCAAGAGCTCTCAGGACGTTATTAATGGATGAAGCCTGCTGCTTGTGCTCTTCATTTTTTTGCGCCTGTTCTCTCTCTTGGTTTTCCTGCGCTTGGCAAATATTTGTGAGCAGGTCCTCCACTTTTGCTAAAAGGCTGTTCATCGCTATTTGGAAGGATTCCGCTTCAGGGCCTGTATTCCCATCGCGATGTCTTTTTATTTTATCATAAAATAAGAGCACGCGCTCAAAATCACGTCTTGGCTCGTTCGTAAGCTGCTGTTTAATGCCTTTGAATTGATCTGCAAATAGCCCTGCTTGGAATTCCAGGTCCTGTTCTGCTATTTCGCGAGAGCGCCATCTGGAGATTGCTTGTTCGCCGCTACCCAGTCTGTTTTCAAGTTGATCGACAAAATTGCGATTCCCTTGATTGAGATCGAGGTTTTCTCTCAGATTGGAAACACGGCCTCGAAGAGAAGATAAAGCCTCGGTCCCCATCGAACGATCGATGTTCGAAATGAACGCATCGACGTCCTCTGCGAGTTCTAGGCATTGAGCAGCCCCTTCTTGATGTTTTTGAATAGATTCAAGAACACTTGCAGCTTCACTGAGATTTGTGACAAACTCTAGAAGCTCTTCTTCAGAAATTTCACTTGAAACCTCACCGATTGCATTTTCAAATAACCCTTGGACACGCGCTTGCAAGTCCTGAAGCTGTACAGAGAGGTGGTCGAGATTTGAACCGGCAAGCGCTTCCAACTGCCCGGCCGGGGCGAGGAAAGACATTTGAGTCCTGATTTTTTTAAATCCACAATCAAGCTCCGCAATTTCACCGATTATTTGGATTTTAGTATCTATACTATTCATATATTCCTTTTTAAAATTATTTTTTACATTTATTTAATTGAAATCATATTTAATTACTTAAACATTAATTTTAATCCATAATTGATGTTTTTTGCAATTAAAATTGTAAATTAATTTATTAATTTTCACTAAGTCAAAGACGTCTTAAATCACTGAAGATGAGCACTTAAAAGGATCGAATGGCAAAAACAGCAGGGCGCTTGTCGATGTTGGGCAAAGGGGTTCTCTTCCAATCCCTGATCCTACGAGTCTGTACATATTGGGTCGGCGTAGTCAGATCGCAGGCCACGCAAAGCCACGTTTGATCGTCGAGGGCCGACAAGATCTTCTCGAGCATCCTCGCATTTCGGTAGGGGGTCTCAATGAATAGATGGGTCGACCGATCTTTGGAGGAGAGTTTTTCAATCCTTCTCAATTCCTGGAGCAGCTGGAGCTCTTCTTTGGGCAGATAGCCGTGGAAGGTAAAATGCTGTCCCCCGAGTCCGGAAAGGACGAGCGCAAACAGGATGCTCGACGGGCCGGCGAAAGTTTCCACCTCAATGCCCCTCTCTCTGGCCATCAACACGAGATCAGCGCCCGGATCGGCCAGGCAAGGCATCCCGCAGTCGGAAACAAGACCCCAGACCCCGCCTTGTTCGATTTGCTTTAATAGCTCTCTCTTATCGCTATCGGTGCTGTGCTCATTGAGCAGACGGATCGGAATATCTCGAAATGTCTTTGGCGCTGGAAAAGCGAACCTGCGCAAAAAATGGCGCCCCTCTTTTTCATTTTCCGCGATCAGGCCGGTCAGTGTAGCGACGGCGGCATCGACACTGACAGGAAGTTGATTTGCATGCGATTCAGTGTCAGCGAGAAGATTGGGAAGCAGATAGAGCATAATGTCGTTTCAGCATTGTGAGTTTGGTCAGTAATAGATCGAGAATGAGCGCAGGATCAAATGAGCTGTTCTTCGCCATCAGCTCCACATCGAAGAGAAGATCGAGCGCCCGCTTGAAAAAGGGACTTTTACGCGCTTTTGCCAGGGGAAGCATTTTATCTATGGCTGCGGGTTTGACGCTCGGGAGATAGTGGGCAATGTCCACATGCGGAGTTCCCCTCTCGAGAAGAAGGGACACAGTCAGCCCGTGCTGGAATTGCGTACGCAATTGCGAGAGGAGAGGCAAGAGCAAACTTAAGTCGACATTCTCCTCCAATTTGGGAAAAGGATCCCTCCACGCAATCGCCTCGGCAAGCTGCCACAGCGTCAAGCTTTTCTGGGCTGCGCACAGAGCGTGCACATCCTGAATGCCCAGCTCGCTGCGCTCTGCTGCATAAATGATCAGCTTTTCCAGTTCTTGTTCGAGGCCGGGAAGGTTGAGCCCTACATTTTCAAGCAGGTATTCGAGAGCATCCCCGCTGATCCGCTTGCCCTCTTTGAGGGTGTAATCGGCTAGCGTCCGTTTGAGGCGGTCTTTGCGGTCCCAGGGCTTTTCCTCGCTCAAATCGCAGGCGATCAATTCCTTTTTACCTTTGGCGTAAAGCTCCGTGAGGCTTTTAGCGGAATTTGCGCCCAAAAGGAGATAGGCAAAGGGGGATGGGGCGACGACGTAATCGGCAAGAGGGGCAAGAGCATTCTTTTTGAGCTTGTCGATCCCGTCGAGGTACAGGACCTGTTTTCCGGAAAAGAGTGAAGCGGTATTCAAGCTGTCCACAGCTTCCTGGACATCCCCCAACGACCCATCCTGAGTTTGAAAGTCTATCTTCCCTTCTCGGGACCGGATGGCGGCTGTGATTTTCTCGACGACTTTTTTGCGCTCATAAGGGCAGGAAGAGACGATGAGAAAAACGCGCGAAAGCTGAACTTTCGCCGCTTGGGACAGGTGCTTTTCGAATGCGGCCAGGTTCTGATACTTCAATCAATGCCCCCAACTGTAGGTGAACTCCACCACAATATCAGGATGCAGGCTTTTGTGCACGGGACAGCTCTCTGCCGCCTGCACGAGCTTTGCAATCGCTTCCTCAGGGGGGCGATGGGGACAGGTGAACTCGACGCGCAGCTTGCCAATCCGCCTCACGGGCGCTGCGGCCATCTCTTTGGTCACCTTGGCCTGCATCCCCTTGATGTCGACGTTGAGGCGGCGGGCGTAAATTCCCATCAGCGTCAGCATGCACGACCCGAGCGATGCAGCGAAAAGGTCCGTTGGAGAGAAGACCCTGCCTAAGCCCTGGTTGTCCTTGGGAGCATCGGTCAGGATCTCAGCCTTGTTGTCGGAATGCACGCAGCGCGTGGAAAGATCCCCTTCATAGGTGATGTCGATCTGAGTCATGTGCTCCTCCCTTTGTTCTGGCCCTTTTTTACCTGAATCGTCATCAAAAGGCAAGAATTTAAAAAAAATGCTTGACAGAACGCTCAAATCGGGGATAGACTAGATTTTAAGGGTGAGTTTAACCAAGAGAAGGTGCCCATATGATCTCGCGCTTCTTCAAGAAGAAAGCAAAAGCTGAAGAACCCAAGAGAACTGCCGCTGAAAAACCAAGGCCCGCCGCTCCCCGAGCAAAAGACCTTCCGCCAAAGAAGATTCTCACAGCGGAAGGCTGGAAGCGCATGATGATGCGCAAGAGCGGCAAGGGGAAGAAGTAATTAGTTTTTAGTGTCGGCCGGTTTTAAGGTTTCTTTAAGCCTATGCAGCGCTCGAATTTTGGCGAACAGAGGAGCGCTCTCCCCCAATGGATCGCGAAAGGCGATACCGCCCCATAACGGATCCGTAACTCTACCTCTTTTATTCACAATGCCGCACCCCTCTGCCAGAAACTCATACAATTCCTGAGCAAGCTTGGGATTGAGAGATTCGAGCTGATCGAGCGTCTGAGAGACTTTTTCTGCATTTTGATTTTGGACCGCGTGGAGCAGTATTTCAATGCACACATCTGCATGTGTCTGCAGGACGGCTGCTTCCATCAATTCATGGAGTCTTGAGCTTTGAGTTGGCCCCTGAGATAAAAATCCGCGGACCCAAGTAGTCATTGCGTCCTGATTGCCTTCGCGGACAGCATCGTTCAATACCGCGTCGCCGAATTTGGAACTTTGCCACAAACAAAAATCTTCGATGCGACTCTGAAAATCCACATGAAGCCCATCGGCCAAGGAGATTAATTGACCATACTTTTGATCTTTTATCATGGCAGCCATTTCTTCAAGGATCGCCACATTTTTTTCTAAGGTTCGCAATGGGTGGGAAGAGAGGGATGTAAAGCCAAAATCCCAGATCATCATCGTTCCGTTTATCCCACCCGCACAAACGCGATTTCCAGAGATATTTAAAGATGTGATTGCAATGTCGTATTCCCATTTAAGTGTTTGAAGGGATTGGTTTGTGTTTATATCCCATATCTTTATCGTTCCATCTAAACTGGCTGTGAAGAATAAATCTCTAACGACTTCAAGACAAGGCACACGTTGAGAATGTGCTTGGAGTGATTTTAGGCACTCCCCCGATTCGATATCCAGGATCTTGATGGATCCATCGCTGCTGCCCGCATACAGGCAACCTTTTATGACCTTAAAACTATAGATCCCCTCTATCATCCGAATGGGCTCTTTTGCCTCCTTTGCGAGATCCCAGACAGTCAATCTCTTATCAAATGAAAGTGTCACAAGGCGGCCATCAATGACTTCAAGACTCCTGATCTTTTTTGTGAGACCCAAATGTTTGGGATTCGAAAGCGTGAGAACGCACTTGATATGCTCAAGATCTGAAATATCCAAGATCGTGACTGCTCCTGAAAAAGAACCTGCATAAAGACAATTTCCGCAAACGCGAATACAGCCACTAGCATCGAAGCCTTGTGGACATTGGAATTCTTGAATAAGGGCTTGAGTTTTTTTGTCAAAAATCCGAATCTTTCCATCGGATAAGCCCATGTAAATATACTCTCCATCGCAATGAATGCTTCTGATCTTTTTGTCGCCATCTTGAATGATCTGCGATGTACCTTCAGCGATATTTCTTACATGAACGCTTCCCCTGTATAACGTATAGACGTGGGTTCCGTCAAATTGAACACCGTCGATTTGTAATGCATGCGCTCTAAACGGTTGCAGGGTGCACAATCCAAGTCTGGCCCTATGGCTCAAACTGGCATGCTCCTTATAAAGAGCTAAATATCCATTGGTTGCTTCTTCACGTGGAAATTGGCGAAGAAAGAGTGTTTTCCAAATTAAATCATCTTTTGAAATTGCATAGAATCTTTTACACACCGGTCCGGCTGATACCGCGACATCTTTAGCTGAATCCAATCTTAAAAAGATTGCTTCAACTAATTCATCCGGCATATCGTCAAATAGATTTGTGTTCGTGGGAACTTGAGCAAGGGCTGAATTACCTTTGTGAATTGTTGGATCTGTCTTATTCATACTTTTACATCCTTATTTTAAAACTTAAATTATTTAAATTTAATTATACATAAACTTAGCTTTAATTAAAATATTTATTTTATATCAAGAAACTACAATTTCTTAACAAACCCAGATCTCACTCTTGGGTTGAGGTATTCCCCACTATCTGGTATGATGGTGCTTCAAAATTTTAATCACGCAGGGAGCCATCATGCTGTCTATCAATCTCAAAGGAAAAAAAGCATTCATCGCCGGCATCGGCGACGACCAAGGCTATGGCTGGGCGATCGCCAAAGCGCTGGCTGAAGCGGGCGCCGATATCATCATTGGCACATGGACGCCGATCCTAAAAATCTTCACCCAGTCGTGGAGCATGGGCAAGTTCGACGAGTCCCGCCAGCTTTCCAATGGGAAGATGATGGAATATCTGAAAGTCTACGCTTTGGACGCCGCCTTCGACAAACCGGAAGACGTCCCGCAAGAGATCCGAGAGAACAAGCGCTACCAGGACGCCTCCGGATACACCATTTCAGAAGTTGCTGCCGCTGTTGAACGCGACTTCGGCGGGATCGACATCCTCGTCCACGCTCTTGCCAATGGCCCCGAAGTCAAGAAGCCCCTCCTCGAAACATCCAGAAATGGCTATCTGGCCGCGTTAAGCTCTTCGAGCTATTCTTTCGTCAGCCTGCTGCAGCATTTCGGCCCGCATATGAGCGCCGATGGGTCCTGTATTTCCCTGACGTACTTGGCATCGGAGAAAGCCGTCCCCGGTTACGGCGGCGGCATGAGCTCTGCGAAAGCGGCATTGGAAAGCGATACGCGCACGTTGGCCTTTGAAGCCGGCCGCAAATGGGGCGTCCGGATCAACACGATTTCTGCAGGCCCTTTGCGAAGTAGAGCCGCCCGCGCGATTGGTTTCATCGACAACATGATCGAGTATTCCAAGGCTAATGCACCTTTGATCAAGGACATGACGGCAGAAGAGGTCGGCAATGCCGCCGCATTCCTATGCTCTCCCCTCGCGTCTGCAGTCACAGGAGCCATCCTGTATGTCGACAACGGGATGCACGCAATGGGAGTTGCCATTGACAGCCAGGCGATGCAAAGATCAAAAGAAGCAGAAATTGCAGAAGCTAAAGCTTAAGAGGCTGTCTGCGGATTAAGCTTCTGTCGATTTTCGGGTTCTTTTGAGCCAATTTTCGATTCAAATTTGGGGGGTAATATCAACATTTCGTATATTACCCCCCAAATTTGAATCGAAAATTGGCCAAAATAATCCCGAAAATCGGCGAAGTCTTAATTCGCAGACATGCCTCTAAGCAGTATCTTTAAAGTGCATTCTTCACTACGGCGGATCGTGCGCAGCGCGATCTGCCAGTCATAGGTCTCATACTTCAGATTCTTTCCCTTTTGATTCGGCCGGTTGGCGCGCAAGATGTGGCCAAAGAACCTCCCCTCTCCTTTTTCCAGTAGGATTTCCAGACTAAGATGAAGATCAGCTGAAAGTAGATCGATGTGCTCTCCCAGTTGAAATGTCGTCGCTTTGGCGCCTTGAATGAGGATTTCTTGAGCCACGTTGAGATTCATAAAAAAAGAGAGTTCAACGGTGTCTTGGCTGTCTGAAATCTGTTTCTTGGGCAATGAGACTGTGACCTCAACGACATTCTTGTTTCTAACCATCTCACATTGCGCCTGCTTGAGATCGAGGTAGAATGAGTTGAGTTTTTCCGCTGTTCCCCAATAAATAGCATAAGGTTGCGCAGGATCTGATGCGATGGCGTGGCAGGGCACTTCTTTTTGGGCCGCGGGTGCTTTCACCTCAAAAGGCTGGATAAGGCTTGCCAAGAGATGGACCTTGTGGTCCTGCAGCGCTCGCGATGAATAAATGCCATGATAGTGTCCCATAAGAAGATCAAAGAGCGTCACCTTGGGCTCTCCCCTGTCCTGATGCTGCGGGCCGATATAGGTGCAGAGCTGCGGATGCCATCTGCTTAGTGCTTCTTCAAGCAATCTACTTTCATTTGCCATCTGACAGCTGATCAGGGCCTCTGCCCACTCTTCCGCACTGTTAGGGATCCAGGATGACGGCGAAACGCCTTCGAAATAGCTCTTCAATCGAAATTCTGAGGATTTGCATAGCGGGCGCTGTGCGTGCATCTTATAACCATGGGAAAGGATTCTGCCGATCAGCATCTCCAGACGGATAGAGAGCGGTTCGCCAAGAGCTGAGCGGAAATCGGCAATGAGCCAGTGGAAAACGGGCAAAAGACTTAAAGCAAAGTCGCGGTCTTTGCATTGGGGGTATTCATGCAGATAGACGGGAAAGTTGCCTTCGACCTCGAAAACAAGGAGGTTCTCCAGAAGGGTTTTTCCTTCAAGCACGCTTTCTGAAATGCGGCTGCGGAAAAGAGCCAGCGCAAAACAAAAGTTCTCTAAAAGAGGGATCGTATCGTGGCGATCGTGCGATTCATAATTGAGATGCACGTATCCCGTTTGCGGGCTTTGCATTTTGCGCGCTGTAGCGATGTTCAGATCGACCATCTTACGTTTTAAATCTTCTTCTATATCAACACCCATTATAACCGAGTTCCTCCGGAGATTTCCAGGTTTTGCCCTGTCATGTAACTGGACTGGGGCGAGGTTAAAAAGCGAACGGCGCCGGCCACTTCGGCAAGCGTTGCGGGCCGTCCCCAGGGAATATGGCGGGGATCGCTCGAAAGGTCCACGGAGTTCTCGATATAACCCGGCGAGACCATGTTGACGGCGACGTGGAAAGGGGCGAGTTCTTTGGCAAGGGATTTGGTCAGCATCGAGAGGGAGAGTTTTGTCATGTTGTAGAGGGTGGCGTGGGTATTGGCAAAGCTCTGCGAGGTTCCGGCAATGCCGAGATTGATGATGTGGCCGCGGCACTTCTTCAAAGACGGGATCATCGCCTGACAGAGCATCAAGGCGGAAATGACATTGACTTGAAAAAGATCAAGGGCTGTTTTGGGATCTGTGCTACTTGCGGGCCCAAGCGCATAATTGCCGACGTTGTTGACGAGGATTTCCGTTTCTTCGAAGCGGGACAAGTACTCGCTCAGAAAGGAGCGCGTCGAGTCAATTGTCGAAAGATCCCCGTAGATCGTCTCCGCTTGGCAGCCCAGCGCGCGGAGCTCATCTTTGAGCTGCTCGGCCTCTGTTTTCGAATTTCTGTAATGGATGACGCAGTTGCGGCCTTCATTGGCAAGCGTGCGGACAATCGCAGCGCCAAGTCTTTTGGCGCCGCCGGTCACTAGCGTCCAGCGCATACCGCCATCTCCTGTTCAACCTCGACAAAAGCAAACTTGGCGTCTTTTAACGCAGCGGGTTTTTCGAGGGTGATTTTGATGCGCTCGATTTCAAAAACTTGTGTGATTCCCTCGAGAATGTCCTGAGCGAGGGTCTCAATGAGGTCCCTATGCCTTTCCCGGCATATTTTTTTGCAGATGTCTGCAAGCGTGGTATAATCGATTGTCGCTGAGAGAAAATCCTGAGGTGCGGTCTTGAGTCTGGCCGCAAGGGTGATGCGAATTGTTTGCGGGGCTGTCTTTTCATGGGGAAATGTGCCGATCAGGCATTCGACTTCAAGGCGCTTGAATCCGATCGTTACTTGCAATGGCATTGGATAGCTTGGGTTAATGCCTCGATGATACCGTGCTGCTTTCCATGTTTTGCGACGATCGTCGCAAGCGGGAGCATTTCCGGCGGAGCCGAGTCCATGACGATCTTGATATCGGCTGCCAGGAGCATGCTGATGTCGTTGAGGTCGTCGCCGGCGGCTATTGTGAGTCCCCCGTCTCCGATCACTTCCTTGACGATGCCCAGCGCATTGCCTTTCGTCGCTGGCTTTGCAGTCACGAGAATGAGATAAATATCTTCTCCCAAAGGATCGCGGATCATAGTCGCTGAGACAGTAGGAACTGCCTGCAATTTAGCATTGATCCTCTCCATCGCTTCTTTTGTCCCTAAACATTTGGCCAGCGGAAAGGAGATCCCTTTTTCAAAGTCAAAATTTTCTAGTGGCTTCCACGGTTCCGGAGAGAGGGCCATGATCTTCTTAAGATGCTCGGCCATCACAGATGAGAATCGATTGGGGCGGTAATAGCAGAAGTCCCCGCGCTCATAGCCTGCGTACAATAGAAAATCCTCTTTTTCTCCCCGGTACGCCTCTTCAAGGATAGGGATGACATTATCGTCGAGGTAATGGCGGGCGACACGCTCCTTATGGGGCATTAAGAGAATATCGGCGCCGTTTTGAATGGCGAGGTAAAAGGGAAAATCGAACTCTTTGACAACGCTGTACCCAAAAGAAAATGTGCGGCCCGTAATGAAGACGATCTCCCACCCTTTTTCCTCGAGCGCATGCAGAAAGCGCACCACTTCTTTAGGGGCGTGATGGGTCTTGTCCGTGATGGTACCGTCGATGTCTAAGGCGATCCAACCGATGTGTTTTCTCATAATTCACGAAGTTTAGCATGAGAAGTTGAAAAAAAACAGGAATAAACTCAAGATCTAGGAAACGATTCAAGAGGCCATCATCCATGTCATTAAAGAAATTACTGCTCTCTCTCTTTCTTCTGTGCGCTTCCTTCGCCTACACTGCCGATAAGAATAAGCCGGCTCCCCCTCATGAGCAAACCGCGCCCGCTGACCAAACTCCAGAAAATGCCTCCCCAAAGCCAGAGACGCCACCCCTATCTGAGCCGGCGCCGGGTCCCCTCCCTTCCTCGAAGGAAATGACAACCTCGTATGAGAGCGCGTTTGTCCGCATGTTGGTGACCCTGCTCGGCATTGTTGCCCTTGTCTTCGCGACGTTCTGGATATTGCGGCGGCTGGGTAAAGGAAAATTTACGCTGGGCTCCGGACGCTCGATCAATGTGATCGAAAAGCGCGCTTTGAGCCCAAAATCGATGCTTTACATCGTCGAGATCGGCAATAAAAAAGTGCTTATCGCCGAATCCCAGGTCGAGGTCAGAGCGCTAGCGACCTACGAAGAGACCCCCGATGTGACTGAATAATCTTCTTAGGGTCCCTTACAGACTATTGCGGCTAATGACGACAACGCGGGGATCATTCACATTTCCGCGCACCTGGAAACAATGGGCCAGGTAAAAGGGATGGGCGTCCCTGACATCTTTCACGAAGGCTGTCCAGCAATCCTCCCCTGAACGGGCGGGAATCTTTCGCAGGTCCTCTTTATAGGAGGCGCCCTGTTGCCACGCTTTTTCGATGATCGCTTCGAACTTTCTTGCGTGATACGGCTTGAACAGCCCATAAATTGCAGTCAGCTCGCAGCCAAGAGCAAACAAGGGGGCTTTAACGACTTCGAAGAGTCCTGTGCCAAGAGTCTGCGCCATCTGAATAAAACTGCGTTGAGCTTCACTCGAAGCCTCATAGAGCCTGCCTAAACAGACATGGCTAAAGATTTTGGAAATCGCATCAAGGGCAATCACGCCCATGTCGATCGGAGTCTTTACCAGGTACCAGCAGATTTTCCCAAAGGCATAGAACGGAGTTCCCAATGCGATGCCGGCGCATTTTACGGCGACGGTAAAACGCGAGTCGTTGACATAAAGCTCTCCCGTCTTTACATCTTCGATGAAGGAAAGGTTGGAGATTTTTTTCGTAACAACTTTCTTTTCGCCTGTGTCGGGATCTACAATCGTTTCTTCTTTATCATAGAACTTAATATTGCCATCGGAATCCCTCTTCTGCACTTCAACGCGTCTAAATGCGGAATCCGTGCTTTCGACGAGGCTGCCCAAAAGAGAACCAATCGAAGTACAAAACTGTTGCAATTGAGTAAAGGGGTCTGTACGAGTGGGTAATATTGCTGTTGTCATGACGACCTCCTGATTTGATAGCAGGATATTATACGCAAATGCGCTTTGCAAAAAAGATGTAAATAATTGATTTACTTCAGAGACAGTCTCTCAGCCTTTTAATTTTGAAACAAACGGGATCCAATCCGCAGAAAAGTCGCTCCTTCTGCAATCGCAATCGAAAAATCTTCTGACATGCCCATGGAAAGATGGGGCAAAGGGATTTTTTGAGCGAGTTGATCGCGCAAGAGCCTTAACCGGTGAAAGCAGCTTTTAACGATGGCTTTATCTGAGGTCAAAGGAGCCATCGTCATCAGTCCGATGACATTTAATCGCAGCTTTATAATCTCATCAAAATTTCGAATCAGCTCTGCTTCAGAAAATCCCCGTTTGCTCATTTCACCCAAAGTATTGACCTGCAAGAAGAGAGAGAGGGCTGCTTTTGAAGTTCCTGGGATTTTTTTGCGATTAAATGGGCAATGTCAAGAGAATCTACAGAATGGATATAGTCAAAATGCTCGACGATCTTTCCTATTTTATTCGATTGGAGCGTCCCGATGAAGTGCCATCGGACGTCAGAAGGTAATTGAGACCGTTTTGGCAGCGCAATCTGCAAGCGGCTCTCGCCAAAGTGGCGGACGCCTAATCGATACGCTTCCTGCATCTGCTCCAAAGTAGCGTATTTTGTCACGGCGATGACGTGAATAGATGCGGGATCTCTGCCGGCTCTTTGAGTATGGAGCGCGATGTCAGAGAGAAGCCGGGCGTAGCGCTCTTTAATCATAAGGGCGGTTCAGAATTTCCTTGAGGAGAAAGGCGTCGCGCAGCGATGTTCCTTTCAACAATTTCCCTGCATGGGAAACGCGCGCCTTTTTCTTGGGGACATAAGCGACTTGTTTTCTGTTGGCGGCTTCCGATCTCCTCTTTTCTGTCATGGCAGCAGAAAAGCGGCTCTCTTTAACGGCGGGCCCGATTTTTCTATTTTCAATCTGCAAATGCGGCGTCTGCGGCCTGCGGCTGACAGGTGCAGGAGGGGGCGCCTTGCGTTGTGGAGAAGGTTGTATCAGAGCTTCTTCCTTTTGAACCTGAGGCTTCTCTTTTTTTTTGCGCGCATTGAGAAAAAAATAGAGCACCATGATAGCGATGGGAATGAGATAATCGAAGAGGTTATCCAGTTTCATTTTACGCCGTCTTCGTCTTTGGAAAGGGATTTGCGCATCTCTGTATCAGACTGAATATTCTTCATGCGGTAGTAGTCCATCACGCCGAGATTGCCTTTGCGAAAGGCATCGGCGATCGCCATCGGGATCTGCGCCTCGGCCTCAACGAATTTGGCTTGCATCTCGCGCACTTTTGCACTGTTCTCGTGTGCCATGGCGTCAGCCATCGCACGGCGCTCTTCCGCTTTGGCCTGGGCGATCAGCTTGTCGGACTCAGCCTTGTCGGCGCGCAAGCGAGCCCCGATGTTCTCTCCGATCGTGATGTCGGCGATATCGATCGATAGAATCTCAAACGCCGTCTGAGCGTCGAGTCCTCTTTCCAGAACCAGGCGGGAGATCCGCTGAGGCGATTCGAGGACATCGGTGTGCGTTTCTGAAGCGCCAATGGCGTTGACGATCCCTTCTCCGACCCTGGCGATGATCGTGTCTTCGGTCGCTCCGCCGACGAGCTGCAGGAGGTTGGTGCGGACGGTGACACGGGCCCGGCACCTCAACTGAACGCCGTCTTTAGCGACAGCAGTGATATAATCGCCCATCTGGCGGTCGGGACAGTCGATGACTTTAGGGTTGACGGAGGTCTTGACCGCTTCCAAAAGGTCTCTTCCAGCAAGATCGATCGCTGTGGCCTGGCGCCATGTGAGGGGAAAATTCGCTTTGTCGGCGGCGATCATCGCGCGGACGACGTTGATGACATTTCCCCCGGCGAGATAATGGGTCTCTAAATCGGCAACTGTGATCTGCTTCAACCCCGACTTAAACGAAGTGATGCGCGCATTGATGATGATGCGGATGGGGATTTTTCTTAAGCTAATGCCGATGATGTTGAAAAGCGAGATCGGGGCTCCAGAGACAAACGCCTGAAACCACAAGCTGACATAACGCATGACCATGATGAACAGGATGACGGCGATCAGACCGATGAGTAGGACGAGCAAAAGGAGAAAGCCGCTCAAATTCGAGAAGGCTTCTGCAAGAAATGGGTTGCCAAGTAGCATGGGGTGTCCTTTTAGCTAGGTTTTGATTAAGAGGGTGTCTACAAAGTAAATTTCTGTCGATTTTCGGGTTCTTTTGAGCCGCTTTTCGATTCAAATTGCAGGGGTAATATCAACTTTCGTATATGACCCCTGCAATTTGAATCGAAAATCGGCCAAAAATAATCCCGAAAATCGACGAAACCTTACTTTGTAGACACCCTCTGAGTACGTACGATTAAATGAGATCCTTTCCCACCAACGATCTGGACTGTGCCGCCTTTTGAAACAAATCCAGTTTCCGAGATAGCCTGATACAGTTTTCCGTCGACGAGGATGTGCCCGGCGGGTTTTAACTCCGTGGAGACTGTGCCTTCCTTTCCAATCAAACTCTGGTCAAAGGAAGAGGCGACAAATCCTTCCTGGTCTTGCGCGTGGTAAAAATCCCCTTTGGCGGGCTTGCGTTTGATGCGCCACAGGGCCAGTTTGCAGGTCGCAAAGACGGCCAAGAGCATGGCAAACATATAAACAATGCCCCAAAAGGCGGGATACTGAGCAAAAAAAAGCCCCAGGCTGACGAGTAGAGATAAAGTGCCAATCACAGCGAGGACGGCGCCGGGAAGAAAAAATTCCAGGAAAATCAGAACAAGTCCGGCAGCGGTAAGTAGAAGGATAATAGCCATGAGAGAACTAAAGACTTTTTTTTGCCACGATGATAGCACTTCCTTCTATTTTGACGACAATGACTTTTTCGCCTTTGTCAATATAGGTTGCCTCCGCAAGGGCATCGTAGAGTTGATTTTCAATGAAAACCTTGCCGCCCGGGCGAAGCGAAGTGAATGCCTCTCCTTCAGAGCCCAAGGGAGGCAGCGATTTTGTCTCAGGCCCCGCAACACTCCCCTCTTGGTCCCCCTGATGGACAATGCGGCTCCTTCTCAAAAGCCGCGGTGTGGCAAATCTGGCAAAAACGGCAATGATCAAAATCGACAGGATCAAAGCGACAACATAGTAGATGAGCCTTTCGAAGAATTCGAACGTGTGCAGGCTCCATTGATGCCAGTCCCACGAAAAATCGGTAGCCCGCATTGCGGGCAGCATCGTAGCTCCCAGCCCAAATACGATCAAAAGAATCCCGAGGATTCCGACCACTCCAAATCCGGGCAGAATGAAAATTTCTGCGAGTAAAAGCAGGATCCCGAGGACAACGAGAAGGATTTCGAGCCAATTGATCGCTGTAGCGGCGAAATTGGACAGCAGGATCAGGGCCAGACAGGTGAGCGCCATGATCCCCGGCAGTCCGAATCCCGGATGGCTCACTTCCATATAGACTCCGATCATCAGACCCATCATCAGCAAAGAGGCGATGAGGGGATTTGTCAAAAAGGCAAAAAAATCGATTTTCCAGTCGCTATAGTAAACAATCGTCGCTTGGGGAATTTTTGAAAAAAAGGGGTAGGAAAAAAGAGGGCTTTGCGAGGCGGGCCACTCCCCTGTATCTAATTGCTCAGGGCTAGCCTCGTGATGCATAGTGATCGGCAGCATCAGGTCCACTACTTTCAACTGCATCAGCTGCTCTGCATCCAGCGTGAGCAACTTTCCTGGCGCTGTGATCAGCTCATCGGCATTCTTACCCTTTTTGATCTCATTTTCATCCCGAAGCCGGACGATCTCCCCTTGCCTTTTCATCAAGAGGATGTCCTTATCGACCATGGCTTCTGCGATCAGCGGATTGCGGCCGTAAAACTTGGCTAGACTTGCAAATTCCGCCCGAAGCGCGGACACAATTTTCTCCGGGGCCGATTCCATTTTCCCTTCAGATCCCGAAAAAACCGGCTCGGCCAGCCCCCATCAACCCTTGGGCAGACACGGCGATGTAACGGCAGGAATAGGCGAGCATCGCTCCCGCCGATAGGGCCCAGTTGTCAATCACAGCGACGACGGGGATATGGTGGACCGTGTCCAGCTCCTGCAGAAGCTCGGCGATCTTCATCGCGGAAAACACCTCTCCCCCCGGCGTATTGAGCCGCAGGATCACAAAAATGACGCCCCGCTTAATGTACTCCTCTAAGGAGAACTTCACCTGAAGGTACGTCGATTGGTCGATCGGCTTGTCGCGCACAATGTCGAGGTAGCCGATGAGATTGTTACCGTCATGGATGTGGATGTGTTCGGATAAAGATTTATCTAGCTGACTGTTAGATACTTGGGATTGATCAACCTGCAAAGAATGCGGCAGATCGGCTCTGCAAAGAGCGCCAATAAGCAGAAAGAATAAGACAATGAATAACTTACGCATCATCTCAGATTAGGGAATGAGAAATATTTTGTCCAGATATACTCTAATCACAAATAACTGAAAATAAACCGATTAAGACAATAAATAAAAACTAACATAATATAAATTTAATGTTTTAATTTATATCTAAATAAGATAAAATAACTATTAGGAAACTATAACAACTAACAAACACTAACTAAATTATGTCCCGATTAATTATTCAAAAAAATTGCGAGGTTCTGGGGGTCCAGCCTGATCCAAAGGAGAAGGACACCTATAACGTCAAAGTGCTTTTCAATAATGATTCGGAAGAGTTTGTCCCTGAAATTCCATTGAAATTGAAAGGAAATCCCATGCAAATCTCAAAAATCCTCACTTTCTTAGGCCAGGAGTTCTCAAAGAGCGCAGATTTGGAAAAAACGCTGGACAATCTGTCGATCGCCCCGATCACATTCGAAGTTCACGGGGATAAGGTCATCGCAAAAGACACCCATGGAAAAGAGCTCAGAAGGATTGAAGGAAGTATCGAAGAGACCCCATCGACCGGTAAAGTCAAGGAATTCACAGACAAGTTCTTTTTTTCTCACAAAAAGAGGGTAGAGACGTCTGCACCTTCTTCCAATCTCATTGCCAAGGTTGAAGAAGTACGCATGCTTTGGGCGGAGGTCAACACACAGCGCATCTCCAAAGACATGCGCATCGAGAAAAAAATGTCCTTGCTCAAGGATTTTGTAAGAAATCTCGCCCGCCAAAAAGGAATCCCTGAGGATGGGATCGAGCAAGGGCTCCACGAGCTAGAAGGGGCAAAATCCCTCAACGACTTTTTAAACCGCGCAAAACTTCAATATTTCCCCGAGCTTTCCGAAGAGTTGCATGAATTGCAAAACTGCGAAGAGTGCAAGGACCACTTAAGACTCTCCTAAATTATTTCCTCTCGAGAAATCATTTGTAATTGACAAACGCTTCCCTTGCAGCTATACGGAATTTAATTCAAAATCTGTCATTTTCAATTACAACGATGTATTCTCACTTGCCTTAGGAGGGTTGCTCTGATGTCAAAAGATAAAATACCGACCTTAACGACAAATGCTGGATGCCCTATCGACGACAATCAAAATTCGCTCACGGCAGGCCCTAGAGGGCCGGTATTGCTCCAAGATGTGCACTTGATTGAAAAACTTGCATTCCAAAATAGAGAGCGCATTCCTGAGAGAGTTGTTCATGCTAAAGGCTGGGGCGCTCATGGGACTCTTACTGTCACAAATGATGTGACAAAATATACCAAAGCAAATCCTCTTTCTGCAGTTGGCAAAAAAACGCCATTGATCATGCGCATGTCGCTTGTGGCTGGAGAATCAGGAGCCGCAGATGCAGAACGCGATCTGCGCGGCTTTGCGATTAAAATGTATACGGAAGAAGGCAATTGGGATATCGCCGGAAATAACACTCCTGTCTTTTTTGTCCGCGACCCTCTTAAATTTCCCGATTTCATCCGTACCCAAAAGCGGCATCCCAAAACAAACCTGCGTTCCCCAACAGCGATGTGGGATTTTTGGTCGCTCTCCCCTGAGTCCCTTCATCAGGTGACGATTTTATTTTCAGACCGCGGGCTACCGCAATCTGTGCGCTTTATGAATGGGTATGGCTCCCACACTTACAGCTTTATCAATGCTAAAAATGAACGTTATTGGGTGAAATTTCATTTTAAAACCCAGCAGGGGCATAAACATTGGACAAATGCGGAAGCTGCAGCCATTGTCGGCAAAACGCGCGAATCGACGCAAGAGGACCTCTTTAATGCTATCGAGCGCAAGGAATATCCCAAATGGACATTCTACATCCAGATCATGCCGGAGATGGATGCGAAAAAACGCCCTATAATCCCTTTGATTTGACAAAAGTATGGCCTCATGGCGATTACCCGCTGATTGAAGTGGGTGAGATCGAGTTAAATCGCAATCCCGATAACTACTTTGCAGAGATTGAGCAACTCGCTTTTGCCCCTTCAAATGTTATTCCGGGTGTCAGTTTCTCACCGGATAAAATGCTTCAGGCGAGAACTTTCGCCTATGCCGATGCACATCTATATCGTCTCGGGACGCATTATGAAGCACTGCCTGTCAATGCGCCCAAATGCCCGATGCATAATTACAACAAAGATGGGGCGATGCGCTTTTTCCCCAATTGCGTAAATCCCGACGCGTATT
Organism: uncultured Verrucomicrobiae bacterium; assembly: GCA_963811735.1. Lineage (GTDB taxonomy): Bacteria > Chlamydiota > Chlamydiia > Chlamydiales > Rhabdochlamydiaceae > CAJCIW01. The sequence goes on along the minus strand of CAWESW010000056.1, from coordinate 21,063 downwards.
ATGAGCCAAACAGTTTTGGAGGCCCAAAGGAAGATAAGCGCTATGCCGAACCTCCATTAAAAATAGCTGGAAATGCCGATCGTTACGATCATCGCGTCGGCAATGATGATTATACACAACCGGGAAACCTTTTTCGCCTCTTCAGCCCTCAGCAGAAAGAGCGGTTATTCAAGAACATTGCTGAGTCCATGCGCGGGGTCCCCGCTTTCATTATCGAACGCCAGCTCGGACACTTCGATAAGGCCGATCCTGCATACGGAGAAGGAGTGCGACAGGCGCTTAAGAAGTTGAATTAAATTTCTAACAAATACTCCAGGATCAACGCTTGCGTTTTTTCTAAATTCTCTTCGGTATGGGCGCTTGAAAGAAAATGCGCTTCATAGGCCGAGGGAGAGAGATACACTCCTCTTTGGAACAGATAGCGGAAAAAGTGTTTGAACCTCTCTTCATCCATTTGGGATAAATCTTCTTTGCTTTCCACTTTATGGACCCCAAAGAAAATGGTGAACATCGAGCCTGCGCTCTGGATGGCAATCGGCAACTTTCTCTCTGCGATCACTTTGCGGATGGGATCTAAGAAAGCCTCAAGTCTGTCTTCGAGGGACTGGAAAAAATGAGGCTTTTCAATGGTCTTCAGAGTTTCGAGGCCGGCGCACATGGCAAGGGGGTTGCCCGAGAGGGTTCCGGCCTGGTAGACCGCTCCCATAGGGGCGAGCAAGTCCATGATCTCCAGTTTGCCGCCGAATGCCGCCGCGGGAAAACCGCCGCCGATGACTTTTCCAAGGCAGGTCATATCGGGAACAATCCCGTAATGTCCCTGAGCCCCGTTTAGCCCGACGCGAAACCCTGTGATCACTTCATCAAAAATCAGGACAATCCCCTTTTTTGCGGTCTCTTCCCGAAGCATTTCGAGGAATTCCCGCTTGGCGGGCACCACGCCGATATTGCCTGTAATTGGCTCGAGGAGAACAGCTGCGATGTCGTCGCGGGAGCGGATAGAGCTCCGGCAGGTTTCGGTATCGTTGAAAGGCAGCGATGCGGTTAGTTTCACGAGTTCTTCGGGGATGCCTTTTGAGGAGGCCTCGGGAAGGTGGTTGACGCCCGATCCCGCTTTGATGAGGAGGCCATCGGAGTGGCCGTGAAAATGGCCGTTGAATTTCACTATCGTCGATTTGCCTGTGAACCCGCGTGCCAGGCGGATCGCCGTCATCGTCGCCTCGGTGCCGGAAGAGACAAAACGGAGCCTCTGCATGGAGGGAAGATGGCGGACAATCATCTCTGCGAGCTCTTTTTCATAAGGCGTCGCGATTCCAAAGGAGGAGCCTCTTGATAGCTGCTGGGACGCTTTGGCGACGACGTGGTCGGGGGCGTGTCCGAGAATCAAGGCCCCCCAGCTTTGGCAAAAGTCGATATACGAGTGGCCGTCGACATCGAAAATCGTATCTCCCTTCCCCTCTCGGACAATCAGTGGGGTCATCTCCATCCCTTTGAAGGAGCGCACCGGAGAGTTGACCCCGCCCGGCATGAGGGCGCAGGAATCGCGGTAGAGTGTTTCAGTCTGCGGGCGGTGTGATCTCATATTGGCCTCTGTAAGAATTTAATAATTTGGATTTTACAGTACAGAAATCGTGGCATCATTTCGTTAGTAAAGAGATTTAACGCAAAGACGCAAAGGCGCAAAGAATTTAATTTTCATACTCTCTGCGCCTTTGCGTCTCTGCGTTAAATTCCCTGATTTCTGCTCGAACCTCCGAATTTTACTTATACCAAACTCGGCCAACAACTTGGAATTTGGACCGCGCCAAAGCCCCGGGGTTCGATCGATCGCAAGTACCTTTGTATTTCTAATACTAGGGTACTTGCGATCGTCGAACCGCGGGAGCTTTCGCGCGGGCCCAAATCCAAGTTCTTGGCCGAGTTTGGTATAAATCTCCAAAAAACTAAAGAAGAAGTTGCAAAGGAAATGGAAGGATCCCTAACCTTTTCATAACCTTGCAGAATAAAAAAAAATGACGCCTCGCCGGATCTTCTTCTCGACTTTACTCTATTCTCTATTGCCGCTGACGGTCTTTGCGGGTGGAATTGCGTATAATGTCGAATTTGAAGGTTTGGACGATAGCAGGGCATTAAAGGAAATCAAGCTTGCTTCTCACCTGACATCGTTAAAAAAGCGCCCGCCCGCTTCGATCAATGCCCTCCGCTACCGCGCCGACTCCGATATCCCCTCCCTGATCAAAGTGCTTCATGCGCATGGGTACTATGAAGGCAAAGTCAATATCCAGATCCATGAAATCTATGGCGAAGTCATTGTGATCGTGATGATCGATCCCGGTCCGCGCTATCGGCTGGAGTCTTTCGACATCCACCTTTTTTGCGAAGTGCCCGAAATGCCCAATGAGTGCTGCCATGTGAGTTTGGAGGATGCGGGGGTGCAGCTCCACAAGCCTGCGCAGACAGCAGCCATTTTAGACGCAGAGCAGAAAGTGCTGCAGCGCCTTTCGGAATGCGGGTACCCTTTGGCAAAGATCGAAAGCCGCGAGGTGATTGTCGATGGCAAAACCAAAGAGGTTCAGGTCAAGCTGGATGTGAAGACGGGTCAGATGGCGGAGTTCGGCCCGACGACAATTGTCGGGACAAAGCGTGTCAAACCGCGCTTTCTTCAGCAAAAACTACAATGGAAAGAGGGAGAGGAGTACGACAGCAGGCAGGTCGAAAAAACGCAAAACGCACTGATCGATACAGGTCTTTTCAACTCGGTTCTAATCACCCACGAAGAAACTCTGTCTTCCAATGGGGAGATCCCTCTTAAAATTGAAGTGACGGAAACCAAGCACAAAAGCGTGAACGTCGGTGTGAGCTACCAGACGGTGTTCGGCCCGGGCGTGACCTTTGGGTGGGCTAACAATAATGTCGGCGGCATGGGAAGAACGCTGAGCTTTCAGGGGGATATCACGCGCATCAGCCAGACAGGCGTCGCGACCTATGTGCATCCCGATTTCAACCGGATAGGCCAGGACATGATCGCGCAGGCCCAAGCGGCGCATGAAGACATTTTTGCGTATTCGATGCGATCGTACAACGTCATGGACCGATTCGAGAGAGTGATCAGCAGACGGTTCCAAGGTTCTTTGGGATTCAAGGGGGACAGACTTTATGTCACGGCAAGTGCGCAGAATGGCAATTACTGGCTGTTCGAAGTCCCCTTTTATATCCGCTGGAGCACTGCCAACAGCCTCCTCAACCCCACAAGGGGGGCGACGGTGGAATACACTGTGACCCCTGCCCTCAATGTCGCCGATACCAATAATTTCTACCTCACTCAGCAAATCACCGGAAGCATCTACAATGCCTTGGACAAAAAAGAAAGAATTGTCTTAGCCCAAAAGCTGACCTATGGATTTATTTTGAGCAATGGCCTCTCCGCGATCCCTCTATGCAACCGGTTTTTAGGAGGTACGGAGGAGGATTTGCGCGGATACCGCTACAAAAGCGTCAGCCCGCTTGTCCATGGCAAGCCCATCGGAGGGAGGGCGGCCCTCTATTACACCTTTGAGACCAGATTCCGTGTGACAAATACGATCGGGCTCGTACCGTTTTTTGATTTGGGAAGCGTGTACACGACACAATATCCCACCATCCATGGAAAATGGTACAAATCGGCCGGTCTTGGATTCCGATTCTTCACTTTTATGGGGCCCTTCCGCGTCGACCTGGCCTTTCCCATCGACCGGCGCAAAGAGATCGACACTGTGTACAAAGTGATTGTAAGCATAGGACAAATGTTCTAATTTGAGAGTGAATATGGTATTTCGATTCTTCTTCAAAGTTGTGCGCTGGATCTTCATTGCGATCATCGTGGCGCTGGTCCTGTTCTGCATCCTTTTTGCAGTGCTGCAATCGAAATGGGCCAAAGAGCAGATCAGGGAGAAACTCATCTCCGACTTGAAAGAGACGGGGGTTGATGTAAAGATCGTGGAGCTCGAAGGCCAGCCGCCCTTTTCCTGGACGATCAAAGAAATCGAATTGCCCTTAAGCGAAAATCGCGAGCTCAAACTCTCCCACATCAAGTTACGCATTGCCATCTTCCCTCTTCTCAAAGGGCACTTGACCATCAATTACTTCAATGTCGAAAATGTCGATTACTCCTTTTCGCTCAAAACAGAACCTAGCGCTTCTTTGACGATCAAAGAGGCAAAAGAGATGCTCCGCAAGCAGATCGAAGAGATTTCCCTTCCCTTTCAAATCGATCTCGACCACTTTGCCATTGATCGCTTGAACTTCATCAACAAAGAGAGCGGATCCATCCTGACATTTGGAGTGACCGGCAAGGCAAAAGTGCAAATGGACATGCGGGAATTCGCTCTGGATTTCAACCTGTTTTCTCCCGATCTCAACAGAACATATCTCGAAGCTGCTCTGTTTGGGAGCGAACAGGAAGACCTTATTGCTTCAAAACTCAAAGTGGACATCGACGCCATCCCTTCCTTTCTCGCTCTTTACTTCGATGGCAAAGTGGCCGCAGAGATCAGCCTGACAGGCCCTTGGACCACCTGGAAAGAAGTCTTTTACGACCTTCCTTTGACAAAAGGCCCGCTTGAGGGTTCAGCTAAGGGAGCAATCACTGAAACGAAAATCGAAGGGTTTCCCATTTTAAGCAGAAACTGGAAATTCAAAACCCTTTTTTCCCTAACATCCGATCATGACGCCTATATCCAAAACTTCTTGCTGCTAAGCGATCTTGTCCACGCCAAAGGAAAGGCAGAGCTACATGAGCAACTGGAAGAGACCAAAGTCCTTCTCGCTTTCTCAATGCCCGATCTTTCCCTGCTGAACCCATTGACAACCTTCCCCATCAGTGGGAAAGCAAAAGGAAAAGCTTTCTTTCAGGAGGGAAGTTTCAAGGCCTCTTTCAACACCGAAGATCTGCTCGTCGAAAAATTTGCCGCCAATACGGTGCGTGGATTTGTCAAAGGGAGTGTGGATCATGAGGAGTGGGAGGGAGAGACGATCCTCTCCTCATCCGATGCGGTTATTCCCTTCGAAACCTCTTTCGCCGTCGAATTCGTCCCGCAAACGCTGCTTTCGATCATCGATTTTAATTTGAAAGCCGCCGATGCAGCAGTCAGTGGATATCTCTATCACGACATTGCCGGCAATTTCTACGAAGGTTCTGTTTTTGCAGGCATTGAACATCTGGATAGATTCGGGTTCCTGATTGGAGAGGATAGCCTCTATGGCAGAATGGCCGCAGAAATTGTCCTCTCCTACGACGATGAAGAGCAGAACGCAAGATGCGCTATAGTCGGCAAGAATATGCGCTGCCGAGAAATCCTCATGGACGATTTTTCCTTAAGCGCCGAGATCAACAATCTCTTTCAAACTCCTGAAGGGAGATTCAACCTCCTTGCGGAAAAGGTCTACACTCCCGCTTTCTACCTGGACAGATTGAACTTCGGCACCCAGTCCGATGATGTTCAATGGCCCTTTTTCTTAGATGTAGAGGGAAGGATAGAGACCCCCTTCGAATGTTATGCCAAGGGATTTTGGCAAAAAGAAAATCCCTTGTTTACACTCGAGCTCACTGACCTTTTTGGCGAACTCTCGGAGACCCCTTTCGATTTAAAATATCCTACTCAACTGGAATGGGGAGCTGATTACCTTAATTTAAGTCCTTTTGATCTAGAAATCGGTAAAGGAAGCCTGTTCACCACGTTCGAACTCAGTCCCGTTCGATCGCTTGGAAAATGGGAAATGAACCATTTTCCGTTAGAAATCTTCAGCTGTATTCGACCCAGGTTCGGTTTGAACGGTTTTATTTCCGCGGCAGGATTTATCAATGCCGACGCGGAAAAAATCGAAGGCGCCTCTAATTCTGTCCTCGAAGAGGCCGACGTTTTGCATTTTGGAAGAAAAGAGCCTTTTCAAGCCAAAGGATCGATCCAGGCGCATCTCAACCAACAGACGATGCAGATTCACACCGCCCTCAGTGCTACCGACGCTCAATTTCTCGATTTTAACGCAACTCTCCCCATCACTTATAACCTTTATCCGTTGCGCATTTCCCTCGACCGGACGAAGAACACCTCCGCCGAACTCGTCGCAGAAGGAAAACTTCAGGATTTATTCGACTTTGTCAACTTGGGGACCAATCATTTCACAGGTTTGCTCTCCTGCCGCCTTTTCCTATCGCAAACTCTATCTAACCCTTCGCTCCAAGGACAGCTCGAACTGCAAAACGGAACCTACGAAAACTATTTCACAGGGATCGATCTTCGCGAAATTGATGCGATGTTCGAAGCCCGCAACGATGAGATCCACCTCGTCAGCCTAATTGCCAACGATGACAAGTCGGGCGAGGTCACTGCGACGGGCAAGATCGCGCTCGAACCTCAAAAAAACTTCCCTTATTCCTTCGAAGCGGAGATGGAGCAGCTTCACGCGCTTGGATTCGATATGATCGACTGCGATTTGACGGGGCCCGTCTATTTCACGGGAGATATGAAGAGCATGCTCGCCCAAGGCAACCTTTTGATTGATGAAGCTAAAATTCAGATCAATGAGCGCCTCCCCTACGAAATTCCCTCCCTGCCCGTCACTTTTATCAATAGGCCAATCCATCTAGGATCGAGGACAGAAACGGACACTCAAGGTTTCGACTTTAACATCGACCTCGAGCTGACCGCTGAGGGCAATGTCCATGCGGTCGGTAGAGGGCTTAATGCCGAGCTTGAAGGCAACGTCCACCTTTATGGGACGAACACCCACATCTTGGCCAATGGAGCTCTCAAGCTGATCAAAGGGGAATACGTCTTTTCCGGCAAAGTGTTTAAACTGACGGAGGGAGAGATCATTTTCAACGACAAGCCTTCTCCTTCTGCTTACCTCAATATCAATGGAACATTGAGCATGCCCGACATCACAATCACAGCGATGATGCACGGCCCCCTGACATCCCCACAGCTCACCTTCCAATCAAACCCGCACAAACCAACCAGCTCGATCCTGTCGCTCATCCTCTTCAACAAAGACATCAGCGAGATCAGCCACACGGAAGCGATCCAGCTCGCGAGCACCCTCGTCAGCCTCTCCGGCGGCGCCGGTCCCGACGTCCTCGAGTCGATCCGCAAAAGCATCGGCATCGACCGCCTGAACATCGCATCCAAGCCCGGCTCTGACGAGCTCGCCGTCCAAATCGGAAAATACCTCACCCGCGGCATCATGATCACCCTGTCGCAAAGCGCGACCAGCAGCCAGGTCATCGTCGAGGTTGAACTCCCCAAAGGCTTCGTCTTCACGGCGGAGACCCAAGAGGAAGAAGAGGGAAAATTCTCTCTGAAGTGGAGAAAGTCGTATTAATGCGACGTGCAACTCTCTATTTTAAATATTTTAATATTAGCAAAATGTAATTACAGAAAAACAATAACTTAAACACTGTTTTTATAAAAAATACAAAACTACACTTTAATTATCGTTTATAATATAATTATGAAAGCAAAAGAATTAGGAGCGACCCATGTCAATGAGAACACAGCCGGAAATCAAAATAAACTTTAAATTTAAATACACTGAAAATATTTCAGTCCAGGCTCCTCCTACCATGCCGCAGCCTCCTCTTAGGCCTACTGTCGATACATTCCAATCCTTAAGAACGAGCCATGAGTCTCATTGCTGCAAACGATTTCTCGATCTGCTTCTCTCCCCTTTTGTCTGGGCTGGAGATATGCTCAGCCGGCTCTTTGGCAGCCAAGCAGAGATCGATCCCGTTTTGCAGGCTAAATGGGATCAAGTCATACAAAAGAATTACGATCTTCCCGGAGTGACAAATCCTTATTACCTTCCTGACGTTAATGAGTGCCGCAGAGGCAAAACGATCGCCGATCATTTTGTCAAGGCGATGGCGAAAACTCAAATCTCGCCTCCTTTCAAACAGGTTTTAATCTATGAAATCTGTAATGCCGGGGAGTTGTTCACTCCAGATGGATTTTATGGCCGCTTGGCTAACCAAGCAAAGGAAGGGAAGTTCAACAGTCCCGAAACGCTCATTATCTTTGCGATCAAAGATCGTCGAGTCATCAATGATGAACAGGTATACATTCAAGCAAAAATAGAACACTCAAAAACTCAAGGCTACCCCATTGACAACGCCAAATTTGTTGTGTTGACACCTTCTGAAGCAGAAGACATCATCGATCAGCGCGTCCCCAAGAAGCTTTTGAAGGTTTTCCAACAAACTTAAGAAACCCAATGCCTTAGGGCTGCCAAATGAAGCCACATGCATTGGTTCTCATTCAGCTAAACCAATACTGAAATCTTTGTTTAATAAGACAAATCAAAGTTGCTTTATCCAGTCAAATATGTTATAATTTTCAAAAATTACATAGATCAGTTTTTTTTGATTAACTGGATAAAACAAACAAAATTATGGCAGCAATTACCCATCCAGATTCAATTCGCTTTCCTCACAGACCTGAGCCGGGAGACCACCTCCTCACTCCATTGCGTTGGTGCGGCGATCGGTGGAGTCAGCTCTGCACTATCGGTGAAGACGGCACTCTTGTTTACAAAACAGCACAAATCGCGCTCAGAGCCATTCCAGTTGCTGTGCTCGCATTGGCCACATTTTTTTCCGTCGCAATCGGTGCCATTGGCAGCCTCACAAAATCCCTATCCTCCACCCCTAGGCAGGATTGGAAAGGGCAATACATAGAAGTAGCCATGGATGCGCCATTGAAACAGCGTTGCCAAGAGATGGGGATCAATAATACAGACTTAGAGAACTATCAAATCGGGCAAAAAGTCAGAGCGGTATTGCCGAATGATCTCTTCGCTTCCATTGTTGTGAATCGCGATCTCCGCCCTTTCCCCGGGAAAATAGCGAAAGTCATTACTCTATCTACTGGATTATCGTTCCTCAATCGCAACATTTTTTCAGGTCTCTACGAGGATCTCTCAGGCTGCTTTGGAAAAAGACCGCTTTTGCAGCAGGAAAAGGTCTATTCCGTCGATGGATTGCAAAATTTCCTATTGGGAAAGGAAATCACTTCGGAACAGCGGATCGCTCTGATCAATGTCATTAAATCCACCGATCATATTGAACTTGCGATTTCAGAAGACCTCAACCACTTACGCATCATATTGGTCTAATGCAAAATGACTTTGCTTCCAGTAAACTTAACATTTTAATTTTCACTTACTCTCAAGAATTTAAACAAAAGATTTAATCATTGTTAAGATTGCTTTAATGCGACTGCTTTGCTATGCTTAAATCGATTACTAATATTTAGAGGTATTTCTATGGCAATGGGTCCGACGGCAAACTTAAATCTGCATCCAGGCCTCGAAATGGTCAATTGCTACACCAAGTACTTTGACTGCCAGGAAACTCAATTAAACAGCCTGATCGATAAGCTTTCCAAGACGAATATTGAGATCAAAATCATCTCCGACGTGATGAACAAGCTCGCCCACGTCAAGCAAAAGGATAAAAAAGCCGATTTCAACAATGACGAGAAAATGAAGCGCTATATCGCTTATATCCACATGAGCAACCCGACGATATTTGACGGTCTCATCCAAGGAATTCCGGAGCATTTCACAAATGACGAGCCTATCGATGGACAGGACATTGAAGACGTTTTGAACGAGCGCCTTAAATACATCGATATGAGCAAAGTTAAATTCGACGTTTTGACCGAAGACCAGATCGATGTCGTTGTGCAAGGGTTGGACGGTGAATTAAAAATGAAGTCCGCCGATGTCAATGAATACATGATGAAGATCAACGAAAAGTACGACAACCGTTCCCAAATGACGGAAAACGCCAACAAGGTGCTCAAGGAAACGTCTGACTTACTTGCGTCGATTAACCGCAAGACGGGTTCGCACTAACGTTAAACAAATATGATGAAAACGACGTTCCAGAAAGAAGTGATGGACATTTTAGGGATCTCGGAAAAAGAGGTCTCACGCGTCCCCCTTGAACAGGAACGTCAATTTTATGCGATCGCATTTGGCTTATACGAAAAGGGAGATTACCGCGGCGCGGCGCAGCTCTTTACTCAGCTCGTCTTAACTGATCCCTTTTCTGAACATTACTGGCAAGGGCTGGCCAGTTCCAGGCAGATGGCGCGGGAATACCTCGCTGCGGTGCATGCATGGAGTTCTGGTCGCCCTTCTCAAAGAGAAAGACCCACTGCCCCATTTCCACGCAGCGGAGTGCCTGCTCTCATTAGATGACAAGGAAGAAGCCTTAAAAGCGTTGGACGCAGCTCTTGAGTTTTGCAACGATGATGGCGCCTCCGAGAAAAGATTAACTTACTAAAGACTATCCACTATGCCAGGTATTGACTCGATCCTCCACAATCAGTTCCTATTTTTTCCCCGACGCAGAACCGTCTGCGGAAGCATCCTTGCACGAAACTCCACATGCATCCGATACAGTCGGCCCTGCTGCGGAAGCCTCGGCAGAAACATGGACCCCTGAGCGGCCGCTCCTCACAGCTCCTGAATCTTTGCCCCCGCCGAAACTCTCCACTTTAAGCGACTATCGCCTGCTGGCTGCAGTGACGGAGTCCCAGAGATTGGGCAATGGGATCATGGACACGCTCAGCGTAAGGTTGTCCAATGTGAAGGATGATATCCGCACGACATCTGCGGAGAATATCCAAAAACTCGAAAGAAGCAGCTGACGCCGTGAAACGGGATCTTGAGCCACGCCGTTTTGCCGCCGCGCGCGTCTACCACACCCAGGCGCACATCGGGATTTGAATCCCCGGGCTGCGGGTAGCGCTGCCAGTACACCTGCGCGCGGGTGGGAATCCAGTCGGTGAGAGGGCACGTCGGCACCTGCGATTCGTTCATCTGCAAATAAGCGATGTTCTTTGAGTCAGGCGACCAGAAGTAGTTGCTGCGCACATCGAGCTCTTCTTCGTAGACCCAGTCGACTTCGCCGTTCAGAATCACCTGCCCGTTGGCCAACGAAGGATCGGGGGCCGGGGCTAGTACGGCCATGGGCGTGCCTGGGTCGCGCAGCCGGATCACCGCCAAACCGTGTTCGCGAATGAACGAGACGCAGCAGCCGTCGGGGGAAAACTTGGGATCGTCGCCGGACAGGAGGCCTGAAAAACCGATTTGCACTCCGGTCCCGTTGTGCAGATCGTAGAGCCACAGACGGCCATTCGAGTCGAAGAGCAGGTGCGCAGAGTCCGGAGCCCAAATGTAGCTGGCCATGTTGTAGCGCTCGCGATGGTCGCGGTCGCGCTCGGAGTTGCTGCCGCCGTCGAGCGACGGATTCGCATAGCCGACAGTTGGTCATCGTCTCAGCTTGCCTCATATCTTTAGCCTGCACCCGATTTTCGGGCGCACGCTTTTTCTTTGCCGTTCATTGACCAATTGCCGACGAATCAAACTGTAGGCAAGGGGTGGGGGTTGGGATGATAATGACAGCCGGCGGGCATCCGGTCCGCCCGCCCACTGTGCAGGGCTGCACCGGCCGCGCAATCCGACGGGCTGGGAACGGAGCCGTTATTCGGCCCCAGCCCCATCCTGGCTCGGAAGGGCTCAGGCAGCCATGGATTACGGGTCCCCGAACAACATTCTGCTGGTCTATTTCATCGGGTTCAAATATGAGCGGCGATCCATCAGCATCTCGCGAAAAGCGGCTTGGCCGGCAACTTGCCGACTTGCTCCACGGATACGACGGCGCGGGATTCTCGATTCGTTTTTGGGATGGTTGGCAGTGGGACTACGGAGCAGATAGAGGCGCATGCACACTGGCGATCAACTCGCCCGGCGCCCTCGCATCTCTTGCTGCCGGCACTGATGAGGTCACCCTGGGAGAAGCATTCGTCCGCAAGGAACTGGATGTTGAGGGCGATCTCTTCTCTGCGTTCGCTGTCGCAGAGTACCTGATCGCACGGCCCCGCGGCCTTCGGCAGAGAGCCTTCCAAAGTATCCTCGCCAATGCAGTGAGCCTGAGTCGCTGGTTCAGGCACGGGTCGAAGTACTCAAAATCTCGAGACCTGGCATCGATCTCGTACCACTACGATCTGCCAGTTGCGTTTTACCGCCTATGGCTGGGCGAAGCGCTCGCCTACTCCTGCGCGTATTTTCGCAGCGCGGATAATTCCCTCGACACGGCTCAGCAGCAGAAGCTCGACTTGATTTGCCGTAAGCTTCGGCTGAAGCAGAACGAGCGCTTTCTCGACGTCGGTTGCGGTTGGGGAAGCCTGGTTCTGCACGCCGCTCGCTACTATGGCGCGCAAGCTCATGGAATCACCCTCAGCCGCGAACAGGCAGACGTCGCAAATCAAAGAATCCGGAATGCCGGACTGGCCGATTCATGCATCATCGAGCATCGCGACTATCGCCAATGCGAAGAGCTCCGTGGCTCATTTGACAAGATCGCGAGCATCGGGATGTTTGAGCACGTTGGACTTCCGAATCTTCCAACCTACTTTGCCACGGTGCACGAACTGCTCAAGCCGGGTGGCACCCTGCTCAACCACGGCATCGCCCGCTCCCAATCGGCGCCATCGCCCAAACACTCCTTCATTGATCGGTACGTCTTCCCGGATGGAAGACTTGTGACCATCACAGAGGCGATCGATGCAGCCGAGGGCGCAGGCTTCGAAGTGCGCGACGTCGAGAACTTGCGCGAGCACTACGAATTGACGCTGCGCAAATGGGTTGAGGGACTCCAGCAAAATCGGACCGCGCTGCTCAATCTCGTTCCGGAAGCCACTTACCGGATCTGGCTGCTTTACGCTGCGGGATCCGCCGCAGCCTTCCAGAGCGGCCGAATCGCCATTCATCAGGTTCTTTTGAGTCGGCTTGATCGCGGCCGCAGCCGGATGCCGTTGGTTCGCGAAGACTGGTACGCCAACGGCAAATCGAAAAGCAAACAGCCATCGGTACTCGCGCAACAGTCGCTGGTTAAATCCCACTGAAGTGTCGCTGTCGAATAGCTACGATCGGAGTTTTGTCGTCGCGTTGAGATTGTCACCGAATCTCTTGTTTTTCAATTCGCCAGGCGATGGAATGTAATCTTTATTTCATGAATAACTTGAAGTGTACTTTTGTATTGTATTGAAAATAGGTATGTTATATTCGACGCGATCATAGGTAGATTGAACCTGACCAGTTTTTTAGAAACTCTGGTGACGAGATCTCCGGAGAGGCGCTGAAAAAAGTGCGAGCAGCCGCTCGATGCGATCGTGGCGGTGGATGGAGTCTCAAGCGAACCGTTCTCTGGATCAAATTCCCTGCTAACAGGGAAAAATACAGGGAAATTCGTAAACTTTGCCCAAGATTCTGCCGAGGTCGTTCTCTATGGCTCTCAATACACGCGAGTTCTTACTACGCAACACTGGTTTTTGAGCCGCACCGAACAGGGAATTATCACTCAAACATCAGGGAATAGCATTTCCCTGATATCGGCCTTCTGGATCATCTCCGGCACTTGCACGCCCAACCACCGGTGCTTCGGCAACTCAACGATCTGCCCACAGTGAATCGCGGCCTTTTCGCCAACAAAACTTTCCTCATTATTCAGGTTCGGTTTTCGCCAAAGAGCCGGTCAAACCCCTGGTCTCGAATCTGACCTAATTTCGATAGGTTCGCAAAGCGGCTTGATTTCGTCAGCCGATCAGAGCTCGCACACTTGACTTGGTATTGCGTAGTGGCACTCGATTGCTAATTAGCGAACGGTCAAGAAAGGATATGGCAGGCCACCACATCGAATTCGCTTGGAGAACCTGCCATCAGATTTACGCGCAACAACATCTCAAAATGTTTGAGTGGACTGGGGGATGAAATACCACATTGCTTCAGGGCCACAGACAGGCGTGGCAGATCGGTGACAAGTCTCCCCGCAGCCTGGGTACCCTCGCCGCTTACTCCCGCGAGAAGCAAAACCTGCCCATACTGACCAGGATTTCCAACCAAAGCGACGATCGCATACGATACCCCGGTGGCTCCGCCGTATGCCGTTGGGGCGTACATTGATTTCTCGTTTGGTCTGGGATGTGCGTTGCGGATGGCGTCAGGAGCCAGGCCCCCCTCTCCGTCACGAATGAACTGAAAGTCCAACTGATCATTGAATACGGAAAACCACGGGTCCGAGTAGGGGCTCCCCAAAAAGATGAAGTTATCGTCCGTTTTCAAGTCGGTAAATCGAAAACTACGCGCACCTTCCACATCGATTTTGCGCGATGCGACCCCAGCCAACTCCGCGATGTTTGCCGTGATCTGGGAGTCGAGCGTGGAGGACTTGTCTCCCTGCATCAAATAGGCTTTGTCTTCAGGCGTCAGGGTATTGTGTTGGGGAAGGTAATTGCGGTTGGCATAATCTGAAACCGAAATCCGGCTGCCGATAAGTCTCTGAATCCAGAAAATATCGACATCGCTGGTGATCAAGTGCGTGGCACTAGGGGAGTTGAAAAAAACCGACCAAGGGAGCACTGAAACCGGCTCAGCTTTGACGTGCGAAGAAGCCCTCCACGCTATGCGCCACAACACAAGATTCAGCACGCCGAGCAGCAATACAAGTGCGGCAAGCAGAACAGCAAGGGTCCGCCATTTGGGTGAAGCAGTCTCAGCACTGCGCGCTGCTAGGGCTGCAGCAGCCAGATTCGTGGCCGCGGTTGCAGGTAATGCGGAATCCTGGTTCGTTGCGGGAGCTAAGAGCGTCGGCGCCGGATCTTGATGCGTCTTTATGGGATCGAGCGGGCCCGTTCCAAAAGGATAGTCCCATGTAATCTCCGGGATGTAGGACCCCAAGGGGAGGCTAATGTGGATGTCGGATGCCGGTCCATATCTGTCGTAATGCTGCAGCAGGCGCTTACGCACATCGCTGGCCGTAACTCGAACAATCGCATCCTCGCCCGTATCATACGAAGGGGACCGCTGAAAGAGTTCCGCCCCGATCTGCCGCTCTTTCAATGATTCGAAGTTGCCGGCAATTGCCTGCTCTACGATATAAGTTAGAAACTGCACGCTGCGAAAACTCCCTTTGAACGCTCTTCCCTGAACAATTTCCTTAAGGTGTTTTTGAAGCGCAGCTATCCTATCTGCCGATCTGGCTATCTTTCCAATTTCCACTTCACGTGAAATGATCGAGTCCATGGGCCCCTGCTCAATTCCGGCGAGTAATTTTAGCATTTTGATCACAAGAGGAGGGGGATTCGGCTAACAAGGTTGCAACCGTTAGAGGTTCTAACGTCGCTTATCCATTGTAGTATCAATTATTTAAAGAATTGACTGTTTGATGTCTAACCTTGACGGGACAGCTTGGCTTGGGGCTATGATTCCTTCGGGTTCTTTTCTTGAACCATCTGAGAGACCGGTTTCTTGAAGATGACAATATGCGTTCCTTCGGCGAGAGCGGCGTTGATCTCGGTATTTGGGTGCTGGTCGATGTTCGCGTGCATATTGGTCAACACAATAGAGAGACGGTCCCAAAACTCTGGATTTGAAATCGCGAATTCCCACAAGAGTTGGGGATCGATTTCTGATTTCCCGCGGAAGAAGTGGACATGGGGTTCTGATTAACGGCCGTCGTATTGGTGGAAGGGCCAAAAATCGCTTTTAGGAGGCATTATGAACCGGTCACTTGCGAGATTCTCTCGTGGAAGCCGCACGTTGTTCGTGTTGAGGCTTGTCGATTCCTTGTTAATTCTGTCCCTGTTAACGGTGAGTCAACTCTGCAGGGCGCAACTCTCGACCGCAGGCACGATTAATGGGTCGGTTATAGATCAGTCCGGCGCTTTGATCAATGGTGCTAGCGTAACGATCGTGAATGAAAATACGGGAGTGGTGACACGTACAGCCACAAATGTTTCTGGGAGTTTTTCAGAAGTCGGCTTGCCCACCGGGCACTACGACGTAGAAGTCAGCAACCCTAATTTTAACAGCTTTAAGCAGACGGGTGTCTATCTGGAGCCTGCCGGTGTGGTCACCGTGAACGCAACGCTGTCGCCTGGGCGGGCCTCTGAAACGGTCACGGTCGCAGCGAGCGCCGTCGCGATCCAAACTACCACACCAGAGGTTTCCAGCACAGTATCTGGAGAAGAAGCGGAAGATCTCCCCCTGAATGGAAGAAACTACGAAGGGCTCGTTCAACTGATGCCTGGAGTCGTCAATACCGCGCCTGACACGGCCATGGGACCTGGCGGATTTGCGACATACAACTACGTAAACCTCAATGGATCAGGCCAACAAGGAACTTTCTACACGCTCGATGGTATATGGAATGAGAATACGGGCGACATGCAACAGACAACGATCACTCCTGTTCCGGATGAGATCGAGGAGATCAAGGTTCTCCAGAACAACTACGACGCCAAGTACACACTGATGGGCGCGGGAGTGATGATGGTGCAAACCAAGAGCGGCACCAGTGAGTTTCATGGCGGCGCCTGGGAGTTCGTCCGTAACACGATCTTTGATGCCCGCAACTTTTTTGTCCCCGCCTCCAAGGGGATATCGCCGGAAGGCTGGAACACGTATGGGTGGAATGTAGGCGGCCCTGTTTACATTCCCAACCACTACAACACGAACAAGACGAGGACTTTCTTTTATTGGAATCAGCAATGGATCGGCCAAAAGCAAGGCGGAGCGGTCACAGGCCAGACTCCGCTTGCCAGTATGCGCGGGCAAGGCACTTCCGGTGCAGACGTCGGCTTTGCGGTCTTCCCTGGAACAGCGGCGTCACCAGTTCCCTATACAGCAACTCCTAATTACTATGGGACGGCGTTTCTGACTAATCCAAGTTTGCCCGCTGGCCACTGCAGTTCAGCGGCAAATGACTCCTCCTGCTTCCCTCAGGACGCGAGCGGAAACTGGCTCATTCCGACGAGTCAAGTAAACGCCTCCGAACTTGCGCTCCTCAATGCTCTGGCTCCGGTCCCGAACTATACGACTACCAACGCGACGAATTACTTGAACACGAAGCCTACGATCACACATCAGCCCGATGAAGAGGCCAAGATCGACCATTACATCACTCCGAACTTTCGCCTCACCGGCGAGCTATTTTGGGAAACGCAGGATTCCAACCTTCCGAATGCGGCCCGCATGGGGTCGCCTTACACGACAAACTACGACGTGTTTCTTTCGGACAACAAGCTGGCGCAGATTCAGCTTACGCAAGTTTATACATCAGCGATGACCAATCAAACCAGTATTGCCATGAACAACTACAATATCACCCACTCGTTCGCGGGCATTACCATGCCCTCGCAGATCACAGGCTACAACGAGGAGTTTCCTTACACGGGTCGATATTTACAGAACTTACTCCCGCACATAACATTCGCGGGCAGCTGGTCCCAGTTCGGAGTGAGGGCGAATAATATCATCCCGGCGGCAACGGACTTAGAGGACACAATTTCAGACGACTGGAGTTGGCTGAAAGGCAAACATTTCTTTGAAGCCGGTGGTGAAATGGTTTTCGGGTCGAAGCGCCAATGGGAGACACCGGGAAATGCTAGCACCACAGGTGATGCCAATTTCGATGGACATGCGACAGGTAACCCGATTGCTGATTTCCTTTTAGGACTACCAAATAGTTTCGATCAAGGCGCCGATGGCATTCGTAAGTACATCCAATACCCCATCTTCACTCCGTATGTTGAGGATCAATGGAGCGTGACGCGGCGCCTTAAAGTCACTGTTGGAGTGCGATTCTTCCGCATGCCCTTTCCTGGTGCTCAGCGAGACTCTTCCGCAAACTTCGCGCCGAGCCTGTTCAACGCCTCCATGGCCCCAACCGTTTCGATCGGAGGTGTTTTGTCCGGCCCGTACGCGAACAACTACGAAAATGGGATTGAAGTCGATGGCGAGAACGGCGTGCCGCTCAATATAACCAACGAGCACAACTTCTACGTAGCTCCGATGGCCGGATTTGCCATAGATCTCTTTGGCAACGGGAAGACGTCTCTGCGAGGCGGTGTTGGATATGCATATAACCGCAACGGCGGCATGGGGGCCGCTTGCGCTCAAGGTTGCATCAGTTACCCAGTTGTCAACCAGACTGCGCTAACCAATCCGACCTTTCCCAATGTTACCGGAGGCACGGCGACGCCGCCTACAGCCCCGACCGTGAGTGGTATGCCCAAAGACTACCAGCTAGCCATGATCAAAACATATAGCTTGAGCTTGCAACAACAGTTGCCCGGCAACTGGTTTGTCACTTTAACTGGAGCAGGCGACATTGCCAACCACCTAAACACCAGCTACAACCTTGCCCAACCTGCAGCGACAACAGTAAATGGTACGTCCTACGACTTCAACCCGAACCTGAACACGAGCGGTTATAGTTCGGCATATTACGCCCCATATCAGGGATACGCATCCATTACCTGGTTCAATCCCATTGGAGTGGACAACTGGGACGCCTTTGAGGTTAGCGTGCGCCATCCTGCTGTGCACCATGTCTATGTGACTATGGCATACACTTGGTCGCATAATTTGGATAATGCGGGAGGTTTTCAAAATCCCTACAATTTGAAATCGGCTTATGGAAACTCCAGTCTGGACACTCCTCAGGTTCTCACCTGGAGCGTCGTCTATAGTCTGCCGGTCTTTAACACTGGATGGGAACACGCCGTTTTGGGGGGCTGGAAGATTTCTGATATGACTACACTTCAAAGCGGATCGTTTTCGACCTTCGGGATTACTGGATCAAATCTCGGGCTCATTTCCCGTCCGAACCTGGTCGGCCAGTTCACTTATCCGAAGACTTGGAAGCCATACAAGTACGGTGCCAGCGATTTCTGGTTCACCCCGGGAACCGCAGCTGGGACAGCTACGGGTACTATATTTGCTAGGCCCGCGAACGGATTTTACGGAACTATAGAAGATGGGACCGTGCATGGTCCGGGTGTAGAGGTCTGGAATATGGCACTCTACAAAGACTTTCAGATTCATGAAAGCGTGAAGCTGGAACTTCGAGCTGAGTACTTCAATGTATTCAACCACACGAACCCGGCTTTCCCCGGCACGACCGCCGGTTCCTCGACATTCGGCGTAATTACCAGTGCGCTAGATCCGCGCATTGGTCAGATGTCAGCGAGGGTGTCCTTCTAGCTGTCAGAAGTTGCCACGGTTCCGAGGAAGACAATCGCCCCATATGATTGCAGCGTGTACCACGCGAACCTGTAGCATGGTACACGCTCTTTTGTTTAATAGGGCAAAGCGGCGCCAACAATACTACTTAGGATGAGGGCGCAAAGGAGTAGAGCGTGAACCGACGAACCTTTAACAAACTGGCGGGGATGACGGCCGTCGATCTGCTCACTAACGCGGAGGTGAGAGGGTCGAACACTGGCGATTCTGGCGAAGTAGTATTGGAGGACGAATTGCTTCTGGTGGCGTTCGACCCAATGCTGGGAACCTTAACACGGCTGGTAAGCAAGTCGTCTGCCTGGACTATCGAGCGGCGCCCGGAGTTGGGCATGTCGTTTCGGATTCTCGCACCACTTCCGAACCGTCGCTCGAACTTCGTACTTGGCGAGAAGCAGCGTGCCGCACATGTTGAGAAGTTCAATGATAAGGAAGTGCATATCGAATGGGCCGGCTTGATGAGCGAGCATGGGGGAACTCTCCCAATGACTTTCAGGACCTCAGTCACACTCGAGAAAGGCCGTTTGGCCTTTCAGGGCTCACTTATCAACGATTCACAATTGACTGTCGAGACTATTGACTACCCGTTCTTCGGAGATCTAAATCCACCCGTGCGCGATGCACCGATGACCGTGATGACGGCACGCTATGACAACCTGGAATCAGCAGAACTGTTTCCGCATTTTGCCAATGAGAAGGGCTATTGGGGCGTTGACTTCCCAACAAAAACTAGAGATTCCTACTATAGCCTCTTCTGCCTCATTCAATCCGTTCGAGAAGGTCTCTATGTAGGGATGCATGATCCGACGATTCCCTACCTCCTGCAATATACCTTTGAACAGCATCCCGGCGTATTGAACAATTCGGCACCGTTCTCTGGGGGAGCGATCTATCCGCCGGAAGATCACATAGTCCCGGAAGAAGACAAGATATCAGGAACGCCAGTTCATCTGGAATTCCGTACCTGTCATTTTGTTTTTGCGAGACCCCATTCAACAAAACAACTTGCTCCTGTTGTCGTGCAGAGCTACAGCGGCGATTGGCATGCGGGCGTCGATCTCTATAAGGAGTGGCGGGCAACGTGGTACCAGGAGCCGACAGTTCCAGCGTGGGCGCGGGAGGTACATTCCTGGCAGCAACTGCAGATCAATTCGTCTGAGGAGGAATATCGGGTTCCCTACAACAAGCTCACCGAATATGGCAACGACTGTGTGAAGTATGGTGTGAATGCGATTCAGTTGGTTGGTTGGAATCATGGCGGCCAAGACCGCGGCAATCCCTCGCAGGATATTGATCTAGAGCTTGGTACATGGAAGGAATTGCGCGATGCTATCGCCCAGATTCAAGCCAAGGGAATAAGGATTGTCCTATTTGCAAAGTTCCCTTGGGCTGACATGACGACTGAATGGTACAAAAGCGAACTCTACAAATATGAGGCAATCGATCCTTATGGTATTCGCTATCAAAAGAGCGGCGATAGTTATCACACGCCCACGCAGCTAGCAGAGATTAATAATCGTCAATTTGCCGTAATGGATTTTTGTCTGCCCGCCTATCGGCAAATTGCAGTCGACGAATTTCAAAAGTTATTGGCCTTGAATCCATCTGGCTGGCTCTATGATGAAGTCTGCACCCATGCCCCGGTTATCTACTCCTTCGATCGGGAACCAGGATCCGGCGCGCCAAGATACATTTATTCAGGCGATCTTCCTCTCGCGCGGCAATTGCGTGCCGAAGCAGATAAAATCAATTCTCAATTTCTGTTTGCTGGTGAAGGTCCACAGGACTGGTTGACTCAATATTACCCATTCTCCTATTTCCGAGGCAGCTCGACGCCTCTGCAGAGGTATATCGCACCCAACGCTCCTATTATGGCCGCAGTGAATGGCTTTGACGATCGCGAGCAGCTGAACGAGATCCTGATGTACCGGGCGATTGGTG
>CAWESW010000055.1:0-12926 GCA_963811735.1 uncultured Verrucomicrobiae bacterium | reverse complement strand
TTTTTGAGCATCTCTTGCGAGGAAGGTCCTTGGCAAAGCTCAAGGCCAACGTCGAGCCCTTTTTACACGACTACCTTCAATCGCGGATTTATCACCCGGTAATTGCGCAGCTTCGCCTTGCCCAGCATCTCGGGCATTACACCCTTATTCTCTCCAACTCCCCAAGTTTTTTAGTGGAAAAGATCGCTGAACTCCTCGGCGTCAACGAGTGGCGCGCGACCCAATATGCCGTTGACAAGGAGCAGAACTTGTGCCACATTGCCTCCATAATGCAAGGAGAAGAGAAGGCGTCCTGCGTGAAGGAGATTGCCGACAAACTATCTATCGGCAAGGAAAAAATCACGGCCTATTCCGACAGTTTTCTCGATTTGCCCTTATTGCTGACAGCAGGAACCCCGATCGCTGTCAATCCCGATCGGAAACTTCGCCGCTTCTCCGAGCTGCATCAGTGGTCGATATTATGAACAAAAAAGTGAAAGTGGGAGTCCTCGGCGGCAGTTTCGATCCGGTGCACTTTGGGCACTTGAATCTGGCGCTATCGCTGAAAGAAACTTGCCTGCTTGATGAAGTTCTCTTTGTCCCGGCGGGAATCTCGCCCTTCAAAGAGGGCGCTCCTCCCGTCGTTTCATCTGAACATCGATTGGCAATGTTGAAACTCGCGATCGCCCCCATCAAAGGGTTTCGCGTGATTGATTGGGAACTCAAGGAAAAGGGGCCTTCCTACACGATCGACACGGTGCGAAAGCTCTCTGAGGATCCGTCTCTTCAGCTGCATCTTCTCTTGGGCGACGACCATATCGCCTCCTTCCAAAGGTGGAAAGAGGCAGACGAATTGATCCGCCTTGCGCCTCCTTTGATCGGGACGCGCGGCAGCGCAGATCCTCTGCAGCAAACCCCTCCGGGTAAAAGAGTCAATATTCCTGTTCTAGATATCAGCAGCACCGTCATTCGCGATCGCCTTTCTCAAAAAAAATATTGCGGCCATCTGATGCCCGCCTCCGTGCTGGACTATATTGCACAGCATCGCCTATATTAGCTGGATTATTTTTTAGGTGAGATTCCAGGATTATGACTACGCCCGACCCATTATTTTATATGAATGCAATCGCTCAGGCCATTTTTGATAAAAAAGGATTTAATATCCTGGCCCTCGATGTCCGCAAAATTTCCAGCCTGACCGATTATGTCATTATCGCTGAGGGGAATATCGATAAGCACGTCAGCGCGATTGCCGAAGCTGTCGTCCACGAGCTCGAAAAACTCGGCCAAAGACCGGTTTTCGTCGAAGGGATGAAGGAAGGGGACTGGGTCGTGATTGACTACCTGCACATCATGGTGCATCTCTTTATGCCCGGGCTTCGGGACAAGTACCAGCTCGAGCAGCTCTGGAAAGAAGGGGAAATCGTTGATTTACAGATCAACGTGAATCCCAAGAGCGATTCTGCCGCTATGAACTCGTCTGGAAATTAAATTTTTATTTTCACGTTACTCTTTTAGGTAAGAGACAGTCTCTTAGCCTCATAAAGCCCCGGTTGCGAAATTAATAGATTTAGTGTATCCTCTGATACTCTAAAATCAGAGGATAGTCATGAAGAAAAAAAGGGTCGTAGTCACAGGGATGGGGGTCGTTTCCTGCTTTGGAACGGACGTCGATGAGTTTTATGCTCAGCTCCTCGCCGGCAAAAGCGGTATCGTTCCGATCGAAGAATTTCCTTGTCAGGACTTTCCCACTCGCTTCGCTGGAGTCGTCCGCAATTTTGATGTCGGCAATTATCTCGATAAAAAACAGGCTCGGCGCGTCGATCCATTCATTCGTTATACCGCCGTAGCCGGAAAAAAAGCCTTGGAACATGGACAACTCACCGGCGAGGCTTTCGATAAGCTCGACAAGACCCGCGCCGGAGTCCTGATCGGCTCAGGGATGGGCGGCATGAATGTGTTCTACGAAGGCACAGAAACACTCCTCACCAAAGGCTTCAAACGAATGACCCCATTCTTTGTGCCTTTCATCATTACCAATATGGGGGGAGCGCTCCTGGCCATCGACATTGGCTTCATGGGGCCCAATTACTCAATTTCCACGGCGTGCGCGACATCGAACTACTGTATTTACTCTGCAGCTGAGCATATCCTGCGCGGCGACGCCGATGTGATGCTGTGCGGCGGTACCGAATCGCCGATCAATCCGATCGGAGTAGCCGGATTCGTCGCCTGCAAAGCCCTTTCCGAACGCAATGACGATTTTCAAAAGGCATCCCGCCCTTGGGACAAACAGCGCGATGGGTTTGTCATGGGAGAAGGCGCCGGTGTCCTACTCCTCGAAAGTCTTGAACATGCTCTGGAGCGCGGAGCGACCATCCTCGCCGAATATCTCGGAGGCGGAATCTCTTGCGACGCCCATCATATGACAGATCCTAGAGCCGATGGCCTCGGCGTCGGCATTTGCATTGAAAACTCGCTCAAACAGGCCGGGATCGACAAAGAACAGATCAATTACATCAATGCCCATGCCACATCGACTCAGGCCGGGGATTTGTGTGAAGTGCGCGCAATTCGCAAAGTTTTTGGTCCGCATGCCGAAAACCTTAAGATGAACGCGACCAAATCGATGATCGGCCACTGCCTGGGCGCAGCCGGAGGCATCGAAGCCATTGCGACGATCAAAGCGATCCAAACAGGCATGCTGCATCCGACGATCAACCTCGACAATCCTGAAGAGGAGCTTGCCGGGATCGATGTCGTGCCTAACACGGCCAAGCCGCACAAAGTGACCGGAGCTTTAAGCAACTCGTTTGGCTTCGGCGGACACAACTCGACGTTGATTTTTGCACCCTATCATCCTTAACTTATTTTAACGACATACTCATAGGCTCGATGATAAAAGTGGAATCGTTCGGCATTGTCCCTTTTTTAAAGGAAGAGGGAACATGGAAAGTTCTATTGATCTTGCACCGCGAGGGCAACCATTGGGGCTTTCCAAAAGGAAAAGCCAATCCGGGTGAAACTCCACTGCAGTCCGCAACGCGCGAACTCAAAGAGGAGACCGGGTTAATCGTCTCCGATGTACTGCTTCAGCAACCCATGATAGAACAATACCAGTTCCGTCGCAAGAGGCAGTTCATCGTCAAAACCGTGCAATACTTTCCGGCTTTTGTCGAGGGCAGCTTAAATCTCCAGGAAGAAGAAATCCGCGATGCAAAATGGATGACCATCCCTGAAGCTTTGCAACAGCTCACTTTTAAAGAAGCGAGACATATTCTTCAGGAATTCGTGCGCTGCCTCAACATACAACCCTCGTAAATTGCCCATGTTTAAATCCTTGGTCGAATGGTTTACTTCCTGGAAAGACACCCTTTCCCAATCTTTGCGCAAAGATAGAACGCTTCCCATCGAAATCTTCATCAGGCATTGCAACTACTCTGCCGTCAGCGCGCATAAACAGCGGTTTGAAGAGTTTAGCAAAGAACGGTGCTTTGATAATCTTCTCCAAACACTCGAAGGGGAAAAAGAGATCAACGTCACTTTACTCCTCGATACCTTCCATCCCATGGAAGGGGAGCATTTCATCCGCAAACAGCAGAGCTTTCCAATCGTTGAGTTTAAAGCCGGCTCCGAAGCCGCTTCTTTTCTATTCATGCTCGAACTTGTCTACAAGCAGCGATTCTCTCCCGACACCATCATCTACTTCCTTGAAGACGACTATCTCCATTTGCCTAAGTGGCCTCAAATCCTGCGCGAGGCGTTTTCTCTGCAAGGGGTGGACTACGCCACGCTCTACGACCATAAGGATAAATACTTTTCCCCCGAATACGCCGAACTGAAGTCGAAAATTTTTCATACGGCGTCGTGCCATTGGAGGACGACCCCCTCGACGACAAATACCTATGCCATGCTATTCAAAACACTCAAAAAGCACATCGATCTGCACCGCTGTTATTCTCTGGGAAGGACGATCACAGCCGATCACGAAAAGTTCACCAAACTCTCTGAGGAGGGGGCCGTGCTGATTTCTTCGATCCCCGGCTTTTCGACGCACGCAGAGCCCGATTTCGCCTCTCCCTGCACTGATTGGGAGAAGATTCTAAAAGAACAGGCAAATGCACTGGTAAAGTAGTGTTGTTTATCCGAAAAATAAATGAAACGCAAAGACGCTAAGGCGCAAAGATTTTTTAATGCTTTGCGCCTTGGCGTCTTTGCGTTTTATCCCCCTTTTTTATTTGGGTATAGAGGGGTAAAATGCGAAATTTCCAAAGAAATTTAGTAATTCCTTAAAAAAGCTTTTTAAAAAAATACCCATCCTTGTTAATCTTAGCCTTCAAGAATTGAATCCACTCTCTTAGAGGAGGCTTTTATGGCAGTAAATTATTCTTATCTCATCAATGAGACCGCAGACGAACGCTCTTGGCTTAAGGAAGCCGCAGTGGTATTGGGGGCGAGCATCATCATCGCTCTTTTTGCTCCGGTATCCATCCGCTTGCCATTTTCCCCTATTGCGATTGCCGTGCAAGCGCACGTCGTCCTTTTGCTCTCTTGCTTATTAGGCAGTAAACGCGCGTCCTTAGCAGTAATGACCTATCTTTTCCAGGGCGCAATCGGGCTGCCCGTCTTCGCATGCGGAGGGGCAGGCATTGCGTATCTCGCAGGTCCTAGCGGCGGCTACCTTCTTGGCTACTTGGCAGCAGCATTCGTCACCGGTTTTATGATGGAGCGCATGCGCAATCGCACCCCCTCCAAAGCATTCGCTGCGATGGGCCTTGGCAACCTCATTGTTTATCTCTTTGGGCTTCCCTGGCTCGCTCGCTACATCGGCTGGCAAAATGCTGTGGTGTTTGGAATGCTTCCCTATCTCTTTCTGGACCTTGTCAAGCTCTTCGTCGCGACAAGATCCCTGAAAGGACTGCGCTTTTTTAACTAAGAAGCAGCCTAGCAATTAAAAAACCCGCTCTTAAAGCGGGTTTTTTAATTTGTAGACATACTGAGACCGTTGCGTAACTCCATTTGCCAGAAAAAACGAGTTATGCAACGGTCTCATGCTATTTGGAGCGGTTTTTGACAGCTTCAGTAACTTTTGCTGAGACATTTTTTGGAGCGTGATCTGTGATAGTGGGAGGACTTCCCGCTCTGAGCGAGCTTCTTCCTCGGCCTTTAATCACAAAATCATTAACTGCAGCCTTCGTTGTTTCGAGAGGTGCTTTCTTTGCAGGGACAGCTCTCTGCCGGCTGTTTAGCAGATTCCGCTGGCCCGGGTCCGACTTGTCTTACCATATCATCCTCCTTTTTCCTTAAAATAAGCGTATCTTGTGTTTTTGTGATTATAAAAAGGGGAGGATTTAGTTAAACGTTTTTTTCTCGCGATTTATTTTACTCTTATTAAATCTTTACTCATTCTTAATTTCAATAACGCATCGAGCCCCGAGCCCGAAAAAGAAGTTCGAAATCGGGCTCGGGCTCGATCAATTAATCTCTTCAAGTGCATGTGGACATCAAAATCTCAGCTCCTTAAACTTTTCGCTGAGTTTTGAACTCGGTTTAAATGTAAGGAGAAAACATGTCACAGATCAGCATTACAGTTCGAGGAACAGATCTGCAAGCAGCACAGCGTTTGTTGCAAAGAATGTATGATCAAAATCAGAGAAGCTTGCCGATGATGGTCTTTGGCTCAGAATCAGGGCCTATTCCCGCTCATTTTCAGGATGAACATCATCCTCTGACTCATGAATTGGTTGCGCAGATTGATGAGACAATGAGGGCGGTAACAACCTTCGTGGCTGTCTCAGAATGGCACTTGCCTCCTGATCAAGTGGAGACTTTGGACGTTGCGGATGAGCGTGTAGTTGCATTGCGAAAAAGACTGACTCAAGAGATTGCGAGAATCCCCAATGTCGCTCAACTACGCGCCGAACGAACGGCATTGATGAATTATGTGAGGCAAACTTCATCTGTTCAAAGTGCCTAAGAAGCTCCCGCCTCCAACGCCGGGGCCGAGGCTCTGGCGTCAACACCATGCGCTTACTTTAAAATTAAGATTTATCCTTTAGGCTTATCCGGTTTGAAGCCGGCCTTCCAGGAATGTTTTTTTGTTGAATCGACTGCACGAGCCTGCGTGCGGAGCAGCCTGGCGACCTTCACAATGGCAATATTGAAAGAATGGGGCATCGATGAGCTTGAGAGGACTTTGGTGTCCCTCTCCTTTAGTTTGACCTCAGTGCGCAGAAGCTCAGCCATTTGCTCAATGGCTGCGGGAAAGGATTTATCCTGCGTCGGGAGGGGGGCCTTTTCCGGCTTGGGTTGTTTTTTTTTCATTATTAAGTTCTTCTTAGTTTAAATTTATTATTACACGTATGTTGTTATTATGTCAAATTATGCAGATGTTTTAATGTAATAGTTTTTAATTATTAGAAGTTTATGTGTGTAATCTTCCGTTCCTGCTGGCGTAGATTCTCGATTTAATTTAAAATGCGTAATTAGCCTCCGCATATTTAGAAGGTCGCGCATGTTGAAGGAGATCGTGTACAATCTGATCCTATACCCCACCATCTGGCTGGTGCGTTTCCTCGTTTTCCTGCGCTATCGCGTTGTTGTGAAGGGGCTTGACCATTTAACGCCCGACAAATTTAAGCGGTCAGGGGGGATTCTCTTTCTTCCCAACCACCCCGCCGAGATTGATCCTGTTATTTTAGAGTCAGTGCTTTGGGGCAAATTCCGACCACGGCCCCTTGTCGTCGAGCACTTTTACGAATTGAAAGGCTTTAAATTCTTTATGAACCTTGTCAAAGCCATGCCGCTTCCGACAATGGATGTCCTGGCCAACAAATGGCGCGGTAAGAAAGTGGAGAAACAATTCAACAACGTTGTCACAGAGCTCAAGAACAAGGGGAATTTTCTGATCTACCCCTCAGGCCGGCTAAAAATCTCGGGAATGGAAATGATCGGGGGGGCTTCTTTCGCTCATAAACTTCTTCAGAGCGCCCCTGAGACCAATATCGTGCTCGTTCGTACCACCGGGCTTTGGGGGAGCAAGTTCTCTAGGGCCTTGACCGGGGCGTCTCCCAACTTTGGAAAGGTCCTCCTCGAGTGTGTTCAAATTCTCCTCAAGAACGGCATTTTTTTCGCGCCCAGGCGCAAGATCCTGGTGGAGTTCGAACTTCCTCCTCCCGATTTCCCCTATTCCGCTCCACGGCTCGAATTCAACAAGTATCTGGAAAACTGGTATAACCGGTATCCCGAACCCGGCCCTGAGACTTTGAAACTCGTCTCCTATGCCTTTTGGAAGGAAGAGCTGCCCACCGTCTTCATAGCGACTGACCGGCCGCAAGCGTCCGAAGAGCGCCCCCTATCGAAAAAAGCTCAAGCGGAAGTCTTTGCTTTCCTTGCGCCCCTTTGCGGCAGGACCGTGGAACAGATCGATCGCAAGATGTATCTTTCCCAGGACCTTGGCCTAGATTCCCTCGATGTCGTCCAGGTTTATGTCTTTCTCGACGAGCGCTATGGAGTGACCGACCTGCTCCCGGGCGATCTGCAGACGGTCGAAGACGTCCTTCAGTATGCCTCAGGGTATAAAAAGGAGCGCGAAGATCGGACGGCTGCGCCCAAACAACAATTTGTCTGGCCCGAAGAAAAACGCGCCGCGCCGGAGATTCCTGAGGGGGAGACCATCCAGGAAGTCTTCTTGCGCAGCGTCGATCGGAATGGCTCTTTGATCGCCGTCCTCGATGCGATGTCCGGCCCTCTCAGCTATTCCAAGCTAAAGCTGGGCGCCCTCGTCCTTTCTAAAAAATTTCAAAAGCTTCCCGGCGACAAAATCGGAGTGATGCTTCCTGCTACGTCCGGCGCCTATCTGATCATCCTGAGCGTCTTGCTCGCAGGCAAAGTCCCTGTCATGCTCAATTGGACAGCCGGCGTCAAATCGCTCGACCATTCGATCGATTTAACCGGGGTGCAAGTCGTCATCACGTCGTCAAAGTTCCTCGACAGGCTGGAAAATGGGGACCTGGGTAAAATGGAACAAATGCTCCAATTCATCGAGGAGATCCGTCAAACGATCACTCTTAAAGACAAGCTGCGCGCCCTCTTCTTAAGCTACAGACGCACAGATGCGCTGCTCAAGCTATTAAAACTCTCTTCCCTCAAAGCGTCCGATCCCGCAGTCATTCTCTTTACCAGCGGCACCGAATCGCTCCCAAAGGGGGTTCCTCTGTCCCATTCCAATATTCTCAGCAATCAGCGCGCCGGTTTTAAAACCGTACAGATGCATGCGGATGATATTTTCTACGGCGTCCTTCCCCCTTTTCACTCTTTTGGCTTTTCCCCGACGGGGATTTTATCGATCCTCGCGGGTCTGAGGATCTGCTACGCCCCCGACCCGACCGACAGCCATGGCATGGCCAGAGATATCGGTCTGTGGAAGCCGACGCTTTTTTGCTGCGCCCCCAGCTTCATTAAAGCTGTTTTCCGCGTCGCAAATCCCGACCAGCTCCAGTCGCTGCGGCTCGTCGTCTCGGGAGCGGAGAAAACTCCGCAGGAACTATTCGATTACATCAAAGAGCATTTGCCAAAAGCTCATCTTTTGGAAGGCTATGGGATTACCGAGTGCAGTCCGATTGTAACGCTAGACCGCCTTGAAGAACCCCATAAGGGAGTTGGAAGGCCGATCCCTGGGGTCGAGTTGATGATCTTGGATGAGCAGGCAAAGCAGCCTGCCCCTTTAGGCCAGGAAGGGGAAGTTTGCATCGCCGGTCCCAATGTCTTTTCCGGATATCTCGGCAATCCGCGCACTCCCTTCATCACTGTAAACGGCAAACAGTGGTATTTGTCCGGAGACAGGGGGCATCTCGATGAAGAAAATCACCTGATCCTGACCGGAAGGTTAAAGCGCTTCATCAAGATCGGAGGCGAAATGGTCAGCCTCGGCGGCCTGGAAGAGGAATTGATCCGTTTGGCAAAAGACAAACATTGGGTCACCGGAAAAGAGGAGGGCCCTTCGCTGGCAGTGAGCGTGCGCGAAAAAGAAGTCGATAAGCCCCTGATTATTTTATATACGACCTTCCCTATCGCCAAAGAGGATGTCAATGCAGCCCTGAAAGACAGCGGCTATGGGAGGTTCGTCAAGATCGCCGAAGTGCGTACTTTACAGCAGATTCCCTTGACGGGCACAGGTAAAACCCATTATCGTCTCCTGGACGAAATTCAGGATTAAGCCAGCGATGAAAAAACACCCTTTAAAACTTTACAATACCGAAAGCAGGCAAAAAGAAGAGATCATCCCCCTGGACGGGCGGACGATCCGCATGTACACATGCGGCCCGACGGTTTATAACTTCGCCCACATCGGCAACTTCCGCACCTACGTCTTTGAAGACCTGCTCCGGCGCGCCATTCAATTTTTTGGCTTTCCTGTTAAGCAGGCGATGAACCTCACAGATGTCGACGATAAAACGATCAAGGGAGCCCTCGACAAAAATATCTCCCTGATCGATTTCACCCAACCTTTTAAAGATGCCTTTTTCGAAGACCTAAAAACTCTTAACATCGAAAAAGTGGAGTACTATCCCGCAGCGACCGATTACATCCCGGAGATGATCGCCATCATCCAGAAGCTCCTCGATTCAGGCATTGCCTACCGCGGCCACGACCAAAGCATCTATTTTGCCATCTCCAAGTTTCCTTCCTATGGAAGGCTTTCCCATTTGCATCTGGATGAATTGCAAGCCGGCGCATCGAATCGCGTCGCCGCTGATGAATACGATAAAGAGAATGCCAGCGACTTTGTGCTTTGGAAATTCTATGATCCGCAGAGAGACGGCAATATCTTCTGGGAGAGCCCTTTTGGAAAGGGGCGCCCCGGCTGGCATATCGAATGCTCTGCGATGGCCATGAAACTCCTCGGCGAGACGATTGACATCCACGTCGGCGGCGTCGACAACATGTTCCCGCACCACGAGAACGAGATCGCCCAATCGGAAGCCTATTCCTGCCGCCATTTCGTCAACCATTGGCTCCACGCCGAACATTTGCTCGTCGATCACAAGAAGATGTCAAAAAGCCTCGGCAACTTCTACACACTGCGCGACCTCCTCCAAAAAGGCTATACCGGCCGCCAGGTCCGCTATATGCTTTTACAGACCCACTATCGCACACAGCTCAACTTCACTTTCACAGGACTCGACGGCGCCGTCTCCACGCTGGAGCGCCTCTCCGATTTCATCCAGCGCCTGCAGGCCATCCGCCGAGAAAAAATGAGCAAAGCGCTCGATCTCATCTTGGAAAAAGCCATTCCGGAAAGCACACAAAAAAAACAGGTCCAGGAGCGGATCCTCTTCGACGTCCAGAACGACAAAGGACGCGATATCTTTGATGCCGATCAAATCAGACCCTTGATTGAACGCAGCCTGGTCCAGAATCCGGAAAGAGGCCAGATCCTCGATCGGATCCTGACCGGCGTCAAAGCGGAAAAAGAACGCGCCGTCCTCACCTGCATTTTAGAAAAAACGCTTAAGGAATTGCCCGAGGCAAAGAAGATCCTCTCCAACATCATCCACAACGTCCATGATGAAAAAGAGAGCGACATCCTGGATCCTTCCTTCATAAAGCCCCTTCTGCAAAAGGCGCTCAAAGAAGTCCCTGCGCAAGCGGGCATCGTCGAAACGATCCTGCATGATCTCAAGGTGAAAAAAAACCACGGCTTCATTTTGCCCCTTCTGGAAAAGGCCATGGAGCAATTCGCATCCAATCTCGCTGACGATATCAATATTTCGCCCGCGCTCGCCGCCCTATTCGACATGGTGCGCGAGGTCAACAGCCTTTGCGATCAGGGAAAGATCGGGATTTCCGAAGCTGAAGACGTGCTCGATTTCCTGCATATAATTGATCAAGTTCTAGGCGTGCTCCCGCTACAGCCCGAAGAGGAACCCATTCCTCCCGATCTTGAAGAAGCACTTAAAAAAAGAGAAACTGCCCGCGCCGAGAAAGACTGGAAGATGGCCGATGCATGCCGCGACCTCATCCATTCCCGCGGCTACATTATCGAAGACACTCCGCAAGGCGCGCGGCTCAAAAAGAGGAACCTATGACCAAGAAAGGAACCACCAAAGACGAGCTCTTCCTGATCAAGCTCTGCGAGCTCGCCTCCAAACTCGGCACCCCCCAAGAGGCGATCGACCGCTTTGAGGTCGGCAGGGCCATTGGCCAGAACGACAAAGGCGCCAACGTGATCGCACGCGATCTGGCCCAGGCCAATTTCGTCAAAAAAGGGGAGGGAGACGCCGTTTTTCTAACGGACCATGGCCTACGCCTGGTGCATTCTTTGCTGGATGGTAACTAACGCTATCTGCTTATCTAATTCATAATCAATAAGTTAGGTGAATTCTCACACGTTTTTCCAACGAAAAACGTGTGGAGTCAGCCACGTTTTTCCAACGAAAAACGTGGGAAGTCATCACGTTTTATGAAGGAATAGCTTGCTTTTTGCCTAAAATTTGCTTACACTGAGGGTATGAAGCGAGACATCTACAAATTACTTGAAGAGTGGAAGCAATCAGCGCGACGCAAGCCGTTAATATTAAACGGAGCCAGGCAGGTCGGAAAAACATATGCTCTAAAGCATTTTGGTAAAACATCTTACGAAAAAATGGCCTACCTGAATTTCGAAAAGGATGAAAAACTAGGCCAATATTTCGAAGGCACTCTAGACCCCAAGCAACTTATAAAAATTCTAAGCATTCATACAGAAATAGAGATCGAACCCCATCACACTCTCTTGATCTTTGATGAAATTCAAGAATGTCCGAAAGCACTCAACAGCCTAAAATATTTTTGCGAAGAGGCAAACGAGTATCACGTTGTTGCTGCAGGTTCACTTTTGGGCGTGAAAACAGCGGGAGAAAAAGGCTTTCCTGTTGGAAAAGTCAACTTTCTCCATCTGTATCCTTTGACCTTTTTCGAATTTCTCTCAGCCTTGGGTCAAGAAAAAACACGGCAATTCCTAGAGGAATATCCCACTTATGAGCCGATTCCAAATCCCATGCATGAGAAGTTAATCCAGCTATTGAAAATGTACTTCTTCATTGGGGGAATGCCGGAAGCCGTTGCCGAATATGCCAAAACCGAAAGCTTGAATGCTGATCAGAGAAATTCAACTGGAAATCTTGAATGCTTATGAAAAAGACTTCGCCAAACATGCACCACCCCATGAGATCATGAAGATCACGACGGTCTGGAAACAGGTTCATCGTCAGCTAGCAAAGGAAAATAAAAAATTCATTTTTGCAGCGATCCGAAAAAGCGCTCGAGGCAGAGATTATGAAGAAGCCATCCAATGGCTTTCAGATGCAGGACTTATCCATAAAAGCTATCTAGTAGAATCTCCAAAATTCCCTCTTAGTGCCTATGCTGACAATAACATTTTCAAGATCTTTTTAGCTGACGTGGGATTGCTCGGCGCTCAAAGCAATCTTTCTCCTCAGACCATTATCGATGGAGATCTTTTATTCACAGAATTCAAGGGAGCTCTCACAGAGAATTACGTAGCGCAAGAATTGATCGCAACCAAGCATAAAGAACCCTATTATTGGACAAGCGAAGGCGTTGCAGAAATTGATTTCTTAATTGAAGAAGACCATGAGATCTATCCGCTGGAAGTGAAAGCGGGAGCAAGTCAGAAAAAAAAGAGCCTTCTTGTCTACAATCAAAAATACGCTCCTTCCAAACTCATCCGAACCACTACCATGAATTTAAAACACGATGGCGATATTTATAATTATCCTCTCTATCTCATCTCCCGATTGCCATTGCCGACTAATCCTGACTGAGAAACGAATGCTCGAGATGATGTTCAAAGTGGTTGATGTACCAATCTTTGAGTGCACCTATATCGCTCATTTCAGGCGCTTTTTCTTTGAAAGTAGTAAACCAACTTTCGGAAAGAATCT
>CAWESW010000054.1:0-12987 GCA_963811735.1 uncultured Verrucomicrobiae bacterium | reverse complement strand
TCAACCTGAGCAACGAGCAATACGCTGAACGAAAAAAAAAAAAAAAAAAAGAAGAAGAGAAAAACAAAAAAAAAAGTACACCTCCCGGCGACAGAAAAAAAAACACAGAAAAACAAAAAAAAAAAAAAAAAAAAAAAAAAAAAAAAAAAAAAAAAAAAAAAAAAAAAAAAAAAATGTATTGCCAGGCAGTGACGGAAGTCTTCGAGTAGCAAAAGGCGGTGTACCACATCGGCATCACTTACACGACGAATATGCGTTTCTGGGAGTTTAATGAGGAATTTAAAAGCCGCCTCAAGGCGACAAAGCCCAGGCGATCGAAATGGAGTGCGCCACACTGTTCGCTGCCAGCTACAAGCGCAAATTCACTTTAGGAGCGCTTCTTTTGGTCTCCGATCTTCCCTTCAATGCCAACGGGATCAAGAAACTAAGCGCAGTTCGGAAGCTGTCTATGATCGCTACATGGCTGACCATATTCAAAAGGAGTTGCAGCATTGAAGGTTGCGCGTGCGATGCAAGAACAACACATCAAGGGTGCTTACCATCGCAACATCGGCATGGGGACACAGAAGCCTTCACGTTAGTCTGATTCTTGGATACATTTTGATATTGAGATTCCCTGGATTTTATGCCCATATGGCATAAAACTCATGGGTTTTTATAGCATATATGCTATGAACGGAACATTCCCAGGCTTTAAAAACCGACCCGGGATATTCAATGCAGACTTAATTTTAGGCTAGTCTAATTCTTGGATACATTTTGATGTTGAGATTCCCTTGAGAGAGAGGGATCGTGTATTCGCAATGTGCGGATAATTCCATGCGCCCGGGGAGGCGTTTATAGGTCTGCTTAGGATTGAACAAGGATTCGCATGTATACTCGACATGGTACTGCAAGGGGCGGATCTGTGTAGAACCGTCGAATAATTTCTTTTCGACCACATTTATCGGGTCGGAATGAAAATTGATATTTTGCCTGCTGCCGAATAATAGTGCGGAAAGAGAGGGGGAGGCGTCCGATGAGGTATAGGAGAGGATAAACTGCTCTTTGGCCTTATCGTAAGTGAGAATGAAGGTTTTCCCCTCGAGGCTAAAAGAGATTTTGTCCACAAAACCCAATTCGAGCTTATGCATATTTTCCCGAGTTAGATTGATGGGCAGAGTCAATGGTGCGTTGAGTTGGATCACCGGAAAAATTTTTGTCGATTCCCTTTCCTGCGGAGTCAGTTCCATGGCAGGTCGAATGACTTTATCATCGAATAGTGCGGCGTCGATAGGGTCGTAGTGGTAATGCTCGATCGGCTTCCAGTGCAATAGTTTGTAGATGAAATTGATCACTTTCAGAAAAGTCGCTACGTGTTCGCTTGCGCTGTTTCCCTGTTCGAAACGCCTATTTAACAAAGCGAGATTCCATGTTAAATTTTGAGCGCCGTTTGCTTTTTTGTCGTGGATTTCGTTTTTAAGAATTTGTAATTCCGGACTTGAGGAGTTTTGGATTTGGGACTGCAGTGCTACCAATTTTTTGTTTACTGCGATCAAATCCTGGTTTTGACTGAGACCAAAATAGCGTTTGAGATCTTCGAATAGAGAGAAGGGGACGGTCGAAATTGTCCCTTGGTCGTCGACACAGACGTGTGTGTCTCGATAATTCCAAAAGTTGAAAAACCCGCTGACCTCAATTGTCAAGCTTCCTTCAGGAGTTTTCTCCGCTTTCCCAATGCTCCAGAGCATCATAGGCTTTGTGTAGTAATCATTTGAGAAGACAGCTTTTGTCGACATGGATATCCCTCCAAAATAAACCAACCAGTATGATTCGATTTTGTTAATATGTCAACGTGTTTTATTTATTTGTGTTTTAATATCATTTGTTAATTGTGGTTAATATTAGTTTTTTCTGTTTTTTTAATTCGAGTTCAGTCTTAACATGACAAATTAAATTTTAGTTGGTTAGCCTCGATTGTATATTGCCATATTTTATCCCAAAGTGCTATAATCACGGGATATGGACACAAAGAGAAGCGATTCACATTTTGCTTTATGCGGGGCTCACAGGGGTAATTCACCTGTGGCAGCGTACTCTTCTGTCTCCCTTCCTCTCCTCCTTTTGTGCCCACAGGCACAATAACATACTTTAATCTCTCTACATTTTTTTGTTGAAAAACCCGGGTCAAAAAGACCTGATAGATAAACTATGTTAAGGATTATTTTATGATTTCCTCTTTTTCGAGTTCTCGCATGATTGCATGGACGATATGGATCACCGCATCGATGTTCTATGCCTACCAATATATTTTAAGAGTGATGCCCAACATCATGTTGGATGACATCATGAAGCAGTTTGATATCGGGGCGGCCGCTTTTGGCCAGTTCTCCGGAATTTATTACATTGGCTACTCGCTCATGCATTTGCCGGTCGGTATTATGCTCGATCGCTTTGGCCCAAGAAAAGTCATTCCCGTCTGCATCCTTCTGACGGTTGCAGGATTGATGCCGCTGCTTTTTGCAGATCATTGGATTTATCCCATTGCCGGGAGGTTTTTGATTGGCGTAGGGTCTTCTGCTGCGATTTTAGGGGTCTTTAAGATCATTCGAATGACTTTTAGCGAGCAGCGCTTCGCTCGCATGTTAAGCCTTTCTGTGACAATTGGTCTGATTGGGGCCATCTACGGAGGCGGCCCTGTGAGTTATATGCGGGACGTTTTTGGCTATCAATCGGTCGTTCAGTTATTTGCTGCCGCAGGGGTGGCGCTCGCGATTGCCACGTACTGGATCCTTCCGAAGGCAAAAAGCTCATCGCAAAGCACGGTCCTATCCGATATCAAAGAGGTCTTTAGTAATCGCAAGGTCATTTGGACGTGTGTTTTTGCAGGTCTGATGGTGGGGCCTTTGGAGGGATTTGCCGATGTGTGGGGGACTGCATTTTTAAAACAGGTCTATGGATTTGATGGGACGATTGCCGCCAGCTTGCCTTCGATGATTTTTATTGGCATGTGCTTTGGAGCGCCTTTGCTGAGCTTGATTGCTGAGAAGGTCGGCAGCTATCTGGCTACGATTGTTGGGGCTGGAATCGCAATGTCAGTGAGTTTTTTTCTTCTGCAGGCATGGCAATTGCCTTCAGGTGTGCTTACAGTCAGTTTCCTTTTGGTCGGAGTCTGCTGCGCCTATCAAATTTTGGCGATTTACAAGGCTTCAACCTATGTTCGTGAACAGGTGGCGGGTTTAACAACAGCGGTTGCCAATATGATCATTATGACTTTTGGCTATGCGTTCCATGCCATTATGGGTGGGATCATCAATGCCATGGGAGGGCCTAACACGTCTGAGGCTCTTGGGTATGGAGTGGTTGTTATTCCTGTCGCACTGTGTTTGGGCACCGGTGGATTTATTTTATTATTCACCAGGGAAAGAGCTGCAAAGAACAAGCGAGTAGATGCTCAAATTGTAAAATAATCCTGGAAATTCCAAAATGTGACACCATCCATAGAAGGAGTGATAAATGCTAAGCAAAAGCGCACAAAGCGTTCAGGACGCCTTGTCCAATCAAGGAATTGAGGCCGAAGTGGTAGAGCTTCCCGCAAGCACCCGAACTGCAGATGAGGCAGCCAAAGCCATTGGCTGCCAGGTGGCCCAAATCACCAAGTCACTTGTATTTCGCACAAAGCATACGGACAAAGCGGTTCTTATTCTTGTCAGCGGTAGCAACCGTGTGAATGAAAAAACAATCGCAAAAGAAGTCGGTGAGGAAATCGTCAAAGCGGACGCAGACTTCACCCGAGAAAAGACAGGCTTCGCAATTGGCGGCATCCCGCCTGTAGGTCACAAGCAGAAACTGGAGACCTATATCGATGAAGATCTTTTGCAATACAAGGAGCTATGGGCTGCTGCCGGTACGCCTCATGCCGTCTTTAGACTTGAACCAGCGATCCTTCAAAAGCTAACGGACGGAAAAGTCATTTCTGTCAAATGAGTTAAAGGAGATTTTTTTCCTGTGCATGAGATTGCAAAAAACTAGCGCAAAATGAATCCGTATGGCTAGTACTCTGTAAAGAAAGTTTTTGCAGAAATTTGCGCCCAGATTTTAGCGCAGGTTGCGGCCCCGAAAAACCAGACATACATGGCCATGTAGGCAGGTTTTTCGGGGTTGCAAGATGCGGTAAAAGATGGGTCAAATTTCTTAAAAACTTTCTTTACAGAGTACTAGATTCATGCACAGGAAAATACTGCACCATTGAAGGGAGTCATTAGTTATGAGAATTTTCCGGATTATTTTATTAAACTGTATCTTTCTTTCTTTTTTAGCTGCGGAAGAAAAAATAGTAAACGCTAATGGCATCAGCATCTGGTGTGAAACGTTTGGTCAAAAAAATAATCCGCCGCTTCTACTCATCATGGGTGGGTGCTGCCAGGGCATCATGTGGCCAACGGAATTTTGCTCGCGGCTAAGCAAAGAAGGGTTTTACGTTATCCGTTATGACCATCGAGATACCGGTTATTCGACTTGTTTTGATTTTGAGAAAAGTCCCTACAATCTTCTTGATTTAACGAGGGATGCTATCGGCCTCTTGGATGCTCTACAAGTCGAGAAGGCTCATTTGTGTGGTCTATCGATGGGCGGACCGATCGCTGAGCTAATGGCTGCCTATTATCCAGAGCGCGTTAAGACCATTACTTTGATCGCTACATCGTGCGACTTTCGCCCCATGAATCTTGCGTATGCAGGATTACCCCCAGAGGAAGGTTCCCTTTCAAGGACCAAAGATGTGTATCTGTCCTGGATGAAAGAATTTTTGGCCCGTCCTGCGAACAATCAGGAAGAAGCTCATGAACAGCGGATGTCTTGCTGGCGGATTCTTAACGGAACAGTGACCCCATTTGAAGAAGATCTCTATGACGAACTTCATGGATTGTTCTTATCGCGATCAAGATATCCCGAAGCGATAAAAAATCATATTTTGGTCTGTGCAAATTCTGAAGAGTTTGTAAAAACAGCACCTCACCAGGTGAAAGTTCCCACCTTGATTTTTCATGGGACCGAAGATCCGATTTTACCTTCGGATCATGGGGCTGCTCTCGCCAAAGCGATTTCAGGCTCGAAGTATCTACTCATCGATGGAATGGGACATGTCCCCAACTGTCATTTTTACGAGCTGATGATTAAGGAAATTAAAGAGCTCGCTAATTAAAGTCCTTTAGATAAGAAGCGGTGATCGATGACTTGGTCTGAACTGTGTTGAAGGGGGAGATCGGTCATTTCCTGGATGTGCTCAGAACTATACACCTTGACTTTATCATGTAACTCATATTGTTTGAGCCAGTCATGCATTTCCTTAAGGTTCTCAGGTTTTACGAAAACCAGATCGATGTCTTTTCCCAGTTGAGCGCATTCTAAAACGATCTCTGATCCACTCGGACGTGTGGTCGCTTTTGTTTTCGTCGAGGCAAAGAGAATGGGGAACGGCGAAGTGATCATGTCGCGATCTGTTGCGCTTAGCTGTACGGAAGAGGGCGAATCAAACGCATTAAGCAAACGTCGATAGCGATTTTCAAAGGGGATCATGTTCATTTGAATTCTTTCTTTCATCAAGTTTCTTATCGTTTGCTCG
The DNA here is from genome assembly GCA_963811735.1 of uncultured Verrucomicrobiae bacterium. Classification (GTDB taxonomy): domain Bacteria; phylum Chlamydiota; class Chlamydiia; order Chlamydiales; family Rhabdochlamydiaceae; genus CAJCIW01. The sequence goes on along the minus strand of CAWESW010000054.1, from coordinate 7,385 downwards.
GTTTTTTCACAGGATTTTATAAATAGCTGTCTTTCAAATTCGTTCGATCCTTGGGGTTTTCCATAAATTCTTGCTTTTAATATGACTGTGACAATTGTTTCCCATTTCTTATCAATATGATTCATCAAATAGGGCTGTTCAGCAGTTTTAAGCGAGGTGATTCCATCGTTGTCATCATACCAATTATTGCCTTGTCTTCCAGCTACTGTTTCGCTTTCAATCCCTAATTCCATTTCAACAGATTTTCTTCTGCCTTCATCAGTACAAGCCAATCTTAAATCTTCCAGATCCCAATCCAACGCTTTTAAGATACTGTGTTCCCTGTAAGAACACTTCTGAGCAGTTTTCTCCTTTAACTCTTCGATTTTTTGATTGTATTTTAAGCAAAGATCTTCAAAACAATTCGGATTCCATTGTTTAGCACGGATAAGAGAGATGATAATCACGTCCCATGTGTGATCGTCAGGTGATATAGCCGTTAGAGATTCTAAATTACTCAAAAATAGGGGTTCTAAATCTTCATACTTCTCTACAGGAAAATGAAATTGGATCTGGTTAGCATAATTATTCCAGGCCTCCGCAATATCTTCGATAGGTACGGCAGAGATTCGACTTTGATTGACTCCGGTCGTGATCAGACCTCCACTTGTTAATTCCCCACTCATTGGAGCTACTCCCCGCTGCAGCATTTCTCCAGTGGGAATCAAGGTGAAATCCAACTCTTTAAGCAAAGTTAGCATAGAGCTGTTAGTCCCATGTCCCCATTTAAATTCCTGAGCTAAATGAACTGCCGGGGAAGTAGGATTGATTGTTTTTATAAGCCAGTGTTCAAGTTCTTGAAGGTGAGACTTTTTATTTAATTTGGCTGTCCTGTATTTTATTAAAATATCTTGAGGTAGTTTTTTGTAGAATAAAATAGGCAGTCGTTGATCTTTCTTGTCAAATTCTTTTATAATATCAATAATTCTAAGATGGAGCTTGGAGCTTCTCAGTTTTTTAATTTCTGTTTTGTATTCAGAATATAAGTCATCTTTCCCAATATTTTCTTTGTATATTTTTAATGGTTCTGTAAATTCCGTAACTCGTTCGAGAGGTATACTTGAGAAATTATTTTGTTGCTGATCTTTCAAAAAAATAAGTGTACTTTTAAATGTGTCTTTTATTGACATGATTCATCCATTTTATTTCCTGTTTAATTATATGTTAATCGTTGAATTATTTTCATGTATTTATAGTTATTAAAATAATTATTATAACATTTTTAGTGATTTATAATAGTTATTTATTCATTGTGTCTATTATGCAAAGACTAAATCATCTTTTTTGGTTTGAGGCTGAAACTGTCTGTGAGGGCGGCGACGACCTGCTTTTCCAGCTCGTCGGGCTTTTTAGTGCGCGGGAGCGGGAGCGTTTTTTTAACGAGTGTTTTGCCGCTCTGTCTTTCGGCTGTGAAGGTGAGGTTTTCGAATTTGAGAAGGGTGAAGTGGTGCGCGGAGGCAAACAGGCGCAGGCGGGTGAGGTGGTAGAGCCATAGGACCTGCGGCGGATAGGGGCCGAAGCGGTCTTTGAGCTCGGCGAGGATGGCGTCGACTTCTTCGAGAGCGATCGATTCGCCGAGGCGGTGGTAGATCTCCATGCGTAGAGATGTTTCGTTGATGTACTCTTCGGGGAGGCTGGCGTCGAAGGAGAATTCCATCTTGGCCTCTGTGAACGAGGGCGAGCTGTTGCGTTTGAGGGCGTCGATCGCTTTTTTGAGGAGTTTGCAATAGAGGTGGAAGCCGATCGAGGAGATCTGGCCTGACTGCTGTGTGCCGAGGATGTCGCCGGCGCCGCGGATTTCGAGGTCGCGCATGGCCAGCTTCATGCCGGCGCCAAAACCGGAGGACTCTGTGAGGGCGTGGAGGCGGCGGCGGGTGAGCTCGGGGAGTTCGCGGGAGAAGGGGACGAGGAAGTAGGCGTAGGCGGGGCGGTTCCATCTGCCGACGCGCCCGCGCATTTGGTAGAGATCGGCAAGTCCGAAAGTATCGGCTCGATCGATCAGGATCGTGTTGGCGTTGGGGATGTCGATCCCGTTTTCAACGATGGTTGTGGCGACGAGGATGTCGGCCTGTCCGCTTTTGAAGGAGTGAAAGACGGAGTCGAGCTCATCGGCCGACATCTGGCCGTGGCCTGTGACGATATGGGCCTCGGGGAGCATCTTTTGGATCTCTTCCGAGATGCGGAAGATCGATTCGACGCGGTTGTGGATGAAATAGGCCTGTCCATCGCGGGAGAGTTCGCGCATCAGCGCATTTTTGATGAGCTGAAGGTCGCGCTGGGCGATGATCGATTTGATGGGGAGTCGGTCTTGGGGCGGTGTGTTGATGACGGAGATCTCTTTGGCGCCGATGAGCGACATGTAGAGGGTGCGGGGGATGGGCGTTGCCGAGAGGGTGATGCAGTCGACGCCTGTCTTGATTTTTTTAAGGTGTTCTTTGGCGCGCACGCCGAAACGCTGCTCTTCGTCGATGATCAGGAGGCCGAGGTCTTTGAAGATGACGTCTTTGCTGATGATGCGGTGGGTGCCGATCAGGATATCGATTTTTCCTTCAGCTGCTTTTTGGAGTGTTTCGTTGATTTCTCGGTGGGAGCGGAAGCGGGAGAGGACGCCGATGTGGATGGGAAAATTGGCCATCCGCGCGCAAAAGGTCTCGTAGTGCTGCATGGCGAGCACGGTGGTGGGCACTAAAACGGCGACCTGCTTTTTTCCATCGACGACGGCTTTAAAGGCGGCGCGCATCGCGACCTCTGTCTTGCCGTAGCCCACGTCGCCGCAGATGAGCCTGTCCATCGCTTTGTTGGACTGCATGTCCTGTTTGATGGCGTTGATGGAGCTGAGCTGGTCTTCCGTTTCAATGAAGGGAAAATCGGACTCGAAGAGCTCCATCTCATGGGAGTCGTGAGGGAAGACGTGTCCGCCGTGCACCTCGCGCTCGGCGTACATCCGGAGGAGCTGGTCGGCATAGCCGATGATGGCGACCTGAGCTGCATTGCGGGTTTTCAGCCAGCGGTTGGAACCGAGCTGGCTGAGGGTCGGGACTTCTTCTTTGGTGCCGATGTAGCGGCTGACGAGATGGGACTGGGAGACGGGGATAAACAGCTTGCTCCCTTCGGCGTATTCGAGGACCATGAATTCGGTTTGCGCGCCGACGTGGTTGGGGCGTTTTTCGATGCCTAGATATTTGGAGATGCCATTGTGGAAATGGACGACGACATCGCCGGGGACGAGCTCGTGGAAATCGGAGGCGGGAATATGGTAGGTGTTGCGCCATTTTTGCCGGCGCGGTTTTAGGCGGTGGTTGAGTTCAGTCATCGGGACGATGGCGATCTGCGCGTCGTCGAGCACAAAACCGCTGGAGAGATAGCCGATGTGGTAGTGCGTATTTTGCGGGAGTGTGATCTTGTCCGTTTTGACTTTTTCTACAAAGGCGTTTTGCTCCGATTCTGTGGAGCAGACGAAATGCACTTCGAGAGTGGATTTAGCGTGGCGGTTCATCGCGTGGAGGACTTCTTCTTGCGTCGCAGCGGCCTTGTTTTCGGAGAGGGAGAAGAAGTCGGAGACGGGAATGAAGGGGTGGAGATAGCGTTTGCTCTCGAAGGTGCGGTCTAGAATTTCAAAAGAAAGGGGCTGCAAGGGGGCTTTTCCGCTGTAGAAGGCTCTGCCCATTTTCTTTTTGATCTGCACTTCGGAGAGCTCTTCCATTTTTTCTGCCGTCCAGAACAGGCGCGAGAGGGAGTCTGTCTCTTCAAGAAAATCTTCAAAAGTGGAGAAGATGGGGCTTTTGGCGCCGGGCAGATTTTTTAATGAGACCCAGCGGTCTTCGATGGCAAGCAGGTCGTTGAAGATGACGAGGGTGTTTTTTCCCAGGTAGTCGAGAATGGAGTTGAGCTCCTGGCCTTTTTGGATCAAGGAGAGTTCGGAGGCGGGAGGGAGGAAGAACTCGTCGGCTTTGTGGGTTGATTTCTGCGAAACGGGATCGAAGGTGCGGATCTCATCGATCTCATCGCCGAAAAATTCGATCCGATAGGGATCGGGAGAGGAGAGGGGGAAGATGTCGACGATTCCACCTCGGAGGGCATATTCTCCCTTGTCGGAGACGACTGGGCATCTGTGGTAGCCGAGCTTGGAGAGGATCTCGGGGATGGATGCGAAGGGGACAGGGGTTCCTTTTTTCCAGAGCCTGGTGAGGGGTTTGAGATTTTTTTTCGCAGGTAGTTTTTGCAGCACCGCTTGGAGGGGGGCGAGGATCACGTGGGGCGATGGGTTGCTCATGATCGAGTGGAGCACCTGGAGTCGCTTGCCGACGAGGTCGGGGCTCGGCGCAATCTCTTCGCCCGGGAGTGTCTCCCACGAAGGGAAATCGACGGCGGCGGGAAGCTGGAAGAAACTCAAATCGTCATAGAGGCGGTCGTCGGTCGATCCGGTGATGACAAGGACGTGCTTCTTGGTCGATTTTGCGATCAGCCAGATCAAAGCAGCCTTGGAACCTTCCCACAGCTCTTCGATCAAAAGGGAGGGTTCCTTTTGGACGATCTCAGCGAAAGCCCTTAGGCTTTCGCTCTTCATCAAGGTTTCCTGGACGGAATCGATTAATTCTTTGCGGCGAGCCATTGTCTTGCCATGTCATAGGCTGTTTTAAGCCCTTCTGGGTTTTTGCCGCCTGCCTGCGCCGACTCTGCTTTGCCGCCGCCGCTTCCGCCGACGCTCGGCGCGATCTCTTTGATCATCTGCACAGCCTGGATCCCTTTTTGGGTGAGGTCGGAGGAGACTCTTGCGATCAACTGGCATCTTCCTTCCGCTTTAGTCCCGATGAGGATGACGCCGGAGCGCAATGCCGTCATTAGATCTTCGACGAGTTCGGGGAGAAGATCGGCGTCGAGAGCGACAGTTTCTGCGATGAAGGAATGGGATCCCGCCTTTTGCGCTTTGGCCAGGAGTTCTTTGGAGAGCGTTTTTAGCGACGCCCTCTTAAATTGCTTGAGCTCGTGAGAGAGGTTTCTATTCTCTTCAAGCAGGGCGGTGATGCGCTCGATGAGTTTAGAAGCGGAGACTTTGAGCATCTCGGCTGCCTTTTCCACAAAATCTTCGCCTGCGTAAATGAATTCCTCCGCCTGTTTCCCGGTGACAGCTTCGATGCGGCGCACGCCGGAGGCGATGCTGCCTTCTTTAGCGATGCGGAAAATGCCGATCGTGCTGACATTGTGCGTATGGACTCCGCCGCAGAGCTCTTTGGAGTAATCGATGTCGATTACGCGGACCTTCGAGCCATACTTCTCTCCGAAAAATTGCTTGATGTCAGGATGCTTCTGCGCCTCGTCGTAAGAGAGTTCATAGGATTTGACAGCTCTTCCCTCTCGGATCTTCTCGTTGACGAGCATCTCGATCTGGCGGACCTCTTCTTTGGTCAATGCCTTGTGGTGGTTGAAGTCAAAGCGCAGACGGCCCGGTTCCACAAGCGATCCCGCTTGGCGAATATGGGGGCCAAGCACTTTTTGCAGCGCCCAGTGCAGAAGGTGGGTTGCCGTGTGGTTATTGGCGATTTCCTGGCGGCGCATCACATCTACCTGGGCGGAGATCGGCTCCCCAAGGATGAGAGCGCCTTTGTCCAGTCTTCCGATATGCACGATGACTCCGGAATAGGGAGCATGGCAATCAGTGACGGTGAAGTGGGCGTTGTGATGGGAGAGGACGCCTGTGTCGCCGACCTGGCCTCCTTTTTCGGCATAGAACGAGGTGCGGTCGAGGATGACCATCCCTTGCTGTCCCTCTTCCATCGCGTCGACAAATTTTCCATCGATGACAAGGGCCATGACGGTCCCTTCGGCGGATGTCTGATCGTAGCCGAGGAATTGGCATGCGCCGTGTTTTTCAACGTAGTTTTTAAAGAGGCTCTCTTCCACTTCCTGGACGTGAACGGTTTTGGCGCTGCGGGAGCGGTCTTTGGCCTGTTCTTCGAGGAGCTGGTAGGCGTCAAGGTTGACTTGCAAACCCGTGTCTTTGGCAATCAGCAAAATCTCTTCGAGGGGGAAGCCATAGGTGTCTTTGAGTTTGAAGGCCTCTTCGCCTGAGATCTGTTTGTTTGAGTTCTTCTGGGCATGCTCGATGACGCTGCTCAAAATGTTGCCGCCGCGTTTCAGCGTGCGGATGAAGGACTCTTCTTCGAGGGTGAGGACCTCAGCGATCCGGGCTTGCGAGCTGACAAGCTCATGGTAATCGGGGCCCATCGTTTCGATCAAGCGCGGCAGGATCTTAGCGAGGAAGGGCTCCTGCATGCCGAGCATGCGCCCGTAGCGCACGGCTCTGCGCAAAAGTTTGCGGAGGATGTAGCCCCTTTCGACGTTGCTCGGCTGCGCGCCGTCGGCCATTGCAAAGGCAAGCGAACGGATATGATCGGAGATGACATGGAATGCCGGAGCGAAGTGGGGATCGTCCGCGCTGTATTTTTTACCGCTGACGTGTTCAATTTGGGCAATCAGGCTGCGCAGCACATCCGTTGCAAAGACCGTTTCAACGCCGAGCTTCAAGGCGGCGACGCGCTCAAGGCCCGACCCAGTGTCGATCGACTGTTTAGGCAAGGGGGTCATTTTACCCACTTGGTCGCGGTTGAACTGCATGAAAACCAGGTTCCAAAATTCGAGGTAGCGTGTGCCATGCACGTCTTCTTTGGGGGACTTTGCCGAACCGTATCTTTCGCCCCGGTCGTAGTAAAGTTCTGAGCAGGGGCCGCAAGGACCGGTGTCTCCCATCGCCCAAAAATTGTCCGCTTCATCCATCCGAACGATCTTTATGTTGGGGACGAGCATTTTCCACAGGTCGGAGGCCTCATCGTCTTCGCGGAAGACCGTGACCCAGATTTTTTCAGGGTCGAAGGCGAAAACTTTCGTCGAGACTTCCCAAGCAAAGGCAATGGCCTCTTCCGACAAGCTTCCGGAGGGCGAAGGCAAGAAAGTGGTGGTGAAGATTTGTCTCGATTGCCACGGCCCCGAAAATTTCATCGACAAGCGGCTCGATAAGGCTGGATGGGAGGCGGTGATCTCCGACATGATCGAAAAAGGGGCGACGGCCAAGGACGAGGAGTTCGACCAGAATGTCGCGTATCTGACGAAGTATTTCGGAAAACAGCAGAAGCGCTAGCGGCTCATGCGAGACTCATCCGTTTCAGGACGGTCTGAAATCGCGGCTCGCTCCGCAGCGCGTCGTATCTCTCGTCTGTTTTCGTAAACAACGCGACCATGCCGCGAGCGTCGCATGACTTCTCGATGACGCCAGCGCGTTTTCGGTATCGCCGAGGCCGGCATAGATCACCGCGACCGAAAGGAAATCGATGGTTTCGCGTTGCGCCCGC
>CAWESW010000053.1:0-38300 GCA_963811735.1 uncultured Verrucomicrobiae bacterium | reverse complement strand
GGCTATGCGCGTTGGGATATAGGCGTCCATCTGCAATTGGTTGAGAAAGACCACTTCCGGGGACGTCGCGCGCTCGTTGGAGCGGATTTTTTCATAGCGGGACAAATCGGATTCAGTGCCAAATTCATTATTGAAAGCAATAAGAGCTGTGTGTTCGACAACTTGAACTCTCCTCGTCTGGTCTCCTATAGTCGCCATAATTTCCTTTTAAAAAATCTTGAAGTTTATACTATCCTATCTCAACGCCAACGCTAATATATTAACACTTGTGTTGAATTTTTACGAATTAAATGAAATTTTAGGATGCGACTAAAAAATTGTGGATATTAGAGTCTGTCGTTGAATAAAGGTTTCGTCGCTTTTTGAATTGCATTCAGCACAAACAAAAGTTTTCAATGGTATACCGAACGTGGTTCAAAAATTGGTCTTGGGCTTTGACGCACCCCAAGGCCGATTTTTGAACCACGTTCGGTATAAGAGACTGTCTACGAACTCAGCTTCTGTCGATTTTCGGGTTCTTTTGAGCCGATTTTCGATCCAAATTCGGGGGGTAATATCAAACTTGCGTATATTACCCCCCGAATTTGGATCGAAAATCGGCCAAAATAATCCCGAAAATCGACGAAGCCTGAGTTCGTAGACAGTCTCTAAGGATAAAACTTGAATTTGCGATGTTCTCTTTGAACCTATCCCAAAAATCGACGAAAAATTTTACTGGGATAGGTTCTTACAACACATGATCTACAACGTTTTCTTGAAACCAGGCGCGCAGGTAAGAATCCCATCCAGGATTTATTGCGGCATGGGGAGCGACCGCCTTTGATAGAGTCATATCTTTTCTTAGAACGTCCATTGTCCGAGCAGCGAAGGCCTGAGAGTCAACGATGCTGTTAAACTCATAGTCGGCAGGATTCTCTTCCATGCTCTTGGTGCCGAAATTACTGCTGCCAAAGGCAGTGTATTTATTGTCGACCACAACGACCTTCTTATGATAGGTCGTATTTGCCCGGTCGTATGAATAAACGGTGACATTCTGTCGTGCGTCTCCCGTCAATAATTGCCGGTATTTTTTTTGCGCTAAATCAGTAAAGAGGTCGTGGGCCAATGGAGCTTCTCCTCCTCTTGAATTTGTGATGATTTCAATCTTGACCCCTCTTTCTGAGGCTTTGAGCAGCGCGTCGATCAGCGGCTGCGGGGGATGAAAGTACATATGGCCAATGACGATTTTTTCATTTGAGTGATTGATCAAGTCAATCAACGCATGTAAATAAGAGTTTTGTAGATGGTCAGGTCCCGTCGCGAAGAGCTTCATGCCCAACTGACCCACTTTTTGAGGGTTGTTGTCGATGGACGGGACAGTGGTTGCCGCAGGGGGCCTCTGCATCAGTTCCAAGAACTGCTGCTTTAGCTGCAGGGCGAACTCAGGGTTTTCCAGATGGGCGTAGCGCAGCATCAACTTGGATCCTTCCAAAAATGCCGTCGTGCCGGCCCCTCTCGGTTGGCTCTTAAAGGCAAAGTCCATATCTCTAAACCCTTTTGCCTCGAGTGGATTGTAGATATCGAAGAAGCCGCGTTTGAGTTGGGGGAGGTGCTCTTCTCCGGTGACATCCGTCCAAAAGGGTCTTAAGGCAGAGCCGCCGCTGATCATATAAGCCCCTTGGTCGATCGCCATGAGTTTAATGTGGTTTGAGCTTAACAAGCTTCTACCGCCCTTGGGATGTTCCGAGTAGTAGATTTCAGAGCTGAGAACGCTAAAGAATCGGTCAGGGTGAACTTCTTTCAAATACTCCAGGCGCCGTTTATTTTCAGGCGTCAGGAAATGATTCGACCCTAAGATAAAGACCTTGAGACTCCTATTTTGTTGGAGGCGCTCTTTGATGAGGTCCAAAGCCTCATCAAAGGCTTCTTCTCCCATGTACGAGCTTAAAAATATGGACTGCTGGGCGTTGCGGATGAGGTCCAGTTTATATTTTTTGGATTCGATGGAATCGGTAAGAACAAGCCCTGGTCCGTTGTCGGGGATGCATTCTCCGACGCGCTTTGCCTGGAAATCTTGCGGACTCAAGCCCATTGTCAGGTCAGGTGGGAAGTACGTGAGGGATGCCTTGAATGTTAAGAACGTTCGCACTCCATGAACGGCGATTGCGATTAGTGCCACTGGTGCCACCCAAATGAGAATAGGAAAGACGGCTGTTGCTGTGATGACGACGGCCGATGTTCCGACGAGTAGGAGCGTCTGGACGAGCATGTGGGTTTTGGCAGTTGTCTGATAAGCATCGAAATCGGCGGGTGAAAATTCTTGGTATTCTCCAAAACCGGCGACTGGCGCTGACGTTGAAAAAGGGGGCGCCGAGAGTTGAAGCGTCTCCGGTAATCTAAAGGCATAGTTTAGAGAGAGAGATGTAGCCATTATTTCCAGACCTCCCCTTTGGCATAAGTCGGATTTACAATTTTGTATCTGGTCTTGCTAAAGTTCAAGATAGGGAAAGACAGGGGACCAAGTTGGATATGCGAGTGTGTTTGAATGGCATATTCAAAACATTCGGGCCCGTAAAAGGTGTTCAAATATCTGCCAGCGTTGGCCGGCCCACTTAAAACAAGCCCTTTTTCAGGCGGTCCGAAGGGATAGTCTTGCATATGCTGCAGCTCATCCCGATAGAAATATTCTTTGGGAAATTGGTGTTTATGGAAGTGTGATTTATACCGGATGATGCCATTGGAATCTTCTTCAGCAACGAAGACATCGACATTCGCAGCTTCTTTTTCGGTGATCCCATAGCGCTGTTTTAATGTTTTTGCATCGAAGGAAAGTTTAAAAGCTTCTAATTGGGTATCTTGCAAGATCACGCCTTTTTCTTTGAGTTGATCGCTCAAAGCAAGGAATCGACCCTTGTCATTTTCCATTAAAAAGAGATCTCCGTCGTCATCCCAGGGAATGACCCCTTTATGACGAACTGCTCCCAAAAGAGTTCCGCCATCCATGGAATACGGAATATGGTTTTCCCTTAAAAGGGCATTGACGATCTGAAGAAGGTCGTAAATTTGGTCTACTTTAGCCGGCGGCGTCTTAGGGATGGCGTCAATGGTCAGGTTTTCCACGCGATAAGGAAACTGCGATCCGATCCCCTTCATTAAAGCTCCGGCAAGTGTGAATGGGCTTGTCAATAGTGCAAGGCATACCGCCCACGTCTTTTGAAGGCACTGTTCCATAGGAGATGTTGCATTTGATCCTCCTTCATAGAAGCTAATGGCAACGCGTGCTCCCTGCATCATCCAAAAGCCGATTCCCGTCATTGCGTTGTCTTGATAACCATAAGGTGGGGCGTCATTGGGATCGGAGAGAAATTTTTTAATTTCCATCGGGATTGAAAAGGGAGTTTGTACAGCGTTAGGACCTGAATTCGAAGACGAGACCGACATGGTATAACCCTATTAAAGGGCGCAATTATCCCTTTTTTATGTAAAAATTGCTCGCGAATTTATCATTTATGGGGTTAAAATATATCGATTATAAAACACACTTTATAAAAATATGATTGACACTTCGAGATTGCGAGCGGTGACCAACTCTATTTCCAACAATACGCCCTTGATGTCTACAGAGCCCGATTCATCGACCCCTTCTACTCTTCCTTATAATTGTTATGTTCAGGATGACAACCTTTTTGTCGGAGGTTGTCAAAACAGCTTATTGCGATTTTTCGTTCCATTTTATGCGCGTGCTCAAGACAGCAAGGTCAGTGAATTTTTTATTCATTACTTTCAGGAGTTTTATAAAAAAGAACCTCTTGCTGCGGATCGGGAAAATGCGAAAAAAATGCTCCTTCTGGCAGAGCAGCACATCGCCCGGGGAAAAGGATGGTTTTCTTCGCAGACGCCGGACACATGCAGGCTGGAGCACTACACTTTAGCCGCCCGCCAAAAACTCAATCTTTTTGAGCCTGGCCGTCCAGAGGAATCTCTCATTGAAAAATGCCGCAATGATAACAAGTCGCTTCTTGGCAAATGGACGAAATTGGGATTTGCTGAAGAGGCCTTTATGAGCTGTCCGGACCTCGTCGATTTTGTCTTCAAATCCTTCCTGCACCGCCATATCGCCCACCCTTATTACAAACATACAATTGATATGCGCCTTGTGCTTGTTCGGCGGGAAGGGCAGATCGAGATGGAATTGCAGCCTCACATCCTCCTCAATGGACGGCCAACCCCATGGTCAGAGATTCGCAAAAAGATTAGGATCGACAAAGAAGAACGGCTGTATTCCACTGAAAACGGACATAAGAAGTACTGGATGTACCTAGACGAGGGGTTGACTCAATGGGACAAAAACAACTTTGATAACCCGCGCCGTTTGTGCAAGTTAGATCGTCCTCCTTTAAGTTCGAGAGTAGAAGTAATTACCACCCATGCTCACAAAGAAGACTGGAATATTGGCGACCGGTTTTTGAAGGGCACGCGCCACTCTTTTTTCCGGATTGTTCCCGGAGAGGGTTTTTCTGTCCGACATCCCACTGCTAGGTTGGAAAATGGCGCCTTGTACAGTTTAGGGTGGGCAGCGAAATGGTATGATTTCTCTGCCTTTAGACCTCTTGCCACCCTTCAGGGTCAATGGTCTTGCCCCGATAATTTTGAGTTTCGTAAAGAAGATCTCTGCATTACTCCTATCGAGAACATCACTGATGATCAAGTCCTCAATCTGCTTGAAATCGTCAAGCGGAGGAGCAACGAAGAGCGTCCGTTTCACTTTATCACAGCCAATTGCTGTGGAGCGACAGCGGACGTGCTCAACGAGGCGGGTATCGTCAATCTCAGCACCAAAAATCATATGGCCTACATGTGGTACAAATTCCTTGTGCCTAAAAAAATGCGTAAGCCGATCGATAAAATCGCTGAGTTTTTTGAGTGGATCACCCCTAGCCTTATCACCAAAGCGATCCTCCGCCTCGGAGCCTTTGCGTACTCCGTCATATTTGCACCTATCTTTACTCTCCTTGGGGCCTGGAGGACAACTCTTTCCTTTGAAGATGAGGATGGGAGACCGCTGAACAAAAGTAACATCCATGCTAAGGCTACCAATAGGATTAAGGCGCTTTTCTCAAATGTTTTTGATCTATTCAGTCCCAGCAAGATGGAATTCGATCTGACAAAAAACATCTTTAAGTGGCAGAGGCAGCAATCTAAGTCTTATTTTGAGAAGCGCGATTAGTAGAAACTTTTATACCGAACGTGATTCAAAAATTGGCTAATGTTTGTCTGCTTTTAAAATATTAGATCGTCTTCACGTAAATGTTAATTTTGTATATACTTTATGATAGTTAGTGTTGATTTAAAAAAGAGTGTTTAATTATGTCGACAGCACCAGCATTTAATTTGAATTTTCGATTTTGTCCGAGCCTTTTCCCTCGAGAGCCAGTCTCTTCGATTGCGGCAACTGTCAATGTTGTCGATGCTACTAAAGTTGCTGGGTGGCTGAGGCAGTTTGAGACTGTATTTCCTCGTTTTGAGAGAATTGCCCAAAATGGGCTTCATTCTGTCTTGGAAAAAGAAATTCAGGACATTACTCCGCTTCTTAATGAGGGACAGGAGATCGGTCATGCGATGGCCCACTTCGCTCCAACAATAGACATGATCAATCAGCTCGTCAGACCCCGCCTGGCCAAGCTTCAGCAGACTTACACCGACGCTCAGGCAAAGCTTTCCCAACAACCCGAGATGGTGGAAAAAGATGCTAAACTTGCAAAAAAATGGGAGTCGCTCGGCCTTCCTGCTTCTGTTCTCCAATACCACAGTGATTGCGTTCGCTTCCTCATCGAAAGCAAACTCGTTTTTGATATCGTAGGTTTTAAGGAAACGTGCGGGGATGCCAATGTGCACGACATCAAGCTCGATACCGACGGCCACCCCATGATCAAGATGCAAGGGCGTTTTGTCCGATGGGAGACGATTGCAAGAGAACTCGAGTACGACCCCAAAACTGACAAAGTTAAATCGCGCGGCTATGCCGGCAATATCGTCCAGGCCTGGAGCTATTTCCATCCTCAAGGGCTCGTTCCGATCGATCGTTTTAACTATGACGAAGTATTTCCCGTCTATGAGCTCCCTCAGGGAGAGTATGACCGTTTGCTGGCGCTCTCTAAAAAATTCTACGAAGACAACCCGGAAAAAGACCCTGGCATCCCCAAAGACTGTATTGTTCAATTCTTCACCTCCCCACGAAGACAGGGAATCCCGGAACATCCTCTACTTGCGAACCTACATAGAAATGCCCCTGTTCACATTGGGGTACGATTGATTACCGCGGACAGGAAAGTTTATTCTTTTGGATACCAAATGCCCTCTGAAGAGCAGCAGTTTGTCCTTTCCAATTTCTTGTCAACCTTTCTAGCGACTGCGGAGACTAAGGTGAGCATGCGAGACTATGAGGAATTCCGCGACCACGAGGGGCGGATCACCACTTCCATTCCGCTTTCTTCTCAGCGTTCGCAGAATATCATCGCTTTCTTGAATAGCCTTAATGACAAACAGCTTAGATTCCAGTTTACACGTCAGAACTGCTCTTCTTTAATGCAAGAAGTGATGCAGCGCGCAGGATACGAAGTCAAAATACGAACAACTGCCAAAGCCATTCTTTTGGATGCACTGCCTTATTTAAACCAGTTTCCTGTGATTGGCGGACTCGTCGGTAAAGTGGAGACCTGCGCGATGAGGATTTTAAAAGCGCTACCGAAATTCATTAGCAAACCCATTAAATGGGCGGATGCTATCGCCTTCTACATTCCAAGAAAAATAGGAACGATTTTGACAAACCTTCTTGGTATTGAAAATGGGTGGCGCGAAAAAGACGACTCCTTTGCAAGATGGAGTTGAAGAGGAAGAATTATACGATAAGAAAGGGATTCAGAACTTCTCTAGCGTGATCCGCTCCTGGACCGATATTTTCAAAGATGAGACTTCCGCTGTTAACCACTCAAAATACTTCATCGATTGGCAAAATGATCAGAAATCGACATTTGTAGAGCCCGCTAGAGACCGTCCCAGACTGGCTATTGTTCCCCAGGCAGTCGTCTAATGACCTGTGGGCGATCTGGCGCATTCCTTTGCGTTAGATCGCCCAAATCACTTGTATACCAACATTTCCTTATACTGGACTTTAGCCTTTTCCGCCAATGGCCAAAGTCCAGTTATATGCTCAAAATAATACCTTCATAATAGCTTGGTTATTAAACGATTAAAATCGTAATAATCTTGATTCATTAATTCTGCACAAAAAATAATAATAATTTATTTAATTTCAGTTGATTAATAATGTAAAAATTTATACAATTAAAAATAAGTTGTGAAAAACATAATAAAAGTATAAGGAAAAATATGACAAGTTTATCATTACCAGATATGCCTCCAGAGATGCTTTGGAATATTGTAGGATTCTTACCTGATCGAAGTACTAAAGCTCAGGTCTCCCTGACATGCAAAAGTTTGAACGATGCTGTAAGTAGTTATTCATTACATACCGAAGAAGAATATCTGCAAGAACTGCAGGTTTTAGCTAATCATGTTGCCAAAGCTACTTTGGAAAAAAAAGAGCTTTGCATTGACGTTCCCTCTTCTGATAGCTCCTCTGTTCAGCTGTTGGATAAGTTTTACGAATGTTTTAAAAAGCGCCTTAGTAAGCTAAACATCAGCAACGTAAATGATCCCGAATTCCAAAAAGAATATCAGCTAGCAATCTCTGATATTGAAAAACTCTGCAGAAACAGGTATTCAGATGCGCTTTCAAAGATGAGTTTTATAAACCGCGCTATCGAAAAACTCGGGAATTGCTGGTCACTGTTCAATCATGAAACCGTGGATCCCATTGATTGCAACATTGAAGAAGCTCAGGTGGCATTGAGACGAAGGATTTTTTTTCACGCGTTTCAGGGTTTGATTGCCCAGTATACAAACCAGCCTCTTGATTCGATCACAATAGATAGCTACAAACAGTTTGTGGAACAGTTCAATACGGAAGCAAAGCGCGGCTGTCTGGCAGTTTATCCCAACGGAAAACCTATCAGCGAACATTTCGAAGCTGAACTTCGCAATGCCATTGTTGAAAAGAACAAAGAAGCTCTTACGTCACTTGTCAGCCAATTTCAGGATCAAAGCAGTTTCCGCAAAAAAGTTGATGAGATGAAAGAGCAGTTGTTGAAAGATAAGCCTGAACTCCAATTTCGCGATCAAAATGCGATTACCGCTATGGCTGAGAAAGAAGTTAAGAGGATCGGCAACTTTTATCTCGAATTGAGCGGGCCTGTTTCGGTTGAAGGAAAAAAATTCAATGAAGTATACTCGCACGCTATACGAATCCGCGACATCATAGATCGAAAGTCTGTGGCTTTCGAGAGTCTGGCCCCAAAAAAGGATCGCGTGTAATTGCAATGTTGGGGGGTGACATACGAAGTGTTGATATTACCCCCAATATTTGAATCAAAAATTGGCTCAAAAGAACCCGAAATCTTTTAGGAACACTCCCTAGTTCATAGGCAGCCTCTTAGACACCCTCTGCTGCTGTTGATAGGGCTTCATCGTAATCATAGACGGGGTGGATTTCAAAACCCGCCTGTCTGACAGAGAAGATCACTTGGGAGATAGGCTCCCATTTGGCGTTCCTGTCGATGTGCAAAAGCACCTTGGTCTTCTCTTTTTCCTTTGGCAGAAGGCCTAAGTCCTGCTGTTTCTTCAACTCACCTTGGATCCCTTTGACGCCGTCGATGAGATACTCATTGAACTCTGTGATCCACTTGTACTGGCCTTCTTCATTCACACTCAAATTGATGATGTAATAATCATTTTGCCCGATAAAAGGAGAGTGCTCGGAGCTCGGCTGGACTTTGACGAGTTGGACCTCGCTATCGTAAAGGGCGGCTTTCGTCACCGCCAAGGTAGCGAACACCGCAACGACGAGAAAGAGGAAGTCGACCATGGGAGCCAGGTTTAAACCGCCAAAGCTCTTGAGTTCTTCTTCAGGAATGATGCTCATGTCTTACCCTTTATAAAATGGATGTTCTGTCGTCGATCAGCGTAGCTACGCTCTGCGCTTCATTTTCTACTTGGGCGAGCGATCTGACGAGGCGATATTTGGCTGTGGAGTGCAAAATCAGAGCTAAAATGGCCACGATGAGTCCTGCGACGGTGGTCCCAACCGAAATCCCTAAGCCGTCAAAGAGCGTTGAAACGCTCTCGATAGAGCGGTTGATGTCATAAAAGGCATAGAACATGCCGAGCACGGTGCCCAAAAGCCCGAGCATCGGAGCAATGATCGCAACGTCGTTGAGCAGACCGATTTTTTGCCAGAAGGCGACGGAAGATCTCTTGCCTTCGGCTTTCATCGCTTCGATCATGACAGGGAGTCCATGCCGGCGGGACTGGATGCCGCTTAAGACCATTTTGCAAAAGAGGTTGTTGTTTTCTCCGCAGATGGAAAGAGCTTCCTCAAAATTATTGCTGTTAAGCTTATTTTGCACGTTTTTGAGAAGAGAGCGTGAAATACGTGCCGAGGATCGTATGGAAAGAACCGAATACAGCCAGATGAAGACCGAGAACACCGACATCGCTAAAAGTAGGGAGTAGATAACGGGAGAGCCGGCAAATGCCTGCTTGATGTCGACGGCAAACGCGTCGCTTTTCAATGGGGCAAGTTCTCCGATCATTGACGTCCCTTGAATGTTGAGGGTCGCTACGGCATCTTGCTTAAGATCTTTTTCAGCAAGGACCGTCAGAACATGCTCTGCGGGGATTTCCAAAGCGACGGAGCTTGTTTCAGCGGAGGGAAGATCTGCAGCAATGGGATTGAAGGATTCATCGGCGTTTGCATCAAAGCTCTCATTCACAAGCTGGATCTTTTCTGCGGAAGATTCAAAGACGGGATCTGAAGTGTCGTCAGCAATCGTATTTTCTTCGGCAATCTGGACCATTGCTGCGGAAGCTTCTAAGGCAGGCTCTAGAGTGTCGGCTGCGATCGATCGTTCTTCAGCAATCTGTGTCATCTCTGCGGTAGCGTCGACGATAGGGGCAAAAGTGTCGCCGGCGCTCGCATTTTCCTTAACTGCTTCAGACTGTTCGCTCATTAAAACGAGACCTTCCTGCGACGATTCGGCTGAGGAGTGTTCAGCGATAACGGGTTGGGCCGGTTCTTTTTTCTGGAGAGCTTCTTCAATGGAGGTCAGCTCTTCTCTAAATTCTTCAAATTCCTCATCGAGGAGGGACAGTTCTTCGTCCAAAGGGGTCATTAAGGCATCTTCAATTTCTGCCATGAAGGATGAGGAGCCTGTTTCGAAATAGTCCCCGGCTTGAGCGTTCTCAGCGCCAAGGGGGAGGAAATGGATCATGAGTCCTGTGAGGATGATGTTTTGAAAGTATTTCATTGCGGCCCTAAACTCCATACTTGTAGAGACCGTGGCTGCGATCTCATGTTTAATTTTAACTGAACGTGGTCCAAAAATTGGCCCTGGGCCGCGTCAAGCCCGTTCACGTCTCGCAAGAGTGGCTAGTATTAATTGCAATACAACCCCCTCTTGCGAGACGCCAACCGCGAGCTTTCACAGACTATAGAAAAGAAAGCATTAGACGGGTAAAATTCCTGCTCATGAAGCCTAAAAATTTAAAATGTCCTTTTACGTGGGAAGGCAGGCAGCCGATGATCCACGATCACATCCTTTATGTTCCGGAGTATTACGAGCGCCATGAGGAATACGCGTTTCCCGGTTGGACCAGCCCTGCTGTTTTTGGCAGGGAAGCGCCCATCGAAGTAGAATACTGCACGGGGAATGGGGCTTGGATTGTTGAGAAAGCGATCGCTCATCCCGACCGCAATTGGGTTGCTGTCGAAATCCAATTCGACCGCGTTCGAAAGATCTGGTCAAAGATCCATAATTTTAATCTCAAAAATCTCTTTGTCGTTTGTGGAGAGGCCTTGACCTTTACCCGGTATTACGTTCCTAGACACAGCTTTGCTGCCGTCTATGTCAATTTCCCCGATCCATGGCCTAAAGAGAAGCATGCCAAGAACCGCCTGCTCAAAGAGCCTTTTCTCACTGAGATTTCCAAAGCTTCCGTTCCAAACGCATTAGCGACGTTTGTGACCGACCATGCCGATTACACCCGCCAGATCACTAAGGCGATGCTTGCTAATCCGCTTTGGGCGCCTTGTTTCCCATCTCCTCATTATGTCACTGATTATGAAGGATATGGGTCTTCTTATTTTGAAGCTCTTTGGCGCGAGCAGGGCGTTCCACTCCATTTTATGCAATATTTGAATAAGAGGGTGTCTACAAAGTAAGGTTTCGTCGATTTTCGGGATTATTTTGGCCGATTTTCGATTCAAATTGCAGGGGTCATATACGTAAGTTGATATTACCCCTGCAATTTGAACCGAAAAGCGGCTCAAAAGAACCCGAAAATCGACAGAAATTTACTTTGTAGACATCCTCAAAAGGAAGTAGATGACTAATTTATCCCCCTTTACTGCTGACCATAACGGCTTCTTTCTAAACGGTGACTCTTTTTATCCGCTCATCCAGGATGGGACTGAGCCGTTAGCAGATTGGTCAAACACAGTTCTCGTCCGCCTTCCCGCGCATTTGAGCGACGACCTCGACTGGTCGAAAGAAAAGGCTCTTGCCGCACAAATGATAGAAGCGGGCAAATACCTCTTTTGGGAAATCGATCTTGGACTTTGCTCTTTTCAATTCACCCCTGAAGATTCCGCTGCATTCTATTCCTTTTCTCTAGCCATCGAGGAGTTTTCCAAGCAGTTATGGCCCCTCTTTCAAAATCACACTTTTGGCGCTTCTCTTTATCGCGGATCATTCCAGCCTCTGCAGAGCTTTCCAATGTCTCAATGGGAGACGGCATTTTCAGAATGGAAAGGAGAACACGGCCAGGCTAACTATGAGCTTTATTGCGCCCAGGCGTTATCGGAATACCTTCACCGCTTGGTCTCATTTTTACCCGATGCAGTGCAGCCGTTTGCGCTGATCGACGCCTCTGAGTTTATGTCCGCTTCTAAAATGTCCCAGTTTTTTTCCAAAGCGCGATTCGAACATCTCAATCTTGCCATTAGGGGTGCCAAAATCCCTTTTTCCGGAATTTGTTGGGAGGGAGGAGAGAGTGCGCAGGGCTGGCTTGGCACTCATCCACAGACTTCCCAGGTTCATGTTGTGCCTACCGTCGGAGTCTGTCTGCCAAATGATGCCTGCATGCTCCCAGCGGTCGTCCAAAGGTTTGACAGCTTGATCTCCGACCTTAAAGAGCAGAAGACGCTTTTTCGCATTGTTCCAGAAGAGAAGCTGACGGAGCAGTGGGATGGATTGGATAATCTGATTGTCCTTTCAAGCGCTCTTAGCCCCCAAGGAAAGCGCAAATTGCTTGGGTTTGCCGCCGCAGGGGGCACTGTCTTGACGATCGGCGAACTGATTGGTGTTCCTGAAGAAAGATTATATCTTTCTGATCTCGCTCAACTTTCTAAATAGGGGCCGGCCTGGCTTGGACTCTTCCAGAAAATGGCGCACGAAATAACTTGTCAACGAACGGACGATGGAAGGTTTGAACTTAATGTCTGATGGCGAGGGGATGCCCAAAAGGGAGATCGCCTCGGAGAGGCGCATCGTTTGCAATCTATTCTGGTCGTCCTGATAGCGCAGCATCGTATTTTCCAGGTAATGCTTCAGTTCGCTTAAAGGATGGTAATGCTCGTCTGCGCGCACTTTTGATGCAAACTGATGCAATTCCAGCAACCGGTTTAAAATGTGCTCGGCGCCTTTTTCCAAAGAGAGCTCTTTGTCCTGGCTCATTTCCAGCAAATGTTCTGCGCAGGCCTTGATTTCCTGATGAAGCAGGTTGTAGATCGGTGAGCGATTTTTCATAGAAATGACCCCGCATACGCTTAATCTGTGTACGCAATTTCTATGACAGATAAATATAATTTTGACAAGAGATAAGAAAGCTAATCGGAGCAGAGGGATTCGAACCCCCGACCCACTGCTCCCAAAGCAGTTGCGCTAGCCAAACTGCGCTATGCTCCGATTAGAGAGACGATCTTACTTAAGTCTGTATTTTATAACAACAAATCAAAATATTTTTAGCCCTTCTTCTCTATGAAAGAAAGGATGCATTGCGTCGTTTCTTCGGGTTTTTCTAAGATGGAAGCGTGGCCGCAGTCTTCGATGAGGGCCAGCTTGGAATTTTTAATGCCTGAAGCGAGCGCTTCATGCTCTTTGGGAAATAATGCATCTTGGCAGCTGTGCAGGACTAAGGTCGGCGCTGCGATGGAGGAGTGAAGCTCTAAGGAAGAATAGTCCTGGAGCATTGCCTCCAGCTGCCTGACAAGGGTCTCAATGCTAAAGCTTGCGATCATCGATTGAAGAGAGTGAAGAAGGGAAAGATCCTGAAGGCGAGAGGGGTGAACGAGCAGTTCAAGATGCTGTTTTATCACCTCTGCAATCTTGCCCAACTTCAACGCTTCGCAGAGTTGCCTTTGCATGGACAACATCTGTGGTTCGAGTTTTGCCCAAGTATTGAGAAGAAGGAGTTTTGAGACCCTCTGAGGAGCTTTTGCAGCCACAGCCTGGGCGACCCAACCTCCCATGGAATGCCCGACCAGATTGAAGCGCTCAGGAGCTTTTTTGAGCAAGTTCTCGACCATATCTTGGCGATTTGCGAATTTATCCATCACAAAGACGCGGATGTCGAAGCGGTCTTTTAAGTGTTCGATCTGAAATTTCCATGCGAGTTCGTTATTAGCAAAACCGGGGATGAGGATGAGCGTCTCTTTCATTTGTGTTTTTCCTTTTCAATGGGAGGGATGATTTGCTCGGAGAGCTTTTGGACAGCGATCACAGTCTGTTCAATCAGAAGCGGAATAATTTCACTAACGGGAAGATTGGTGATCAGCGGATAACTCTGACCTGCATATAGACACATGAGATCGGCGCGATTTAATTTCGAGGCTGCGGTGCGGATATCTTTGGTCAGAAAATACTGGGCAGGGAAAGGTGCTAATGGGGCGTTCTGCTCTTGCATTTCTTTAATGAATTGATTGCCGAGCATACGCGCCGGCCATCCTGAAAACACGGAGGTCACAACGGTTTGCGAGCCTTGGGGATGCAAGAGCGCTTCCTTGTAAGTTTTCGAAGCTCCGCTCTCAGGGCAAGCGAGGAATGCCGTTCCCATTTGAACTGCAGATGCTCCCATGGCAAGGGCTGCGGCGATCCCATCCCCATTCATAATGCCGCCTGCGGCGATCACCGGAACTTTAACGACGCTTGTAATGAGGGGAATGAGTGCTGACATTCCCAGCATGGGATCACTTTCCGGCTCAAGGAATGTCGCGCGATGGCCGCCCGATTCGGCCCCTTGGGCAACGATGGCATCAACACCGCTTTGTTCCAATCGTTGAGCTTCCCGCGGTGTTGTCGCTGTTCCCATGATGAAGATCTTTTCTCTTTTTAAGCGTTGCAGAATGGGGAGGGGAGGAACGCCGAGAGTAAAAGAAAATACAGGGGGCCTTTCGAGAAGGATGGTCTCTATTTGGCCGGCAAAATCGGGCATTTCGAGGACATCGGAAAGTTGGGTGGGGATATCGAGCTTTTTGCGGAACCGGTTCAAAAATTTTTGTGCGGCTACAATCTGCTGCTGATCTTTTGCAATCGGAGGCGGCGCAAAGAGATTGACCGCAAAAGGCAGCTCTGTCAATTCGCGGATTTCCCGGATCGATTCTTTAATTTCACTCGGAGACATGTACGCCGCCCCCAAAGAACCGAGTCCTCCTGCATTACAAACAGCGGCGACAAGCCTTGGCGTCGATACGTTTGCCATCGGAGCCTGGATTAAGGGGAAGCGGATGTTGCACATTTTTACAATGGGATTTTCTTTCCACATTTGGTTCTCTTTATTGAAAAATACTTGTAGTGATGTTGCTTTTTATGCCATGGTAGTGTGCATAGATCAATCAATTGCGCATCATATGCACTGACGTATTTTTTACATAGTCTTTGTGAATTAAGGATGAGGAATATGACTTCATTTCGCCATTTAAAATCGGTCATTCGTCTCAACGAACTTGCTGAAGACCCCTATGATTTGACTCAAGAAGGAGCTGTGACTCCAAGGCGCATCGATTCGATGATTGCTGAAGGTTTAGGCTTTCAACTCTTCTACGCGATGGAGCGCGTTTCTGAAATAACCATTTCCGCATTAAGCGAGCTTGCGGAAGAAACCCAAGCAGTAAAAAAAATGGCCGATATGCAAGCTGGCGAGACCGTCAACTTCATTGAGGGCTATGAGAGTGAAATGCGGCCGGCCCTTCATACTGCGATGCGGGATTTCTTCGAACAGCGCAACACTTCTGACAAAGCCAAAGAAGCGACTGAGCTCAGCTACAAGGAATGTGAAAAGCTGCGCGAGTTTCTGAACGAGATTGAAAAAAAAGGACGGTTTACCGACATGGTTCAGATCGGCATCGGGGGATCAGAACTTGGCCCCAAAGCCGTCTACATGGCCCTTGAGGCTTTTCATAAGCCGGACAGAAGGGTCCATTTCCTTTCCAATGTCGATCCCGACGACGGGGCCCATATCTTTCAGCAAGTCGACCTCGAAAAGACCCTTGTCGTCGTCGTGTCAAAATCGGGAAGCACTTTAGAAACCCTGACTAACGAACAGTTCGCCAGAGAAAAATTCAAAAAGGCGGGCCTTAATCCCAAGAACCACTTCCTTGCCGTCACAGGAAAGGGGAGTCCGATGGACGACCCCCAACAGTATGCTGCCTCTTTTTATATTTGGGACTACATTGGAGGCCGCTATTCCGTGACATCCATGGTTGGCGGAGTCATTCTGGCCTTTGCGCTTGGCATGGACAGATTTTTGGAGTTTTTGCGCGGCGCAAGTGCAATGGACAAAATGGCTCTGCGCACAGACCCCAAGACCAATCTTCCGTTACTATCTGCGTTGCTCGGCATTTGGAATCGCAACTTTTTAACTCTTCCGACAACGGCGATCATCCCTTATTCCCGGGCTCTCTCTCGTTTTCCTGCGCATCTGCAGCAGCTTGACATGGAGTCCAATGGCAAAAGGATCGATAAGAGAGGAAATCCCGTCGATTTCGACACGGGGCCAATCATCTGGGGAGAGCCGGGCACCAACGGCCAGCATTCCTTCTATCAGTCCATCCACCAAGGGACGACCATCGTCCCCCTTGAATTTATCGGTTTTAAGGAGAGCCAGTATCGCGACGATATCGTTTTTCAAGGCACTTCGTGTCAGGACAAACTGCTCTCCAACCTCTTCGCCCAATCGATCGCGCTTGGCCTAGGCCAGCAGAACGATAATCCCAACAAATTTTTCCCCGGAAACAGGCCTAACCGGATTTTCTTCGGGGAGCGGCTCGATCCTTATGCAATGGGCGTTCTCCTGGCGTATTACGAGCACAAGGTTGTTTTTCAAGGGTTCATGTGGCACATCAACTCTTTTGATCAAGAAGGTGTGCAGCTTGGCAAAAAACTGGCGCTCAAAATTATCGACCAGTTCGCTACCCTAAGACAGAACAAACCCATCGATACCAAAGGCTTTCCGCTTGGAGCAGCTTATCTCAAACACATTGAAAAGGTGAAGTTTTAGAATAGTGGGATTGTTTCATGAACAAAACGCAAGCGATAGGACAGCCCCATCGCTCATTGTGGGCTTCGAATGCAGAATTGAAAGAACGGGATGGGGAGGCAGCTCTCCAACTCCTCGATCAAAAGGTGCAAGCGCTACTTGCTCAAAAAACGGAACCACAGACCTCACCTAAAACTAAACAGAGTTTTGAGGTCCTCAGTCCGAACCCTGCCTACTTCAGTTTCCACGCCTGTAGATGACCTGTCTTGTTCCGATGAAGAGATACACTCGCAAAATGCCGATAGCTATCCAAGCCAAATGCTGGCTTTGGGAAGAAAATACCTGGAAGAAGAGAACTACGTACTGGCTAAAATCGGTTTTGATCCAGGGACTCAAGAACCTTCGGCTGCCTCGGCAATATCGGGCCAACGATAAAATATTTGAATTAAATGCTGTTAGAGTCTGTCGTTGATTTATACCCCAATCGGGCTCAAACTTGGAATTTGGGCCGCGCGAAAACTCCCGCGGTTCGGCGATCGCAAGTCGGTCAATATTAGGAATATGAACCGACTTGCGATCGTCGAACCCTGGGGCTTTGGCGCAGCCGAAATTCCAAGTTTGAGCCCGATTGGGTATAAATCAACGACAGACTCTTAGCGGTTTTGCATTGAGGAATATCGTTTTATCGATTAGATTCTTTGGATTCTTTTTTTACCCGCTGGAGTTTTAATGTCCACGCTAAAAGTCCCGGGAGTGAAACAGGATTCTTCCTCAAACGAAATTGCCCATCCATGGCAAGAACCCGATCGGACGGATTCGAAAGTTAGAGAGACCGCCACGAATAAAGCTCAATCGATCCTGGCTGATTTAAGCAACGAATGGGTTATAAAACCGCCATCCAATATAGATCATTTCACTTATGGTTCAAATTACGGACCTCTACGAAAAGAGCACAGCGAAACACAAGCAGCGGCTGAATTATCCTACGATCAAGAGTTTGATTCGGTAGATCCGCAGTTATACCCCAGCCAGCCAACTTTATCCCTAGGGGATCCAATGTCTGTCCAGGAGATGCATTGTCCGTCGACCGCATCATTGTTGCAAAAAGTGGATAAAAATTCGCATCTCATGCTGCTCCTGGGAAATGAGCTAATAGAGGCCAAAAATTTTAACCTTGCGATCGAAGTTTTACAAACAGGGCTTTTAAATCTTGAGAATCCACAACAGTGTCAAGCTGCCGGAGATACGAATGCCTCGCTGTACCTCACCATGGGAGAGGCGCTCATGAAGACGAACTTGCGAAGAGACGCCATATCCTGCTATCTGAAAGGACTCAAATTTACTACTGCCGAAAAGCAGACCAAAATGCTTTTGCATGATCATCTTGCGATTGCTCATTATGAAAACAATGACTATGAATCGGCAATCCAAGAATTACAAATCTTAGTCGCTGCTGATCACATCCCTGAAGAGACAAAAGCTGTTTGGTATTCCTATCTTGTAAATGCTTACATGCAAACAGGCGATTTGAACTCTGTAGAAGTAACTGTGAAGAAAGGACTTAGGCTAGAAATGCCTGTCGACGCTCGAGCGGGTTTTCTCAATGTCCTAGGAAGAATTGCTCTAGCGAATGGTAAAGTGATCGAAGCAAAGGAGCATTTTAGGATCGTGTTAGATGTTTTAAGCGGGGTGTCTGACCAGATTAAAGCAGAGTCTTCCTGCTTTTTATCGGAGGCTCTCATGAGAGAGGCTCTCCTCATCTCGCAAAATGCCTCCACTCTCAGAGGAATTTCACAGGAAGTGAAGGGGCAATTGGATCTCCGCGTAGAAAAATGCTCCGAAGCGCTCAACGCTCTTACTTACAATGGAACCCCCCAAATGCCTCTCTCATAAATTCCTACCACTAGTGCTGCCTGAAAGCACAAATGTCAAAAACTAATGAAACAGATAACTAATTAACTTGAGTTGTATATGTCTATAAAAAAATCAGCTGAAAGCACTAATTCTCAAATAAATACGAGCAATGTTTTGCAAGAACAGAGTAGACCTCATTTGACCGAACAGACGTCCGTCAATCAAAAAGTTGGGTCCGCCTTTGCCACAAATCGAGTCCATCAACTGCAAGTTCGTCCATCCAAACTGGAACCTGAAGGAATTGAAGTCTATTCTTATCATATGCTGACCAAGGCGAAAAAAAGCCTGCTCGAAGCACAAAGATACTTATCAACAGGACAATTATCAGAGGCGCGCGACTGTTTGGAAAGGGGGCTTATGAACCTGGATAAGCCCAATCCAACAAGTTGAGAAGGCTCCTTATGAGACAGTCCCTTTTTCTATTGTGAAGACATGATGAGGGGTTCCTTCCAGAAAATCTCCCTGCAGCGCGTAAGGGGATGTCAGGAATACCTGATTAAACTTCAGCAGGTGGGTCTTGAGCTGCGTCTGGCGCTCTTTGTCCAATTGAATCCCGAAATCGTCTATTCCCAGGATGGGAGGGCACCCTAGTGCCTCTGCCATCTGCTCCCATTGCGCGAAGCGAAGAGAGGAGATGCACGAGCGTTTTTGCCCTTCGCTTGAGAATGTTTTTGCCGGTTTGTCTGCAAGATGGATCAAAAGATCGTCGCGGTGCGGGCCAACTTGAGTCGATCCGTGCAGCATCTCCTTGGGGCGGTTTTTTTGCCAAATGAGCTGGAAGTGGGCCTCTGTATGGGGAATGGAAAGGGAGGAATGATAATGGATGTCAATGGCGTCCCTGCCTCGGGACAGCGTGTGCATCCATTTTGAAGAAGGGGATTTGAGCGCAAGGGCAGCCTGGCTTCGTTTTAAGACGAGATAGGCGGCCGATTGGGCCATCATCTGCTCCCAGGGCTGGATCGCGATATCGCTTTTAGAGCGCAAAAGATGGTTGCGCTGCTTCATCGCCTTAAAATAGCGCCCCAAGTGATGCACGTAAAGGGGGTCGGTCTGGGCAATGTGAATATCGATAAATCGCCGACGTTCAGCGGGATTACCGGCGACAAGGGATAAATCGTCCGGAGAGAGGAGTACAGAGGGGAGGATCCCCAGCAGCGCGTTGAGCGTTGGATAGACAGTCTCATTGTATTGGACTTTGCGAGCGGTCTCATCGTAATAGACTTTAATACATTGGGTGACCGCATCTTTTTGAAATTCCGCCTCCAGATAGAAAAAGCTTTGCCCAAAAGAAATGAGATCGGAAAGGGACTGGGCCCTGAAAGAGCGTCCCGTGCTGATGAGATGGATCGCTTCGAGAAGGTTAGTCTTGCCTTGGCCGTTTTCACCCTGGATCAGGTTGACAGACGGGGAGAAAACGACCTCGGCTTGCGAGTAATTGCGAAAATTGCGCAGGAGCAGGCGTTTTAAATACATTAGACCTTTAGTTATGCAAGAGGTCTTAGAGACTGTCTCTGAAATTAAGCTTCTGTCGATTTTCGGGTTCTTTTGAGCCGATTTTCGATTTAAATTTTGGGGATAATATCAACTTCGTATATTACCCCCAAAATTTAAATCGAAAAGCGGCCAAAATAATCCCGAAAATCGACGAAGCCTTAATTCAGAAAGACAGTCTCTTACTCAAGCCGCATCGGCATGATCACAAATTCGGCAGTCGAAGAATCGGTGATCAGTCCGGGATTGTACGAATCGGTGACATTGAACTTGACGGTCTCATCTTTGCTATGGCGGAGAAAGTCGAGGAAATAGGCCGGATTGAAGGCGATTTCCAGTTTTTCTCCCGCATAGTTGACAGGCATATTGACTTTTCCTTCTCCAATCTCTCCCGAGGTGGCAGAAAGGTGAAGCTCTCCCGTTGTAAAAGAGAAGCGCACGGAACTGCTAGTGTCGGAAGTGAAGAGGGCGACCTGGCGCAGCAAAGACATCAACTCTTCGCGATGCAAGGCGATCGACTGTTCTTTTTGCTGGGGGATGACCCGGCTGACATCGGGGAATTGCCCGGAGAGCAGTTTGCTGATCAGGGTTGTCGATTTCAGCTCGAGGGCGATTTTATCTGCCATCAGTGTGATTTTCGCGGGCTCTTCTTCTTTGACGTCGAGCATGCGGACCATCTCTTCGACGGCTTTCAAAGGAACGATGTATGAGCCGCTGAATTCAGAGGGGAGATCAACGGTGGAATGGATTTTGGCAAGGCGTTTTCCGTCTGTGCCGATGAATGTCGCCGTCTGGCCCGCATTCTGAAGGAGGATGCCATTAAGGACTTGGCGGCTGTCGTCTCTAGCAGCGGCAAAGCTCGAACGGGAGAGGAGTTCTTTGAGCGATGCGGATAAAATGGAAAATTGCGCTCCTTCCGAGAGGTCGGGGAGAGCGGGGAATTCGCTTTTATGCATGCCATTGACCTTGAAGTGGGAGGATCCGGCGTTAATCGTCGCAATCTCAGGAGAAATGGTGTGGATCTCTACTTGAGGAGCAGTGAGCTCGCGGACCAGTTGGAAGAATCTGCGGGCAGGTAAAGTGATCGAGCCTTCTTCCAAAACCTTTGCCTCGGCATAGACGCGCATGCTGACGGTGAGATCGGTAGCGCTGATGATCAACTGATCATCAATCGCTTCAACGAGAACATTGGCCAGGATGGGGATCGCAGGTTTGGACGGGACGACATTTTGAATTTTGCCGATCAAGGCGACGAGTTCTAATCGAGAGATGATGACTTTCATAGCTAAGAATCTCCAAAGGTTTATCCGATATATTAGGGATGATATCTCATTTAAGTAAAATCAGTCTACGAGTCTAAGAGGCAATCTCTGAATTAAGCTTCTGTCGATTTTCGGGTTCTTTTGAGCCGATTTTCGGTTCTTCTGTCGGGGGTCATATCAACTTTCGTATATTACCCCCGACAGAAGAACCAAAAAGCGGCCAAAATAATCCCGAAAATCGACGAAGCCTTAATTCAGAGATTGTCTCTAAAGAGACAGGGCACTGTATAAGCGCCCTTGTCATATCAGATCTACCACCACTTCTTCGACCAATGAGTCTCCGTTTTATCGACCCATTTGTTTGCGCGGATCTTGTCCCAAACGATCTTTTCGACTTGAGCCGGGCTGTCGACATCGACCCACAAAGAGCAGTCCCAGTCGCCTGTCGTACTCCAGGCTTCTTTGATTTCCTTCGCATCCGACCATTGCTTCCAGGCATCGGCGGGAGTGCCAGGCTTCCATTTGACCCATACCCAAACGCCCCAATGTTCTTTCCCCTGTCCCTTTTTTACATGTCCTTTGGCCATAATCTACTCCTTGTTAAATGAAGGCATAGATCTTTCTTAATTTAACGCTCGATTAATGTCTATAGAGGGTATACCCCAATCGGGCTCAAACTTGGAATTTGGGCCGCGCGAAAGCTCCCGCGGTTCGACGATCGCAAGTCGGTCAATATTAGGAATATGAACCGACTTGCGATCGTCGAACCCCGGGGCTTTGGCGCAGCCCAAATTCCAAGTTTGAGCCCGATTGGGGTATAAAAGCTCTATCAGGAGTGATCTTTCATCGCGCGGTCGATATCGCGCTTATGCTCGCGTTCCTTCAGAGCGGCGCGTTTGTCATAGCTGCGTTTGCCTTTGGCAACGGCAACTTTGACTTTAACGAAGCCATTTTTCAGATACATCCCGAGGGGAATGAGAGTGAGTCCTTTTTCTTGGGAAAGGGTTTTGAGCTTGGCCATCTCTCTTTTGTGGAGAAGAAGCTTGCGGTCCCGCCGCTCCTCGTGATTGAAGAGGTTGCCAAACCTGTAGGGAGCAATGGATGCGTTTTTAAGAATGGCCTCTCCGGAATCGGTGATGAGGACATAGGCTTCCTGCAAACTGCCGCCGTGGTTGCGGAGCGACTTTATTTCCGTGCCGAGCAAAACAATGCCGGCCTCATAGGTTTCAAGAATTTCATAGTCGTGCGTTGCTTTGCGGTTAGAGACGAGTTCTGAATCGCTATTCTTTTTTGACATAGAAGTTTATCGACCAAAAAGAGATTGCCCAAAGGCTGTGACGCAGAAACACTCTTTGCCGTTGTGCTGGCCAACGGCTGTCACGCCAATTTCAAATAGCCACTCTAGTACAGTGGCTTTTATCAAGGCAAGCTCTTCTTCCGCATAGGTAGGCAAGCTGTATTTCCATGTTTTTCCATGGCGTTTCAACATGACGATCGAATCTTCTCCCAATGGGGCGATGACGCCTCGAGTAAAATCGTCAAAATAGACCCAGCCGGAGTTGAGAACGCGGATGATGCTCTTCTCCGCTTCCCGCAAATTGCGGTCGGTGATGAGATCAGCGGGAATCTGCTGGGAGAAAAGTCGGTTTAAGGGGTGGCGGTACAGGAAAAGGGCTCTGTTCTCCGGCCGCATGTCGAGAAAATCGTTAGCGCTCTCGAGAGCATAAAGCCGGTTATCGACAACATCGGCGAGTTTAAGCTGTCGCAATTTGACGATCAAGGCATGGATATGATCTTGAAAGGCAGGTTCGTTTTCATCAAAATCTTCCATTTTGGCAGCAAGCGCGCTCAAGGCAGCCTTATTCGGGAGCATTCGCTTGGCTTTATCTTCTGTCAGAGCAATGGGGGATTTTTTTGCCTGGCTGAGAATCAGGCTTAAGTCCTGGATATAGGCGAAATCCTGCGAGCGCCGGCGGATGATTTTGCCTACCGTCGAAATCGAAGGGGCCTCGGTATTGTGCAAGAAAACGGAGTACTCGCGCCATTCGTACAAAGGAGTGACGATCTCTCTCCATTCTTCATCAATCTTCTCATAACCGAGGCAGCAGACGAAGTGGAATTCAAGCAGCAGGAGATAGTGCTCAAACTGCTCGCGGGACATCCCGTATTTTTCAATCAGGTCCTTTCCGTGGACTTTAAGATGAGGAGAGCTGTAGACATCCTGAACGATGCCCGTGAGTATGGGGTCGGGGAAGTTGAGCTCAGCGAGGTAGCGTTGAAAAATCTGCGGCGTCAGGAGATATTTTTCGACGAGGGAGTCGAAGATGTTGTTCGATGTCCTTGGAATGGAATACCAAATGGGCAGCACATGGATCGGAACTTTGCGCAAGAGGCTTTGTAAAAATTCCATCCCGGGCTTGAAATCGGGATCGAATTTTAGGGCCTGTGATTCGAAGTACTTGCGCATCTCTTTATCGATGAGAATCGAGTCGTCTTCAAAAGTAAAGAGTCCCGTCTTGCTCAGTTTTTTGAGGATCGGGATAATCTCCTCTTCGTCGAGGTCGACGTTTTTAGCGAGTTTGCGGATGGGGATTTTGAGAGAGCTGTAAAGAATTTCCTCTAAAACATCGAGGTCATTGGAGGTAAACTGGGCCATCAGCAAGCGATTTTCAATATCTTGCTTATAGTCGTAATCTTCTAAAGTGATTTTATTTTTTCTAATGGAGTTAAGCTCGACCATGCCCCTTAAACCGTAAAATATGTAAAATCATTCCTTAATGAACTCAATAGAATACCTTCGAATGCGATTTGTGACAAGCAGGCATTTCTAAATTAGGTAATTTAAAATTTAGGGCATCTGGAATTATCTCCAGGCGGTGCCCAAAGCGCAGCTCTTATCGGTGATTCTGTAGCGGGTTTTTCTCAAAACAGGAACTGCAAGGCCCATCCCCATCAGATGCATATGGGAGTGGCTTTGGATGCCGAAATCGAGACAGTCCGGCCCGTAATTGCGTTTGAGGTATTCATGCGCATTCTTGATGCCTCGGACAGGAAATGCCTTGTCCCTTGGACCAAATGGATAATCAATCATCTCATCGAGGTCTTGTTCAAGTAAATAGTCTTGAGGGAAGAGCTGCCGCATCGTTTCGTTATCGTTTTGAATTTTGCCGGTTTCCGTTTTTCGAAAAATAAAAATATCGAGATTTGCCGCGTTCTTCTCATCGGTATGGTATTTGTTTTGGAGTGTCTTTTTGTCGAAGAAGAGTTGATAGTGGTACCGCGTCTTTGGGTCTCCTACAAGGACAATCCCTTCTTTTTTCATGTCCTCGAGAAGGGCCAAGAGTTTTGCTTCATCTTCGGCCAGGATTCCGACATCGGCATCATCATCCCAGGGGATGATTCCTTTGTGCCTTACAGCGCCAAGAAGCGTACCGCCCTCGGCAAAGTAGAGGATCCCATTTTTTCGACAGAGAGCGTCGAACAATTTCATCAGATCGTAAATCTGGTCGATTTTTTGGGGACAGGTCTTAGGCACAATTTCAGAGGTCGGCGCTCCCACATTTTCCGGGAATTTGCTGGCAATGGATCGGATTCCCCAAAAGGGAAGAGTCAGGGGGAGTGCTAAAACGAATAAGCCAGCCGCGATTGATTTTTTGTACGCGCGCTGTGCGGCAGAGGGGATATTGCAAGCATCTTCATATTTGGCAATAGCCGCAGCACCGGGCCAGATTGCATAGTTAGATAATCCTACAACCAGATTGTCTCTGTAGCCATAGGCTGTTGTAAAATTCAATTCTTTGATCGATGAAATCGCGCGATTAAAATAGTTTTTCGCTGTGCTCGCTTGCTCTTGTTCATTAAAATCTTCTACAACTGGTATGGGTAGTGGAATTAAGGTCTGTTCAGGGCATGAGAATTTAAAATTTATTTTTATCGGTGTCATTTGCAGTCCTTGTAATTCCTGGCTTCTGTCATAAATTATATCGGATTTATTGTTAAAAATCAATGTAAATCACTGTATTTTTGATGCTAATTCTTTTTAATTTTGAAAAAATCTGAAACAACTGAAGAACCTATCCTAATAAAAAGTTTCTGTCGATTTTCGGGTTCTTTTGAGCCAATTTTCGATTCTTTTGCCCTAGGGTCATATACGCATGTTGATATGGCCCCCGACAAAAGAATCGAAAATTGGCCAAAATAATCCCGAAAATCGACGAAAAATTTTATTAGGAAAGGTTCAAAGGATTCGAGAGATTCATCCCTGGACAAAGAGAGAGAAATGGGGTATAAAGTTACAATTTATGTCGATAATCTTCATGATAACTTCAGATGAAAAACTATGGAAAAACCAAAATACGACCACCAGCGCATTGAACAGAAATGGCAGAGAATTTGGGAAGACCGCGAGCTATTTAAAGCTTCTGTCGATTCCTCCAGACCTAAATATTATATCCTGGACATGTTCCCTTATCCTTCCGGGGCAGGGCTTCATGTGGGGCACGTGACCGGATACACAGCGACGGATATCCTCGCCCGCTACAAGAGACAAAAAGGCTTCAATGTCCTTCATCCCATGGGATGGGACAGCTTTGGTTTGCCGGCAGAACAGTACGCGATCCGTACCGGGACACATCCCGCAGTGACGACCCAGCAGAATATCGATACTTATCGACGTCAGCTGAAATCGCTGGGATTCAGCTATGACTGGAGCCGCGAGATTGCAACCTCAGATCCCAAGTACTACAAATGGACGCAGTGGATTTTTACCAAGCTCTACGAAAAGGGGATGGCCTATGAGGCTGAGGTCC
Organism: uncultured Verrucomicrobiae bacterium; assembly: GCA_963811735.1. Lineage (GTDB taxonomy): Bacteria > Chlamydiota > Chlamydiia > Chlamydiales > Rhabdochlamydiaceae > CAJCIW01. The sequence goes on along the minus strand of CAWESW010000053.1, from coordinate 12,196 downwards.
TGGTCAATTTCTGTCCTGCGCTTGGCACCGTACTCGCAAACGAAGAGGTTGAAGAGGGACGATCCAAAGAAGGGGGATATCCCGTTGAGCGAAGGCCGCTGCGGCAGTGGATCTTGAAGATCACCGCCTATGCGGACAGGCTCCTCAAAGACCTCGATTTGATCGACTGGCCGGACCATTTGAAAAAACTGCAGATCAATTGGATCGGACGCAGCGAAGGGGCCAAAATTCACTTCATCGAAAAAAAGACGGGCAAAGAGATTTCTGTCTTCACAACATGCCCAAATACTCTCTTCGGGGTAACGTACTTAGTGCTGGCCCCGGAACATCCCCTGATTGCAGAAATCACAACACCGCAGCAAAAAGAGGAAGTCGACGCCTACCGGAAAAAAGTCGCCTCGAAAAGCGATCTGGAACGCACGGACCTGGCCAAAGAGAAAACAGGAGTGTGGACGGGCGCTTACGCCATGAATCCCGTGAATGAAAGGCTCATCCCGATTTGGGTCGCAGACTATGTCCTGATGGGATACGGCACCGGTGCCGTCATGGGCGTTCCCGCCCAGGACGAGCGCGATTTTGATTTTGCTAAAACATTCGATCTGGCCATCATCCCTGTCATCTCTCCTGATCTCGACGCGCATTCCGACTTGATCCCGGAAGGGTTGAAAGCGGAAGACATCAAGATCGAAGTGCTGAGCGGCAAACGCTGCTGGACAGAGTCCGGACTAGCGATCAATAGCTCCCACGGAACGTGCACCATTGAAGGCAAGAGAGTCGAAGAGGCTAAGAAAAGCATCGTCGCCTGGCTGGAAGAGAACAAGAAAGGGGAGCGCACGGTCAATTACAAGCTCAGGGACTGGCTGTTCTCCCGGCAACGCTATTGGGGGGAGCCGTTCCCCATCCTCCACTTCGCCGACGGATCCAAACGCGTTCTAGATGTGGATGAATTGCCCCTCTGTCCTCCCGAACTCTCCGATTTCAAGCCATCGGGAACAGGGGAGAGCCCCCTTGCCAAAGTGAAGGACTGGGTCGAAATTGTCGATCTCAAAACCGGCAAAAGCGCTAGACGCGAGACGAATACGATGCCGCAATGGGCGGGCTCTTGCTGGTACTATTTGCGCTTTTGCGATCCACACAATGAGACTCTAGCCTGGGATAAAGAAGTAGAACGCTATTGGATGCCTGTCGACCTCTACGTCGGCGGCGTCGAACATGCCGTTCTCCACCTCCTCTATGCCCGTTTTTGGCATAAGGTCCTCTTCGATTGCGGCCTAGTGAGCACGAGCGAACCATTCCAAACGCTGCGCAACCAGGGGCTTGTCGTCGCGAGATCCTACCAACATCCAAACGGCGGCTACGTGCCTCCTGAAGAAGTGCGTGAGAAGGAAGGCAAGTTCATCCAGATTGGCACCGATGAAGAGCTGCAAAGCCAGATCGATAAAATGTCCAAATCGAAACTCAACGGCGTCACTCCCGACGACATGGTGGAAGATTTTGGCGCCGACTCGCTCCGCATGTATGAAATGTTCATGGGCCCTTTCGACAAAGAGAAAGTCTGGAATACAGATGCTGTCAGCGGCTGCAGGCGCTTCCTCAACCGTTTTTACGATCTGATCGCATCGGACAAGGTCTGCGATGAGGAATCGGAAGAGGCGCTTAAGCTTGGACATAGGCTAGTCTATAACGTTGAAAAAGATATCGATGCGATGCAGTTCAATACGGCAATTGCAAAGATGATGGAGTTCATGAACGCCTTTTCCCCACTGCCCAAATACCCCAGAAGCGTACTGAAAATGCTCACACAGGTGCTCTATCCCTTCGCGCCCCACATCGCCGAAGAGGCATGGGAACACCTCGGAGAGCAAGAAAGTCTGACCTACGTCCCTTTCCCTCTTTATGATCCACAGCTACTCGTCGATGATACGATCCTGTATGTCGTCCAGGTGAATGGAAAAGTGAGAGGAAAATGGATGCTCCCCAAAGACAAACCGGAAGAAGAGCTGCTTGCGTTCATCCGAGCGCAGCCCAATATCGCCAAGCATCTCACAGGGCCGATCTCCAAAGTTGTCTATGTCCCCAATAAACTCCTGAGCATTGTGTGCGATGTTTAGCTTTTTGTATGATTTAAGCCTGTTTGTATTCGCGCTCCTCATTCTCCCAAAATTGCTTTGGCAATGGTTTGTTTTGGGTAAGTACCGCGAATCTCTCAGCGCACGCTTAGGGATTGCCTTGCCCTCGTTCACTCCTAAAAAAGGGCAGGAAGTGATTTGGATCCACGCTGTTTCCATGGGCGAGACAAGGGCCGTCATTTCCCTATTCCGCATGATCCGCCAGGCATATCCCGAAGCCGCCGTCGTTATTTCGACAACGACGGAAACGGGGAATGCCGAGGCCAAACGGAGCATGCCCGATGCAGACGCCCATTTTTTTCTCCCACTAGACTTCTCCTGGGCGATCCGACGCGTCCTGGACCGCATTTGTCCCACCACTTTGATCCTATGCGAAAGCGATTTCTGGTACCATCTCCTCAAAACCTCCAAAGAAAGGGGAGTGAAGATCGCACTCGTCAATGGAAAAGTCTCTGAGCGCTCCTGCAGTAGATTTCGGAAAGTACCGTCTTTCACACGCCGTATCTTTTCCAATTTCGACATCCTCTGCGTCCAGAGCGAACGGTATCGCCAGCGCTTTATCTCCATGGGCGTTCCCGCCGAAAAACTGATTGCGACAGGCAACCTAAAATTCGACGCTCCCGCAAAAAAAATGGATCCTATCGAATTGCAAACCCTCCGCGAAACATTAAAAATCGCGCAAGGCGAACCCGTCCTTGTCCTAGGCTCCACACACGCACAGGAAGAAGATTGGCTCCTTTCTGCACTCGATTCCGTCTGGAAAAAAATTCCCAATCTCAAAGTCCTTCTTGTCCCACGTCATCCCGAAAGATTCAACGAAGTCGCTCATCTGATCAAGGAAAAGGGGTTGACCTGCCGCCGTTTCTCTGAAAAGCGCAATAGCACGGACCGCCTTGTTCTCATCGACGCCATGGGCCTGCTCAACCAATGCTATCAGATCGCAAACGTAGCCATTGTCGGCGGCAGCTACGTTTCCCATGTCGGAGGCCACAACATTTTCGAGCCTGTGCTGTATGGCGTTCCCGTCTTCTTCGGCCCGCATATGCACAGCCAGCCCGATCTTAAAGAGTTGATCCTGACCGCAAAGGCCGGCAAAGAAGTCAAAATTGAAGAGCTTCCGGCAGCCCTGACAGAAATTCTTGAAGTCCCTTCCGTCCACAACTCATATGCAGAAGCCTGCAACAGGCTCGCCGAATCGGTCCAAGGTGCAGCCCTGCGCACCTTTGAGCATATTTTCAGGAACGACGCCCTGCTAAAATCTAAATCATTTCATCATTCTTAAAAAAACCGTTGAGCTTTAATCAATTCTGTCATAGACTCATGCCTTCGTTTTTGAAACACCTGTCGCGGGGTGGAGCAGTGGTTAGCTCGTTGGGCTCATAACCCAAAGGTCGGAGGTTCGAATCCTTCCCCCGCTATTTTTCTTTCGGCGGTATAGCTCAGTTGGTTAGAGCAACGGAATCATAATCCGTGGGTCGTTGGTTCAAGTCCGACTGCCGCTATCCCTCTAAGTCAAGTCCTTGCCTCATCATCAGCATCATTCAAGTTTCAATTTGTCAGATAAATGTCAGGAACATGAGATTCTCCAATACCTACACATAAATTGAGAATTTTGCTTAAATCTGATAGGATATAAGCCATTCAAGTTAGGAGGACACAGTATGGAAATTGCATTTCTATTCTATGAGGGAATGACAGCTCTCGATGTAGTCGGTCCCCATGAAATCCTTTGTCGTTTGCCTGGAGCCAAGGTGAAGCGAGTTGCTAAATGCGTTGGCCCTATCCGCACAGATTCCGGGTTGGAATTGATCGCCGAATATTCTTTGTCCGATGTTTCACGGGCAGATGTATTAGTGGTGCCCGGTGGAGGAAATGCGACGACTTTGTCAAAACATCCAGAAATACTCGCCTGGGTTCGTTCCATTCATCAAACGACGACCTGGACTGTCTCTGTGTGTACTGGCAGCTTGATTTTGGGGGCTGCAGGCCTGCTTTCTGGTTTACGGGCAACGACACATTGGGCTGCTTTTGATCGCTTGCGCATTTGGGGCGCTGAGCCAACCAATGCGCGTATTGTCGAAGACGGTAAAGTGATGACAGCAGCCGGCGTATCTGCTGGGATTGACATGGCATTGGCGCTCACAGCAAAGATCTCTGGCCGTGGATTTGCTGAAGCCCTGCAGCTTGGTATCGAATACGACCCTAAACCGCCTTTTGATGTCGGTTCTCCCGAGAAGGCCAATCCTGCTATCCTTGAAGGACTGCGCGCACGCATGACAGCCTCGTTCGAAACGGCAGACCGTTAACTCATTATTTTATTTTCGAAATATTTTCCTTTTGATATGGAGATGTAGAAGATCGGTGCATTTCTGATTGGAATGTGCGAAAAATTCGTCCAGCTCTCAAGGAGAAAATAATGTACCAAAAACCCAATGTAGATCCATTCCACCATGCTGAACTCATAAAGAATGCCGAATTTTTTGAGTATGGCTCTGTTGTCAATCCGCTTGCAGCGGGGTTTATAACAGAGGTGCCCTTCGTGCTTTTCCCTCACGATTTACACGAAAAGGGCCCTACGAGCATTATTCCCTTAGACATTAGCGATAAGCTTAAAGTTCCTTACCCCGCGACAACACCTGCTATACTTGCCAACTTCATTCGTATACTACCCCATGAAAAGATTAAGACGGCCCCCAATGCGACATCGGAAGTTTTTTATGTCATTCGGGGCAATGGACACACAGAAGTCGGCAATACATCGATTCCCTGGAATACGGGAGACTTTTTTACTCTTCCAGCCGGATCCGTAGCTGTTCACTATGCAGACTCAGATTCTGCCTTTTATTGGATTCACGATCAGCCGCTCTTGAACTACCTGGGAGTGAAGGCGACGGAGCCTAAATTTGAGCCCACTCTCTACATCATGGAAACATCCTATGCAGCACTTCAAACAGTCGTTGAAGGGTCTGTCAAATCCAATCGACTCAGCGTGCTGCTCTCAAATAAAAAATTCCCGCAAACACGCACCATCACACACACATTGTGGAGCATGCTCGGCGTCCTTCCCATCAATCAGATCCAATATCCTCATCGGCACCAATCGGTTGCTGTAGATTATGTCGTTGAGTGTCAACCCGGTTGCTATACCTTAATTGGGAAGCAATTAGGTGATAATGGAGAAATTATCGATCCCATTAGAGCCGATTGGAAGCCAAGCTCCGTCTTCGTTACCCCGCCGGGGTACTGGCATTCCCATCACAATGAGTCAGGGGTCCAGGCACATGTCCTACCTATGCAAGATGCGGCATTGCACACCTATTTGCGATCGTTAGCGATCGAATTTTCTGGTCCTGATACCACTTCTTACATCTCCTTAAAATAATTGAGTGCAAAGTCCAGCTGGTTCATGCGGTCTTTAGACGTCTCCTGATAGGGTCGCCTCCAAAAGAAAAAGTGAATTTGCTTTTATTTAAAAAATATCATATAGGTCGGGAATAAACGGAGAAAAATGATGGGCCAAGTCAAAGAAGTCTATTCACAGAAAAAATGCAAAGATGTCACCACCTATGTTTCAGCGAAAGACAAAATTAAAGACCCCTCGATCACAGAAAAATACTATGATCTGGTGACCGATTTTTTTGAGTACGGCTGGGGAAAATCGTTTCATTTCGCCCCTCAAACCAAGACGGAAAAAATGCACGACGCCATGCTTCGCTATGAGCTAAAAATGGTGGATGCATTAAAGCTTAAAAAAGGAATGAAAGTTCTCGATGTGGGATGCGGGATCGCAGGACCGATGAAGAACATCGCCGAGAAGAGCGGGGCGGAGATCGTGGGTCTCAATATCAATGCCTATCAGATCAAAAAAGCGACGCAATACATTCAACAAAGCGGCTTAGGAAATAGATGCAGTTTTCATCAGGGAAGCTTCATGGAAGTCGATCTGCCGGATGCTTCTTTCGATGCGATTTACGCGATTGAGGCTACTCCTCACGCTCCAAACAAGACTCTATGTTTTAAAGAGATGCACCGCCTCCTAAAGCCCGGTGGCTGTTTTGCCGGCTATGAATATGGGCTTCTTGCAAACTATGACGAGAACAATTCGGAACATGTGCAGATCATGGAAGATCTGGAGCATGGAGGCGGGCTGCAAAAAATACCCCCCATTGAAGAGATCAAACAAGCCTTTATCGATGCGGGGTTTAAAGTTTTAGCCCTTCAAGATGACTGTAAAGAAGGACTCTCTTGGACACTCCCTCTGGAAAAAGGGATCAGAAGCTCTAAAGCAGGTAGAAGCTTGACTAATGTATTTGTTCGCGCCTTGGAGTTTTTGAGAATTGCCCCGAAGGGATCGACAAGCGTCAGCACTTTTTTAAATCTGGGCGCCAATGCCTTTGTCGAAGCCGGCAAGCGCAAGCTGTTTACTCCCAATCTATTTTTTCTGGTCCAAAAACCCTAAGTTCAGCTCCTCTCGATTTTGGGGTTCTTTTGAGCCGATTTTCGATCGAAAATCGGCCAGAATAATCTCGAAAATCGACTAGGGAGTGTTTTCAAAAGATTTCGGCGTTTGGGCTAGCGTGAAAGCTCCCGCGGTTCGAAGATCGCAAAAGGGGGTAGTATTAATGCAATACAACCCCCTTTTGCGATCTTCGAACCCCGGGGCTTTGACGCAGCCGAAACGCCGAAATCTTTTGAAAACACTCCCTAAGACTGAATACTATCTCTAAGGCGATATCTATTTTCGAGCATGTTCCTTAATCGCTCGAATCACATCATCATAGAACACTGGATTACAATTGTGACCCATGTTTTCGAGTAAAATGAGTTTTGCACCTGGAATTGATTTGGCAAGATCTTCCCCATGCTCAACAGAAAAAATCGGATCCTCTGTTCCATTGAGAACAAGAGTGGACACTGAAATTAACGGAAGAGCTGCCTTGAGTTGCTTTAAAGATGCTCCCATAGCGAGGAAGTGATTGTTAAGGCCTTGAAGATTTTGCGTCCGATCCATTATTTGAGAGATGAGTTGTCGTACTGATTCTTCATCGAAATTAGCCTTTGATCCATTGCAAATTCTCGCATTGTCTACATAAAGATTAATCCTCTCCTCCCTTGACTCCGTTTTTGCGAGAATTTCCAGTTTTTCTCTCATCCAATCCAGAAACTCTGACTTGGGTTTTGGCAACAGGGTGGGATTATTGTCTGTCGGATCGAGAACAGTACTTAGATCACTCGTGGCAACCATCAATACCATCGTCTCCAAACGATCAGGGAAATGCGCTCCGAGAAGAGTTGCAATTGATCCTCCCATCGATGCTCCAACGACATGGGCCTTCTTGATGTTTAAACCATCGAGAATACCGATCGCATCGCATCCGAGGTCCATTAAAGAATAAGGGTTTTTCGCATAATCGATTGAGGAGGACAATCCTGTATCTCGATTGTCATAACGAATGACAAAAAAGCCTTCTTGGGTAAGACGTTCACAAAACTCCGTGGGCCACATAATCCCTTGTCCACCGCTTCCCATCACCAATAACAGGGCAGGGTCTTCGCTTTTGCCGAACGTCTCACACCAAAATCGAAGCTCTCCGACATCGACAAACTTTTCCTCTCCTGCATCAAGAGCTGCCATAAACGGGAGTAACAAGAAGCATAGCCATTTCGCAAATCGCATAAACCCTCCAAATTTTTTTGGAAATTTAGCAAATTTGAGAAAAATTGTCACATTTTTTGAACCTCTCTCGCCTAAAGGCGAGAGAGGTTCAATTAACGCCAATCCGGAACTTTTCCTCTTGCTTCTTCAAAGTTGCAAAGTTAAAGCGCTCTGAATAAGATCAAATTTGTATCTATCAGAAATTTGAAGGTGAATATGTTTTCTCCTCCAATCGGTCCTTCTAAAGGAATCCATTCGACTCCACCCGGTACGGAACAGACCCAGGCGCTGCAAGGCATTTTGGACGCAGCCTTCGCAGATGTCCCCAAAGGCACGCCCGTGGGCTGTAATCTGGCCATCCTCCAGAATGCAGGCCGCCCTTTGCATGTGCCTATTGTTTTACATAGCCCAGGGATTCCCTTGGACGCAGATCAGCATTGGGGTTCTGTCAGCAAACAATTTACGGCAGCTTGCATCGCCAAACTTGTTGCCATGGGGAAATTGGACTGGAATGACGACGCCGGGAAATTGTTAGGCCTTCCTCCATTTAAACTGGGCGAAGAGAAGGATAAAACGGTCACTGTCGATCAGCTGCTGCATATGAGAAGCGGACTCCCGGAAATGACCACTCTGGCAGCGCTTGTTGGTAAAGATGACCTGCTGATGAGTCTCGAAGAAAAATTAACGCTTCTTTCAAAGTACCCCAACTTAGAATTTGAGCCGGGTAGCCAGGAAGCTTATTGCAACACAAATTATTACCTCCTGGCGGCGATTGTCGAACGGCTAAGCGGCAAACCTTTTGCAGACTTTCTGAGAGATGAGGTCTTTCTTCCTCTGAACATGAGCTGCAGGTGCAGCGTGGATCCCGATTGCCCTGCTTCCATCGATGGTTACACGCGCGATTACAATCTTGAGTCATTGAATTGTCAGGCCGTTGGCGCCACAGGCATCGTGGGGCGTCCCCATGAGATGGCCCACTGGAATGCAGCGCTCGATAGGGGGGAGTGGAAAGAGCTCCTCGAGCTGCCGCCCGATGTGGCCCTGCAGGAAAAACAGCCTGTTTACGCGCGGGGACTCAATGTGACAAGGGTAGGGGATTACAGAGTTGTCCATCACAGTGGATCAGTGGGTTGCTTTGTGACGCAATTCATGCGTTATGAACATCTTCATGATCCAGCCAAGACGTTTGCCTTTTTTCTGACGAGCAACGTGGACAATATCCCTCTATCTGACAAAATGGCGCAGGACGTTGCGGCGGTACTGGCACAATCAAAGCAGATACGATATGCTCTGCCTGGTCCCCCAGAGCCTCCCGCGCCAATATCCATCGATCACAAAGAGGTTGTCCCTTTTGTCGGAACTTATCAAAGCCATGATTTGCAAGTGGAGTATGAGATCACTGCTGACAGGGAAAAAGGCACCTGGGTTTTGCATCTCTGTCATAAGAGTGAGCAGAGAGTGCGGGAAATCGCTGCTTTTGTTCCCACTGCCCCTGGAGTTTTTTCAGGCCCCATAGGCGACACACTGAAGCTCACAAAGAAAGGAGTGATAGTGACAGGAGCTAAGATCGCCCCTCTTACTTTAACTCGAATTTATGAAATTTGATAGTGACCCAGGACATTAAGTCCTGGGATTTTTGAGGTTGGCAGGGGCTTTGTATCGCCCCCAAACAAGGTTAGGGTTTTCGATAGGTAATCTTGTCACCTACTATATCGCTTATTCCGATGTACGGCAGATAAGATCCAGTATTTGTTTCTTCTAGAGCGTATTGGACTTGAGATACAGCATCGCTCACAAGCATTCCCAGTATCATTAAATGTTCTGGGAAGTGTTTTTCAGACCAACGATCTTCGTGCACTCCTTGTGCACATAAATGATATAAATGACCCCAAACAAATGTTACAATACGAAGGGTGTTTGAGTTAATTAAGCCGCGAATACGATCAAGGACAATTGGAGTAGGTTCTTCAATTCCATCGATAATTCTTTGAATTAAACCGGAACATTCCTCTAAGGCACTCAGTCGAACTAAACGTTGTTCTAATGCCATTGTAAAATGATATTCATGACACAAATTCAATCCATGTTTTTTAAGAGCTGACATCAATCTATCAGGTGTATCTGATGACGGATTAAATTGAGTAAGTTCTCTATCAATTCCCTCTAATGCGTTGACGAGTCCTTTTCTTTTACGTTCCAATTGCTCATAATCATCCCTGAATTTTTCTACAGTCATTGCATCATTTCCACTCCAAACATTCATTTCTTTAAAAAGGTTAACAATTAAACGCACAGAAGGAATTAACTGTGTTATGCTCGCTGGAAGAAGCTTGATTTTAGCCTCCTGCTGATTTCTAACTTCCTCATGCTCGATTTGATCACAATAAGAGAGAAGCTGGGATTGTATTTGACCGATCCTGGGTGAATCCATGACGAGATCTACAATCTCCTGATCTGAATGGCTTTTAAAGAATTCACCTACTTCATCATTCCCAAAAAGGGGCGCAGTTTGAGACTGAAGCATAGATGCAAGCTGGATTCTTATGTTGGAATTAACATCATCCGGCAGGAAAGATTGAAATAATTTCCGAATAGGCGCATATAATTCTTTAAATTTGCTGTCATAGGCATCTGCTTCCTCCTTGCGTTTAGCATAGGCTTTCCAAGCCTGATCGATGGGGGAGCTCGGATCTTGGCAGTGTGAGCCGCAAATAGCACGATTTTTTTCTTCTAATTGCGATTTTTGTGTTTGTAAGGCACTAACAATAAAAGGAACACCCTCCTGGAGGAACGAAGCATGTAAAGCAGTGCTGCCGGGATCTCTCTTAGCAAGCAGGCAACAAGCGACCTTCCAGCAATTGTTAGGATGACTCTCGCGTAAAACGTTGAATATATTGTCGCGATTACCTAGATGGGGATGCTGCTGTTCAAAGCACTTTCTAAAAAAATCATTCGATAATACCTCGTGGGCCTTATGGCTCACAGCGCTAAAATTGAGTAGGCTGGCGTTGTCATTGCCCAAGAAGGAAATGATGAGATCATCCATTTCATAGACTGATGTAAGTGCAGGGAATATTGATGCCATTGTGTTTTTCCTTTTTTAAAATTGTATTTTTAAAAACTAAGTGTAATTATTCTGTTTTTTTGAATAGCCGAAATATATTATATCAATTAGTAATTTAACTTTAAACAATACATTAATTTTTAATTATTACTCGGGTAATAGCGGGTTGATCGTAAACGACTTACAATTTGCTCTTTCTGTTGAGTTCCAACAATTTCAAATATTTATAGAAAGCGGTATGCCCGTTGTAGAGCGAGATGATGAAGCCTTCTTTGCCTCCCATAAAGCCTTTTTTTAATAGATAGCTTTTGAGAAACGCAAAACTGCCGTGGACGATCGCCTTGCCCATGGAGGAAGACTTTTTGCCTTTGTGCTGCTCGGCAAAAAGGGTGGAGTACGTTTGCATCTTTGCCAGGAAATCGGCCATGGATCGGTAGGGTGTATGGATCAAAGTGGAGGAGAGGGGAGTGAGCTGCATGCCCTGTGTGAGGACCTTTTCGTGGACGGCATCATTGGAAAACCGAGTGGACTTGCGATTGTAGAGGCGCACGACGGGGTCGGGATGCCAGCCGCCGCACCAACGGATCCATTTGCCGTTGAAATAGTTGCGTCTGTCAATTTGGTAGACCCTAGTCGTGTCTAGGGGAATCTTGAGGATTTCATCGGCAAGTTCCGGGGTTAGGACCTCGTCGCTGTCGATCGAGAGGATCCAGTCATGCGCGGCAAGGGAAGAGGCGGCATTATGGGCCTGTCCAAATCCGAAGAACTCGCCATGAATGATTTTGACGTTGGAGAATTTTTGTGCGATAGCGAGGGTCGTGTCGGTGGATCCCGAGTCATAGACGAGAACCTCAGGAAATTTTTGAAGGGACGCCAGAGTGGCGGCCAAAGTGTCCTGACTGTTTTTTGTGAGTACGGTTACACTGATCATAATAAGTTAAAGTTAGCACAATAAACGTTTAGAAAAAATGGTAAATTTTGCTATCAGCGGGAAGACAGATTGTGTTATATTTGCCTTTTTAATGGAGTCCTATCGATGTCGTTCAGAAAAGCATATACCTTTGACGATGTGGCATTAGTGCCGCAATTCAACAACGTCCCTTCACGCACCGAGCCATCGCTTGAGACATGGCTGACCAAAAACCGGAAAATGAATATTCCAGTCATTTGTTCAAATATGGACACAGCCATTAGCGAAGAGCTGGCGGATATTCTGCTCGCGGAAGGATCGATCCCCATTTTCCACCGCTTTACTGGCATGGACGTTCAAGAACATTGGGTCAGGAAGTACAAGGACAGAACATTTATCTCTTGCAGCAATACGTATGAATCAGTAGACCATAACAC
>CAWESW010000052.1:0-48834 GCA_963811735.1 uncultured Verrucomicrobiae bacterium | reverse complement strand
CCTTGGACTATCAAAAACAGAGGTGCGAAAAATTATCCCGCAGATCGAAGAGTTTGCTGAGCTTGGGGACTTCATGAAAATTCCGATAAAGTCCTCTACTTCTTCGGGGATGAAAGTGCGCCTTGCCTTTGGCATTATTACAAATGTATTCTCTGAAATTTTGCTGATCGACGAAATTGTCAATGTGGGCGATGCAAAATTCATCGAAAAGGCCAAAGCCAGGATGAAAAGTCTCGTCTTTCAATCAGAATTTATGGTCCTGTCCACCCATGATACAAACATAGTCAGGGAATTTTGCAACAAGGCGCTTTGGCTCAAAGAAGGCAAAGTCATGCAATTTGGGGACGTTGACGAGGTGATCAGGAGCTATACGTCCACGTAATTTAAGAAGGTGTTTAATAATTGCTTTCCCTCGAAAAGATCTCTCCTATAGAGGGAAATGAATTTTGCAACACCGTCTAAGCATCCATGAGAAGCTTTTTGTATAACGCCGCATTCGTTTGAGGGTTGTATTTCCGATGATATTCTTTTAATCCGTCCAAGCATCTGGAGTGGGAGTAGCTTTGAATGAGATTAGCCGAGCTGCTAAATAACTACCAATGGTGAACATTTTCAAGCCATCGGGGGCGTCTATTTTTCAAGCTCCAAGAATGTTTTGTTCTGAGAAAATATGGCTTTGGAATTTGTTTCCAGAGAGAGGGCTGCAATTCCAGATCCTCCTTGATTGACTTCCAGGTAGGGAAGAAGATTGAAATCGCATCCTAAAAGTGCTCTCAGAAAGTCTTCATCATTGCTTAGACCAAAAAATCGCACTCTTTTCTCTATCTTCAGTTTTAAAATGGTATCCATGAGAGATTTGATATATTCGTTGACCTGTTCGTTCATTCGAATCGTATGAGGGTGCTGCTTTCCGAATATAATTAAATTGTATTTTTCGGGAAGTAACGCCATGGTTTGAAGGACTGTTTCATAGCCTTTATATTGCGAAATGAACCCTAAAATTCCTAAATAGATATTTTCTTCGGGTAGATTGAAATTTTTACAGAATTGTTCCCGATTATTATCTTTAGCTAGGGATTCAATGTAGCTTTGCTCATAGAAGGACAGGGGATGATCAAATACCAGATCATAATCGAAATGAAAATGAATATCTTCACGCTCCCTTTTTGAGTGCACAATGATTGGAATTTTTTTGCTTTTACAGTAATGAACTACTTTATTATATGTCTTAGCGTATCTGTTGTTGATTAAAGCATTGAAAAAAGCTTGTTTGATCAGACGAAAGTTTCCTTTTAGAATATTTTTTCCAATAGAAAGCAACCCTGGGTATTTGATTTGATAGTCAACTCGATGCATTGTCAGAACGAGTTTTTTGCAAGATTTAGCGATTTTAAAAAAACGTTGGTAGATTTTTTTGTAATTGATCCCATAAAGCCCTGCTTCAAATTGGATGTTGACGCAGTCAAAGGCTTGAAGTTCGTTGCAGATTTTTGTTAGATGCGATTGAGCGGCTTTAGACTCTTTTTTTCTAAGCAACTCGACATTCAAGGGGATCACAGTGACATCAAAATGGTTCGATAATGTTTGGCTGAGGGCTTTCGTGTAACCCGCATTTCCACATAGTTCATTGTAACTACTTACGATCGCAAGCTTTTTTTTGTTCATTGAATCTTTTAACATCTGATGAGGTTTTGTTCGTATTTTTCATTAAACCAGTTCACAGTCTCATAAAGGCCTTCTCTAATTGAGAAGGATGGACTAAATCCCATGGCTCTTAGATGGCTGAGGTCTATTTCGTAAAATTCTCTGCCTTGAGGTTTATCCGTTTCCCATTTTATTCTGTCATTCATTCTATAATGATCTGCCAACATCGCCGCTATGTCTTTGATTGTGATTTTTGTACCTGATGCAACATTAATTGATCCAGTGAAGTGATTCATGATGGATACCAATGCGCGCCCCATGTCCTTGGAATAGAGAAAATCTCTGGCAGCTGATCCGTCTCCCCAAATAGAGACGTCTGAATCGCATTGTTTTGCTTCGTAGAATTTCCGAATCAAGGAAGGGATCACATGTCCAAAATGGATATCGAATTTGTCGTTAGGTCCATAGAGATTCGTCGAAATGATGTAGGCAAAATCAAGGCCATAGTTTTCCTGATAGGCGAGCAATTGAGCGAGCATGGCGCGTTTGGCGTGCCCATAGCTGCTCTCAGAGCCATGGGGCGGTCCGTCCCAAATTTGGTCTTCCTTAACGGGGATAGTTTTGGGATCGGGATAGGCTGCAACAGTTCCCATTGCGATGATTTTTTTTACTCCAGCGATGCGGCTAGCTTCAATCACGTGGGTATTGATGAGAATGTTGTCTAAAAACACGGATCCGCGATTAACAAGATTTCCTCCAATTCCATACACTGCTGCAGCCGTATGAAACACGACATCGGGCTTAACTTCGATAAAAAAAGCATTGACTGCATCCCTATTTCTGAGATCGCAGAGCTCTCTTCGGCATAAAATCAGATTTTTGTAGCCGTGTACTTTCAATTGTTCGATGAGAGCAGATCCTATGAGTCCTCCGGCCCCGGTAATCAAGATTGCGCTCTCAATGGGGATTTTTTGTTTAAGGTTGAGTTTCGACTGTTGATAAAAGTTCATTTGCCCTTCAAAAGGATTAAAATTCGTGGACATATACCTAACGTGATCAAAAATCGGCAATGAACGTATAGCATGCGGTCTTAGTGACTCCTTATTTAAACCGAACGAGAAATTGGACGTGTAAAGCCCGGGGCCTTCCAAGAGGGGGTGCATTATGCAATCAATTTGTGCGTTCTTTAGCTTTCAGTTCATAACGTGATCGGTGGCAATTATTGATCGATTGCTGTAAATCAGTGAAAAAGCTTCTAAAAGAACAAGTCCCTCATCTTAGGAGAGGAAATGGCATTTAAACGCTCTTTTGTGCGCTGGTTTGAGACGTTGTCTATCAAGGATGTTCCTCTGGTGGGAGGGAAAAATGCGTCGTTGGGGGAGATGATACGGGCGCTTAAGGCGAAGGGGATCAAGGTGCCGGATGGGTTTGCGACGACGTCGGAGGCTTATTGGGCGTTTCTGAAATATAACCGGCTGAATGAGAAGATCGCTGAGTGGATTGGAGATTTAAAGAAAAAGAAGAGGACGCTTGAGGAAGTGGGGAAAGGGGTCCGGCGTTTGATTGCGGCGGGGAAATTTCCGCCGGAAATGGCAGATGAGGTGATGCGGGCTTATCGAGAATTGAGTGGAAAATCGCGTGTCAAGAGGGTTGCTGTAGCGGTGAGAAGCAGTGCGACGGCAGAGGATCTTCCATCGGCAAGCTTTGCGGGACAGCAGGAGACTTTTTTAAATGTCCGAGGGGATAAGGAGTTGCTGCAGGCAGCTAAAGAATGCTTCGCTTCTTTGTTTACCGATCGGGCGATCGCCTATCGGGAGGCCAAGAAATTCGATCACTTGAAGATTGCTCTTTCGATTGGGATTCAAAAGATGGTGCGCTCTGATCGGGGATCATCGGGGGTCATGTTCACTTTGGATACGGAGACGGGGTTTCGCGATGTGATTGTGATCAATGGGGCCTGGGGGCTCGGTGAAAATGTCGTCCAGGGAACGGTGAATCCTGACGAATACGTCGTCTTTAAGCCGTTGCTTGGGAAAAAAGGGATTGTTCCCGTGATTGAAAAGAACTTAGGGACCAAAGGGATGAAAATGGTCTATGGGAGCGGTCTAAAAACGACAGTCAAAAATAGGGCGACGTCGGAAAAAGAGAGAGGGCAGTTTGTTCTAAGCGATCCAGAGATCCTTCAGCTTTCTTCATGGGGAGTCGCCATTGAAAAGCACTACGGCAAGCCGATGGATATGGAATGGGCTAAAGATGGGATTACGGGGGAGTTGTTTATTGTTCAGGCTCGCCCCGAGACCGTCCAATCGCAGAGAAAGGCGGATGCTTTTAAGACGTATACATTAAAGAAGCGCGGAACAGTGGTCTGTCAAGGGCTGGCCATTGGCGAAGCGATTGTTGCTGGAAAGGCGCAGGTGATCAAGCATTTATCTGACATCAATAAATTTCAGACGGGAAATATTCTGATCACAGAAATGACCTCTCCGGATTGGGTGCCGATCATGCAGCGGGCCGCTGCGATCATTACGGACCATGGGGGGAGAACGTCCCATGCGGCGATTGTGAGCCGTGAACTTGGCCTGCCGGCGATCGTCGGCACGAGTGAGGGAACGAAAGCGATCAAAGACGGCCAAACGATCACAGTATCGTGTGCAGAAGGGGAAGAGGGTTTTATTTATGAAGGAGAAGTTCCCTTCAAAGAGCAGAATATCCAATTGGGCAGCCTGCCGAAGATCAAGACGAAGATCATGATGAACATCGCAAGTCCTCAAGCGGCTTTTCGCTGGTGGAGGCTGCCGTGCGAGGGGATCGGCCTTGCGCGCATGGAGTTTATTATCAACGATATCATCAAAATCCATCCGATGGCGCTTGTGCATTTCGACAAGGTGAAAGAGCCTAAAGAGAGAAAAAAAATCCTGGATCTGACAAAAGGCTACCGCGATAAGGAAGAGTATTTTATCGATCATTTGGCAAAAGGGATCGGCAAGATCGCAGCATCGCGCTATCCCTTTCCCGTCATTGTGAGAATGAGCGATTTTAAGACGAACGAGTATGCCAATCTGATCGGAGGTAGGGCATTCGAACCTAAAGAAGAAAATCCAATGCTTGGCTTTCGCGGGGCGTCGCGCTATTACAATCCGAGATATGAAGAGGGGTTTGCGCTGGAATGCGCTGCGATCAAACGGGTCCGAGAGAAGATGGGCCTTTCGAATGTCATCATCATGATCCCCTTTTGCCGCACTTTGGAAGAGGCGGACAGGGTCCTTCAGGTACTCGTAAAATACGGTCTCAAACGCGGACAGAAAGGTTTGAAGGTCTACGTGATGGCGGAAATCCCTTCCAATGTGATTTTAGCGGATCAATTCGCAGATCGGTTCGACGGGTTTTCAATCGGGTCGAACGATTTGACTCAGCTTGTTTTAGGGATTGATCGCGATTCGGAAGAACTCTCTTCGCTTTTCGATGAACGGAATCCGGCTGTGAAAAAGATGATCGTCAGCTTGATTCAAATTGCCCATCGAAAAAAATGCAAAGTGGGGATTTGCGGGCAGGCGCCAAGCGACTATCCTGAATTTGCCGATTTTCTTGTGAAGGAAGGAATCGATTCGATTTCTCTCAATCCGGACAGCATTCCGGGGGCTATTCGTCGTTTGGGACGAAAGAGGTCATGATATCTAATGATAGATGTTGATTGCGACGACGCCGCTGGCAAATTCCAGTTGATGGCGGCCTGCGACGCTAAACCATGCGCCGGCGATGACTCCGTAGTTCTTGCTCCAGTTGTATTCGATTGCAGGGGCCAAGCTCAACTGCTCGGAGGAGGGGACTCCAACGGTATTGGGCACGCCGGCTGCTCTGCCTTTGTGTCCTTTGAACCGGGTCTTATTAATGTGCAAGTACTGAACGTCGCCTGCGATCGCCCAGCGCTGCGATAAGGAGATCTCAAATCCAAAGAGAAAAAGCAGGGCTTGTCCGGGGTACACTTTTCCACGCGTATGGTGTCCGCCGCCATATGTATTGAGATTTTTCACGTGCACAGGAGTAGGGATTGTATACTGTATGTTGAATCGCGGGGCAAAAAAGAAATGCCCTCCCCACCAATAAAGCTGGGTCAAGACGATGCCAACACTTGGGGCCCAGCTGCCAATTCCTCCGATATCCGTCTTCATTGATTTGGGGTTGAGTTTTTGATATCTCCCGATAGGCAGGTTTCCGCGGACGGCCAATTTAATCGCCGGCCACCATTTCCCTTTTGCAGCGCTTAGAATTTGGTAGTCAAATCCAAAGACCATATCATTCAGAACCCAATGTGAGGCTCCTTCCGTATGATTCCATGACCACGCAGGGGTGAATGTGATGTCGAAATGGCACGGGATCCCAATCTCTACTATGGTCTGTGTGCTTATATTGTAAAAATTGGGTCTGGATTGCGTACGCCAATTGGCGTCATAGAGGCCAAAAACTGTCGTCGCAAACTCATACGGTTCGATGTTATAATGGCCATCTGGAATGACATTACCGGAAGGAGTCAGTAAGGGGCCGGTAAACCAGGGAGCCGGTTTTCGATTTTGTTTAGATTGAGCAACAAAGTTGGATGTATCAGCGAATAGATTTGCAGACACACACAATGCACTCACGGCTAGCAGAGATAAGGCGATTCTCGCGGTGACTAAAGTAAATAAAGACATGGGTACTGCTTTTTGAGACTGTTAACGGATTCAGCTTCTGTCAATGATAAATGTTGATCGCGACAACACCACTGGCGAATTCCAGCTGATTTCGCCCAGCGACGCTAAACCATGCGCCGGCGATGATGCCGTAGTTTGGGCTCCAGTCGTATTCGATTGCAGGAGCCAGGCTCAATTGCTCCGATGAGGGGGCGCCAACGGCATTGGGCACCCCGTTCGTCGCTCCCTTACGCCCTTTGAACCGGGTCTTATTCACGTGCACGTATTGAACATCTCCGGCGATCGCCCAACGCTGTGACAGAGCGATCTCAAATCCAAAGAGGAAAAGCAGGGACTGTCCGGGGAAAACTTTTCCGCGGGTATGATGTCCGCCGCCATAAGCGTTGAGATTCTTTACATGCACCGGAGTGGGGATCGTATATTGGACGTTAAACCGCGGGGCAAAGAAATAATGTCCCCCCCACCAATAGAGATGGGACATGACGATGCCGACGCTTGGCGCCCAGCTTCCACTTCCTCCGATATCGGTTCCCTTTGATTTGGGATTGAGTTTTTGATATCTTCCGATCGGCAGGTTTCCGTGGACGTTCAATTTGATAGCGGGCCACCATTTTCTTTTTTTATCCTTTAGAAGCTGGTAATCGAATCCATAGCTCATGTCATTCAGATCCCAATGAGACGCTCCCTCGATATGGTTCCATGACCAGGCGGGAGTAAATGCGACGTCGAAATCCCACGGGATCCCAAACTGAAATGGAATTTGGGTGCTGACGTTATAAAAGTTGGGTGCGGAGTGCGTGTGCCAGTTGGCATCATAGGTGCCAAAATTTGTCGTCACGAATTCATAAGGCTCGATGTTGTAATGGCCATTTGGAATCACGTGGCCGGAAGGGGTCAGCAAAGGGCCTGTAAGCCATGGAAAAGGCTCTGTGAATTCTTTAGGTTTTGAGGCGTGGGGAGAAGAAGGGGTAGCGGCGAAGAGGGTTCCTGAAAAACTGAGAGTGCATGCGGTCAGGGCAGAGCGCGCGATCGCAGATTTGCGGAAGGAAATAAACATAAACACTGCTCCTCAGGAGGAAAAATTTAACGAATGCGCCCAAATGTAAACTTTTGGTGATTTTTTTTAAAATATGAAATGAAACGCCAATTGCTCTTTAAGAATTACTTCATGACTTCCTGAGTGATCTGGATGCCAAGTTCGACGAGGACGAAGAGAACTAACACCGATAGAAACACTTTTCCCCCGGGGATCTGGGGATTATGGCCTTGTTTTTTGATGTATCGTCCGACCCATACCATGACAGGTGGGAAAAGTCCAAAGAGGATCGCACAGCTGAATCCGCCTGCATAACTGAGCGCAGTGATGAAAATATGGGGATAAGTCAAGGCGACGATGATCGGGGGAATAAAGACAGCTAGGCACAGCAGGACTTTTTTTAAGCCCTTTTTCTTCACCTTTAGCCCGTCGGCCAAAAAGTCGAGATAGGCCAGGGAAAGCGCGATGTAGGAGGTGGTCATCGTAAAGAAAGCGAATGACTTCCCGATCGCATAGACAATGGGGCTGCCGATCAGTTCTTTGAGGGGCATGACGGCATTCCATCCTTTACTGGCAGCTTCGGCAAGGCCGTGGGGTCCGTCTGCAGGGACAATCCCCAGAATGAGAAATTCCCAGACCAGATAAACAACGAGCGGGATGCTGGTCCCGAGGATGATTGCTAGGCGCACCTTTTTGACATTGCGCTCCATGTATGTCATCAATGTGGGAATGATCACCTGGAAGGTAAAGGCAGTGAAGAGGACCGGCAGGGCAAGCCATGCTTTTGACCAGTCAGCCCTAGCAAGCAGGTGAGGATCTACGTGCTTGTAGGAGACGGCGATAAAAAGAAAATAGGAGGTCGCAACGCCGATCATCAGGGTGATGTTGAGCCTATCGACCCATTTGGTCCCGAGGTAGACGACGGGGGAAAAGAGCACGACATAAATGAGCAGACAGAGCCATTTGGGAACAGCAGCGCCGAAGATTTCGCTGAAGACCGCCCCTCCTCCCACGACGTGGGCGATCATGACTGTGACAAAGAGAAAAAGGTAGACAACCCAGCAGATATTTTTGCCGACGGGACCGAGGAGGCGGTGGGCCATGGTGATTAGGTTGGCGTCTTTGGGCATCCAGGTGCAAACTTCCAAGAGCAGAAGCCCGGTGCAAAGCATGAAAAGCCAGCAGAGGATATATATGGCCGCTGCGGGAAGGAATCCTCCATCGCCGGTCGCTACGGGTAGCGCGAGCATTCCCACGCCGACCATCGTTCCGGCAATGAGGAGCGTTCCTCCGAAGACGTGACCCAATGAATGAAAAATATGCATGGCTTTCCTCTTAAAAGAAAATATATGATTTGGGGGGAAGAATAAGGCGTTTATAGAAAAAAAACAAGAAGAGCTTTCCTTGGAAGGCTCTTCCGAGTACAATCTTTGATACACGAAGAGCGAGCTCATTATGGAAGTTCAAGACTTGTCCCTCGAGGGTGTGAAGAAGATCCGTCCCAAGGTTTTTTTTGATGACCGCGGTTTTTTCAGAGAGATTTTTCGCAAACCTCACTACCTTGAGGCCGGGATTACTGCTGATTTTGCCCAGGACAATCACTCCTTTTCCAAGCAGGGTACGATCCGCGGGATGCACTTCCAGCGCTTCCCGGGACAGGCCAAGCTTGTGACCGTGATGGAGGGGGCAATTTTTGACGTCGTCGTGGATATCCGCCCCGGCAGTCCCACATTCGGGAAGTGGGAGGGGGTCTATTTGGACGCATCGCAAGGGGATCAGCTGTTTATCCCCGTCGGCTTTGCCCATGGCTTCTGTGTCGTGAGCGAACATGCCCATATTTATTACAAGGTCAGCACCGTTTATGATCCTTTGGAAGAGCGCAGTTTTCGCTATGACGACCCTTTTGTCGGGATCGTCTGGCCGATCGATGCCCCTCTGCTTTCCGAGAGGGACCTATCCAGTCCGTTTTTGCTGGAGGCTTTAAAATGAAGGTTTGGGTGACGGGTTCTCAGGGAATGCTGGGATCTTCTCTTCTCGTATATTGCCGCAGAAAGGGAATTGAGGCCTTTGGCACTTGCAAAGAGGAAGCCGATATTTGCGATCTGAAGGGCTTAAGAGCCAAGGCTTTGGAGCTCTGCCCCACCCATATCGTCAATTGCGCCGCTCATACAGATGTCGACGGTGGCGGAAAAAAATCCCGACGCCGCCTTCGCGGTGAATGCGGAGGGCGCGGCCAATATCGCTCTTGTCGCCAAAGAAATCCGTGCCCGTCTGGTCCACATTTCCACGGACTATGTGTTCAACGGGTTCTCCCAAAAACCTTATCGCGAAGAGGATGTATGCGATCCCGTCAACGTGTATGGAAAGAGCAAGTGGGAAGGGGAAAAGAGGGTGCTTGCGTATTTGCCTAGCGCTTGCATTCTGCGCACTTCATGGCTATTTGGCCATAAGGGAAAGAATTTTATTTCCTCTCTATTGCATTGGTTTCAGCAGAAAGAGGAGCTGCAGGTGGTCTCTGACCAGTGCGGCAAACCGACTTTTTGCCGTGACCTCGCCGAGGCTGTGATTGCTCTTTTGGACTGCGAAGGGATCGTTCACTTTGCCAATGAAGGCGGGCATTCGCGGTATCAGATCGCATTGGATCTTTTGGAAGCTGCCAAGGAAAAGGGGATAGCGCTTAAATGCCAAAGGATCATCCCCGTGCCAAGTGCGCAATTTCCCGCTCCTGCCCCTCGCCCTTCTTATAGCGTGCTCGATACCAATAAATACGTCCATCTCACAGTAATCAGGCCGCGCCCCTTGAGCGAGGCCGTAACTGAGTTTTTAAATGAAGCATTTTCGGTATAAGCGTTTCCTTGTCACCGGCGGCGCCGGATTCATCGGGTCTGCTTTTATCCGCTATGGATTGAAGCATATTCTTCCGTGCGAAAAAATCGTCAATCTCGACGCTCTGACGTATGCCGCTGATTTGCGGAACTTAGCATCTGCTGAAACGGACTGCCGCTACTTTTTTGTCCGAGGAGATATCCGCGATGAGGCTTTAGTCGAAAAACTCTGCATGGAGCATGAGATCGACGCGATTGTTCATTTTGCAGCGGAAAGTCATGTCGACCGCAGCATTTTAGGGCCGCGCGCATTTTACGAGACCAATGTCGGCGGAACTCTGTCGCTGCTCGAAGTCGTGCGCCGCCATAAACACATTCATTTTCATCATATATCAACGGACGAGGTTTTTGGTTCCTTGAGTCAGGAAGGAGTTTTTAGCGAAGATTCCCCCTATCGCCCCAATTCCCCTTATGCAGCCTCCAAAGCGGCGTCCGATCATTTTGTCCGCGCGTATAGCCATACCTATGGGCTGTCATCGACAATTTCCCATTGCACCAACAATTACGGCCCTTGCCAGAATGTGGAAAAATTCATCCCGCGCATGATCTATGGTTGCTACCATAAGAAACCGCTCCCGATTTATGGCGATGGGGTCAATGTCCGCGATTGGATCTTTGTCGATGATCACTCGGAGGCGGTCTGGTCGATCCTCGAAAGAGGGGAGAAGGGGCAAGCGTATGCAATCGGCGGAGGATGCGAGCGGAAAAATATCGACCTGCTCCATGCCTTGATCTCCGAATTCGCTCAGTTAAAAGATGAAGATCCCAAAGAGTTGATCCCTTTGATTACTTTTGTCTCCGATCGCCCCGGCCACGATTTTCGCTATGCGATCGATTCTAGCAAGATCAAAAGTGAATTGGGATGGCGTCCCCTGCACGACATCTCCTCGGGAATCCGCAAAACAATAGCCTGGTATTTAGAAAACCCTGAAAGGTTGTGCGTAGAATGATCCACAATAAAAAAGTCGCCTGTATTATTCCCGCCCGCTTGAAATCGACACGCTTTCCCAAAAAAATGCTGTGCATGCTCAAAGACAAGCCGCTATTACAGTGGGTCTGGGAAAGCGCAAACTCTGTCTCTCTTTTCGATGAAGTGGCCTTTGCTGTCGATGCGGAGGAAACGGCGCAGCTCGTCCGTAGTTTTGGTGGCAAATGTTTCATGACATCGGAAAATTGTCCGTCGGGCAGCGATCGTCTAGCGGAACTCTTGAAAAAGAATGCAGTCGATGCAGACATCTGGGTAAATTGGCAGGGCGATGAACCTTTCATTTGCGAGCAGATGATCATTGATCTACTTCAGAGCTGCGGGAAAGAGGAGAGCGATCTTTGGACGCTCCAAAAAAAAATTATTAACCCTGAAGAAGCGACGAATCCCCACATCGCCAAAATCGTCTGCGATGTGCGGGGCTTTGCTCTCTATTTCTCGCGCAGCCAGATCCCCTTCTATCGGGATGTCGCCGAGTTTAATCAAAAAAAGTTTTACAAGCATGTCGGCCTGTATGCCTATACGCGCGAGGCATTAAGTAAAATTTCCACACTGCAGCCTTGCGCTATCGAGTTGGCCGAACAATTGGAGCAGCTCCGCTTTCTCTACAATAATCTGCGCGTTCGCGTGCATGAGACTGAGTATGAGGTCTTTGGGATTGACCTGCCTGAGCATTTGGCACGGGCTGAGGCCCATGTCGATCAATTCTTATCATAAATTCTATGGGCCACCATAGAAACGCAAAGACGCCAAGGCGCAAAGATTTTTTATTAAATTTTCCGCGTCTTTGCGGCTTCGCGTCTTTGCGTTGATATTTCATTGAGAACAACATTTAGTTGAGCCCATAGGTTCTTCTGTCATTGAGATAATCCCCGGTAAAATGGTATTATTACTTATTAATATTTAGGGTTTTATCATGTCGACAGAAGAGCTCCTCAAGGAGCGCTCCGATTATAAATATGGTTTTGTCACTCCGATTGAGACCGATGCGATCCCCAAAGGCCTCAGCGAAGAGACGATCCGGGCGATCTCGGCAAAAAAGAACGAGCCCCCCTTTTTACTCGATTTCCGGTTGAAGGCATATGCTAAATTTAAAGAGATGCAGGAGCCCGATTGGGCCAATCTTCGCCATCCCCCGATCGACTACCAGGATATCTGTTATTATTCCGCGCCAAAGAAAAAGCAGTCTTTGGGCAGTCTCGACGAGGTCGACCCCGAAATCCTCAAAACGTTTGCGCGGCTCGGGATTCCCCTTGATGAACAGAAGCGGCTGACGAATGTCGCAGTCGACGTCGTATTTGATTCTGTGTCTTTGGGGACGACTTTTCAAAAGACACTCAAAGAGGCCGGCGTCGTCCTGTGTCCAATTTCGGAGGCGGTCCACCACTATCCTGAACTGATTGAAAAATACCTCGGCAGCGTCGTCCCTGTGGGGGATAATTTTTTCGCCGCGCTCAATTCCGCGGTCTTTTCCGATGGCTCTTTTGTGTACATTCCCAAAGGGGTGCGCTCTCCCATCGAACTGTCGACTTATTTCCGCATCAACGACAAGCAAAGCGGTCAGTTTGAAAGAACGCTGATCATTGCCGAGGAAGACTCTTACGTCAGTTATTTGGAAGGGTGTACGGCTCCTGCCTTTGACAACAACCAGTTGCATGCCGCCGTCGTCGAACTCATCGCGCTCGACCGCGCCGAGATCAAATATGCGACTGTGCAAAACTGGTATTCCGGCAATCCGGAGACAGGACTTGGGGGAATTTACAACTTCGTCACCAAGCGGGGACGATGCCAGGGCTATCGATCCAAGATCACCTGGTCGCAAGTGGAGGCCGGCGCCGCGATCACGTGGAAATACCCGAGCTGCATCTTACAGGGAGATGAATCGATCGGAGAGTTTTATTCAGTGGCCCTTACGACGGGCATGATGCAGGCGGATACGGGGACTAAGATGATCCATTTAGGAAAAAAGACCCGCTCGACCATTATCTCCAAGGGGATTTCCGCAGACAGATCGCATAATACGTACCGCGGCCTTGTCAAAATGGCCCCGCGCGCAGAGGGCGCGCGCAATTACACCCAGTGCGATTCGATGCTCGTTGGCAACCGTTGCTCGGCCAATACCTTCCCTTATATCGAAGTGGGCAACCCGACGGGACAGGTGGAGCACGAGGCATCCACCTCAAAAATGAATGAAGAACAGCTGTTTTATCTGCAGGCGCGTGGAATTTCACGGGAAGATGCGATCAATATGATCGTCAGCGGATTCTGTAAAGATGTGATCCGCGAACTTCCTTTGGAATTTGCCGTCGAAGCTCAAAAGCTCTTGACGCTGAAGCTGGAGAACTCGGTCGGATAAAACAAATTAATCAGTAGTTAACTGAAGGACCTTTAAACATGTTGGAGATCAAGCAACTGCAGGCATCTGTAGAAGATAAGCCGATTATCAAAGGATTGAATCTTTCCGTCCGCAAAGGGGAGATTCACGCGGTCATGGGCCCTAATGGTGCGGGCAAATCGACGCTTGCCAAAGTGCTAGCCGGCGATCCCTCTTATGAAGTGACAGCTGGCGAGGTCCTTTTGGAAGGGCAAAATATCCTTGAGCTCGAACCGGAAGAGCGCTCCCATCTCGGCCTGTTCATGAGCTTCCAGTACCCGGTGGAAATTCCCGGCATCACCAATCTGCAGTTTTTACACTCTGCGTACAACGCCAAACGCAAAGCTTTGGGAAAGTCCACTGTTTCCGAAGAGGAATTTAATCGAGTTCTCGATGAGAAAATGGCGCTTGTCGATGTGCGCAGCGAATTTAAAATGCGCAATCTCAACGAAGGGTTTTCAGGAGGCGAGAAAAAGCGCAATGAGATCTTGCAGATGGCAGTCCTTGAGCCCAAACTTGCGATTCTCGACGAGACGGACTCTGGACTAGACATAGACGCGATGCGCATCGTCGCCAAAGGGGTCAATTCCCTGATGGGCCCGGACAACGCCCTCATCCTGATCACCCACTATCAACGCCTCCTCGACTATATTCGGCCCGATTTCGTCCATGTTGTCATCGATGGCAAAATTGTGCAGTCCGGCGGTCCTGAGCTCGCGCTGACGCTGGAAGAAAAGGGCTATGACTGGCTGATGAAGGGATAATATGTCTGAACAAAGCTTTTTGACCCATCTTCAGCGCCACTTTGAGGAAGGATTACAGGCGGATGCCTTAACACCTTTTCGCAAGAGTTGCTGGCAGAAACTGTCCGAGATCGGGCTGCCCACCAAATCGCACGAGGCATTCCGCTACGTTCCGCTCAGAGAATTTTATCTCTCATCCTATAATTGCGGTGAAGGAAAGAGGATCGACAAGGCGTTTTTTGCCGGCGACATCCTCCCTGAATGCGCGCATTCCCACATCGTCTTTGTCGATGGCCGCTTTTCACCGGAATTGAGCGATGTGTCAGCTCTTCCTTCCCAAACCGTACTAGTGTCCCTAGAAACTGCGCTGCGTACGCATGGCAGTTTTCTGCAGAGTCATCTCGCCCGATTTCTCAAAGAGGAAAAAGACCCGTTTGCCTTTGTGGGCTTCGCCCTTCACCCTCAAGGGGTGTTCGTCTATCTCCCTCCAAAGCTCGAAATGGCTTTTCCTCTCCAATGCCTAAACATTGCGACGGGAGATGAGCCCCGCCTCATTGCGCCTCGTCTCCACATTGCCCTGGGTTCTCAGAGCCGCATGCGCTTTATCCTCACGTCAAAGCAGTTGAAGGGCGATGCGTCCCATTTTAGTGTCCCAACGACGGAGATCTCTTTAGAAGAGGGAGCATCTCTTGATATCCTCAATCTAGTCGATACGATGCCCGCCTGGCATTTCGAAACGATGCGCGCTGTTTTGAAAAAAAATGCCCGACTGAACTCTTTAAGCGTCACTTTTGGTGGCAAGTCTGTCCGGCAAAGCTACCGAATTCAACTTAAAGGGGAAAACAGCGAGGCCAACTTAAACGGCCTGTGGATGCTCAATAATAATCGCACGGCCCATACACACGCAATCGTCGAACATGAGGCTCCGCACACGCGCTCAATGCAGCATTTCAAAGGGGTCCTGGGCGGCCATAGCCAGTCCAGTTTTGAGGGAAAAATCCTGGTGCGCCCCGAAGCACAGAAGACGGAAGCTTATCAGCTCAATAATAACCTGATCTTGAGCACAGGCGCTATCGCCAACAGCAAACCCAACCTCGAAGTCTTCGCGGATGACGTCAAAGCCTCGCACGGTGCAACGGTCTCCCAATTGGATGATGACCAGCTTTTTTACCTCAAGACGCGCGGGATCGATTCGAATTTGGCAAGACGCCTTCTGATCGGAGGTTTTTGTCGTGAAATGATCGGCAAGATTCCGTATGATTCCCTTTTAAAAAAATTGCACTTAGATGTTGAGGCTTTTGTCCAATGAGCAGCTCCGGAGAATTTAACGTTAGGAAGATCAGACAGGAATTTCCCATGCTCCATCAACAGATGCATGGAAAACCTTTTGTCTATCTCGATTCTGCCGCTACAACGCAAAAGCCCCGCAGCGTCATCGATGCGATGAGCCGTTTTTACATGGAGCAGTATGGGACAGTTCATCGCTCTGTTTACGATTTTGCCAGCCAGGCGACCACGCACTATGATAGCGTCCGTCAGAAGGTCAAAGAGTTCATCAATGCCGCTTTTGTCGAGGAGATTGTTTTTACCAAAGGCACGACCGAATCGATCAATCTCGTCGCTTTCTCTTTTGGAAAAGCCTTTTTACAGCCCGGCGATGAAGTGTTGATCACCATCATGGAACATCACTCCAACATCGTCCCCTGGCAGATGATTTGCGAAGAGAGAGGTGCCAAGCTCAAAGCTGTCCCCATCAACGACAGAGGAGAATTGATTCTCGAAGAGTTTGACCGATTGCTTAGCGACCGCACCAAAATCGTCAGCGTCGCACATATCGCTAACTCGACAGGGACGCTCAACCCCATCGATGAGATCATCAATCGCTCACATGCGAAAGGAGCCAAGGTCCTAATCGACGGCGCGCAGAGCATCGCCCATATGCCGATCGACGTGCAAAAGATGAAAGCCGACTTTTATGTTTTTTCAGGACATAAGGCCTATGGGCCGACGGGCGTGGGTGTGCTCTACGGCAAACGGGCCTTGCTCGAAAAGATGCCTCCGTATCAGGGAGGAGGGGACATGATCGACGAGGTCACTCTCTCTACGTCAACCTACCAGCGTCCTCCGCTCAAATTCGAAGCCGGAACCCCCATGATCGCGGAAGTGATCGGTCTTGGAGTTGCGATCGATTTTATTGAAGCCCTTGGTCGGGATAGAATTGCCGCATGGGAGCAGGACCTTCTCGAATACGCGACAAAGCGCCTCTCCGAGGTGAAGGGCCTGCGCATCATCGGCACCGCCCCCAAAAAGGGCTCGATCATCAGTTTTGTTGTGGACGGACTCCATCCTTTGGACATCGGCACCCTTCTTGACCTGCGCGGCATCGCCGTGCGCACCGGACAAATTTGCGCCCAACCAGCCCTCAAAAGCTTCAATCTCACCTCTTTGACGCGGATCTCTTTCGGTCTTCATAACACGATTGAAGAGGTGGACATCTTCGTCGATGCCCTCAAGGAAGTTCTCCTATTGCTGCGCCCCTCCATGTCTTATTAACCTCAGTTTGCGAGAGACGCGATCGCCAGCTCGACTTTTTTCATAATGCCGGCAAGAAGTTCAATGTCTTCACTGACAACGGATTTAATGCTGTTGATTTTTCCCTGCAATTCGGAATCGCCAATCTCAAATCCCTCTTCCAAATAATAAGGCATTTGAAAGCGCTCTTTTTGAGAGATGGAAATGGCATCGCTCATCGCGTTTTCTGATAAGGCCAGGGCAGCCGTCGTTCTCTCATCGTAAGCCGCCGCATTGAAGGTTTCCGGATAGCGGGTGAGAAAGCGAGTTCCTTTGCCACGCGATAAAAAGGCCCATGCTTGATCAGAAAAATCGGCGATGCGCATCCCTAGCTTTTCGATCAGCTTTGTCAGATCGTGATCGATCTCTTCAAATTGATAGGGAATATTCCGTGCATCGAGCAGGCTGTAAAAGTACTTCTCGGCGATCATCTGATTCAATAGCAAGACGCTGCTGACATGAAGATAGGCATCAAAGGGCTGAAGCGCCCCATGGTAGCGCATCTCCTCTTGCAGCTGAAGTAAGAGGTTGTTTTGGATATTGGCCAGATTATCTTGCAGGGATATGACGTCCGTTGCCGCTCTGAAATCCGCTAAGATGCGATGCATTTCCGAGAGCGAAGAAAAGGGGGATGGCACGGAATTTTCGGCGATTTTAACTTGTACAAGTTCTCTTTCGGCAGTTCTGCATAAGCCCAGAAACTCTTCCCGGAGAGCTTCAATGCCGGCGCTGTGTTGTTCCTCGTCAGCCTCTTTGGCCGCTTGGATCGATGTTTGCAATTCGATGCAGAGAAGCCCCACTCTTTCAAAGTACGTCAGGAGGTCGGGGAGGATATCTTCCACATTAAAAACTTCTCCTTGTGAGAAGTAGCGGACTTTGGCCAAAAGTTTTTCCACAAAATTCCCTTCTGTCGAGCATTCTTGCAGATCGCGCTCTAAGATTTCTCCATAGTTGCAATCGTGAATCCATTGTCTGAATTCACAATCCAGCTCGCATTTTGCGAATTTGCAGTTAAAGAGAATCTCGACGAGGTCGTGGGAGAGATGCCCCTTGAGTTCTTCAGCGTTTCTGATTGGATTGCTTTCCCGATCCAGAGAAGAGAGCATTTGTTCCACGGCCAAAGAGCCATCTCTGATCATGCTCAACGTTATGAATAGGAATTGCTGCCTGGTCAATGGTGCATCTTTGCAGTCCAGTAGCCGTTTCAGGGTGCCTAGAAGACCTGACAGGTGAATGTTGGCATTACTCAATGCTTTTTGAGTTTCAAAGCCCTTGCAATGTGTTGCCAATTGATTCAGGTTGCGCGTTGTTTTGTCTTTGACATTTTGCAGTCTTTCATCTGTAGAAAGCTGTTTGACAGGCCTTCCTTCAATCCTTTTTCTAGGGGAGGCTTTTGCGGCTTTAACAGGTGCGTCGGAAATCTCGGGAGTCTTTGTGGAGATCTTATGCTGGCGAAGCTCTTGGGGAGAATTGAATTTGAGGGCGAGAGTGGATTCAGCAGCGTGAGGGACAAATACACCCAATACGGCCTCAGAAGTGGTCACATTAGCATTAAAAGCATTCAGGACGTCTGAAAAATGCTTGTCCCATGTGGCAAGATGTTCATTCGCACTTAGGCAACCGATCACTTGCCCAAGCAGGTTGCGATCTCGCCTATAGCTTGCGGAGAATTGTTTGATTTCTTCGAAGAGGATGCGCTCAAATCCACCGCGATGGTAGACGGGTTTTTCTTTGAGGCGGGCCTTGAGTTGATCCAGATCTCCAAATTTCAAATAGAGGGGCAAGAATTTGAGTAGAAGGCTTAGCTCGGAGAGCTCTTTGCTTGAATTTTGAAACCACTGATGAAATTCCAAAATGCGGGCGATTGAGTTTTTATAAGCGGATTGATGAGTGCATATATGCTTTTCCACGGATTCATCATCGCAAACATATCCTTTTGTGGTTAATTCAGTATGTTTTAATTGACATAAGTCATTAATGACATTCTCATACCCTCTGCAATGGATATTTTTTTTATGAACCATTTGAAGAACAAGATTGGCAAAGATAATGCGAATGTCCCATTTTTCAGAGTGGCAGAGCGTATCTGTCTTATTTAACAGGTCAGAAATATAAGAAATTGTTTCCCGAGTAGTTTCATCGCACAGAAATCCTTGAAGTCGCTTATGTGCATTGAAGATATTGTCCTGCGTTAAGCCTGCAAATTGAAGTAGTCGTTTTGTAAGTTGTTGCGCATAGTGTGCTGTCGAGTGGTAATGGTCAAGACGCGAAAGTGCTTTTCCATTTCGGAAAAATTTTTGAGAATTGCTCAAGAGGAGATCATGTCGATTGATTTGGATTAACTGAATGAATAGGGCGAGATTAATGATCATATGATCTATTTCTTCGCTTGGGATGGTCTGGGTTTTTTTCATTGCCTCGATCGTCAGGTTGAGCTTTTTTAAAAACGCAATCAGACGCGCATTGTTTTTTGTAAGGATGAATTCTCGGGTCCCCAAATGAAGCTCTTCGATGAGATCTAAAACTGTTGCTTTTTGTTTGTCGAGAACTAGAGAAGGAAATTGGGGGTTTTGTTTATTGCATTCATCGAAAATCACGCTGATATTCACTACAATTGATAGGATCGCTGGAATAGCGGAGGGGCATCGATCTGGAAATAAAAAACCTAGATGAACTGCAAATATAATTTCCTCAGGTATCCATGTTTTAAATGCGCGATTCAGTAAGTCGAATCGATTAGTTTGGATAACTTTAATAAAGTTATTGCAGCTGATTGTGAATTGTTTTGTGTTTATTTTTGGATTGTCTTTTAAAGTTTCCAGCTCTTTAATCAAAATCTGAATAAACTCTATCAGTTGTGAAGAGCCTTTGCCCATCATGTATTTTTTGATGTTCTCACTGAACGCACTTTTGAGATCTGCCGCAGTTGCATTTTTCGTTTTGAGAATTCGAGTTGGAAGCTGAGGATCTAAAGCACAGTATTTTTCAATTTTATTCCGGTAAATACCATTCAAAGCGTGGATGGAGCTTCCGTTTAAATTAGCAGAAGCGACTTTGCTAAACAAATGAGTGAAAAATTCAGTAAATAGTTCTTCATCTGTTTGGGCCCCTGGTGGGCTGTGGAGAGGTAAGCCTGGTGGCGTAGTAGCAAGAGTATGGCTATGAATTGTTTGTGTAGCTTTCATAATTTCTATTATTTATTAATTTCGGTCTTTATTGTTAGTTATTTTAAATTAAATAATGTTTATTGTCAAAGTTAAAAATACTATAATAAACATGCTTTGTATTTTATTAAGTTTTTGGTTGTTAGTTACTTGAGTCTGAAAAATGCTAGGCAATGCTTTGTGCACGACAAAAAATGTAGATGAAACGCAAAGACGCTAAGGCGCAAAGAATTTTATTAAACTTTGCGCCTTAGCGTCTTTGCGTTTCATCTTTGTCTATAATTTTACACCCTTGAAAATCAGCAGGGGGCTCTGTATGAAGTCAATTTTTGTCGTGTACAGAGCAGGCGACGCTTTGTGCACGGCATTTTTTGGTTCATCTGACGAATGCGTCTATTAAGGGGTGCCCGAAACAAAATTTTTTTAAAAACTTTTGTTACGGACCACTAAGTTTCAATCAATTTCTCCGCAACCCGGCGCCATGTTCGAGTGACGGGGTGATCAGGGTAGAGTTGACTGAATAGTTTTCCATTCTCTAACGAGGTGAACTCTTCTGAGAAGGGCAGGATCCCGATGAAGGGAACCTGGAAGATTTTCTCCATTTCCTGATGCACTTTTGCATCTGTGGTGGAGATCCATTTGCTGGCTAACAGATAGATGGAGGGCACTTCCAGTTTTTTGGAGAGCTCGATCAGATCGAGTGTTCCTTCCCTGTCATCGGG
Source organism: uncultured Verrucomicrobiae bacterium (assembly GCA_963811735.1). GTDB lineage: Bacteria > Chlamydiota > Chlamydiia > Chlamydiales > Rhabdochlamydiaceae > CAJCIW01. The sequence goes on along the minus strand of CAWESW010000052.1, from coordinate 28,022 downwards.
CTGTAAAAGGATCAGGGCAATATCGGACACGGAAAGGGAGAGCAGGGCTTCTTCATTGATTCCGGGATGAGTGTCGATGATGAGATAATCGAGGCCAAGTTCCAAGGCAAGTTCTTTATAGCCTCTGATCAGAGTTTCTTTAGAATAGCTTTCCCTAAGAATTTTCACGATCTCATGGAGGGAAGGGTTGGAAGCGATCAGATAGAGACTTCCTTCTTTAAAAGGAGTGCCAAAATGACTGCCGAGGTCAAAGGCGGCCTGGCGCATAGAACAGCGCTCAAGCAAATAGTCATTGAATGTATAGGAGAGCTGATGGGAATCAATGCCGAAAAGCAATTGAAGGGAAGGGGACTGAAATACACTGTCGATAATTGCGACTTTTTTCCCGATTGCATAAAGCAGATAAGCGAGATTGGCTGCTGTATGGGACTTTCCAACGCCACCTCGGAATGAATGCACGGAAATGATTTTACTCATGAAATCTCTGAATAGGCTAAGGCCAAAGTATAGATCGGTCGAAATACTCTCGAGTGGACCCATATCTGCTGATTTTTCAAATAGCTCCACTCATTCGTCATCCTGGTGCCAAGATAATCTGCTCTAAATAGTTCATCATTCATTCGAAGGCCCAAGGCTTTTAAACAGGCCTCTTTTCTGTTCCAGATTTCCAAGAACCGGATCGCTTTTTCATCCTCTAGGCCCTGTTTCACATATGCTTGCTCTTCTAATGAAAAGCAATGAAGAAGCTCCAGCTCAGTCTCTCCCAGCGAGCGTACGATCTCAATGTCGACGCCGATGGGATCTTTTAAACTAAAAGCGATGGCAAGCCATTCTCGGGAGTGGGAAAGACTGAATTGCAGGGGGGACTTTTCAACGAAGGGTTTGCCATTTTTTCCTTTTTGAAATGCAATTTTCTGGGCTGGAATCGCGAGATAATGGGAGAAAAGCGAACGCAGAATTGTTCGGCGTGAAAGAAAGCGGCTTTTTTCTTTGGGATCGGTGAGGGTGTTGAGCTGGTTCTTTTCCTCAGTAGAGAGCGAGTCAATGGGAGGAGGAAAAGAGTCTGTGTTTACTATCCAAAGGTGCAGTGTGTTTTGATCGGGACAAAGCAGCGAGGCGGAAGGGTCGGAAAAGAGCTCGATTTTCTTCATGCATTATAAGGAGGTAGAAAGCCGATGGAAATGAAATAATCGACATATTTTTTCAAAAGCGGGGCGTCTAGCTCGGGGCATTGCATCTTAGTCCCTTTGAGAGCAGATAGGAGATGACTGCAATCGAACTTGGCAAAAAGTGCGCTGTGGGTCAGGTCGATCTCGGAGAAGAGGGAAACGCTTGCCTGCAGGCGGGCTTTGTCAGATTCTGCGGACATTGCGCTAAGAGCATGCAGCCACTGGTGGTAGGGAATGAACTGCAAAGGGTATCCCATCTGCTTAAACCAATGGAAGATTTCATGGTAGGAGGACTGGCGAGGGTTCATGACGTGATACTGCGCGCCGATGTTCTCTTCCCTGCTTGCGATAAAGCGTATTGCTCGGCAGGCAAAATCGACGGGAGTGACATTTTCTTTTAAACCCACTTCAGGGACCAGTTTTAAGACGCAAGCGGCTTCGGCCATGCGCCAGAGAAAATCATCGGCGTTGCTAGCTCCGCTCCCGGAATCACCGCTCACACGTCCCAAACGATAGATGCTTGCGGGCAAGCCTCTTGAGCGGGCGATCATCACCAATTTTTCTGCGACCCACTTGCTCTGACCGTAGCCGTTGAACAGGCGGCGTCCCTGTTCGATGTCCGTGTCTTCAAAGAGGAGGCAGGGCTTGTCCCATTCAAAGACATCAGGGGTGGAAATAAAATGCAGCGGCTTGATTTTGTGATTGCAGGCAAAGCGCAGAACTTCCTGAGTTCCCAAGACGTTAGGGGGTTTTAATTTGAGAAAAGGCAGAGCGTGGTTGACAAGGGCTCCCACGTGGAAGATGGTATCCATTTCTCTGGATAGGGCGTCGAATAGCTCCTTTTCCAAGCCTAAAAATGGCCTGTCGAGGTCTCCTTTCAACACTGTGATTCTATGGGCGAAAGAGGGGTTCCACAGGCGGTAATTGTGCAGGGCTTTTTCGATTCTCTTGAGGCCCTCTTCCTGGCTGGCGGCGCGGACAAGACAGTGCACTTGAGCCTCTGTCTCAGTGAGCAACTCATTAAGCATAAAGGCTCCCACAAAGCCTGTAGCTCCGGTGAGCAGAATTTTTTGCGGGGCTGCATATTGTTCATGGGTGGGGAGTTTTCCTGGTGGAACTTGGATTTCGGGATCAAGCTCAGCCTCGCGATAGCGCCAGATCCAGAACAGATCTGCACTTGTGAGGTGGCTTTTTTGTTTTTTGCCCTCTTCGAGAGTCTGTTCGATGCGCTGCGCGTATTTTTCCAGGGTCGATTCTTCAAAAATCAAACTCACAGGCACATTAATGTTTAATGTCCTGCTCAAAATTGCCGAGAGCTTTGCGGCAGTGATCGAATGGCCTCCAAGGGAGAAAAAATTGTCCTTTTTGCCTATCGATTCGATGTTTATCAGGGTGCACCACATCTGAGAGATCGCGATCTCAAGGGGAGTTTCAGGGCGCTCGGAAACGGAGAGTTTCCGGTGCAGCATGTCCGGCGAAGGGAGTGCTTTGAGGTCAATTTTCCCGTTGGGCGTGAGAGGAAAGGTGTCCATCATCACGAAAAAAGAAGGGAGCATAAAAGCCGGGAGTTTTGACTTGAGAAAATCGTACAATTCCTGCGAGGAGGGTTTTTGAGAATCTCTTGGCACGACATAAGCGATGAGCTTCTTTTCTCCGGGAGTATCTTCCCTGGCGATGACAAGGCAATTTTGTACTTTGGGGTTCTCATGCAAAATTCCTTCGATCTCTCCCAATTCAATCCGAAATCCTCGAATCTTCACTTGGTGATCGATGCGTCCGGAATAATCGATGTCATTACTGGGCAAAAGACGGCCATAATCGCCTGTGCGGTAGAGCTGCCCTTTGCCAAAGGGGTTTTGAATGAATTTTTCTGCAGTCAGATCAGGGCGATTAAGATATCCATTGGCAACCCCATCCCCCCCAAGGCAGATTTCCCCGATGACGCCGATCGGACATAGTTGAAGGAAAGAGTTGAAAATGTAAACGTCTGTGTTTGCAATCGGCGGCCCGATCGGGACGCTTTTCTCAATTTCTTCTAATCTTTCAATGCGGTAGGCGCAAGAGATAACGGAATTTTCAGTTGGCCCATACGCGTTAACCAACCGGCAATGAGGAAGAGCTTGGAGGGCGGCCTTGGCGTGATAGACCGACATGGTTTCTCCTCCAGAGGCAAGAAATAGTATATTTTTCAAGGCGTGGAGTTGGTGTTCGATGAGGAGATTGAAAAGGCGTGCGGTAAAAAAGGCATGGGTGATCTTTTCTTCGATCAGAAATTCTCCCAATTCTGTTAAGGAGAGTTCTTTTTGTGGAAAGATGCAGAGCGTTGCGCCATTCAAAAGAGGTCCCCACAATTCCAGCCGCAGCGCATCAAATGAAATGTTGGCCAGTTGGATCATTCTGTCTTCAGGCCGGATGGAGAACCAATTGGTATTGCACACTAAGCGCAGGATGCCTTGATGGTCCAATTCAACGCCTTTGGGTCTTCCCGTCGATCCCGATGTGTAGATGACGACGATTGTATCTCTCGCATTGATCTGTATGCCTTCCGCTGAGAGATTGCCACCGGGGTAGTTTTCAAATAGCGCCTTGTCCGTATCAAGGCATAAAAATTGAACGGTGTCTTCGGAAAATTGTTTTTTATCCGCTTCATGCGTCAAGATGACTTTCATCCCTGTGTCCTGAACGATGTAGCGTTTTCGATCGAAGGGGTAGCTTACATCGAGGGGAACGTAAGCGGCTCCCGTTTTTATAATGGCAAGAATTCCGATGATGAGATCGAAAGACCTGCTTAGAGAGATCCCGACAAAATCTCCCTTTTTTACACCAAAAGATAAAAGATGTCTTGCCAGCTGATTGGCTTTGATGTTGAGTTGATCATAGCTCAAGGGTTCTGCCTCGTATCGGAGAGCGATTGCGTTTGCATGCTTAGCAGCGATCTGCTCAAAATAAGCCGGGATGCTGATCTTGTCAGGGTAGGGTCTTTTTTGCCCTTGCGCCATTTGCAAGACCTTTTCCCGCTCTGTCTCGGAAAGGCAGGGGATGCTATCGATCGGATCATCGGGGTGTTTGAGAAGGCGGTGGAGCAGCTCTTGGAAGTTTTCCCCCATTTGCACGAGAAAATCAAACGGGAAACGGCTAGGCTGCGATTGAAGGCATCCGCGCAGGGTTTTTCCATTAACGGTGAAAATGAAGGAAAGCTCTCTTTCCGGAACGGCAGAGCCCAGGTCGTATTCCTCAATTTCAAGTCCATCAAGCTTTAATGCCTTGCTAAAGTCTTTTCGAAGGGTCAAATTCACATCGGCAGTATTTTCGAAAAGTGGTTCCTGGTTGAGTACTTGCCGGCGCTGCTCATTGACATGCGATAGAAGCTCCTTGAAGGTTTCCGGAATTTGAAGTCTTAGGCATAGCGGCGGCATGCCCGGGCAGAGATTTTGAGCCTGAGTATTTGGTTCAAGCTCATCGAGAAGAGAAATGGCGATATCCTTTTGGCCACTGTAGCGCGATAGCAGGGCAGCGTAGCCTGCGATCAGGATATCCGATAGGTTTTGCGTTTGCTCTATTGTCTTTTGGAGCAGTTCATTCAGCGCAGGCCTAAACAGGAAGCCGATATCCGCCGCCTCAGGCTCTTTATCCTTGATAGGTAATCGAGGTAAATCAATCGAGAGCGGCACTCCTTCGAGGTATCGCTTCCAAAAATCCTTGGCTAGATCTTCTGGTTTCCGACAAGAATTTGCAGATGAAATTTCAGGGGAGAGTCTGAGGCCGGAAAGACGCTGCAGGAGAAAAAAGATCGAAGCTTCATCGAGGATCAGAGGATGCCATTGCACAAGCAGAAGAGCTTCTCGGTGCGGGAGGACGATCCACGATAGCTTTACAAGCGGCGGTTTCTCAAGATCGATCGGCGCTTCGAGAATTTTTTTCAGGGCATCCGCTGTTTGTGCAAGAGTGTAAACGGGGATTTCAGTAGTAATGCGCGATTCAATTTGGCCGCGGACAATTTCTTTGTTTTGAATGAAGCAGCTGCGCAACGCAGAATATTCTGCAACTAACTGCATCCATTTTTTTTCCAACTCCCTGTAATCAGCCTCACCCTTAATTTTCAAAGCGATCGCTTGAGCCGGATGGCCTTCTGACCAAATCCATTTCTGAACTTCGGAAAGCTCGAATTCTTGAGTTGTCATGATGAATTCCCACGCAAGCGTATTCCTTCCTCATTATCACATTTTAGCTAGCAATGAAATGAATATTTCCCGTTCGGTATACCAAATTCGGTTGAAAACTTTACTTTTGAGCGCGTCAAAGCCCCGGGATTCAACGATCGCAAACGGGTTCATATTTCTAATATTGACCCGTTTGCGATCGTTGAATCGCGGGAGCTTTCACGCAGCTCAAAAGTAAAGTTTTCAACCGAGTTTGGTATATACAAAAAAGGCAACCACTCAGGCAGTGTTGACCCAAAAAAGAAACCCAGGCCTTTTTCTTCATCGAGGAAGGTAAAAGCCCGGGTTGTTCAGACAAATGGAATCGGATTAGAAATCAAAGCGCGCAGCGATCGTCCAGCCTTGAAAAGTCAGGTCTCCCTGGTTGGAGATGAAGTTGCCGAGCGACACATCATCCACAAATACAGGGAACTGGTTTTGGCTGAAGTAAATGTGGTGTTCCCAACCGACTTGCAAGCCCAAGTGGAAGTTGTCGTTACAGAACATGTGATCGTAGCGCAAGCCCATCATCAGATCAAAGACAGGATGGGAAATGCGATAGCTTTGCTCGAGACCGACGAATTTGCCTTTGGAGGTTGTGTTCGCTTGAGAAGGTTTGTCGGTGTCTCTATAATCCATATCGTGAAAGCCATACAGGATCGCTCCTGCGAGATTTCCGAAAAGACTAAAGCCAGAGCCAAGACCCCATTGAGTGTCTAGCCCGCCTTCAAGGCCTAAGCCCCACCATTCGTCTTTATATTCCACGTCGAGTTTGTTCGACTCTCCGCCAAAATTGCGGAATTCAGAGTTCCACTTTTGATGGATCCAATCTGTCCTCAATCCAAAGTGAGGGCGGAGGGTTAGCCACTTGCTGACAAAAAACTCGCGGCCAAGGTCCAGGTCTAGCTGGTTGAAATGCAATCTCCAATGGCTATTCGCTCTATTGCATGGACCCAATAGGAGAAGTTCGTCTGCAGGATGGGCACGCGAAGGGAAAGCAAAAGCATCGTCATCGGTGTGGATATGCTTGTGGCCATGCATATAGATGCGCGCCCATGCGAGGCTCAAATCCCAGCCGTCATGAGGAAGGTTATATCCTATGCCGACGCGAAAGCCCGCATTCCAATCGGAGTGGAGCGATTTTACTTTTGAGTGAGAGAGGTTGTCCGAGGCGCCGTCATTGACTACGGCCAGAGAAAGGCCGTTCTCGTGGGCGTTCCAAACGAGCAGATCGCCGAAGATAAAGAGGTCTACGCCATCTCTGACTTGAGGACGTCCCGGTGGATTGATCATGCCGCTTGCGCCTCTGCGTTGCTCGAGGGCATTGACGCGGTTTTCGAGATTGCGCATTTGGGCGCTGTCTGCACTAGCATTGACAAAACTTGTCAGAGCGACAAGCGAAGCGGCAATTGAGGGCCACATCTTTTTAAGGTTTTTTTGCATAAGGATCCCCCTACTTTTTGGATCGTTTATTTGGAATTATAGATTTGGGCCTGTCGTCAATTAAGGTTTCGTCGCTTTTTGGAGAATTTTTGGCCAATTTTTGATCCAAATTCGAGGGGTAATATACGAGAGTTGATATAACCTCTCGAATTTGGATTGAAAATTGGCTCAAAAAGTCCCAAAAATCGACTGAAACTTAATTTGATGACAGGCCCTTGTCAGTAGGGCAAAGTTGTACCTCTTTTGCTCATATTTCTCGAGCATTTTTTATATTTTAAGATGAGGAAAAAAAAGAAACCCGGGTTGATCTTCGATGCGGAAGAAAACCCCGGGTTATTGATGGATCTAAGTTTAGAAATCGAAGCGTGCGGCGAATGTCCATCCCTGGAACGTCAGATCCCCTTGGTTGGAAACGAACGATCCTATGGAAACGTCGTCGACAAATACCGGGAATTGGTTTTGGCTAAAGTAGATATGGTGTTCCCATCCCACTTGAAGCCCAACATGAAAGCGGTCGTTGCAGAACATGTTGTCCCAACGCACACCCATTTCCAAATCGAGAATGGGATGAGAGATGCGATACCGGTCTTTCATGTCGACAAATTCCACATCTGTTATTTCAATCTCTGATTCATATTTGATATGGTGAAACCCATAAAGAATAGCTGCTGAGAGGTTGCCAAAGATGCTCCAACCGCTTCCGAGTCCCCACTGGGTGTCAAATCCGCCTTCAAGCCCAATTCCCCACCAGCGGTCTTTGGCCTCCGTTTCGATTTCGCCTACTATAAGTACTGCGGGTAGGTTCTTATATTCGGCCTCCAACTTTTGACGGATCCAATCTGTCCTTAACCCGAAATGCGGACGCAGCGTCAGCCATTTGCTAACGAAAAATTCACGGCCTAGATCGAGATCCAGCTGGTTTAAGCGCAAATGCCATCGGCTTTTCATTTTTTTGGCATCATCTGCATAATAATATAACTCAGTAGGATGGACGAGGGTTGGGAAGATCGCATCATCAGCGTCTGCATAACTATTCTTGCGGCCATGGTCAGTAAAGCGGAGCCATGTCAGCTTCAAGTCCCATCCATCGTGCGGTGTATTATATCCGATGCCCGCTCGAAACCCGACATTCCATTTGCCGTGAACAGTTTTCACTTCAGAATCTGAAAGGTTGTTGGTGGAGTCTTCATTTTTTACTGCGACTTGGAGTCCATTCTCATGGGCATTCCAGAAAAGTAGGTTGCCAAAGACGAAGAGGTCTGCGCCGTCTCTGACTTGAGGGCGGCCCTGCGGATTGATCATTCCACTTGCGCTTTTGCGCTGCTCGAGCGCTGTAACGCGGTTTTCAAGATTGCGAATTTGCGCGCTTTCACCACCTGCATAAACGACATTTGTCAACGCAACAAGCGATGTCGTAGCTAAAAGCAGAATTTTGTTCAGTTTCAATCCCATACAGATCCCCTAGGTTTGGATCGTTTAATAATCTGACGGCTAGTCATTTTTCACACCACTATGCGTTCATGAGCGACGGTGACCATTACGCCGTATGTATCTATGGAATCTATTGGTATTTAAAAATTGAGTCAACAAAAAATAAGAAAACGAAAAAAAACTGCCGAAAATAATCCCGGAAATCGACGAAGCCTTAATGCAACGACACCCTCTAATAATTCAGCGTTTGGACGACCTTGTCCATATCGTTGATCCAGAGCATTGTCTGTTTGGTCATTTGCTGCAGAATGAAAAACCAGGCGGCGCATAGCATCGCGAGGCCGACGAGCGATTTGAGAGACATTCCCAAGAATGCAATTTGAACCTGCGGGGCTAAACGGTTTGCGATCCCTAAAAACATTTCAGTCATTAAGATCGCCAGCAACGAGGGGGCAGCCAGCTGGATGCCGACCGCCATGATGCGGTTAGTGCAGCTCCAGACCGTTTGCCAGAAGGGGTGCTCGAAATTGAAAAATTGCGTCGGCATCCATCCGTCTGCAGGGATCAGAGTGTAGGTCTCGAAGAGGGCATTGAAAAAGTAAAAAGGGCCGTCGATCTGGTAAAAGATCACAATCAGAACGAAATTGTACAGGATGCCAATGTCGGAGGTCTGTGTTTGCATAAAAGGGTTGGTGACTTGTAGCGAGGAGGCCCCGCGCAAGAAGTCGATGGTGACGCCCGCAGACTCTGCCATGTAAAAGGGAATAGAGACAAAAAGAGCGAGGATAAACCCGATGAATAGCTCTTTGACGCAGAGGAAAATAAACTCCATATTGAATCCGATCATCGTTTTGCTCGTCATGGCCATTTGAGGAAGAAAGATGACAGTCAGTACAATCAGCAGGCCCATTTTGACGGGAGCGGGAGTTTTCGATCCGAAGAATGGGGCCATCGCGACCACAGGGGCAATCCGAAACAATCCTAAAAAAAACAGAGATAAAGCCGAGATAGGGGCATAGTCACTGAGCTTGGAGAAAAATGAGAGATAAGTGTCGGTGTCTGACATTTGTTTTTTCCAGTGTCTAATTACATATGTTCGTGTGCGTATTTTGCCTATCTTTTTCTGCCTGGCAAATTGCGCAGCGCTAGAATAACTTTCTCAAGTTTACTCTAGCGCTGCGCAATTCACCATACAGAAAAATCTAAGCGAAAATACGTCATCGAACATTTGCAATTAGACACTAGAAAGAGGACCATTTAGGAAAGTTCAAGAAAATGTTATTTGTAAATGACATGATTTGCGCAGAGAGCCATCCGCCCATAAACAGCAGAACCATGATCACCGCAAAGAGTTTCACCATGAAGGAAAGGGTCTGTTCCTGGATCTGGGTCGCGGCCTGGAAAATAGCGACCATCAAGCCGAGCATCGTACTGATCAAGATCGGCGGTCCTGAAAGGATCAGGATCAGCAGCAAAGCCTGATAGGAGAGTTGATAAATCTCAGTCGAATACATCTCTTCTTTCCCTGTTCATCTGAATGATAGCACAAGTCCCTGAATGATCAAGGTCCAACCGTCGACCATCACAATGAGCAATAGTTTGAGCGGCAGCGCAATTGTCAATGGCGATAGCATCATCATCCCCATTGCCAGCAATATGTTCGACGTCACAAGATCGATGACGAAAAAGGGAAGATAGATCAGAACGCCGATTTCAAAAGCGGCCTTTAACTGGGACGTGATAAAGGCGGGGACTAAAATAATGAAGTCATTGGGTTTCAAACTTTTGCGAAATTCTTCGGGGAAAGAGCGATAGGCGAGCTGATAGAAGCCGGACATGTGTTTTCCACTTGTGTTCCTTTGGAGGAACTCGCGCATCGGATCCTTGCTAATGTCGATGACCTTGACGAGATACTGGGCGCTTTCCGGTGAAAATAACAGTCCCTTCGGCTGTGTTTTGATATAATCTTCGCTGCTCTTGTACATCGCCAGCACGGTGGGGAACATCACGTAGATGGTCATCAGCAATGCGACCCCGCTCAAGACCGCGTTGGGAGGAGATTGTTGTACGCCAAGAGCATTGCGCAGCAGGGAGAGCACCACGACGATTTTGATATAGGACGTGAGCAGCATGATCGCAAAGGGCAAAAGGGCAAGAGCTGTAATTGCGGTGAGCTCTTCGATCATGGATGGCGGCGGCAGTCCGCTTGTGGTGAGATTGGGGCCACCCATCACGGCCTCGGTCGGTGTTGCAGCCGCATTGGGAGCTTCCTGAGCCCAGAGAGCTTCTGAGCCTATTCCAATCAATACCAGTGCCATCAAAAGAAAAAAAATAATCTTACGTCTTTGCATGTGGGAAATAACCATAGTTTTACTGCGCGATCCCGTACACAAGGTCGAGAAAACGGGAAGGCTACCCATGAATTTATTACATTTTGGGGATTTTCTCTAAAGAAAAAGAGGCGGCCTTAAGATTTCATGTACTTTTCAAAGGCCGATTCGAGGGCGCGCCATTGATTTTCGATCGAGGCGTTGATGATCCCGCTTTCCGTCTCGATGATGCACCCCCCGGGGGCGATATCGCTGCGCTCCTGAATGGTGAGTACCTGGACTTGTTCGAGGATGCTTTTGATCTTGGGCTTTTGCGCTTCAAGAATTTCCTTGTCGACTTTGTTGACGTAGATGTTGAAGCGGTGGTTCTGGGTGACAGGGGCGAGAGTCTGAATGACGATCTCTACGATCGTCTCAGGGCTTACGCTCAATTGCTCTCCAACGATTTTTTTTGCCGCTTTAAGAGCGAGGGGAAGGATCTGTTTTTGCAGGTCCATGCGGATCAGTCGGAGCTGTTTGTCAAAGTGGATCAGATGTTCGTTAAAGCGAGACAGCCCTTCGGAAAACCCCTCTTCTTTAGCCTGTTCTTTGAGCTCGCGGGCACTCTTTTTCGACCTGCTTCTTATAATGTTCGATGTCTTCTTTAGCCCGAGTTAAAACTTCAGCGGCTTCCATCAGAGTGCTAAAATCTTCGGCAGGGATCACTTTTTCATCCGAATCGGGATGGATCTCCCCTTGATAAATGAGTGAGAAAAATTTCATATAGTTTGCGGGGGGTTATTATTTTTAAGAGCACTCATCAATTCGACAACCTGTTCGGTTAAAAGAGCGCAGGCGCGGGGATGGTCGAGGGCGGTGCATAATTTCATCAGGTTTTGCCCTTGTTCAGAGTCGAGCCTATGGACAACATGCCATAGCAGGCTTGGGCTTTTTTCATAAAGGGATTTGGCGATGCGGTTGATCCCCCGCTGAAGAAGCATCGACTTCAGCCCTTCCCGGTCCCCCTTCCAGCTCGAAAGACCCATTTTCTTGAATGAGACAGGTTCTTTTTTGTGCAGCAGGGTCTTCAGGAAAGTCGTCTGGGCTTTCGTTAAGAGTCCATATATTTCCTTGAGCTTGGAGGTCTCGATGATATGGCGGATCTCAATGGAAAGGTCGTGCATGCTCAGGAGCTCGATCAGGGAAGAGAGTTCGTCCTGAGAGAGGTCTAAAAGTCCATTCAATGGGTCTAGAGGAAGCAAAGAAATCGGAACAAGGTCGTCAGTAGCAATCGTTTCAAAAAGGGTCTTCCTGAGATAGGCTCTCCCCATCGAAGAAGGTGTCGGCAGCGTATTGGAAAGAAGCAAGGATGTTTTCAGCCCTCTGATCTGCTCAGGCGACAAAGAGGATAAAAACAGCTTGATCTCGTTTTCAGGAAGGGATCTCAAAAATGGGGCCAGCCAGGAATAATGAATCTTTGAAAGTTCTTCTTCGGGAGGCTCGATCTCGAGTTGTTGATCGAGCGAAAAGGCCGGAAGCGCTTGCAATTCACCGGAAAATTCTTCTGAAATGCAGTGTAGGAGGGAACTCCGCCGCTCGGCAGGGGATGCTTGCAAAAAAGACTGCCATACGGTCAAAGCGGTAGTGTTCATAGATAACGCTTACTTCTTTTCCTCGGGAGGGGTGCGGTGCACTTCGCCGGATACGTCCTTGTCCTCAATGGGGATCGGTTGCATCAGAGCTTTGAGTCCTCCTCGCTTTTTAAGGATCGGATAGAATTTCCAGAGAAGCCAACCGAGGATGAGGGCGAAAACAATGGCGCAAATCATGAGGAGAAAGAAGATAAAGCGGAATCTGCTGGCAGAGCTTTTGCTCATGACGATCGACCAGATGCTCACATATTCTTTAGCTTTGGGCTCAAGGGCCTCTGTCGAGGGGGTTAATGTGACGTCGGTAAAGCGCGAGCGGTCGGAGATAACAGTGACATCGTTGATATCAAGACCGGTGATGCTCCCTGCGACAAGACGTTTGATTTTAGTGACAAGATGACTATTAGGGTCATCGAGGATTCCCATGTGCTTGACATAGACCGCAGCGGTAATTTTTTTGGGGGCGGCCTGGGCGGTTCCCGGGAGAGCAGGCCCTGTCGATTCAACCGGGAAGGAGAGCTGGACGTCGGCGTCAATCACTCCATCGATCTTGCGGATCATATTGGCGATTTGCTCAGACAGGCCCGCTTGATAGCGGATCGTCTCTTGTTTATCGGATGTCATCAGTCCGGAAGCAGAAAAGAGGTCCAGCAGGGTCGTTCCCTTTTTACGGGGCAGACCGTTTTGATTCAGGATAGCCATTGCTTCGGTTGCTTGGCCGGATTCGACGGAAATGCTGTATTTGGGCGCTCCTTCGGCGCCGCCCGGTGCAACGCTTACGGCAGCTGTTTTTTGAGCGGCGATCCCTTTGCTGGCGAGGAAGACGACGATCTCATTGGCTTCCCTCTCATCAACCTCGTTGATGATCATCATGCTATGTTCGCAGCTCGTCAGAAAGAATAGTGAGAATATCACAGAGAAAAGAACCATCAGTCTGCGCATGGACATAGAGCGTAAGGGGATTGAAAGGGTAGGGCAGTTTCGCATAGCTTCTATTTCAGTTTTTTTTCAGAGGGTGCCAGCAAGAGTGCAGGCACACTCATCAGGATTAAAGGACGTCGAGGCCAACTTTTACTTGGCCATGTTTTATTTATATCAGTTTGGGAATGCCTCGTCAAATTGAATCCCCAAAAGGCATGGGAAATGACTGAAGATGATTAAGAATGACAAGAAATGGTTGTTTAGAGTTTACAAAGGAGAAAAGAGGTTTTCCACGACCTCGGAATGAGGGGGGATCGGAAGATCCTGGTCAATCGTTTAAATCATTATATGTTACTAACTTACATCTTATTTTTTTCGATTGATTAAAAGTACTTATTTAACTTTATTGCAAAATCGTGTATAATTTAATTTAAAACAATACAATGCTATATAAAATGGAGTAAAAAATGTTCTCATCATCTCCCGAGATAAAATCGAAGGCATCTTTAACTGATTTAATCCCGATGCAAGAAAAGGGCGTTTCCAGTTCTATTTCTAATGTTGCACAGCAAGTATTGACTAACCAAGGTTCATCCGGCTTGCAAAGCCCCTTGATTCGGTACTTTGAGCGGCCTCTCGATAACAATTCGGAGAAGGAGTGTTGGGGAGGTCTCAGTGACTGTTCGAGCGCAGCTCCAGAAAATGCGCCAAAGGAAGAGGGGGATTTTGTTTCCCCCATCTTTAAATATCGGCAGCTTTTTTTGGGCACTCATTTTGATCCCGGCTTAAGTCAAACCATGGATTTTCACGCCCTCGTCATACAATACGGTTTTTCAAGAATCGAAGCGATTGTTAGCGACATTGAAGAGCAGGTTGAAGACTATCTCCAAGAAGACCAATTCATTATAAAGGGCTTGGAGATGATTAAAGATTCATTGATCTCTGGGGAGCCTTTTTCCGGGGTTCCCGTACTTATCGGTACAGATGCCGATGGATCTCCAAAACTTGTATGGCGCAAGGAGGGGACTTTTGCTTTGCCCATCGTGGAAAAGGGGCTTTATTTTGAAACGCTTGAGCTTAAAAAAGAGTTAGATCTAAAAGCTAGAAAAGAGGCTTTTGACAATCACTCTGAAATGACGACCACATTCAATTATTTCAAACGGACTATCCCTACAGGTTTTCTTAATGACGGATGCGATATGCGCTGCATATGGATCAGCTTTCTTTTCGATGTTTTTTTTAAGATTAATTATGAAAAGATTAAAGTTTCCCATTTGAACGGCCATTTCTTTAAAGTCGAATATCCGTTTGCAAAAGGAGAGGTCAATTGGAAAATGCATACGACGCCCGTCGTTTTTTGCGATGGGAACAAATATGTCTTCGATATTTCACTAGATAAGCCGATTTTACTCCAAGACTGGCTTTCATGCTTGCATCCCAATCCGTTGGAAATGGAGGTCTTTACCTCCCAGCGATGGGACATAGAGCGCGGTCATTCCTCCGGAGAAAATAAACGCATTACTCTTAAAGAGCTGCTAGCTGATCTTCGCGGACTTTATTTGTTTGAAAAAGTCGATGCCAATTTGTCTGAGTTTGAAGGAAAGTTGCGACGTGAAATGGGATGGAGAAGCTGGGTGAAGGGAAAGCGAATGATTGATATGTTTAAACTTTTCCATTAATAGAAAAGTTTGCAAATTCGTTTAATTTTTGTTTTTACAGATCCAGTCTGGTCCGTTTCCAAATCTTCTTAAGAAATAATCGCGCACTCCGCAAAGCGCCGCGCGATTTTTCAAGCAATTTCAGCTCTTTTTCCTTAAAATCTGCGCCAGGCTTAAGGCTTTTTGCGATAAAAAGCTGAATTGTTTTGATCATGCGGATTTTTAGCATGTGCAAAATGTCGGGGATGAGAACGCGCAAGTAGAGGCTGAGCCTTTCATTGAGCGAGCAATTTCTCTCCATCCAAAGGAGGCGGTTGCGCCACCAGAAATAAGTGGAGTGGGGTTTGCCGCCGACAAAAGAGGCGGAGACTTTATGCCAAACGTGGGCTTTGGGGCAAGTGAGCGTTTGAAACCCCGCTTTGCGCGCCCTAAAGCAAAAGTCGGACTCTTCCCAGATGAGGAAAAAGCGCTCTTCGAGGCATCCGATCGCTTCGACGACCGATCTTTTGAGCATGAGAGCTGCCCCACAGACATAGTCGAGCTCCTGGGGTTGCTGAAAGCGGACGCCGTCTTCTTTTTGGCGCAGTCCAACAAAGTCGAAAGTTCCCGTTTTTCGATTCCAGGCGCCGCCGAGATGGTCAAGGGTATCCCGCTCATCGTAGAGAAAAATCTTCGCTCCGAGGATGCCGGCACCAGGATGAGAGCGGAAGGTTTCAACAAAGCGCTCTAAAATGTCGCTCGCGACGACGGTGTCGTTGTTTAAAAGAAACAACAGATCCGCTCCCCTCTGTATCGCTCTGTGGATACCGACGTTATTGCCGCCTGCAAAACCCAAATTGGCCCCTGTCTCAATGAGCAGGTGCTGAGGGAAATGCTCCCGGATCGCTGAGACGGAATCGTCCGTCGAGCCGTTGTCGACGACAATTATTTCAAAGTTGGGATAGGTCAGTTTTTCAAGAGATTCAAGGCAGGCAAGGGTGTCGCGTTTCCCATTCCAATTCAGGACGATGACGGCAATTTTTGGGGTTTCATCCGAATAAGCTAGCATAGGCCTGCCATCCTGCATTACGGTACAGCTCCGCTTGCGATTGGGGGTCTTTTGCTCCGTAGATGCCCCTGCCGACGATGATCACGTCGCTGCCGGCCTGGATCACTGACTCCGGAGTCTGGTACTGCTGTCCGAGGGCGTCCTTGCCGGTAGCCAGCTGGACACCGGGCGTCATATGAATGAGGGTGGGATTGTCGGAGAGTTTCTTTAAACAGATGAACCCGATCACGAAATCCAAATTCTGCTGGGCCATTTCGACGGTGGCCTCTGTATAGGCGCCGTTTGCAAGCGTTCCGGAGGAGCTCATCTCGGCCAGAAGGAGCAATGCCCTACCTTTTGGGAGCCCGACCTCTTTGAGACCTGCGATGATGCCGGGCCCGGGCACAGTATGGGCGTTGACGATGTCGGCCCAATCGGCGATCCGGTAGATGCCGCCGCGATACTGAGAGGCCACTGTGTTTCCGATGTCAGCGAATTTCCGATCTTCAAAGATGAGGAATTGGTGCTTATCGGCGAGGCGCCGCAGTTCTTTTACTACAGAGGGCGTGAAATCATCCAGGATGTCCACATGGGTCTTGAAAACGCAGATTTTGGGACCGATCGCATCAGCGAGCTTCAAAAGCTCGCTGCTCGACGTCACATCTGCGGCAACGGATAGGTTCGTCTGTTTTTCCTCCATCAGCGCGAAAAGTTTTTTCGCGGTGGGGTTTTGACAGAGTTCCGCTCTTTGCCGATAATTCATTCGCGTCATCTTGAATAAGCCCATTTGATGGCTGCAGATGTCAATTGGATACACCCTGTCATTGCGACAGCGGCAATAATTGTAACCGGGAAGCCTGCGGCTGAGACGACAAGGGCTCCAATGGCCATGCTGCAAACGAAGACAATAGCCCATCTAGCAACTTTAGTTGCTGTCGGATCACCGCCCCATTCGAACTTTTCAATGAATTTATCCACTAACGCGCCGGTTAAAGCAGAAGTCGCGCAAAAAATAGCACCTCCAAGAGGGTGAACAAGGCTTAAGGCACAACCCAGCAGCGTGCCTGCTGCGGCGCTGACGCCAAGTCTGCCAATTTCCTTAACGAATTCATCAGAGGTTGCGAAAACGTGCGTTTGAAGAGAAACTCCATGAGTAGCCATAAAAAACTCCTGTTTCCAATAGGATCTAAAATAGTAATCTGTCTTTGGCTTTTTTTGATAGCCTTACATGAAATGATTTGAAGTCTCATATCCGCACTCTTTCCACTCATCTTCCGTTACATCAACATTGAGTTCAGACCGATATTTAGACATTGAGGGTATCAAAGTGCGGCGTGTAAATTCTGCTGCTGGCATCGATATCATCAGTTGCGGATCTCGACTGTTTAAATAGACTATATTTGATTTAAAAAAATCGGTTAGGCTGTGGTGGGATTTAACAATGAATCCGCAAATTTCCAATACAAGCAGTCTTTTAAAATGGAACCTTGCCAATGGGGCAATTGCAGACATCGTTTCACTTGGATTGAAGTAGCCCGGTGGATCTCTTACAAGTTCATCAAGTAAATCTATTGTTTGATTTTCACCATGGAATCGCACCAGCGCATGAGAGACATCCAGATGATGCGGCATAGCCAAGTAATGCATTTCCTCATCATAATTCAAGGCATCTCTATGGTGCTTTTGGGATAGATGGATAAAAAGTCCCGTACAATCTTTTCTTAATGCTCTCATGACATAAAGAGTGCGTTCAATGGGGAACATTTTTTTTAGGTGTTCGAGTGATACGGAAGAGGTGCCGATCACAGATGCCAACTGTGAATCATTTTCAATATGGCTAATGATCAAATTCACGATTCTTTGATGATTTCGAAGGACATCAAGCGCACTTGTTTTTATATCCTTATCATTTGTAAATAATCTATGGTTGAGCGGGTCGATCTCTCGGAGAATTGGGTTCCATAATAGATTTTGTTTCGACAACTGTAACCAATCGTTACAGACTAGCCCGGCTTTCACGAGTTCAGGAATTGAAAGCCAGGAAAGGCATGCCACTTTCAACTCGTTTGGCATTGAAGGGCCGAAAAGAGGACGAACTGTCAATGACATTGGAACGTCCTCTAAGAGAGTGTCGTTGAAATAAGTTTCAGTCGATTTTCGGGTTCTTTTGAGCCGCTTTTCGATTCTTTTGTTGGGGGTTATATCAACTTTCGTATATTACCCCCAACAAAAGAATCGAAAAGCGGCCAAAATAATCCCGAAAATCGACGAACCCTTATTTCAACGACACACTCTAAGTTGTCTTTAGAAAATCATTGACTTTCTTTACAGTTTCTTCCGAGATCTTTTTTTCATCGGACAGAACTTTTAAAAGGTCGAAAATGCTCATCAGAGCATGCAGCTCGATGCTGTTCTCTTTGAGTTTTTGTTTGCCTCCCTGCTCGCGGTCGAGCATGACAATGGCGTCGTTGATCTCCAAGTCCTGCTTTCTCAAGGACGCCGCTGTTTCCATGATACTGGCGCCAGAGGTGACGACGTCTTCGATGAGCAAACAGGTCTGCCCTTTTTCGAACTTGCCTTCGATCAGCTTTTTCGTGCCGTAGTCCTTCGTTTCTTTACGGCACATGATCATCGGATGGTTCCCTTCGAGAGAGAGGGCCGTAGTCATAGGGAGGGCGGCATAGGGCACTCCGCAGAGGACGTCGAAGGAGAGCGGTGCGATGAGTTTTTCCAGGGCGGCGCTGAGTTTTTTCATCAGCGGGGGATAGGAAATGACGAGGCGCAGATCGATGTAGATCGGGGACTGGATGCCGCTTTTGAGTGTGAAGGAGCCGAATTTAATCGCTTCGATGGCGTACAAGTCCAAGATCAGGCTTTTGATTTCAGGGGTCATATTAGGGCCTGTCGTCAATTAAGTTTCAGTCGATTTTCGGGTTCTTTTGAGCCGCTTTTCGATTCTTTTGTTGGGGGTTATATCAACTCTCGTATATTACCCCCAACAAAAGAATCGAAAATCGGCCAAAATAATCCCGAAAATCGACGAAACCTTAATTGACGACAGGCCCAGTGCCGACCACGAAAGTCTTTGCCATTTTGGCTACGCTGAAAGCTCCCGCGGTTGAGTTCCCGCAAGTGGGTCCATATTTGAGAACATAGGACCCACTTGCGGGAATCTCAACCCCGGGGCTTTGACGCAGCCAAAATGGCAAAGACTTTCGTGGTCGGGCACTAGTGTCCTTGGAATTTTTGTTGATGGTAGCGCGCAGCGAGATAAGGGTCCCACATCATCCCCGTCGCAGACATGGCAGCATGGGCGCCGGCGTTTAAAAACAGATCAAAATGTTCCGGGAGGGTAATGCCGCCCACGCCGATCAGGGTGAGATCGAGCTTTTCGCGCGCATTGATCTTTGCCGCGCTATGCACAAACTGGAGGGCGACCTGGCGGATCGGACCGCCGCAGATCCCGCTGGTCATCCGTTTCCGGCCCGAGCGCAGGTTCTCCTTTGGCATCGACAACAGCCATGCTGACGGTGTTGATGCCCGAGATGGCGCGAATCCCGGCGCGCGCGGCGGCTGTGAAGACATCGCTCATCTGCTCTTCGGAGGCGAAGATGCCGACTTTGATGATGAGGGGGATGGGAGAGATCGCTTTGACAAGGGCTTTTCCGATCTCGGCGACGGTGGCGGGGTTCATATACAGGCACCCTTCGCTTTTATCGACGTTGGGACAAGAGAAGTTTGCCTCGATGATTTTCGCGCCTGCTTCTTTGGCCAGCTGCGCGGCTTTGACGAAGTCTTCTATAAAAGAGACGTCGCTGCGGACAGAACCCACAATGGAGACGACCATCACCTGACCCTCTTTGAGAGAGCCGTTGGCCCGTGGAATGTCCTCGAACAGATAATGAGGACTTTTTGAAGGCATGCCGAACGAGTTGGTGACGGCCAGCTCTTCAAGATGAGGGGATGGGTTGCGCACAAGCGTGGCCGGCTGTAAAGCCTTTTCATTGAGAATCATTCCATGCGTGTCGACAAAGACCATATTGGGGAGCGGGTGCGAGGGATGTTCAGAGCTGCGGATGGTTTTATAGATGGGGATGTCGAACCCTAATTTTCCTGCCAGTTCGATCCAGCGCGAAGTGAGCAGAGGGCCCGCCGGAACGCCGATGGGAGAGGCCACGGAATAGCCGAGGAAATCGATCCATTTCTCTTTGGGAGGCATCACACGCTGGGGGATTGGACCATTAAAAAAAGGCCCCTGGTCTGCATTTTCGAGATAGGTTCTGTGGATGTCGTAGATCGCCGGATGTTCCGGGTACCAATGAGGCAATTTATCGGAGCTCATAGACTTTTCCCTTGAGGATTGTGTAGACGGGCCATCCCTGGAGCTGTCTGCCCGCATAAGGGCTCCAGCCGCATTTAGTTTTCAGAGAGCGCTCGTCGACCACTGCTTTTTTATTCATGTCGACGAGCACATAGTCGTCGTTGCCAGGCATTCGGTAAATTTCAAGGACCCTGCCGCGCATCAGGCGGATGATCTGTTTGAGGGTCAATTTCCCCTGATTGCAGGCATCCAGAAGCAGAGGGAGGGTCGTTTCGACGCCGGGGATGCCGGAAGGGGCTTGTCCATAGGGGCGGGCTTTTTCTTCCAGCGTATGCGGCGCGTGGTCCGATCCGATCGTGTCGAGCAATCCTTCTTGAATGGCATCCCACAGGGCGTCGGCGTCCTCTTTGGTGCGCAAGGGGGGATTCATCTGGACCTTAGTGCCGCATTTTGCATAATCGTCGATTGTCAAAAAGAGATGGTGGGGTGTCGTTTCAAAAGTGACGTGGACTCCCTCTTTTTTTGCCTGCCTGATGAGCTGGACTTCCCGTTTGGTGCCAACGTGCAGGATATGCAGCCGGGTTTTGTAGAGGCGGGCAAGCCCGATCGCTTTTTCTGTCGCCCTCGCTGCGACTCTCGTCATTGCGCAGCTCCGAGTGTGTTTTAGGATCGGTCCTGCCTTGGAAGAGGGCTTGCCGCTCGTGAATCAGGGCTTCATCTTCCGCATGGACAGCGAGAAGAAGGTCGTGGGAAGCGGCGAGGCTGAATGCAGCGTGAAGGCTATTGTCATCGTCCATCACCAAATTGCCGGTCGAGGATCCCATGAAAACTTTGAGAGCGACGATTTTGCCCTTGCACCTGTCGATCTGATCGAAATGGGACTTGTCTGCGCCGAGATAAAGGCCGAAATGCAAGGGGATGCCGGCCCTTTTCAGTTGCTCTTGGATCAGCTTTTCTTTCTCTTCGATCCTTTCCAGTGTGATTGTCGGCGGGAGAGTATTGGGCATATCGAAAACCGTCGTGATGCCGCCATAGATGGCCGCTTTTGCGGCAGTCTCCCAATTTTCCTTGTGCTCAAGTCCCGGCGTGCGGAAATGCACATGGGAATCGATCAGCGCAGGAAGCAAGGTGAGTCCCTTGCCATCGATGATGATGTCCTCATCGGACTCGAGGGAGAAGTCGATGACTGTATCATCAGGCGTTTTTACGCCTTTGATCGTGATCATGGGCGATAGTCCTTGATTTCGCTCCGTTCGAAAATCTTTTCACAAAAGTGGCATTTTAAGAAGACGTGTTGCCGATGCTCCTCGACGTGAAAGAGAGTGATGATCTGCTGGCAGTTGGTGATGCAGCGCGGATTTGGACAGACGAGGATCCGCTCGACAGCGCTGGGAAGCTCAGCGCTTAGTTTTTTGGCGAGCTTATAGTCTTTGATGATATTGATCGTGGCTTTTGGGGCAAAGACGGCGATGTCGTGCGCCTCTTTTTCAGTCAGGAACCTGCCTTCGATTTTGATCAGGTCTTTAAAACCCATCGACGTGCTGCTCAAATTCAATCCCAGTGAGACGCGGTGGTGCTCCGGCAACAGTTTGAGAAGCTGCAGAATGATGATCGCAGAACCAACGGGAATATGATCAATGACGGTTCCATCTTTGATCGCAGCGACAGAAAGTGTTTTAGCCATCAGCTCACCTTGTTGATAAGATCAGGGACAGGAGGGCCATGCGCAGGTAAAGGCCATTTTCTGCCTGCCTAAAATAGCAGGCATGGGGACTCTTGTCGACAGCGTATTCAATCTCCCCTACGCGGGGCAGGGGATGCAAGACTTTGAGGTTCTTTTTTGCCTTGGCCAGCATGTCCACTTTTAAAATGTAGGTGTCCTTGAACTTTTCATATTCGGAAGGCTCAAAGCGCTCTTTTTGGATACGCGTCATATATAAAATATCGACCTTGCCGAGCACCTCTTCAATCGTGCGATGGAAGGAAAATTTAACGCCGTGTTTTTTTAAAGCGTGGCTAATCTCATCGGGAAGGCTGAGTTGCTCCGGTGAGACGAAGAAGAGGCGCATGTCGAAGTGGGCGCATGCCACGCTTAGCGAATGGACTGTCCTTCCATGCTTCAAATCTCCCACAAGGGCGATGTTGAGGCCTTTAAGTTTGCCCTGGCACTCCTTAATGGTAAACAGGTCCAATAAAGTCTGGGTGGGATGCTGGTTCGCTCCGTCTCCGGCGTTGATCACAGGTTTGTCCGTGGCCTCGCTCGCTACCCGTGCAGAGCCTTCCGCCGGATGTCGGATGACGAGGACGTCAGCGTATAGTCCCATGATTTTCATCGAATCCTGCAGCGATTCCCCTTTTTGCGTGGAAATGGTGGCGGAATCCGAGAACCCGATCACGCTGCCTCCGAGTCGGATCATGGCAGCCTCAAAGGAGAGGCGCGTCCGTGTCGACGGCTCAAAGAAACAGGACGCCAAGATCTTGCCTTTTAGCAGATCTTTGGGCGTTTTTTTCTTCATCTCTTCCGCTTTTTTGACGACGAACAGAATGTCATCCTTCGAAAGATCTGAAATTGAGATGAGGCTACGGTTGTGCAGTGGGTTTTTCATAGGGCGTCTTTTCTCCAAATCGAAGTGTAGTAAAATTTCACAGACACACTAAGGTTTGACTTCTGTTTTGCTATTTAAACCTAAAAGCTGATTTTTTGCTCGTTCGAGAATTTTTAAGGTTTTATTTTTGCGACTATGCTACCCTTCTGCGCTATCTAAATTCTGGAAAAAAATATGAAAAACATTTTCATTCTAATTGCTTTATTATTTTCATGTTCATCTTCATGGGCAAAAATTGGATTTTATTCTGGTGCTTTTGATCCCCCCACGACCACTGATATAGAATTGGTGAAAGACTGCCTTGAACAATTCAATTTAGATAAACTCGTTGTATTGGTTGATCGTCTTTCAACCCACTCTGAGTGTTATAATGCTTCTGCCAGAGAAAGAGTGGAAATGCTCTATGCTGAACTTGAAGATTTAGGAAACCGAATTTACATTGTTCCTGAACCTTGGTCGGGAAAAGAACTCTATCTGAACACTCTTCGCACTCAAGATGATGTTCACATCATAGAGAAACAGGAAGAGAGCATCCAAAATATCCCGTCTTCTACTGACAAGATCATTAAAAATAACAGGCTTTATACGAGTGTTCCAGAGGTAATGATTCCCTTGAAACAAGCATTGCATCAGGAAGCATTTCAAGCGTTTCTACGGGAAATTTCGATTCTTTTCTCAAATGAGAATCTGCTAAATACTCCGATTCCGCAATTTAAGCCTCTAATGTCTAATTTGGGATTCGTGGATCAATTTATTTGCACGGTGATTAAGGAAAATCGTATTAACCTCGACAGAGCGGATGACTTTGGTAAAAAAGCAGAAAAGCTTCTTATTTCTTCTGAGCGTGACAAACCCTATGCAAAACTTCATTGTCTGCAGCAGTCTTTTTTTTATCCGTCCGACTCACAGCCTATTGTCGCCCTTTTTCCGTTCCCATTACCTTCTCTTCCCAATGATCAGAAGCATTCGTTTGATGTAGAAATCTATTGCAGCGACCGATTTCCAAAAGCGCTTTTTACAAGTCATTTATTTCAAGAAAATGATGTCTATTTTCATATGGGCAGCACAGAAGAATCTATTGCCTACCATCAATCAGAAGGGTTTACTGAAATCTACCAAGTGAATTCCCAAGCGGTCAGAAAGCTTAGGAATTATCATTTATTAAGAAGCCCTGCTACAGGTGAAATTCGGTTCATTATAAGTAATTTGCACGGAGAAGACACGCTTCATCACATCGCATATCAATTCAATGAAATTGCTAAGCTCACAAAGGTTCATCTGATTCGACATGCATCTCCATCGCCCCTTTTTGAAGTTGATTCCCGTTTCGAGGATATTACATTTCAATCCACCGATACTCTTATTATTGGATTCAAAAATGCAATTTCCCGCCTTCTTGCGAAGAATTCAGAATGGAATAAAATGACTTTTTCTAGTTCCGGGTTGCATGTTGATCTCTACGAAAACATACGAACCAAAAACCATATTATTTTATCTAAGTGTGTTTATGGGGATCAGCTTATAGAACTACTGAATTTCTTTTATACAAGTGGAATTCGGCAATTTCAGTATTTTGGGACATCGGGCAGTCTTTCTCCCCAGATACACATTGGCGATGCGGTCATCCCCCTGGCATTTTCCACTCCCCAAAACCCTTTCCTCTCATTCCAAAACAAAGCAGCCCTCCTCCTGCAAGCGATCAATAATGAGAGGATCAAGCTTGTGGAGTTGCACGGATGGACGCAAAGTCCCATCCTGGAAACGGAAAACTTCTTGCAAGACCTGCAAAAAGCGGGGAATCAATCCATCGATGTTGAGGCCCGGTATTATGGTGAATTTTTTCATGCCCGTCCTGATGCTTTTGCTTCCATGGTGCTTTTCATCTCGGACGAACCTTTTGGAGGCATCACTTTGGATCATTTTAATACAATGGATCAGTATGTCGATGATGTCTTCAACATCGTCATTGAACCTTGTTGCGGTAAGGTATTACAGATGGAATAGGCCTTAAAAGCTTTTAAGGCCGTGTCTTTCCAGATCGCGGATTGTGTTTCTGGCGATCAGAATTTTTTGCTTCGCATTCATCCGGATAGCATCGGGAAGATTTGGCTTGGAGAGAAGGATTTCAAAGACTTCGATCGATTCAGAAAACTTCTGGAGCGCAAAAGCGTAGTTTCCCCACCGATCCAGAAGGCCATAGTCATAGATCCAACGCTCTTGTTGTGCGATCTCTTTGGGGGGAGGAAGAGACGCAGCTGTTTTGGCAAGCGCATAAGCTAAAACCTTGTTTTGAACTTTTGCATAATGCTCAGCGAGGTAAAAAAGAGGTTCTGCGCTAGCGCTAGCTTTAAAAGCGTCACAGTGATCTTCGACGGTCTTTGGCTTTTCACTAGGAACCAAAGCTTTGGTCTCAGCAAGTGGGCGGGAAGAAGCGAGTGCAGCTGAAAGCTGATTTTTCGCTTCTGTTTGAATCCGCTGAGGCACATCCGGTTTTGCAAGAAGCGCTTTTAAAGCCTCGCAGCACTCCTCGAATCTCCCTATCGCAAAAGCGGATTTTGCTAACTCAAAGAGCAACCCATAATCGTAAATCCAGGTTTCGTGAATGATCATATCTTCACAAGGCCCAAAAGAAAGCGCGGCTTTAAAGAGTGCATATGACAAAACGGAATGACCCGCCTTGGCATATTTAAGGGCCATGTAGTAAAGCGGTTCCACTCTGGAAGCGCGGTTTTCAAAAGCTTTGGAATAGCTTGAGATAATCGTTTCCGGAGTCATTTGGAGTTCCTCCTGGACCTGCCCGATCCGGAAGAGCGACCAAAACACCTCTTGCTCACACCCTTCCATGCCTGCTCTTTTTTCGTAATTTTGCAGGGCTAGCTCATATTTTTTTGCATACTCGTAGCTCTGGGCGAGGTAAAAAACAGTGCGCGTGCTATTGGGATCTTTTTGGAGTGCTTTTTCCAACACCTCTGCGTCTTTCAAGCCTTTGAGGGGATCTCTTGTTCGATTTCCTTCTTGAGATTCAGCGCTATTAATCACATTTTTAAGCAGAAGGGACTTCTTTACTTGCGGAGAGACTAAATTTTCGTGCAAGTCTCCCGCCCAGGTCCAATTCAAATGATTGTTGGCAAGTAAGATGCGCTGTCCATGGACATATTTCTCGCTCTTTTCCTGATCGGACACTCGGACGAAAGAATAGTAACAGTCCATGTCGAGTTTTGTCTTGTCGATAGCCGAGGTAAATATCAGTCTTTCGTCCGCATCGATGAACAGAAGATAATCCCCTTTGTTTTTTGCTAAGTTTAAAGCTTCAGTGCGATTGTGGGCAAAATTGACCCAAGGGCGTTCATGCAACTCCCCGGGAATCTCCTTGAGGTATTTTTTGATGATCTCTTGAGTCCCATCTTTGGATCCCGTGTCGACAATAACCCAATAATCGATCAGATCTTTGACAGAAGCGAGGCATTGCTCAATGACCGGCGCTTCATCCTTGACGATCATGTTCAAGCAGATTTTTTGGGAAGTTTCCTGTGCTGTGCCAAAGGAACATGAGATGACAGTCAGAAATAAAAAAATAAG
The DNA here is from genome assembly GCA_963811735.1 of uncultured Verrucomicrobiae bacterium. Taxonomy (GTDB): domain Bacteria; phylum Chlamydiota; class Chlamydiia; order Chlamydiales; family Rhabdochlamydiaceae; genus CAJCIW01. The sequence continues at coordinate 1,710 of CAWESW010000052.1, read as the reverse complement.
GTGTTTCATACTTGACTCAATGATGCGTATTCAATTGGTGATCACTTCAATCTTGGCAAATATCCGCTCGCCTGTTGGAGTAATTTCCGTAGCTCAGGTTTTGCGACATCGCTTTTGGACCGAATTTTGACATGCCGCAGGCTTTTGCCGGTCCCCTCTAGCAGCCCCGAGGGGTCATCTAAAGCGGCGCCGTAATAGAACCCAAAATTCACGTGATTTTTTAGAGGGGCGATATAGCAAAATTGTTCCGACATTTTCTTTGGGCCGATGCCATAGCCGATGATGCGCTGCTTTTCCCAAGCAACTTCAGTTACTCCCGGATAGACATCCGCAACGAGGAGCCGCAGCGCTTGTGCGATCTCTCTCATCTCTTTACTTGTCTTTTCCATGATGTTTTCGAATGAGCCTGAATCATTCACCGAATTGATTTTTCTATTCCCCATACGTGCCATGCTATTGGTTCTGTAGATATGCGCGAAGCGCTTCGATCCGGGCGCGATTGACGCCAGCATCTGAGTAACCTATGCGGGAGGCGGAGCGGACTTTGACGATGCCCTTCTGGCGGTCCACTGCAAATTCCAGGTCATCTTTATAGTGCATCGTAGGGGTTGTGATCACGATGTGCATATAGTCTGGAGTTCTTTGGACCACTTGAGCATTATAATGCTGACTTAAGTATGCCTGGATCTGGTCTAAAGTATTTTTAGAAGTGTAGGGGAGCGGAGCGATGTAATGCTCTTTGTCATTGTGGCAACAACACACGCAGTTGGGACTTTTTGGGCAAGGCTGTAGTCGGCCATCGACCATCCCTGTCGTTTTGGGCATGCTCATATTCTTCCAAAAGAGAAAACCGACAAGAACCACGAGTACAATGACTATCCCTATTAACCAACGCATAATCCCCTCTCTAAGTTTAGAGCCGGTTGTTAAAAGCTGAACGCGGCAAAATCACACATTGGGTTACGTGTACCATTTCGGTGCATTTTTTTGCCTACAAAAATGGGGGCGAGCGGACGAATTCAGAACAGCATTTGTCTTTGAAGGAATATCCTTCTTGGGTGAAAGACTTTATTTTGATATTCTTTCCACATAAAAGGGTGTTATGATCAAAAAAATTTATGTTTTCATCTGTTGTTTATTTGCTTTAGTTACTCCTGCAGCAGCGGAAAAAGCTACAGAGACTTTTATTGGTGCTTTACAAAATCATTCTGAAGCCCTGTTAAAGGCCTCTCATAAATTCGTAGATTTTATTAACCGAATAGGTAACGGTGAAGTTTTTATGCAAATGGATAAAGCGGCTACTCTAATCGCGCCAGAATGCAAAAAAATCTTCAATGGACACCTTTTTACTAAGAATAGAGAAGAATTTGTTGCTGATCTTCTATCTGTTCATGAAAATTACGGGTGCTGGACAATCACTCCAATCGAAGTGATTAGAGCTCCTTCAGATCATATTGTCATTCTAAGACTCCTCATCGAAGCAGAGAATTTTGGGACTAATACAGCAATCGTTATTTTGCGATACGATTCAAACTATTTAATCACAGAAATTAACGAGGTTTTTAGTCCAGTCAAAGGCTCGTACGACTTTGAAGGTAACAGATGAAACAACGTCAATTGGGAAGAAGCGACCCCAAAGTATCAGCTTTAGGATTAGGATGCATGGGAATGTCCGGATTTTATGGGAAAGCGGATGAATCATTAGCCATT
>CAWESW010000051.1:0-27217 GCA_963811735.1 uncultured Verrucomicrobiae bacterium | reverse complement strand
ATTTAACGTCCTACCAGCGCGCCGCGGACTTCATCAACATCAGCAACGTGGACATCGTCTGCGTTCAGCACGAGTTTGGGATTTACGGCGGGCCAGCCGGCCGCCATGTGCTGGCGCTGGTTCGCGAACTGAAAATGCCCGTCGTCACCACGTTCCATACACTCCTGCGCGAGCCCAACGCCACCCAGCGGCGCGTGATGCAGGAATTGATCGCGCACTCGACCCGTCTGGTGGTCATGACCGAACGCGGACGCCAGATGTTGCAGGATGTTTACAAGGCGCCTGCCACCAAGATCGATCTCATTCCGCATGGCATTCCTGACATACCGTTTGTCGATCCCAATTATTACAAGGACCAGTTTGGGGTAGAAGGAAGGGTTGTGTTGCTCACCTTCGGACTGCTTTCGCCCAACAAGGGAATTGAGCATGTCCTGAACGCTCTCCCGCAGATTCTGGCGGAATTCCCGGACGTTGTTTATGTCGTCCTGGGTGCGACGCCGACGAAAAAAGCCCTTGGCCTTCCCGAAGAAGAGTTTTATGTCCCTCAATCCGTTTATACATTTTTTGAGCAGAAGCTGGCAAAAGACGCCGCTCTGGAACAGAAATGGAAAGAGATGTACCGCCGTTTCTCTGAAAGCAAGCAGGACCTTGCCAAGACGTTCATGCAGATGGTCGAGAAGAGGCTTCCCGATGATCTTGAAGCTTTGCTGCATAAAGTGGAGATCAAGAACCCCATGGCGACCCGAAGCTCTTCCCAGGTTGTCTTGAATGCTTTAGGCGATCTTCTTCCTCAACTCATTGGCGGTTCCGCAGACCTTTCCGGTTCCGACATGACGATGATGAAAAAATTTTCGATCGTGTCCAAAGGGAATTTCTCTGGAAGGAACATCAAGTACGGCGTTCGCGAATTCGGCATGGCGACGGCGGCATCCGGCCTTGCTCAAACGGATATGATCGTTCCCTACATCGGAACCTTCCTCACCTTCTCCGATTACATGCGCAATGCGATCCGCCTTGCGGCTCTTTCGAAAGTGCAGGTGATCTACCAGTTCACACATGATTCGGTCTTCCTCGGCGAAGATGGTCCTACCCACCAGCCCATTGAGCATTATGCCGCTCTGCGCGCGATGCCGAATCTGCATGTGATCCGCCCTGCAGATAGCAACGAAGTCAAAATGTCTTGGCTAGCTGCGCTGCGCTATCGCGGCCCCACTGCGCTTATTTTGTCCCGACAAAATCTGCCCGAGCTTTCCGCGTGCAACGTCCCTTACGACCAGGGGATGGGCAAAGGCGCTTATATCATCAAAAAAGAAGCGTCAAAACCCGATTTTACCTTGATGGCGACAGGTTCTGAGGTGTCGCTTGCGGTGGACGTCGCCGCCGCTTTAGAAAAAATCGGCAAGGCCGTACGCGTCATCTCGATGCCCTGCTGGGAGTTGTTCGAAGAACAGAGCGATGAATATAAGAAAAGCGTTGTTGGAGGAGATTTGGGCAAGCGCGTCAGCATTGAAGCGGGGGTCAGTTTCGGCTGGTCGAAATGGATCGGTCCGGAAGGGATCGCGATTAGCATCGAAACTTATGGCGAGTCCGCTCCGATGAGCGATCTCGCTGCTGAGTTCGGATTTACCGTCGATTCCATTTTAGACAGACTTCTGGTATGAAAGACTCCTGCTTCTTAAAAGCGCTCCGCTGCGAAAGCGTGTCCCGTCCGCCGGTGTGGCTGATGCGGCAGGCGGGGCGCTACATGCCGCAATACCGAGCTCTTAGGGAGAAGCATTCCCTCTGGGAGATGTTCCATCGTCCCGAACTTGCCGTGGCTGTCACAAAACAGCCTTTGGAGTATTTGGGGGTTGACGCCGCGATCTTATTCTCCGATATTCTCGTGATCGCAGAGGCGCTTGGCCTGTCTGTTCAATTTCCAGACATTGGGGGGCCGCGCGTCGAGCCGGCGATCCATACGGCTAAGCAAGTTGCCGCTCTTCCCTTGATCCCGGTAGCTGATTCCTTAAAGTATGTCTTCGAGACCATCCGATTGCTCAAAAAGGACATCACTGTGCCGCTGATCGGTTTCAGCGGGGCGCCCTTTACTGTGGCTAGTTATTTCATCGACTCCTCGAGCCACAGCTCCTTTGAGCGCACCAAAAAGTGGATGAAAGAGGATTCCACGTCCTTCCACTTACTGCTCTCCAAGATCACAGAGGCGACGATTTCTTATCTGCAAGAGCAAGTGAGGGCAGGGGTCGATGCCCTGCAGGTCTTCGATTCCTGGGCGAGTGTTCTCGACGATGCGCAGTTCGCCGAATTTTCAGTGCCTTACCTTCAGCAGATCGTAGATGCCTTGGCGCCAAACGGTGTTCCCGTTATTCTCTTTTGCCGCAGCTCCTCTTTGCGCGCCGAAGCGCTTGCCGGGATCAGGCCCTCGGGAATCAGTTTTGACTGGCATGTTCCCATGAAGCAGTTGCGACAAAGGGTCCCCTCGTCGATTGCCGTGCAAGGAAATTTTAATCCGGAATTTTTGAAATTGCCGCGTATTGAAATTGAAGCTGGTGTGAAGCAGGTATTAGATTCCATGCGCGGCGAGCGTGGATTCATTGTCAATCTCGGACATGGGGTCACTCCTGATATCCCTTTTGAAAATGTCCGTTGTTTTGTCGATGCCGTTAAACAATTCTAAATATGAGTTTTGAAGATGCTTACCAAAGTGATTTGTTCCCTTTTTCTCATTTTTTTTGCGGCAACGTCTGTTTTTGCCGAGGGAATGACAAAATTTGAAAATTTTGGCAATTCCGTCGAAAGTGAAGAGCCTGCTCCTGAAAAATCGACCAACGGGCCGGGATCCTAAATGGATTTTTGGCTTAAGTAATTTCGAATTGCCTGAGCTTTTTGCCCCGGTGTGGAACTTAAGCCTTCCTGATCATGAAAAGCATGCTCTGCAGAACCACTGCAGGTGTCATTGACAGATTTTAGTATTTTATCGAGCTCTCCATAGATCTGTCCTCTCGCATGTGCAGGCATTCTTAAGAATCTCTCCATCACACTCTTAGGATCTATCTGAGATTCTAGTAAGGTCTCTTCAAACAATTCAGCAAGTTCTTCGAAGACTGCGCTGTGCGAAGCTTTAAAATCCAGGATAATGAGTTCCCTGGTACTATCACCTATGATGAGCTTGCCATCGTTTGTAAGGCTTAAGAATTGGCTTTTTTTATGTGTATTAATGGTCATTTCGCAAACGCCTCTTTCTATATCCCAAACTTTGATCGTTCCACCCCAATCGCCTGCGATCAGTTTTCCCTCTAATGTGAAACAAAGAGAGGTGAAATGGCTTTGGTTTCCTTCCAGAGTCCTTTCGCAACAGCACTTTTCTAAATCCCAGACTTTGATCGGTCCAAGTGAACCATTTGAGACGAGCTTGCCTTCGTTTGAAAGATGAAGATCTGCAGCTGTGTAATGTTCTTTAAGACCCATTTCGCAAAGGCCGCTGTCTAAATTCCACATCTTGATCGTTCCTCCCTCGTAGCTTGCGATGAGCTTTCCCTCCCTGGAGAGAATAAGAGAGCAAATACCGTTCTTATTTTCTTCAAGTGTTTCGCAATCGCCATTTTCTAAATTCCAGATCCTAATACTACCGTCTGCAGAACCTGAGATGAGCTTTCCCTCCTTTGTAAGAACCAGCGAGTGCACCTTTGCTTTGTAGTCGGAGAGTGTGTTTTTGCAAAGGCCTGTTTGTAGGTCCCAGATCTTGATGCTGCCGTTCGAGTAGCCTGCGATGAGACTCCCTTTATGGAGGATAATATTGGACGAAACAGGCGATGCAAGGGCTGAGAAGGTGTTCGTGCAAGTCCATGTTTCCAAATTCCAGATTTTGATCGTTCCACTGGTATCGGTTGAGATGAGATTCCCTTCCTTTGTTAGGACAAGCGAGGTCACAGACCATGCATGACCTATCAGTGTTTTTTTGCAATCCCCGCTTTTTAAGTCCCAGACCTTAATTCTGCTGTTCAATGCGCCTGAGATAAGCTGATGATCTTTGATACAAACATGCCCATCGCCTACAAATGAGGGGATATCATCCGTTATTTGGGTCACACTGGTTGTATAGATTCCTTTGGTGAGGTTTCGATTAAAGAGAAAGCTCACTTGATAATGCTCTTTAGCTCTGTTGGGCTCTACTCGATGAAACTCTTGCGCTAAAAAGTGTTTCCAAAGACTTTCATCGTCAATGAGCTCTTGCCACAGCCTACAGACGCTTCTAACCTGCGATGCTTCCCAGCCTTTCATTGTGCCAAAAATTTTTAACATCATTTCTGGGGGAATGTCCTGGATTCCAACTGTAGGCTGGGGAGGGGTTTCAGAGGGGGGTACATCTGGATTGATTGTTAATTTTGAAGCCATAATGGGGTGTCCTCAAACTAAGTTTCAGTCAAATTTGAGAGCTAGTACTCTGTAAAGAAAGTTTTTAAGAAATTTGACCCATCTTTTACCGCATCTTGCAACCCCGAAAAACTTGCCTACATGGCCATGTATGTCTGGTTTTTCGGGGCCACAACCTGCGCTAAAATCTGGGCGCAAATTTCTGCAAAAACTTTCTTTACAGAGTACTAGTATATACCTGTTCCCCATCAAACGTACCCATTTTTTTTTTGTCAGAGCTATTCTTGCTTTGCTGCCGGATTGGGTTGATGTATAGATTTTTGTATTAAGTAGGCTCGAATTGCCATCGCCTTTTGCAGTGGTGTGGAACTTGCGAAAGCACTCGCTGCGCAGCCGCTAAAGTTGTCATTTTCAGATGTGAGAATTTGATCAAGTTCGACGTAGATCAGTTCTCTTTCTCTTTTCGGCATTCTGTCGAATCTCTCCATCGCCATTGTGCGATCAACCTTGGGATCCCGTGCACTCAATTCAAATAAATTGGCAAGCTCTTCGAAGACCTTGCTGTTTGAAGCGTTAAAATCCAGGATCGTGAACTCATTGGTGCAATCGCCCGTGATGACCTTGCCATCATCTGTAAGAGCTAGGAATTGGCTTGCTCTACCTGTTTTAATCGTCATTTCGCGCTGGCCGCTGTCTAAATTCCAGATTTTGAGTTTTCCAGGCCAATCTCCAGCGATCAGTTTCTTTTCTCTTGTGAGGCAAAGCGAGGTATAGCGGAACTTTTCGTCATCATCAAGTGTCATCTCGAGAGCGCCGTTGTCTAAATTCCAGAACTTGATCGCCCCAACGCGGCCGTAGGAGAAGAGCTTGCCCTCTTTGGTAAAACGAATTGTAGCTGTCATTATGTGTGCTTGAATCGTCCTTTCGCAAACTCTACGGTTTAAATCCCAGAACTTGATCGCTCCTCCCTGATGACTGGAGATGAGCTTTCCTTCTTTTGAAAGGAGAAGAGAGCAAACGCCGTTGTGATCTTCTTCGAGGATTGTTTCGCAAACGCTATTTTCTAAATTCCAAATCCTGATTTGGCCGTCCAAAGCACCTGAGATGAGCTTCCCTTTGTCTAAAATAAGAGACTTCACCTTTGACGTGTGGCTAGAAAGAGTGTGGTGGCTTCCCGATTCCATGTTCCAGATCTTGATGCTGCCGTCCGCATAGCCTGCGATGAGATTTCTCTCATAGATGATCACATTAGATTCGACAGTTATCCCACTACCTAGGAACAGGTGTGTGCAATGGGCTTTTTTTAAATCGAAGATTCTTATGACTCCAACAATATTGGTAGTGATGAGCTCTCCTTCATTTGTTAAGACAAGGGAGTGAACATTCCATCCATGGTCCATCAATTCTTTTTCACACTCGCCGCTTGCTAAATCCCAGATCTTGATTCCGTCGTTCAATGTGCCTGAGATGAGCTTACTGCCATTGACGCAGACATGGCCATCATCCATAAATGTAGGCAGATCTTCCGTGATTTCAATCACTCTCGTTGCGTAGATCCCATGGGTAAGGTTTCGATTAAAGAGAAAACTCTCTCGATAATGTTCTTTTGGTCTTTCGGTTTCTACCCGATGAAAATCGCGCGCTAAAAAGTGTTTCCAAAGAGGTTCTTCGTTCAGGAGCCCATGCCATAGCCTGCAGACACCGCTTACCTTGGCTGCGTCCGAGCCTTTCATCGCGCCAAAAATTTTTAATAGGATTTCTGGAGGCAAGCCCATGGTGCCGGTTTCGGTTTGCTCCTGATTCTCTGCAGGAGGAGTTGCCTTTTTAGGGGTTTGACCTGCTAGTATTTTTGAAGCCATTTTAACCTGTTTTTGAGAGGCTGCGATCAATTAAAATTTTAATTAAAAGCGAAGTAGTATAATGCTATGTGTGAAATAATACGAAGAAATATATTTACTCAAAAATATTTTCACAAATATTCGTTATTTGGCAGGCGGCTCGTTTTTCAACTCTTTGAGGAGGCCGGCCAAAAGGAGATCCTTCAATCGATCAGGGACGCCCGGAATCGCCTGAGCGATTTTGCCGTCGGTCCCTACGACAATCAGCGTTGGATATCCGGAGATGGTGAAAAGATTGCGCAGGTTGTTTTCCCTGTCCTCGACCCATTCTGTGGACGATGAGCGCTGAATCAATGCTGGCGCTATCTGTGGGCTGACGTTGATGAAGCGGTAGAGTTTTCCGTCGAGTTCGCGCGCAACGGCATCGAGAATGACGAGCTGCTCTTTGCAATGGGGGCAATCCGGCGAAATAAAGTTAATGACCATTCCTTTGTGCAAGGCATCGGTGTTTGCGATGGTAAGACCATTCGCGGTCTGCATTGTGAATTCCGGCAGGGCATCGCCCGGTTTGAGGGCAGTGGCTATAAAAGCGCGGCTGGTCTTGAATCCGTAGGCCATGAAGGTCAGGTTGAGGCAGCTGAACAGGGCAATCACGGAGATGGGTGCGAACAGCGCAAGGCACATTCGCTCTCTGAATGACGAAGACTCAGGCTGATTTTTCTGCGCGGGATTAACGATCCAAATCGTCCAGATCAGGATGTTGCACGAATGGCAGATCAAACAGGCGGCGCACCACTGGGGATAATGGATGTAGGTCAAGGATGCGGCGAGCAGTGCAGCCCAAGTCAGTCCGCCTCTTGCGAGATGCCGGCCCGGAAAAGCGGGAAAGAGCAGCGAAAGGGCGATGAGACCTGCAAAATAGCCGGAGCCGATCAGCGACAGGTAAGGACTGTTTGAGGAACATGACTTGCAAGTCAAGATGCTTGGGGTTTCGGGCAGACTGAAGAACAACGCTGCCAAGGCGAGAAGTCCAAGAACGGGAACTGCGCGGCGAAGATGCTTCATGGTGAGCTCGCTTGGCACCATTTGGCAGGTGATTTATCGAGGTTCAGAGCCTTGATCAGGAAAGCATTGCTACTGACATTGCCTGCGATCGTTGCTCCCGACCAGTACCCTGTTGCACAGGTCGAGCTGTCGCAATTGCCGCCGAGAGTCATCCACTCGCCGGTCCGCAGGACATCGCAGACGCAGACGGCTTTTTTGGGGTCAGATGGGTTCACAGTACAGCGTTTATTGAGGCACCAGGTCCACGGCGTACCGCTTGGGCACTTCATGGCTTTTTTTCCCTCTACAAACTGCTTGAACGAGAAGGTCGAGTATACGGTCCGGATGCCATTTGCATCGGTGCTGGGTTGGAGTGTGCTGCATGGAACTGTAGACATGCTCGCGCCTTGTTCGACATCGCAGAAGCAGATTGCCTTAGAGGAATCGCCCGGCTGCGGGACGCACAGCGCGGATGTGCAAAGCGCATATTCCTGTTTGCACAGCTGCATCGCTGAATTGCCTGTCTTCTCATAGGCATAGACAACGGCGAAAACGACGATGATGGGCAGCACATAGGTGATTAATCTCAGTTTGAAGCGGCTCATCGCGGATTTCCTTATTTCAATAATGAAGAGATGTCGATGACAAAGCGGTATTTCACAATGACCTTACATCCTCTTTTTTTTCAGAATATGCGCGTCAAAATTGAAGTCAAGGCGAATGAATTATCGGTTTGGAAATTGACGGACTAACGCTAAAAGCAATTTCTCTTCAGCTTCTCGATTGCCGGCGTCCCCAGCGCAATGTTCCGCTATCAGAGCTGCAGCTCTGGCAACCGTGACTTCTTCGTGTCCATAAGCCGATTCAGGACCTTGGGGAGTATCTCTGTGACTGTAAAAATAGGGGCGGTCGTTTCCTAATGAACCCGTCAAGATCATGATGTTGATCGATGCCCGTCCTCCTTGCAGAAGGGATGGTAGGTTGCGTTGGTTTGTCAGCGCCTGCTCCATCTTTTGAACTGTAGATTGACAAAAGGCCTGCTGTGTACTTCGATCGATGATGCTATGATGCGCCTCCACAATGCGTCCGTTTATCTTGACGATGATCGCTGCAAACTTGGGAAAATTGGCAAAGTGAAGATGATTTAACTCATCTCCCAGTTTGTCCTGAATGAAAAAGCGTTTGTTATCGATGTGAGCCTGTACCTGTCTACCTTCGGGAGAATCTCCGAGATTAATTGTCGCAGGTGCGGTCGTACTGGCAGAAGATGCTCCTCGCGAAAAGAGAGCTTGAAACCATTTTGCCAAGGCGGCAAAAAAGTCCTGTATGCAATTGGAAGAGGCAACAAAAGAATGAGCTTGCTTGCGCAGGACCAAAGAATCTAAAGACGTATCGGCGATCCCTCGTCGTTGCATAGACTGTATTGTAGATGGAACAGGAGAGGAGATAGTTGGAAGAGTGGATTGCTGTGCATGGATTTCACTGACCATAGATAGACCCCAAATTTTTTAGCCCAATCATATGGTCTTTACATTTCATTTACAAATAAATCAGATTCACCATTTGGCGAGCGGGGGCATGGAGCAGAGGATGGCCTCGGGATTGCCTCCCGAGAGAAAGCCGAACTTGGTGCCGCGGTCATAAAGAAGGTTGAACTCGACGTAGTGGGCGCGCAGTTCGAGCTGTTTTTGTTTTTCGGCGGGGGTGAAAGCGGCCAGCGTGCGGCGTCGGTAAATCGGGAGGATTGTTTCAAGAAAAGTGTCGCCTACCTGTTTCCAGAGGGCGAAGTCTTTGTCAAAGTTGCCGGTGTTGTAGTGGTCGAAGAAGATTCCGCCGACGCCGCGCTCTTTTTTGCGGTGGGGGATGTGGAAGTACTCTTTGGCGTTTTGGGAGAATACGGGGTAGATATCGGGGCCAAATGAGTCGAGGGCCTCTTTTGCGACCTTGTGGAAATGGGCGGTATCCTCAGCATAAGGGAATCCCATGGGGGTGAGGTCGTAGCCGCCTCCGAACCAGGTTTTTTCAGAGGTCTCAATGTAGCGGATATTGAAATGGACAGTAGGCGCATGGGGGTTGTCCATGTGGGTGATCAGGCTGATGCCGGTGGCGAAGAAAGCTCCGGCGGAGTCGCTCATGGGGAATTTGTCGCCGGAGACACCCGACCAGTTGACGGCGGCTTTTTCAAAGACAGCGCCGCGCAAAACGGCCATTTCGCCGCCGCCTTGGCCTTTCTGATAGTCCCAGGATGAGCGCTGAAACCGTTCGGCGGGTTCAAAAGCTTCAAAGGCGCTGATGATCTTTTCACGCAGGCTTTTCAGGTAGGAAACGATTTCGCTGCGAGGTCCCGGATTCATAATTGAACCGTTTAAATTCATACTATTTGATGTGGATGGGTATATTTTATTCTCTTGATCCATTAGACTCTCTCCTCAACAAACTATGGTTGTTGGTTTTTATGCAAAAGAAACGGGTCATCATTCTAGGCGCCGGGATCTCAGGTTTGTCGACAGCATGGTATTTGAGTAAAACCGGGCTGCCGCTCGATATTGCCATCCTGGAAAAAAGCACACGTGCAGGGGGTTGGCTGCACACCGATCATACGACAGGTTTTCATTTTGAAAAAGGACCACGTACGTTCAAGGTGGACAAATGCCCTTCGACGATGCGACTGATCGCAGAACTTGGTCTGAAAGATGAGGTGATCTGGTCGGAGGCTAGACCGCACCACCGCTATTTATGGCATGAGGGGGAGCTGCAGCGGTTTCCGACAAATCCCATCTCCTTTTTATTCTCTCCGCTCACGAAAGGGTTTATCAGAGCAATGCTTACCGAGTGGAAAAGACCTGCCAGATGCTGCGATGAGACTGTTTGGGAATTTGTCCTCCGCCGGTTTAACTACGACGTCGCTAGGCTTTTTTTTGACCCGCTGGTCGTTGGGATATTCGGAGGGGATATTCGAAAGATTTCGGTACGGGCCTGTTTTCCGAAACTTAAGGCCTGGGAAGAAAAATATGGTTCGGTGACGAAAGGCTTTTACGAACGGATGAAGGAAAAAAGGGGAGAGTCGAAATATTCCAAGGATGTGGAAGGGGTGCCCATGAGCGCTATCTTTTCATTCCGAAGCGGCGTCGAGCAGCTCCCGCAATCGATTGCCAATCAGATTCCCGCTGCGATTCACTATAACCAAAGCGTAAGCGGCATTTCCTTCGAAGGAGACCAAATTTTGGTCGCGACCGACAAGGCGCAATTCTCAGCTGACTACCTCTTTTGCTGCTTGCCTGTCAAAGAGACCGCCTGCGTATTCGAGAAGCATGTCCCTGAGATTTCCAAAGAATTTTCAAAGATTCATTCGGAGGGGATTGCCGTTGTCAATTTCGGCTATGATGCCAATGTATTGCCCGTTCAGGGATTCGGCTATCTGACGCCGACTTATGCCCATGAGGAAATTCTGGGCGTGGTGTTTGACTCGTCCGTCTTCTCTGAACACAACCGAAGGGAGCAGGAGACGCGGTTGACAATTAAGCTAGAGGACAATGGTCGCAGCGAAGAAAAACACGTCGATGCAGCCCTGAAAGGGATCCGCCGCCATCTGGGGATTTCCAGGATACCTAAGGCGATCTCTTTCAAGCGCACGCTTAGGGCGATTCCGCAATACGGCGTAGGGCATTTGGAGAAAATGGCCGAGCTTAAAAATTGCTTCCGCAAAAAACTTCCGAATTGTCAGCTTGCAGGCAATTACCTGCAGGGAGTCAGCGTCGATGTGTGCATCGAGCGCGCCAAAGAGGCCGTTGCAGAGTGGCAAGAGTGTTTGAAGAGGTGACTATGTTGTTCAAAAAAAGAAAAATTATTGCAATCGTTTTTGGTCTTGTTACAATGATAGCAATTTCATCGGAGGCGGCGATCATGGAAACAGAGTGGTTTCAGACATGGGACAGACCCGAATATCTAGAATGGGCAAAACAGATCCCCGAAGGCTATTTGCTGCATATTGTCCGCAAAGAAAGCGGCAATTTTCTCGTCGTCCAAGCTAAATTGATCATGGGAGAAACAGGACTTCCTGGATTTGAAGTAGTTCAACAATGCAACGCTGCATCGGAATCGGAAGCTCTGCAGATCGTTGAGGCCTGGAGAGAAGAGCGTTTGCTCCAACGATCCGAATAACTTAACCGTTCGTATAGCTTCGGAAATAGACAATTCCTCTTCCCAAAAAGAAGCCGGTGACAAGCGACCCCAAGATCGTATTGACGAGATACACCCCATAGGAGACGTCGGTGTGCGTGGCGTAATAATAGCCGAAGTAGAAGTTGATTGCGAAAATCAGGAGGATCAGCACGATTGTCGAGATATTTCCGGGGACTGTGATGGTCTGTTTTGTCTTATCTATTTTAAAACGCCATTTGCGAACTTCTAAATATCCCAATACGGCTCCAATCGCCAGGCAGATCAACCACCAGGGGATCAATGAGGTCAGCCCCAATTGCACTTTTGTATAGATGTCGTAGGCAGACCACGCGACGAAGATCACGGGGAAAAGCACCACTCTTTGAAAAGGGATCGTGCGGGGTTGTAGCGATTTGATGCCTAAGATCACGAGGTAAATAAAGAGAACGTAGACCCACCAGGGAGCCCCGCTCAAAGCCTGCCATAAACTGTCCATATGCACCTTCCCTATTTCCTTAACGATATCTCAATTCAATTTGAGATACAAATTTTTTTAAGCTTGGCTTTTGAAAAAGGAAATCAGTTCCATCAAATCTTCAGGGGTGTGGCTGGAGTTGACGACAAGGCGCACGATGTGGCGCGTTGCGGCATCGGTTCTCTCGGCGAGGATCTCATTTTCCGCAAGTGCGCTCCAAAGCGCATCAGCCTCATTTTTTTCTGAGAATGAGAAGCAAAAAAAGTGGGAAGAACTGCTCATGGGTATGCCCATTTGCTTGAACTGATTTTTCAGCCAATGGCAGCGTTGCTCGAGCTGTTTCCGCTCTCCTTCGAGCTGCGGAATGAGCTCAAATGCGGCATCGATTGCTCCCAATGAAGAATAAGGGAGTGCATTTTCCCTGGATTCCCATGAGGAGTTTTTTAGCAGCAGGTTCATTTTGAAATTGGAGGCGAGAAGAGCTCCGGTTGCTCCAGCTCCTCGGTCCATGGCACAGATCAGAAAGTCGATGCCGCTGTTCGGAGAGGCTAGTCCCAGCCCTTTAATTCCCCGCACGCCAAAGGCATTGGTGTCATCGATGAGGATGAGAGCTTCATTTTTTTTCGCCAATGCGTAAAGAGAGGTGAGATCGCAGAATGTGCCGCTCGAAGAGGATAGCGATTCAGCGAAGATAAGTTTTGGTCCGCGCACAGACGAATAATTTGAGAGGGTGTCTTCCAGCGCCTCAAGATTTTCGCCGGAGTATGTGGCAATTTTACCGCTCCAGACTCTTGCAGCCTTTTGCAGCAGCAGCTCTAATTCGTTATCAAACAACAGCAGACCGTCGTTGCCCTGGATAGCGGAGAAGAGCATTGAGAGCGCTGCCGTTCGCGAGGATAAGAAGCGCGACTCGGCTACGCCAAGTGCCTGATTGCACCTGTCCTCGATATTTTTTTGGTATTCGATGTAGCTTGAGGTGGCCTCTGCAAAACACGTTCCGGAGCCGTAATGAAGAAGGGCCTTCGCGGCGTTTTTCTTAAGGTCCGGGTGTTGCGAAATTCCCAGGTAGTCGTGAGAGGCGAAGTTGAGCATTTTCTTGCCTCGCCAGATCACATAGGCTGCGCTTAGAGTAAGAATGGGTGATGGGATGTTAGGGGTGATTGAGGCTGGCTGGGTATGAAGTTCGTTGCTTGTCATCTCTATCCTCTGCTTTGGGAATCTTCGACGAAGCAAAAATTTATTTCAACAGGATATCTAAATTCGACATGGCAATTTGATGGGAGATAGTGGCTTTGCCCTGAGGGCCATGCCAATGGAGGATGACGGCATGAGGGTTTTCCTCTTTGCAACGGCTCCAATTGTAAATGGGTGGAATGTCCGAAATGGGGATTTTCTTCTCTTGGATGATCGCATTGAGGATGTCTTGATCTGCTCTATATTCATGATTGCGCTCAAAGCAATCATCGGCCCATTTCTCGATGACAGGGAGCCCTTTTTTAAAGGCAACGACCCCTGAGTTGTAAACGGGAATTCCCTCATACGCATCAATACTCAAGTCGATTGCGATTGCCAGATCTTCATTGCATAGATCGAAAATCGGCTTAAGAGGGCCTCGGATTTGACAGTCCAGGTCGATCCAAATCGATTTGCGAAAGGGTGTTTGCAGGAAGGCAAGCGGTTTTTTAAACCAGGCATTCCGAAGCGACCAAAACTCTTTGCCGAAAGCCTCCTCAAGCGCCGCAGCGAAGGCGGGATCCATTTCAGATTTTTCGGTAACGAAGATGTCGGCGACATGCAGGGGGATCAGCTCGCCGTGCGATCGGCACCATTTTTTCATCTCATCGGACATGCCGAAGTCGACAAAGGCGATGGGAAATGCATTGTGGCGACAATAATGCGCATGCCACCAGGGAAGGAGCCACTGCTGGGAAAGATCGGAAGCGACGATAATTCCTTCCTCTGCTGTGCACTCCTTTTGGCACCATTTGCGGTTGTTGGCGTAGAGCTTTTCCGTCATTGACTTTCCTCAATTTTTTCTTAAGAGGATAGGGTGGAGCGAGTTATGGAGGAGGTCGTTAAAAGCGTAGCCGAGCTTTTTTAAATGGACGGCATGCTTGTCGCGCGTGTCTGCGCGAAAAAAGGTCTTATCCATGGCAAATGCGATCACGATAAAACGCAGGCCCGGGACGGAAAAAAGTTGGGGCCATGGGATGGGAAGCGAAGGAGAGATGTAGAGTCCGCTTCCCGCCTTCACCGGCAAAGGAAAGAAGGAAAGGGGTTGTATCAGATCTTCAAGGGGGAGGATCAGAGCGCCGGCTAAGGGGGACAGACAAGAGGTGTCCTGCAGCGAAAAGGACTCGGATAATGGGGAGGGGGATCCTTTCGTTGTGTAGATATACTGGTCGAACGCGTAGCGGAGGGGAAGGACCTGGAACAGCTCGGACGCCAACATGGCAAAAGTATTCTTTTGTGCTGTTTTTTTGATGGTGTCATTGTCCCGCCATAGATCATATCCCGCCTGATACAGTTCAGAGGAGGGCCGTTCGACAAAGTTTGGCAGTAGAAAGATGTAATCTAGCTGCGAGCGCGCGATCTGCATTTTCTTTGAGGTCGGCTACTTGATCGGCGGAGAGCATTTCCTCTAATTCAATGTAGCTGTTCTTAGTGAAAAATGCGCGATGGTCGGCATTCAGGGCAAGTCGCATGGTATTATCTATTTGTGAAGGCGTTCAAGGGCAAGGGTTGTTTTTTCCGGTGTGGTGAAAGCGGAGAAGCGCACAAATCCCTCTCCATGGGAGCCAAATCCTCTTCCGGGGATGCAGATGAGATGGCAGCGCTTGAGAAGGTGATCAAAAAACTCCCACGAGGTTTTTCCTTCAGGAGTTTTCACCCATAGATAAGGAGAGTCGATTCCGCCGTAGCAGGTATAGCCCAGCTCTGAGAATCCATCTTTCAATCTTTTGGCCTGTGAGAGGTAGAGACTGACTTGTGCACGCGTTTGCTCTTGCCCCTCTTTGGAATAAACGGCTTCGGCCCCTCTTTGGATCGGGTAGGCGACGCCATTGAACTTTGTCGCTTGACGCCTGTCCCAATAGGAGTGTAAGGGAACCATTTTTCGTCCAAGTTTCGCTTTGACGCTTTTGGGAAGGATCATATAGGCGCAGCGCAGGCCGGTGAATCCCGCCGATTTGGAAAAACTGCGGAATTCAATCGCGCATTCTTTGGCGCCGGGGATCTCAAAGATGCTCCTGGGGACGTCGGGGGAAGTGATGAAGGCCTCATAGGCGCTGTCGATGAGAAGCAGGGCCTTCTCTCTGAGAGCGTAGTCGATCCACCCCTTTAACTGGGTGCGATTCATCGCAACTCCGGTCGGATTGTTGGGCGAGCACAAATAAATCACGTCGCAGTGCCCCTGTGGAGGGAGAGGGGCGAAGTTATTCTCGGCAAGGCACGGAAGAAGGGTAATCTTTTTTTGACCTTGAAGGATCGAGGCGTCGAGGTAAGCCGGATAGGTGGGATCTGCAATGCCGATGACGCTCCCCATCCCAAACAGATCGAGGATATTGACCGAATCGCTATTGGCCCCATCGGAGATGAAGATCTCATCGGGAGCGAGATCGAGGTGCGCAAATTCATGGGCGGCGATCGCCTCGCGCAAAAACGCATAGCCGTTACTGGGCCCGTAGCCCCTCATCCCTTTTTCAGTGGTCATCTCTTGGACGCCAAGCGCGATCGCAGAGGCGATCGATGGCGCCAGGGGAAGCGCGATATCGCCGATGCCGAAGTTGAGGATTTCGACGTCAGGACAGTTTTTTTTAAGCTCATCCAGCTTTTGCTCGATGATCGGGAAGATGTATTCCCTTTTAAACCGCTTGAAATTTGGATTGAGATTTGCCATGACTAAAGCTCGGGTATAGTTGAGAAGTATGGGAGGTAATGAGAATAAAGTAAAGAGCGCTAAAAGTGAAATATTTCCTTACAAGAAAAGTGGCAATGTGGAGCCAACAGTGCTTAGAGACTGTCTCTTAAAACACGGCGCTCCACATTGATGCGAACAACAGTTAGATCGGACTACTTGGATTCCGAGTTTAAGTAATTCCGAATAGCTTGCGCTTTTTGCTGCGGAGTAGAACTCAAGCCATATTGATCATGGAAAGCGTGCTCGCCACAACCGTAATAGTCATTAGAAGGCTTAAGCAATTCATACATTGCATGATAGACTCTACCTCTTTCGTTTCGGGGCATCCTGGAAAATCGATCCATTGCCCTTGCGATCTTACGGCGCTTGCCTGAATCAAACTGATCTGCAAATTGTTCGAAGACCTCGCGATGCGTCGCTTTCAAATCCAATATCTGAATATCTAAACTGGGAATGGCTAAATAAAGCTTTCCTTCGGCGGCAGCAAGGGAGAAAATCTGGCATCGATTTTTATAGGTATGCAAACAATGACCTGTCTCTGGATCCCACATCGTGATCGGCTCGGAAAAAGATTCTTTTCCGGAAGAAACTGCAAAAAGCTTCCCTGAGGCAAGTGCAAGTGAACGAATACCATTAAGCTTAATGGTGCATAAGCAATCCAATGTCTTTAAATCCCGGATTATGATCGTATCATTATTGCAGGCGTAAAAAAGCTTCCCTTCTGCATTGGAAAGGTGGGTAATTGGACCTAGACCATCCCAAAGAGTGCGTATACATTCCTTTTTCTGTAAATCCCAAACTAAGATTGTATTGTCGGGCTCACCATCGATAGAAGGAACTGTAAAAAGCGTTTTATCGGCAGCTGTCAGGGAAGAAGTGTCCCTTATATTTGGGAGTTCGAAAAACTCTTTTTCCTTTGTTTCTACATCCCATGTGCTGACCCCATCATGAGAGAGACAATAGCGCTTTCCATTGGCAAAGGTAAGGTGGGTACCCGCAGGTACAGAGGTAGCTAAGGTATCTAAACATTCATGTGTCTTTAAATCCCAGACCGTAATCGTTCCAGAGTTGAGTGCATAGACGTATGAACGTGCAAAAAGCTTCCCATTGGAAAGTGCAAGCGACTCAACACATGCTAAGGACCGAGGAGCTGTTGTATGTACCCTTAGAGTGTGCAAAGCATACACCCCGTTCGCGAAGTTTTGACGAGGAAAAAGTTGATCTCGATAAGCTTTTTGAAAGTCATCGATTCCCTCAGGGTTACGACAAGGGAATTTGGATATAAACAAATCTTTCCAAAGAAATTCATCTTTAGATAATGTATTCCATTGTCTACAGACTAGGCCTCCCGTTAAGAGTTCTCGCGCATTCAAATTATTGAAAATCTGGATTGCAACTTCATCGGGTAGGTCCTGAAATGATGTCGTCGAAGATGGCACTGTGACGGCATTTTGTGTTGCTCGCATGGGGGAGCTGGAACTCACTAAACCTGTTGATTGCGTCATAATTAAATCCTATTTTTTATTTAAAGTTTAAGAACATTTATTGTTTGAAGTTGATTATACCATGTCAGCAATTACAATCAAATCAATAATTATAAGTTATAGGAGTTTTTTGAAATGTCACCTTTCCGTTAAATAGAAATGTCCTCTGTACACGACATTTTTTTTGGAGAGACTAACATATTGATCTCAAAGATATTAGAATCTTAAGCTTGATGTAATTTATATCAAATGATGAATTATATTAAATCAATAAATTTTCATTATTTCAAAAAGTAAAATTTTTAAAATAAAATATATTATTATTGAACTGGCAAGTGGATTTAAATAATAGAGGTCTTTTAAGTGGGGTGAGAGACCTTGTTCTCTGCATTCAGTGGGAATTTAAATATTTCCTTACATGCGCAAGCGTTCTTGATTATCTTTTGCAACTTAGGGATAATCGAAAAAAAATAAGAAGATTACAATGAACTCTGTCGAAGAACTCCTCGCCAAAGCCCCTCTGATCGAGGAAAAGCTTAATTACTCCTTTTTGAATAAGCAGCTCCTCGTGCTTTCTTTCGTCCATCGCTCATTTTTTAACGAGCACCGGGACCTTGTCGAACAGCATAACGAGAGGCTGGAATTTCTAGGCGACTCCGTTTTGGGACTGATCATCTCCGATTATCTATATGCCCATCTCCCTCTCGAGCCGGAGGGGTATCTCTCCCATTTGCGCTCCCATATTGTGGAAGCGGGAAGCTGCGCCCAGCTGCTAAGCCAGCTCGACATTGCTCAGTATGTGCTTCTGGGCAAAGGGGAGAGGATGAATGACGGGCGCGGGAGAGAGACGATTTTGGCCGATTTGTTCGAGGCTCTCATCGGTGCGATCTATCTCGATGGAGGGATGGATGCCGCGAAACATTTTTTCTTCAGCCATTTTTCCGCAAAGCTCCAAGAGCATTTAAAAAAGCCGCTGCGCAATTGGAAGGCTGAACTGCAGGACTACTCGCAGAAGAAACACCAAAAGCCCCCCGCGTACAAGATCCTCAAAGAGTCGGGACCCGACCATAGCAAGATTTTTCATGTGATCGCCTGCATTGACGAGATTGACATCGGCGAGGGAAAGGGCTCTTCGAAAAAGGAAGCAGAACAAGCTGCAGCGGAAGATGCTCTCAAACGACTGGGGGTGGTTCAGGATGGCTAAGCAAAAGGTGCTTTGGAGCTGTATCGAATGCGGACACCGGCAGGCGAAATGGACAGGGAGCTGCACAGCTTGCCAGAAATGGAATACGTTTGAGCAGGAAATCGAGATCGAAGACAAGGGCAAACGGTTTGAATCGCTCAAAAATGAAAGCGCAAAACCGATGCGCGTCAAAGAAGTCACGACAAGCGAATTCCGCAGGATCTCGACAAAAATGCCCGAGTTTGACCGTCTGATGGGCGGCGGCATCGTCACAGGATCCCTGACGCTCATTGGTGGAGATCCCGGGATCGGCAAATCGACGCTGATGCTGCAGCTTGCGCAAAATCTGGCCGAGCAGGGGTTGACTGTCCTCTATGTCTGCGGAGAAGAATCGGTCGAGCAGACCTCCCTTAGAGCCAGCCGCCTGGGAGCTGCAGACGATCACCTCTATCTGCTCAGCGACACCCTTTTTTCCAACATCAAAGCGCAGGTCGACAAGCTCAAGCCCGACGCGATGATCGTCGACTCGATCCAGATCCTCTACAAAAGTGAGCTGCCTTCCTCGCCGGGCTCCGTGAGCCAGGTCAGAGAGCTTGCGATGGAGTTCATGCACATCGCCAAAGGAATGGGGATTGCCACTTTTCTCATTGGGCACGTCACCAAGTCCGGCGAGATCGCAGGTCCACGGGTCCTTGAGCACATCGTCGATACCGTCCTTGATTTTGAGGGAGACAAACAACATGGCTACCGTTTGCTGCGATCGGTCAAAAACCGGTTCGGGCCAACCGATGACATTGCCCTTTTTCAGATGGGTGGGCAAGGGCTCTCCGAGGTCAGCAACCCATCGGTGATCTTTTTGGAAGAGCGGCTTAAAGAAGTCCCCGGTTCCGTGATCATTCCTACGGTGGAAGGGTCGCGCGCGCTCCTCATCGAAGTTCAGGCGCTCGTCGCCGCATCCGCCTTTTCCACATCGACGCGCAAATCGACAGGACTAGATCAAAACCGCTTAAGCCTGCTTCTTGCCGTTTTAGAAAAGAAGATGGGTTATCAATTGCACCACTGCGATGTGTTTGTATCGATCGCCGGCGGGCTCAAAATTTTTGAGCCGGCCATCGATCTTGGCATTTTGATGGCGATCGGTTCCTCGTTTTGCAACCGCCCGATCGACCCCGAGACGGTGGTCCTCGGAGAAGTGGGCCTTGGAGGCGAAGTGCGCGGCGTCCCTAGGATTGAAAACAGGATTCGCGAAGCCATTCACATGGGATTTCGGCGCTGCCTGCTTCCCAAACGGAATTTAAAAGGACTCTCTCCCGAACTATCTCAGAAAATTTCCCTGATCGGCGTCGAGATCGTCGAGGAGGCCATCCGTGAGCTGCTCAGCTAAACTGATCATTACGGTTGCCGCGCGGGGATCCGCTCTTTCGCGCGCGCAAATGCAGGAAGTTCAGCAGGAGTTGCATGTTTTCCATCCTCAGGTTGAATTTAAGCCGGTTTGGGTCGAAACAACGGGCGACAAAGATCTCAAAACATCGCTGCGAACACTTGAAAAGACAGATTTTTTCACTCAAGAGATCGATGCGATGCAGCTTCGCGGAGAATGCCGCATCAGCGTCCACTCTGCCAAAGACCTGCCGGATCCTCTTCCAAATGGACTCACCCTTGTTGCCCTAACGCGCGGCGTCGATCCTTCCGACTCAATCGTGCTGCGCAACTTGGAAACTTTGGAGACCTTGCCGTTGGGTGCAAAGATTGGAACGTCGAGTCTGCGCCGAGAAAAAAACATCTGTGAGCTCCGCAGCGATTTGGTCTGCGTCGACATCCGCGGCGACATTCAGACGCGTCTTTCCCTTCTCGATAATGGGATCGTCGATGGCGTCGTGATGGCTGAGGCTGCGCTCATCCGCTTAAAGCTGACGCATCGCAATCGCGTTCCATTGCCTGGAGAAGGGGCATACCTACAAGGGCAGCTCGCTGTTGTAGCAAAAGATGGCGATGAAGAGATGCAAACGCTTTTTCAATGCATTGATGTGAGGAAACATGAAAACGACGCTGTACCTGGGGACCGATCCGACGGAATTTGAGGCCAAAGGCAGAGCCGCAGGGCATCTGATCCATTATCCGGTGATCAAAATTGTGCCAAGACCGATCGACCATCTTGAGATTAGACAGGTCTTCGACGATATCGAGGAATATACGCATCTGATTTTCACAAGCAAGAACGCCGTGAGAGTTTTCTTTAGTCATCTCGAAGCATTGAAAATCCCTGTAGAGAATGTGAGAAAAAAGACCGTCATTGCGATCGGGCAGGTTACTGCAGGTTATCTGTCTGCAAACGGGTTGGATTCCCATTATGTTTCCAAAGAGGAAACACAGGAGGGCGTCGTGCATCTGCTCAATGGACTGAACCTCGACGATGCCTATATTTTCATGCCCCGCTCCTCCCTGTCCAGGCCCGTGCTCGCCAATTTTTTCAATGAACGGGAGATCCGCTACCAAGCTTGCGATCTCTATGATACAGTCTCACAGGCGATCGAACCCAAACCTGATTTAGACCTGGTCGATGAAGTCGTCTTCACAAGTCCATCCACCGTTAAGGCATTTCTAGAAATTTTCGGTGAGTTGCCCCGGGGCAAAAAATGC
Source organism: uncultured Verrucomicrobiae bacterium (assembly GCA_963811735.1). Taxonomy (GTDB): domain Bacteria; phylum Chlamydiota; class Chlamydiia; order Chlamydiales; family Rhabdochlamydiaceae; genus CAJCIW01. Next base: position 6,102 of record CAWESW010000051.1, on the reverse strand, counting down.
CTGGCGATCGGCCCGGTCACACAACAGGCCCTGGTTGATGCCAAAATGCATCATAAGCCTTCTCTTTGAGTGAAAAGCTCAATCGTGCTAAATTTTGTGAACCAAAATTTCCGGGTTTACATGAAAAAAATAGTATTGATCGCATTATTAGCCATGACTGCGTCGCTATCTGCAACACAAGTTCTCGTGTTTGCAGGGAGTACCCGCGCAGACTCTTACAACAAACTGCTGGCGAAGGAAGCCGCGGAGATGGCGCGCCAAGAGGGTGCCAAAGTTGTCTATGTTGATCTGAAAGATCTCGCAATGCCCTTCTACGATGCAGACCTGGAGAAGGCGGAAGGGCTGCCCGCTAATGTCAAAAAGCTTCGCGATCAGATGATCGCAAGCGATGCCATTATCATCGCCTCTCCCCAATATAATGCTTCGGTTTCCTCCGTTCTAAAAAATGCGCTGGATTGGGCGTCACGAGGAGAAAATGGCAACGGTTCCCGCCAAGCCTACCAAGGGAAAAAATTCGGAATTATGAGCGCCTCTCCGGGAAAAAAGGGAGGCGCTAAAGGTCTTGTCCATCTACGTCAGATTATCGAAGACTGTGGAGGGGAAGTGGTTGAATCACAAGTTTCGATCGGTGTGGCCAATCAGGCCTTTAATGAAGACGGACGCCTCAAAGATCCGAAATCCGCACAAAAGGTCAGGGAAACAGTCCGCGCGCTTACTCAACCGGCAACTCCTCCAAGATAAGAAGACAGCTACTTATGTTGGCAGCGGGGTATATCTGAATTTTCGATGAGAGTGTGGTTCGATACCGGGTGTGCTTGAGGAAGGCATGAAGGCCGTTGCTATGGCAGCAATCGTATTGTTCGCGATGTGCGCTGCGACTGCGGCTCCGATGCCATATTGTGCAGCCAATGCGCCAAGTGCAATTCCGCCAATCGATGTCGTCACTGCCTGCCTGGAAGGCTCCTTTATGTGGGTTCAGGTAGTGGAGAGCGCCAAAAAAGACCCCTGTCGCCACAATCGAAACAGTTGTAGCGATGCTAAAGGGACCAAATAGAACCGCAGATGCAGCCGGAACGATGACTTGAATGGCAGCGGAGATAAGCGGTTGGTATGCGCCGCGGAAAATGGCCTCTTCCTGAATGGGGCCGAATAAAGCGACAAGCAAAGATTCCTTGGCAAGCATCTTGCTGTATTCGCTCCTTCGCTCTTTGACCTTTTCGATGAGTCCGGCAGCAGTCATGATACTCATGGCAACGACAGTGACAACGAGCATTCCCGCTCCGGCAGCCAGCCCCAACCCGAAATTCGGCAAGAAAATAATTCCCATGGCAATCCCGGTGATCGTCGGAATCAAAAAGAGGAAGTTTCTGGGCTGGATGATGCACTCGATCATCTCTTCGGAAGAAGAAGTCGCAGTTGAAGTTGTCGCCCGATGTTGTCTGAGATGGGGAGATCGAAGTTACGCTCATGATAATTTCCCTATAACCTCTTCAAAAAGGTAATAAAATTGGAAGAAATCATATCGGCAAGTTGCGCTTTGTGTCTATTAAAATAATAGGGATCACACGCGCAGATTTGCGACAGTTGCACCACGACTTGACTTGATTCGGGGAATCGTCAATTTCCTCCTTTGAAAAGTTTGGCTAAGCTTATGGCAATTGTATTGTTCACGATGTGAGCGGCAATCGCAGCTGGAAGTCCGAATTGTGCTGCAACAACTCCATAAGCGACTCCTCCCAAACGTGCAGCGAACGCCTGGATGTGGGAGTTTTTATGGTCATTAAACACATGTACGAAGCCAAAAATAGCCGCTGTTGCGACAATAGAGACTACGACGGCTATGCTCAGGCCTGTCCCTAAAAATGCAGCAGCTGCAGCCGGGACAATGAATAAGATGGCGCGCGTTGCAAGAGGTTGAAGGAGGCCGCGGAAAATTCCTTCCTCAACAATAGGGGCTCCAAGCGTTCCGAAAAGGGGATATTTAAGGATATCTTTTTCATATTCGCTATCATCGTCATCGGCAAGCAAATTACAAACCTTTAAAATAATCATGGTCACAGTGCTTAAGGCAAACACCCCGACCCCAATGCCAATTCCAATGGGAACAGTGCTCGGTGCAAAGATGACGCCAAGAGCAAGAACTCCGATGGTAGGAACTAGGTACAACCAATTCTCGGATTGCTGGCATTTTCTCTAATGACGTCCCACGCGGGTCTTGACGAAGATTCCATTGAGGGCGTTTGAGAAACTGCTGCAGTGCTCATGTTTATACCTCTAAGATTAATGAAAATTTGCGAATATTATATCTGCTAGTTTTTAATTATGTCAATTTTAATAATTTTCACGCTTTAATTGCTTATTATATAATTTATGCGTATATTAATGTGATTAATAATCAAGGTTTAGAGTCTGTCCACAAACTAAGGCTTCGTCGATTTTCGGGATTATTTTGGCCGATTTTCAATTCTTCTGCCGGGGGTAATATACGAAAGTTGATATAACCCCCGGCAGAAGAATTGAAAATCGGCCAAAAGAACCCGAAAATCGACAGAAGCTTAGTTTGTGGACAGACTCTTAGATCGTCGCCACGGATTCATTTAAATTTTACAAAATAGCACTGGAAATAGTATGATTTAGTTGACCGCTGAACAAGGAGTACCGCTATGTCCAATTTTACCCCTTATAAACTTCCCGATCTTCCCTATGATTTTTCCGCGCTTGAACCTGTGATTTCCGCAGAGATCATGCAGCTGCATCATACCAAGCATCACGGCGGTTATGTCGCCAATTTAAATACCGGCATCGAAAAATATCACGACGCTGAAGCTAAAAGAGATGTCGGTGCGATGATCGCATTGCAACAAGCGATCAGGTTCAATGGCGGCGGCCATGTGAACCACTCCATTTTCTGGACCAATCTCGCCCCGGTTGGCAAAGGGGGAGGAGAATCCCCAAAAGGAGATCTCGCCCATGCCATCCAGGCGGAATTTGGTTCTTTAGAGGCATTTATCGAAAAATTGAGTGCCGCTGCGGTGGCTATTCAGGGCTCAGGCTGGGGATGGCTCGGATTCAATAAAGCTGCAAATCGCCTTGTCATCGCCACATGCGCCAATCAGGACCCCCTTAGCACACAGGGATATGTGCCGCTGCTCGGAATCGATGTGTGGGAGCACGCTTATTATCTGCAGTACAAGAATGTGCGCGCTGAATACGTAAAAAATATTTGGAAGATTGTCAATTGGAAGAATGTCGAAGAGCGGTATGTCCAAGCTAAACAGTAATTTTTGCTTATGAGGTTGTGCTGAAGACTGAATTTCAATGAGATCAGTCTTCAGTGAAAGCCAATCTAAATTAAATTATTTGTTAGCTTGAGATTATCTGCAGTCTATTGATTTGACTGTTGAAGCTGGAAATTCGATTGTGTTATCTTTGAAGCAATATTGAAAAATTAAAGATGGATGTTTATGGGGTTGTTTTCGCGTAATAAACCGAAAATTAAAGTCCAAACGACAAAAAAAGACGGCTACAGCGGTTGGGTGAAATGCACCCATTGCAATGAGATGGTGCATGCCAATGAGCTTCAGCAGAACCTCCATTGCTGCCCGAAGTGCAATTACCATTACCGCTTGTCTGCAACACAGCGCATGCAGTTGCTCGCCGATGAAGGGACTTTCAAGGAAATGTTCACTGAGTTTAAACCGCTGGACCCTCTTCAATTCATCGATACAGAAGCTTATGAGAAGCGTCTGGAGATTGCGAAGAAGAATTCAGGTCGCGACGAGGCGGCGATGGTCGGCACTTGCACAATTTTAGGGAAAGAGGTTGCCCTCGGAGTTCTCGATTTCTCTTTTATGGCGGGATCCATGGGATCCGTTGTCGGCGAGCGTCTGACATCGATCATTGAGTATGCGACTTTAAAAAGACTCCCGGTCATCCTCATCTCGGCATCCGGCGGCGCTCGCATGCAGGAGTCTGCCCTTTCCCTGATGCAAATGGCGAAGACATCGGGAGCGCTGGCAAAGCTTCATGAAAGAGGCTTGCTCTACATCTCCGTTCTAACAAATCCAACGACAGGCGGCGTCACGGCATCCTTTGCAACACTTGGCGATGTGATCCTGGCTGAACCGAATGCGTTGATTGCCTTTGCAGGCCCTAGAGTCGTTGAGCAAGCGATGCGGCAGAAGCTGCCTCCCGGCGCCCAGCATTCTGAATTTTTGCTGGAAAGAGGAATGATCGATTGCATAGTTAATCGCCATGATTTAAAACTGAAATTATTCCAATTATTAGACTTTTTGACAGATAACGAGCGCGATTTTCAGGAACAGTCGACCTACAACGTGATGTACGGTCAATCGCTTGGCAAATTGCCTCAAAAACTCAAAGAGTTGTTAGCACTGGCAGAAACGGAAGCAAGGTTATGATTGAGATTCCAACAGTAGTCAGCGACGAAGAATTTTTACCCGTCTACGCCTCCGAGCTTGCCGCAGGAGCCGACGTCAAAGCCTGCATTAAAGAGCAGATCATCATCGAATCCGGAGCATCCGCCCTGATCCCTTCAGGATTGCGCTTTGCGATCCCTTCGGGCTACGAAATTCAGGTGCGGCCGCGCAGCGGCCTTGCTTTAAAGAGTCAAATCACTGTATTAAATACCCCAGGCACAATCGATGCCGATTATCGAGGAGAGGTCGGAGTCATTTTGATCAACCATGGGAAAAATGCTTTTATCGTCACGCCTGGAATGCGCATCGCGCAGATTGTTCTGGCGAAGATCGAGAGAGCAAATTTCTGTCCCGAGGCGTCACTAGTGTCAACTTCACGTGGAGAGGGTGGATTTGGTCATACTGGCACGCATTAATCATCAAATCGCCATGAGCCTTGGCGACTTGAAAAAACTTTTTAAGAAAGGTGAATGTGTGGCGATCTCCAATTACTTGGATGAGCGTCTCGTCTTGTTTCTAAATGCAGATTCACGCGACGAAGCTCTTGATCAGATGGTCGGCATTCTCGAAAAAGCCGGAAAATTGAAAAATGCAAAAACCTTTCACGATGCAATTTTAGAGCGGGAAAAGATCGTCTCTACGGGCATTGGCCTAGGTGTCGCCATTCCTCACGCCAAGCTTCAAGGATATGACGATTTTTTTATCGCTATCGGGATTAAAGCTAAAAAGGGGATCGAGTGGCAGGCCCTCGACGGAGCTCCCGTGCACCTGATTTTTATGATCGGAGGCCCTGAAAATAAGCAGACGGAGTATTTGCGGATTTTGTCCCATCTCACGATGGCTATTAAAAATGAAGAGAGGCGTAAAAAACTGCTAAAGACGTATGATGCAAGAGACGTGATCGCGCTATTCGCCGATTGCTAATAACTGTTAGGGAGTACTGCCATGGATCTGAAGATTAAAGATGTCGCCGAACTGCTCAATGTCTCAGAAACCACCATCCGGCGTTGGCTCACAGATGGCAAGATTCCCGCTTACCGCATCAATCACCAATACCGGTTCCAGCCGCATCGAGATTGAGAACTGGATGATGGGCTGTAAACTCAAATCCCTGGAAGCAGGAAGTTCCCCTTTCAACGAAACGCAGATCTATCCTCCTCTCAAAGAAAGCGATTCTCATGAAGCTAACGCTCGCGGAGGCATGCAGCATTTTTGTCTTTATCGCGCCGTCCACCAGGGCGATGTCTTTGCAACGATCCCCGGAAAAACAAAAGAAGAGATCATCCGCGGCACGACCAAAGCGATCGCTCAAAAGCTCAATGTCGACGCAGAAGTGCTTTCCGAACTGTTGATCGACCGGGAAAACATGATGCCGACTGCGCTCAACAATGGGATCGCCGTTCCCCATACCCGTGATTTCCTACGCAAAGGACCACTCGATATGGTCTTCGTCGTCTACCCCAAGGAGCCCATCGAATATGGCGCCCTGGACGGCAATCCCGTCAACGCTCTATTCTTCCTCTTCGCCGGCAATGACAAAGGGCACTTACAGCTCCTTGCCAAACTGGCCCATCTGGGAAGCAATGCAAAAGCGCTCGAGTTTTTGCAGCAAAAGCCCAACAAAAAAGAGCTCCTCGACTATCTCCGCAATTGGGAAGGCAGC
>CAWESW010000050.1:0-39075 GCA_963811735.1 uncultured Verrucomicrobiae bacterium | reverse complement strand
AAGCCGCCGCTCGTATTCTCGCGTGGCGACGCCGATCTGCTGCTGGCACACCTGGACCCGGTGGTGGCTGATATCGGATAAGCTATAGTGGTGTCCCGCACATTTGGTTACCGCACGCTGACGGTCGCGGCCCTGCTTGCGACCTCGCTATTCGCCGCCGATTACGCCGCCGAAGGCAAGCTTTGGTGGGCGCACGTGCAGTTTCTGGCTGATGATAAACTGCAAGGCCGCGATGTCGGCAGCCCCGGTTTCGAAGAGGCGGCCAACTACGTGGAAGCACAATTCAAACGCGTCGGTCTGGAACCCGCCGGGGTATCCGGATACCAGCAGCCTGTCCGCTTCGAATCGCGCTTGTTTGTGAATCCGAGTCTCGAACTGGTCCGGGACGGTAAAGCCGAACCGATCGAACTGAGCAGCCAGCCCCAGCAGCCGCGCGGATATGGCGCCGGTGGTGGAAGCCCCCATGGTCTTCCTCGGCTACGGCATGCAGATCCCCGAGGCGAAGTACGACGACCTGGCCGGGATCGACTTGAAAGGCAGAATCACGCGGTTTATGTGAACGCCGCCGCGCCGGTGGACGTGTCGGACAACATAAAGTCCCATTATGGGACGGCGAACACGCGCTGGGCGATATTGAAACAGGCGGGCGCCATTGGTGTGGCCACGCTGCCGAACACGCGCCCCAACGCACCGGGCAGCGCCGCCAGCGCCCGCACCTATACGCCAACACCTACTGTGCTGCTGGCCGACCCGCAACTGCGGGAGCCGGCGGGGCAGAAGATCTCGATTGCCATCACGCGCAACGGCACCGAGAAGTTCTTCGCCGGAAGCGGCCACACGTATGCGGAAATTGAAACGCTGGCCAGGGACAACAAGCCCCTGCCGCACTTCGAGCTGGCGGGCACGCTCCGTGGTAAATCCACGCTCGAGCGCAAGCCGGTGGAGTCCCGCAACATCATCGGCAAGTTGCCCGGAACGGACGCCAACCTCAAGAACGAATACGTGATCTTTTCGGCGCACCTGGACCACCTGCGGCGTCGGGCGGCCGGTCAATGGCGACAGCATCTATAACGGCGCCCTGGATAACGCCGCCGGTGTAGCGTCGGTGATAGAAGTGGCGAAGAATTCATTAAACAATCCGGGGTCAGGCACAAACGCAGCATCCTCTTTATTGCGCTGACGGCCGAGGAAAAGGGCGAGCTCGGATCTCATTACTTCGCGAGCCATCCCACGGTGCCGGCCAGGCAGATCGTGGCGGATATCAACCTCGATATGTGTATACCGATAATTACAAGTTGACAGTCATCGAGGTGCAGGGGCTCACCGAATCGACGCTCGGCGAGCAGGTCCGCGCGGCGGCCAAGAGCGTGCGGCGTGGAGGTGCAGACGGACCGCGAACCGGAGCAGAACCGCTTCGTGCGCAGCGACCAGTACAGCTTCATCCGCGAGGGCATCCGGCCCTGGCCTTTAAATTCGGATACGAGTTCGGCTCGCCGGAGGAGAAACTGCGCCGGGCTTGGGTGAACGAGCGCTACCACAAACCCTCCGACGATTTGAACCAGCCCGTCGACCGCTTCGTCGGCGCTCTTCAACCGCGTGATGCAGGGTCTGATCGAGCGGGTCGCCGACGACCCCGCGCGCCCACATTGGAACGCGGACAGCTTCTTCAAGAGGTTTGAAAAAGAAGCTCTCAGCTCTGAGCGATGAGCTGCCAACAGCCGCAAGCCGATAGCCGATTGCCAATAGCCCGGGTACCCCATGCCACCACCGGTTGAACGGCAAAGACGCGCGCCTGATGCGGAACATGTTCCGCGCCGTTCGCCGCGCTATGACTTCATCACCAGGGCCTTCTCCTATGGCATGGACCGCGGCTGGAAGCGCACGCTGGTGGAGCGCGCGGAGCTGCCGGAGCGGCCCACGGTGCTCGACCTGGCCAGCGGCACGGGCGATTTTTCGCGCCTGGCGGCCGCCCGCTTCCCCGGCTGCCGCGCCGTGGCCGTGGATCTCACGGAGCGCATGCTGCGCCTCGCCCACCGGCACGGCGTGCGGCAGGCCGTCTGCGCCGATGCCTGCCCGCTTCCCTTCCGCGGCGCGGCGTTCGACTGCGTATTCATCGGATACGGCCTGCGCAACTTTTCCCGACTGGACGGGGCGCTGGCGGAAATCGAGCGTATCACGCGGCCCGGCGGCCTGCTCATCACCCTCGATTTCTTTCTGCCCTCCAACCCGCTGCTGCGGCGCCTCTACCTAAGCTACCTTTACGCGCAGGGCGCCTTCTGGGGCCTCCTGCTGCACGGCCGGCCGCGCGTCTACACCTACATTCCGGATTCCCTGCGCCATTTCGTTTCGATTGACGATTTTTGCCCCCTTCTGGATCGCGCTGGCTATCGCCAGGTGCGCGTCAAACATGCATACTGGGTGGAATCGGCCTGCACTGGGCGGCCAAATCATCGCCGGGCGCAGCCTCCATCCGCGAGTTCTGAAATAAAACCGATCCTGTTAGTCTTAAATTCTTCGGAGACTATATGTCAACGTCGATTGCGGGGCCCACTTACGAGGAAATGTTCGATCCGCGCAGCTTGCCTGCGGCGCTCCGCGAACAGGCCGCCGCGGCCCGCCAAAACGAGCTGGACCCCGCCAACCTGTTCGGCATCACCTGGAGGGACCCCGGCGGGGCGATCCGCTGCGAGACGCTGCCCCGCGAATTGACCGGCGTGCGTGCCAACATTCTGGTGCTCGTCGGCCGGCACTTTCCCTCCGGCAGCCATAAGGTCGGGCCCGCGTACGCTACCCTCATGGAGGGCGAGCTGGCGGGCGAAATCCGGCCGGGAGCGAACACCATCATCGGCCCATCCACCGGCAACTTCGGCATCGGCACGGCCTACGTCTCGCGACTCAAGGGCTACTCCGCGGTCGTGATCATGCCCGAGCAGATGAGCGCGGAGCGCTACCAGCGGATCCGCCAGTATGGCGGCCAACTGGACCTCACGCCCGGATCGGAGAGCGACGTCATCCTGGTCCTGGAGCGCACCGAGGTATATAAGAAGGACCCGCGCAACAAGGTCCTGGCGCAGTTCGAACTGCTTCCGAATTACCGCTTCCACCGTTATGTCACGGGCCGGAGCGCGCTGGAGGCGGCGCGGCCGCATGGCAACGGCCGGGTGGCCGCATTTGTGGCCGCTCCGGGATCGGCCGGCACGCTGGCCGCGGGCGATGAAATCAAGGCCCGGTTTCCCGAAGCGGTGGTCTGCGCGCTAGAGCCCAAAGAGTGCTCGACCCTGTTCAACTGCGGGCGCGGCACACACCGCATCGAAGGCATCGGCGACAAAATGGTCACGCTCATTCACAACGTCCTGACCACCGACTACGTGGCCTTGTTCCACGACGACGACTGCGTGATGGGCCTGGAACTCCTGGAGCGCCGCCAGCCCCTGCTGGAACGAATTCTCGGACTGCCCGAGGCGTCCTTGCACCGCCTGCGGGGCCTGTTCGGCATTTCAGGAATCTGCAACATCCTCGGTGCGATCCGCATGGCCGGTTTCCTCGGACTCGGCCCTGCGGACAACGTGGTGACGATCGCCACCGACGGGTTCGACCGGTATCCGTCGGTGCTGGCCAACCTGGCGGAACGCATGGGGCCGATCCCGGATGAGCAAGCCGGCCACTGGTTCGAGATGATTTTCCGGGGCGGAGTTGCCGGCGGGATTCTCGACGTGCGTGCCCCGCAACAGAAGGACCGGCTTTTCGGGTATAAGGAAGAGGTCTGGAAATCCTTCCATTACTCGCAGGCCTACCTGGACAGCATGAAGTCGCCATCGTTCTGGGACTCCGAGTTCGACAGAATCCGGACGGTTAATTCCGCTCTGGCAAACGCTCGCGCCAGCGCGTGAGCGCAACATTGCGGAATTTGCCCTCGGCCGCGCGCGCGTCCTGGAGTTTCTTGTAAGCGGTGTAACTGATGTCGAGCTGCGTGTGCAGCCCCTTGAACAGGAAGAGGCGCGCCGAGCCTTCGAGCGCGATTCGCTTGGGCAGCCAGACGTCGCGGTTGACGCGCGTCTGCTCCAGCGCGATGTGCGCGCCGGCGGCGATGCGGACCAGGAACGCGCCGAAAGTCACGGGAGCGAGCGTCTCGGCTTCCAGTTTGATCCACTGGCCGTCGCTCTTGGAGATCCAGAAGCGCGCTTTCATCTTGGGCAGGAACGCGGCGGCGGCCGTTTCGGATGGTAGCCGGGCCTGGGGGTGGCGTCGATCACGTACGCTTCGCCGGCATCGAGCGTCTGTTCTCCCGCCAGGTGGAAATCGAAGGCGTCCGGCACCTCCTGCATGGGCTCGCGCTGCTTGCGCCGGCGGCTCTCCCACTCGGCGATGCGGAGCTGCCGCTGCTCGGTGGTTTCGCGGCGGCGCTCTTCGATACTGGCCGCCAGCCTGGCCTTTTCCGACTGCTGCTCGACGGTCGCCAGCGGCTGGTCGCCGCGGGCCACCAGGCGGCGGTAGGGAGAGCCGTCCTCCATGGTTACGTCCCAGGTGCGGATACTTTCGCTCTTGAGCCCGCCGGAGCCGTCGAACTGCCGCTCCGCCTGCCGCTGGAGATAGATATACTCGCGCGCGGCCTCGACGTTCTTTTGGTCCAGCTCGAGCGAGCGGAAGAAATCTCACGCGCGTCCTGCGCCGCCAGCAGAGCGGGCCAAAGGGCGATCAGGCAGGACGACACGGTACCGTGTTCTTCTACGACCCGCCGCTGCGGCGCGTTTCGCCGGCCGTCAGCGCGAGGCCGTCCGTAAGAGATTACCGCCGGGGCGCCGAGAAGGTGCTGTAGATGGGCTCGGCGCACTTCGCCGTCTCTGCGCGCCAGCCGGGGCGGCGCATCGGTGCTCACCCGTTTGGGCGCCAAGGGGGCCGAGAGCGCGGAGATAGCCAATTGGAACTCTGCGCCTCCGCGTCTCGGCGGTTAAATTAAACCTACGCGCGAAATCGGGGTCAGCGCGAGGCGGTTACCGTCGGCGCGGCGGCCTTGCGGTAATCGCTATACGAAATGTCCTCCTCGAAATTGTGACTGAAAAAAACGAACGTACACGCGGCCCGGCCTCAATGAGTTTGGGCACCCATGCGCCGTCCGGCAGCTTCATCTGCTCGATTGACGATGCGCGAACCCTGGGACAGGCGCGCGACGAAAAAGCCGAAAGAAACGTCCTGCGTGGCGACCGCTTCGGCCTTGACCCACTGCAAGTCTTTCTGGTCGATCCATAATTTGCCGCGCATGGCGGAAACACATGCGCGTAGCGGGACGGGGAACGTAGCCGGGACGGGGCACCGCCTCCAGCACCCAGGCGGGCCCGTGGGGAAGTCCTCGACGCCGACGAGGGTAAAGTCGAACGCGTCGGCCACTTCCAGCATGTAGGAGCGATCGGCCCGGCCAGCTTGCGAAACCGGCGCTGCCTTTCGGCGGGAGATCCGGCGCGGAGCCGCGCGAGATCGGCCTGTTCTGCCGGGCCAGCGTCGCGGGCGGACGGACCGCTGTCATACTGGACCAGCGCTTCGAAAAAATCGCCGTATCCGAGGGGATGACATCGTACACGTCGTTGGAGTCGCGGCGCACGCCGCCTCCGGAAGTGAACTCTTTACCCAGGTCGCTCTCGACGCAGTAATACTCCAGGGATTCCCGCCAGGCGCGCTCCCCGTTATGCGACGGACTGACGCACCAGATCGCGCGGGTCGGGCTGCGCCACGAGGAGAGCGGTGGACCCGAGAGCCAGGACGGACGGTGGAGCAGGCCGGCGGAGAGCGCACGCCGCCCGCGAGAGCAATCGAAGCGCCGCGCGTCGGCCCGGCCGGCGGCGCTACGTGAGCAAAGCTCGCAAACCGCGAACCGGCGCGCACGATGGTCTGATTCCGTTCCGGGCCGGTGGAAATGCAGCCGACCTCGACACCCGTGCGACTTCTCCAGAAACGCGAGATAGTCCTTGCGCGCGGCCGCCGGCAGTTCGTCGTACGACGAAATCCCGAAGGTGGAGGTTTGCCAGCCGGGCAGGCATTCGTACACCGGTTCGAGCTGGCGATCTCGCGCCACCGTGGGCGGCATATCCGTCGACTTCCTGCCCGCCCAGCCGGTAGCCCACGCACACCGGGATCTGGTCGAACTCGTCGAGCACGTCGAGCTTGGTCACCACGAGGCTGTCGAACCCGTTGATGGCCGCGGTGTAGCGCAGCAGGGGCAGCGTCGAACCAGCCGCAGCGCCGCGGCCGCCCGGTCACCGCGCCGAATTCGTTGCCGCGCTTCCGGATCTGCTCGCCCGCGCCGTCCAGCGCCTCGGTGGGAAACGGACCGCCGCCCACGCGCGTGATGTAAGCCTTGGAAACGCCGATCACGCCGTCGATGCGCGTCGGCGGCACGCCCGTGCCGGTGCAGGCGCCGCCGGCGCTGGCGCTGGACGAGGTCACAAACGGATAGGTGCCGTGGTCGATATCCAGCATGGTGCCCTGCGCGCCCTCGAACAGCACCGTCTTGCCCGCGCGGATGGCCTCGTTCAGCAGCAGCGCCGTATCGCACACCATCGGGCGGATGCGCTCCGCGAAGGCCTCGTACTGGTCGCGGATGCCCGCCAGGTCCAGCTCTTCGTAGATGCCCAGGGCCTTGGCGATGGTCGACCTTCTCTTCCATCACGGAGTCGTACTGCGCGCGGAAGAAATCGCGGTCCAGCAGGTCGGCGATGCGAATGCCGCGCCGCCCGATCTTGTCTTCATAACAGGGGCCGATGCCGCGCGAGGTGGTCCCGATGGACACGCGCCCCGGCCGCGCCTCCGACATCTTTTCCATCATGCGGTGCGCCGGAAACAGCACGTGCGCGCGGTCGCTGATGGACAGGTTCTCGCGCACCTCGACGCCCGCCGATTCCAGCGCGTCGATTTCCGCCAGCAGCGCCGCCGGATCGATCACCAGCCCGTTGCCGATCACGGCCTGTCTTGCCGGGCCGCAGAATGCCGCTCGGAATCAGCTTCAGCACGAACTTCTTCTCGCCGATGAAGACCGTGTGGCCGGCGTTGTGGCCGCCCTGATAGCGCGCGACGATATCGAAGCGCTCGGAGAACAGATCGACGATCTTCCCCTTGCCCTCGTCTCCCCACTGGGATCCCAGGATGATTACGTTTCTCATTTTGACCAAACCCATTCATTCTACGAGCCCGGTTTGGGACGGAACGGCGGTAGCGGCCAAAATTTTCCAGGGGTTCACAATATGTTGGGGCTATTCAAATAGAACCACAAAATATTGTGTTCCGAGTACTTTACTTTTGCCTGAGTCGCGGTTGACTGTGACAACTCCCCCGAAGAGGACATTGCCTTGCTGAAACTCAAACGCGTGGAAGTCCAGGGATTCAAATCCTTTTGCGACCGCACCGAATTGCGCTTCACCGGCGAAGGGATCGCCGGAATGTAGGGCCCCAACGGCTGCGGCAAGTCGAACATCAGCGACGCCATCAGCTGGGTGCTCGGCGAGCAATCGGCCAAGAGCCTGCGCCGGGACGCGGATGGAAGACGTGATCTTCGCCGGCACGCGCGACCGCAAGCCGGTGGGCATGGCATACGTCACGATGACGCTGGTGGACCCGGAACTCTACGCAGGACGCTGCCGCGCACAAACTGCAGGCGGTGGAAGACGGGCGGGTCGCGGAAGAACGGCGAAGTCACGATCACGCGGCGGCTGTTCCGGGTCCGGGGAAAGCGAATACCTGATCGACGGGCGGCGGCCCGCCTGCGCGACATTCAGGACATCTTCATGGGCACGGGGCTGGGCCCGGAAAGCTACGCCATCCTTTGTTGGGATATGGGAGTCATGTTTGCTCGAAGCTATGTTCTTCAATTGAGTGACAACGTGAAACGTAGTAAAGAGCAAGCAGCGAAAAACGGAACATCAATAGGCTTATCCCCGTTAGGGTACCTTCATGTGCTGAATGAACAAGGCGAGAAGACGATTATCCCTGACCCTGATAGGGCTCCGTTTATTGTTAAGCTTTTTGAGCTTTATGCGACTGGAAATTACTCACTCTTAAAGCTCGCAGAAGAATCCGAAAAAGTCGGGCTACGCACAAGAAAAGGGAAAAAGGTGGTTAAGTCTCAAATCGACTCTATTCTCAAAAATCCATTTTACTGTGGTACGATGAAGACAAAATATGGATTAGCAGAGCACCACTATAAGCCTCTTATTTCAAAAGCTCTATATCAACAAGCACAGGACGTAGCTGCTGGATATCATAAAAAACCTCATAAAAAGATTAGCGAGCCTTTCATTCTTCGGGGATTGATTACCTGCGATCATTGTGGATGTACCGTAACTCCCGAAATTCATAAAAAGCGTTATATTTACTACAGCTGCACGAATGCCAAGGGGATTTGTAAAAAAGTCTATAAACGAGAGGAGCCTTTGGTTGAGTCTCTATCCCAGTATTTTGATCATATTGCCCTAAGTGAGGAACAAATTACTGAAGTGACAAGCTATCTCAAGAAAATCCATGAGTCCGAAAGTCTTTTCCATACTAACAGCTTAGTAGCTCTACGAAAAGATCAAGATCGCATTCAAAAGCGGATTAACCAAATGTACGATGATAAGCTGGATGGTCTTATTGACCAGAAAACGTATCTGGATAAGGTTAAAGACTGCAAAGCTCTCCAAGCAGAGATAGTCGAACAAATGGCACGTCATGAAAAGGCCGATCACAATTTCTATGTCACAGCCAACATGGTTATGAACCTAGCCACAAGAGCTAGGCAAATCTTTGAAAGTTCTGAAGTGGACGAAAAACGTCAACTTTTAGATTTAGTATTTCAGAACTTGCAATTGAAAGACGGAAGTCTCTCATTTTCAGTGAGAGAACCGTTCTTAACGATGATGGATTTTAAGAAGTGTCCAAAAGGATGGGGCAAGCAGGACTTGAACCTGCGACCAGCGGGTTATGAGTCCGCTGCTCTAACCAACTGAGCTATTGCCCCAAGAGGGGTAAATCATAGCGAAGTGTGCAAACTATTTCCAGAAAGAAAATTTTCTTGTTGCGTCAGATTCATTGATTTTGTCTATTGTTATCCATTTTTGTTCTTTCCGATTCTCAAAAACCGGTCCAGCCCAATGCGCAGCCGTTATGCGCATCCGGTTGCTAGGAGGTTGCTTTTTTTAAGTAAATGGGCTGTCGATCAATGTCGTTGATGTATGGTGTATGTCATTTAATTATAATGACATATGAATTGCCCTGTAGGTTGTGGATAGGGCATGTCTTAATCATGTCTTTATTAAAATATTATATAATAAATATACAAATATAATTGGAGGTTTTCAATGTTAGCAGTTTCGCCGTCATCATGGGGGAAGTGGCAAACAATTTTCTTCACATCAGGGGCTGAGAGCGCTGCGTGCTATTGCGATTCTGTGATTGAGTCGTTGGATAAGACTCGCGAGTTTTTTGAAGAGATGATGAGTAAAGCAGTCGGCAATCAGGAGCTTTACGAGGCAGCGGAGAAGCTTCATGACTTTTGCGAGGAAAGGCAGGGTCGCTATGCACCCGATGTTTTCCTGGGGACCAAGGAGTTCATGCGGGGAAGAGGAGAGTTGGGAAGAACGCCGTTTAATTATCCCGACTATAGGCATCGCTTTAGCAAAATTGAGGACCTGTCAGAGTATCTCACAAATAAATCAAAGCACCATTTGGAATGCTATTATCTCCTAGACAATCTCATTCGTGGATTTCCAGAGGATGAAAAGGCGTTAAAAGCAGAGCAATTCAAGCATTATAGCTGCATGTTAAAATGGGATTTCCGGATTAAGAGCGCATTTGAAAATCCCAATGCATTTTTGTTGCCTACTGCAATGAAGACTCCATTACAGATCATGAATTTCGAGCAGTTGCATCAACGGGGTTATTATGGCAGCGGCGCTGAAGCTACGGTTGTAGAGGGCAGCGATGTGGATAGGACCCATCCCTTTTTGAGGGGTGTATTTGCAGACGATGATAATCCAGAGGCGACGGATGCTGTTGATATAGAAAGACTACGTCATACGACAATGATCTCAGGTGTCATTGCTGCCCAATGGAATCAGGTGAATAATCATATGGGGGCGGCTCCTCTTGCAAAACTCCGTATTTTGAATGTGATAAGAGAGTTAAAACCTCCCGAAAGCGAAATCGTCAATCAATCAGGAGGGTATAGCGACAACATTTGGGATATTCTCCATGATGAAGAGCTTATGCATTATTCCCTCACAAATGTGCACTCCAATAGTTGCCTGTGGGAGTTTAAATGCATCGCGCAGCTTCCTGGCGGTGATGAGAGAATGCAATTATTTCGTGACTTATATCGGCGATCATTTGCACGTATGTGTAATGATCATTTGGTTCTTGTGAGGAACAAACTACAGATCCAATCCATGGGCAATGATGGCGTTGACATTTGTTTGAACCCCGCTCTGATCGCTAAGAAGGGCTATTTCCTGGAAAATTTTGAGCCAAAAAATCTTTTCATTCGCGTCGTGTCTTTGCAGAAAAACGGGCTTTATCCCGATCCCGTAACAACGTTTCCCGGGGCGCATTCAGCTGAATCGACGGTCTGTGCAATCGGGATTGATGTACTGACAACAGATGTCGGCGGTTATTATTGTGAAGCAGGCGGGACATCTGTAGCTGCCCCTTACGCGACAAGCGTGGCCCTCATTTTGAAAGGGGCTTTTCCTTCTCTTTCCAAAGAACAGATCAGATGGTGTATCTTGGAAGGCGCGACGCCGATTATACTTGATCCAAGAACGTTTGAGCCGCGTTTGATCGAAGATCGTAGAGAACTTCGGAACTATTCTGTTCCTTGGATTACAGCCTGCCGCCTGGTTTACGGAAGGGGACTATTGAATGCGGAAGGCGCCTTTGAAATGGCGCAGGTATTCATGGATTCTCAAGCAGCGGAAGCGATGGATTAGGGTGTATCGACAATCAATAAAAAGATCCAAAAAGCACTTTTTATTGAATGTCGATATACCCTAGGAAAAAAAAGATAAAATGGGAGTTTTTTTATGTTAGCAGTTACGCAGCCTTCATGGGGAAAGTGGCAAACAATTTTCTTCACATCAGGAGTTGAGAGCGCTGCGAGCTATTGCAATGATGTGATTGAGTCATTAGACAAAACGCGGGAATTGTATGAGGAGATCATTGGCAAGGCCGCTGGAAATCAGGAGCTCTATGAAGCAGCTGTGAGGCTGCATGACCTCTGCGAGGAAAAGCAGGGCCGGTATGCGCCCGATATTTTTCTGGGGACCAAAGTGTTCATGCGGGGAAGAGGGGAGCCGGGAAGAACGCCGTTTAATTATCCCGACTATAGGCATCGCTTTAACAAAATTGAGGACTTGTCAGGGTATCTCAAATACAAATCGAATCACCATTTGGAATGTCATACCCTGTTAGACAAGCTCAATCAGGGGTTTCCCGAAGATGAAGAGGCGCTGAAAGCAGAGCAGCTCAAGCATTTCAATTGCAAGATGAAATGGGATGACCGGGCTAAGTGTGCGTTGGAAAATCCCAATGCATTTTTGCTGCCTCCCGCGAAGAAGGCTCCATTACAGATGATGAATATTAGATCGCTGCATGAATGGGGGCGTTGGGGCCAAGAGACTGAGGCTACGGTTGTGGATACATTTGGTCCTGACAGGACCCACCCGGCATTTAAGAATGTTTTTGCCGACACTGCTCAGGAAGAGACGATGGTGGATACTCAAGTCGATACAGCGGGGTCGGGAAGGCATACGACCCTGGTTGCGGGCATCATTGCCGGTCAACCGAACCGTGCAAAAGACCATTTGGGCGCAGCTCCTCTTGCAAAACTCCGCATTGTAGAGTCATGCCGCAACCATTGTTCTCCTGAGAGCGAAATCGTCAATTTCTCTGTATCGTACCGCAATGGATTTTGGGATAGGCTGCAGGATGAGGAGTATTTGCAGTATTGCAAAAAGAACTCACAATCCTCTGGTTCGATGGAATTTGACTGGATATCTGATCTCCCTGAGGGGAATTTCAGGGACGAATTGTTCCGGGATTTGTTCCTTCGACTACAACTAGAACTTCGGTCGGAATATTTGACTATCGCCAACGATAAGTTGCTTATTAGAGCAAATGGCAATGATGGAGTCGATATCAGTTTGAATCCTACTCTCATTTCCGAAGAGTCCTATTGTCTGGATGATTCTTTTATTATGGATCTTTGCTGCATCCGCGTCGTGCATTTAATGCAAAATGGACTTTACCCCGCTCCCCAAGCAACGCTTCCCGGAATGCGGCTGGCTGAAAAGACGGTTTGCGCCATCGGGGTGGATGTGATGGCACCAGAGAATGGAGGAGGCTATGTGCCATGCAGCGGCTCCTCTTTTGCTACCCCTTTTGTGACAAGCGTGGCCCTTCTTTTGAGAGGCGCCTTTCCCTCTCTTGCCAAAGAGGATATCGAATGGTGTATCCTGGAAGGGGCGACGCCGATCGTACTGGATCCCATAACGTTTGAGCCGCATCTGATCGAAGATCGCAGCGAGCTGCAAAACTATTCTGATTCTTGGGTGAAGGCTTGTCGCCTGATTTATGGCAGAGGGTTGTTGAATGGAGAAGGGGCGTTTGCAATGGCTCGGAAGTTGATGGCCTAGGGTGTATCGACATTCAATAAAAAGTGCTTTTTGGATCTTTTTTTAGCCTTTTTCCCTTCATTTCTTGGCCTGCTTTTCAAGTATGTCCTGCGAAACGAAGGAAAAAAGGCAAAAAAAATCCCTCAAAAATCATCTTATTATTGAATGTCGATACACCCTAGCGGTAGGAATTTACGAGAAAGACCACCAGCGTGTTCGCCAGTCCATGGATTAACAACATTTTAGAGGGTGTTGTAAAATTTGACTTACTGCATACTAATTGTTTTTTCAATTCTTCGTGAGGGAAAAATGAAAAGACAACCGTGAGGAAGACCATGTTAAGTCGTTATGCAAAAATAAGTTAAATTTTACAACACCCCCTTAGATTTGATCAGTTATTTTTATTTGACATAAGTAAAAAATTCACATACCATTCCCGAAATGAGACTTAGAGAGTCTCTATAGGGGTTTTGTTCTCATTTTCTTGAGGTCTGCATGTCAAATAATTCTTCACGTTTTTTGTTTTCCATGATCTATCTTCTTTGCTGCTTCTCCATAACGGAAGCAGAGGAACCTTCTGCAACAGGTTGTGAGCGCGGCGCTCGTCCTATGAGGGTAGAGATTCGTCACATTGAAAACAAAGGGGTTGGATATAATACCGGATACACCACTTTAGAAACATTTTTAGCACCTTCTCCTGACATGTGGTCTATTCTGCCGTTCGTCGATCTCCGTGGACATGTCTTTGATGATGGAAAACTTGCAGCAAACGCAGGGATTGGAATCAGAGCTCTGGCTGGTTGTAGAGTCTACGGAGCTAACGCTTATTACGATTACCGCAACACAAAAAGACAGCACTACAATCAAGTAGCTTTAGGTTTTGAGACCATGGGAGTCAGATGGGACTTCAGACTGAATGGGTATCTGCCAGTTGGAGATAAAAGAAGCCGGCCCTATGACAAACACTCTACTACAAACGTTTCTTTCGATTCCTTTCGAGGAAACAATGCTTTTGTGAAACAGACGACGACCCAAAATAGTAAAATACAATACGCAATGAAGGGCCTTGATGCAGAAGTTGCTTTTCACTTCTTAAAGAATAAGAATTTTGATCTTTATGCAGCTGCCGGCCCTTATTACTATAACTATCGTAATAAACAAGCAATAGGAGGCCGCGTTCGAGTCGCTGCCCAAATCTACGAATACCTCTCTTTAGAAGCTATCAATAGCTACGACAGTCGTTTTCACGAAATTGTGCAAGGGCAAATTGGCATTAATATTCCTTTTGGACCAAGACAGACGCCTTCAAAAAACAAAAGACTCAAAAACTGCACTGATGCATGTCTTCTGAGCCAAAGACTCGTCCAGGATGTGCAAAGACAAGAAATCATTGTCGTGGATCGATTCCGTAAAAAAGAAGTATCGGACATCACTTCTGTTGCGATTGACCCACGAACAGGAAATCCTTATTTCTTCTTGTTTGTTGATAATACAAGCCATTCCGCGGGGACCTATGAGAGCCCCTTCCCTACTTTAGTAGATGCTCAAAATATTTCTCAGCCAGGCGATATCATTTATGTGTTCCCAGGTGATTTAACGACCACAGGGTTAAATGCTGGCATTACCTTAAAAGATAATCAAAAATTATGGGGTAGCGTAGTTTCTCATACGCTCGATACCACACTTGGAGCCGTTGAAGTCCCCTCTTCTACTCCCAGCCAAATCTATTCAGACGCACAGCCCACCATTAATCTAGCCATGTCGCCTGTCATTACCAATCTAGGCGCCGGTGATGTGGTGAGAGTAGCTAATAATAATGAAATTTCAGGCCTATATATTCAGAATTTATCAGGAAGTGGGATTGCAGCTTCTTCTGTAAATGGTCTTACCGTGACCCATTGTATCATTCAAGGACCAATCTTTACGACTGCAGTATCACCGCCCACAGACTATGGAATTAACCTTTCCAATGTTACAGGAACGGTGCTCATCGATAGTAACTTCATTTATCAAGGAATTATGGGGATTAACATTGCTGCTACAGGGATCCAAAATGCGACTTATATAGTCAGCAACAATGATGCCCCTGCAGGTGCGTTTACGAACAGTGCTAGCTATGGAAATTTTTTAGTGACTTCCTATACAAATTGTTCAAACCTTACTACCAACATTTCTGGAAATTCGTTTACCACGGCTCAATCTGCCATAAATATGATCTTTAACAATCTGACATCAGGGCTGCAGGCTTGCCCAGTTGTGATTAATAATAACGATATGAATGCTGATGGAAACTTTGTGACGGGGATCATAGTATGTACACTCAACCATTATGCAAATGTGGATCTTACCATAACGAATAATGAAATTGATACTCCCTATACGAATGCGATTACAATTACACAAAATGATATTGCTGCGATGGATAACCATTCTCAGTTGAACGTCCTGATCGAGAATAATACTTGCGATTCTTGGCTTACCAACCTATCCGTAAGTCTTCAAGGTACTGCGCAGTTTACCGGTTCTATCGCAAATAATGATTTTCTCTTTGACGACATCTCAGGAATTATCATCACAGCCACAGAGGCCTCTACCATACCGAATCTTTCTATCACAGGGAATCAAGTCTCGGGTGATTTAGTATCGTACACTACAGGATCTGATGCGATCAGCATAACCACGGGCACAAATGGTGGCACTGATACTTCAACGGCTAGACTCACTTTTTCATCGAACAATATCCAAGCAGGTAGTGCTGGCATAGCATTAACGACATATGCTGACACTATGATAACAGCTTCTGTGACGAATAATACCTCTACCCATTCTCAGATCTCTGGGCTAAACTTCCAAACCAATAACTCTAGCACAGGTACTTGGACGGTCGATCAAAATACGTTTGTGGCTTCAGGACTAGGCTATCAAAATCCGCCTATAGCAGCCGCGCTCATCACTGCTAGTGGTGGTTCTACAACCAACTTAAGTTTCAACAACAATATAGCAGCACCTATCTATCCTGATCCGACATCGTTAGTTGGGACTTACCTTTTTACAAATACCGGATCTACTTTTAATCTCACATCCTATAACGGAAATACCGGCGTTCGTACAGGTCCCTAAGAGATAGTTGCTTTTCTACTTAAAAAAGGGTCGAGAGAATTTCTCGACCCTTTTAGTACCAAGCCAGTTCTTTTTTAAACGACAGCCGAATATACCCCTCTGTGGTGCAAAATCCTAATTGTTAGATTATTGCAACTGATTTCAATTTACGCAACAAAGCCATTATTTTGGCCGATTTTCGATCCAAATTCGGGGATAATATCAAACTTTCGTATATTATCCCCCGAATTTGGATCGAAAATCGGCTCAAAAGAACCCGAAAATCGACAGAAGCTTAGTTTGAGAACAGTCTCTTAGTCGAGAAAGGCGTCGATGAATTGGTAGAGAAGGGAGTGTGTGAATGCAGTGGCCTCGGCGTTCACAGCGATAAAAATGCCCAGGTTGAGAGAGGGAACGAGGGCGAGCACAGAGCTGAATCCGTCGGTCAGTCCGGGCGCTTGCATCATTTTGATCCCCCGGTAGTCGTGGATGAAACAGCCGAGCCCATAGGTGAGGAATTGGGAGTGGGGGAACAGGATGTCATGGTGAGTTGAGCTTCCTGTGAACTCCTCGGTGGTCGCCACGGTTTGCGGCGTAAAAATCTGCTCCAGAGTGGAGGGGTCTGCGATTTTTTGGGCGCGATGGGTTCCCTTGTTGAGAAGGAACAAGAGGAAGTGGCTCATGTCATGGGCGGTAGAGCTTAGCCCGCATGCAGGTAGGAAGGCATCGAGGTTCTCATAGGGGACCTCTTCATAATGATCGATTTTCCAGACATAGGGAGAGGCTTTGTTGTAGCGGCTTTGCAGTCTTGAAAAAGAGGCTGTGGTGTCCCACATCTCAAGGGGTTCTAAAAGTTGTTTCTGCAAAAAAGTCTCATAGGAAGGGGTCAATGGTGGGCTAACGAGCAGGTAGAGGAGATTCTGATAAGAGAAGCCGCTGCGGAATCCAAGCGGGAACGGAAGAGCGGGCAGGATATTTTCGAGGAGAGTTTGCCTTTGGACGTTGGGGTCGGAGTAAAGGAGGTCGTAGGTGGAAGGGCCGGGCAGGCCGCTGCGTAAACTGAGGCAATCGCGGAATGTGAGATGCGAAGAGGCGTAAGGGTCGGACAATGCGAGGGGATAAAATTTTGCGATCGGGGTGTCGAGCGTGAGGATCCCTTGTTCCTCGAGGAGGCCCACGCCAGCTGCAGTAAAGAGTTTGGTCAAGGACGCGATCGGGAAAAGGGTGTGGGTGTCGATGGCATTGCCCTCGGCGTTTTTCAGTTGTTTGACTCCATAGCCTTTGCAGAGGAGGATCTCATCTCCTTTTGCTATAGTGACGGCGCAGCCGGGGATTTTCGACAGCGCAAGGGCCTCAAGGATGATTTTATCTAAAGGGAACTCTTGAGCTGCGAGGGGCGAGGAAAGGAGAAGAGCGGCTAGAAAGGGCTTTTTCATGGGAGGTCGGCCTCTTTTTTGTATTGGGAAGTTTAGCAAGTTTTGTAATTACTTTGAGTGCAAAAAAGAGGATTTAAATAGAAAACACATAAAAATTTTTTTGCGAATAACTCTTAAGTGATTTATAGATAGCTTTTTGTAGGCATGTATAAATAGAGGGTGATTTTGGTCAAGCATCTGATAGCGTTCATAGGAATGTCTCTCTACTGCATTTCCCTATGCGCTGAAACCACAGACGATGAGTTCATTGCCAAAATCGATACCCAGGTGCTGACCCGGAGCGATAATCTTTCCGCCGAAAGTTTCGCGGATGCCACAGATCCTTATCTGGAAGGCTACATCCAGGCCTTGATCGACGTCCACTACTACGAATACCAGGTGGTGGTCATCGTCAAGGACCACAAAGTCTTTCTCGCCAATCTGCCTAATAACGACCTGCTCTCAAAGTCGATCATCACCTTTGTCAAGGATCTGCCGACTGTGAAGTCTGTCGAGGTCATTGATGTGACTAAGCAGGAGATGGAGGTTCGCAAGCAGTACGTCGAGCAGCCGAGGGTGAGCGGCGTATGGTTTCCTCAGTCGACTGTGCTGTTCGCTCCATTGATTGCCGATCCAAGACAGCCGATAAACTCTGCGGCGATGCGATTTGGAGACAAGGTGTGCGGCGATGTCTGCGCAGCAGTCTCTCTGGGCGATGACTTCCCGGTTTTTCGCTGGATCAACATCATGCGTTGGCATGGCGATCTGCAGATCGGGATTGAAGCGGGCATTTGGTCTGTGTTCAATTACAAGAACATCCACCACCGGCCCAAACACGAGACTTGCGAGCTTGTCAATACCGACTATCTGGTCGGGATTCCTCTGACGTACGCATTCGATCAGTGGTCGTTCCGCCTTAGGGTCTACCACATCTCTTCACATCTTGGCGATGAATTCCTTTGCAACCACCGCAAAGAGGTGGACCGGCGTAAAAATCCAAGTATGGAAGCGATCGACTTTTTCTCTTCCTATCAGTTCTCAAGCGGTTTGAGGGGGTATTTTGGTCCCGGGATCGTTTTCCATAGCGATCGTTCGTTCCACATCAAGCCGCTCTATATCGAGTATGGGATTGAGCTAAGAATCCTTGGCAGCAAGTTCGACTACCATAGGCTGTACGGGACGCCTTTTTTTGCCATCCACCTCGAAAACTGGCAGCAGCGGCACTGGGACCTCGACTTGACAGCGAAATTGGGCTATGAGCTCAGCAAGCTGCAGGGAGTCGGCCGCAAGATGCGCGTCTATGTTGACTATCACCACGGCTATTCTTACGAAGGGCAGTTCTTCAACAAGCGGACCCAATACGGAGAGGTCGGCTTCTCCTGGGGATTCTAACCTTAAAACTTTTGCATAACTTCATTTCCGAGCCCGAGCCCGATTATTGCTGAAAGAACTTTCGGGCACGCACGCGGGCTCGGGAATGAGGTTAATGCACGATGGCAAATCCGTCCGGATAGGGGGGATAGTTGGGGCCGATCGAGAGAGTGTTGGAAAAAAAACTTCGATAGACTTTCAGCCCTTGCTGAGCGTTGCGGACGCAATAGAAACAGTTGCTGACCCATTCTGAGCCGATGATCGTCTTGGATTCCTGATTACAATGGAAGCGCGCAGTGATTTTGCTTCGCCAGTAATCTTCATTGCCGAAAAGGAGCACCGGAGTCGGAGGGATCGAGCCGACTTTGCGGCGCACTTCTTCAAGGCACTGCTCGAAGTCTGTGCCGTAGCCTCCTGTCAGGATGATCGGAAAATCGAGGTTGAATTCCGACTGGCGCTCGACGAGTTTATCGAGGCGGTAGGTCATCTTCGCTTCGATATAGGAGTTTTGTTTTTGCTCTTTGATATTCAAGTTGCTGCTGTTGCGGAAGTCGACGATATTTGCGCAGGAGAGGATTCCGACGCGTTTGGCGGCGCGGTTTCCCACTTCCATGAGTCCTGGGCCTCCTCCGGTGACAAGGGCGATGGGCGTATCGGAATTGAGCAGCGGATGGTTAAGCTCCGAACGCATCGCAATAATGCCGCGAAGCATCGTAATGAGCTCTTCCTCGAAGTTTCCATGCAGCAATGTCGAGCCGTAAATGCCAAAAGCGGTCGATTTGACAAAGTCGTCGATCATCGGCTCGGGGACGAACATGCCGGTATCCTTTCCGGGTTTTGGAACGTACTGCAGAATGTTGCCGGAGGCCTCATCGACCCAGTAGACGGGAATGCCGAATTTAGCGAGGTCGAGGAGCATCGACCGGTCTTCATGCGAGAAGAAATTTCCATAGGCCAAAGAGGGGTATTGGAAGTAAAGCCCTTTCAGGCACTTTTGGACGAGGTCGCTCAAAAGAAGGCGTTTCATCAATGGGGAAGGGAAGTACCGGCAGAGGAGGATTCCCTGCGAGGTGATCAGGCCGTCCTCGATGCTTTTAAGGAGCGGGTAGTCGGGTTGTTGCTCGATATAACGCTGGACGAGCAGGGCTTGCTGTGCGGGATAAAAGAGCCCGGGGAAATCGCTCATATGCGTTTCACGGCTGGTCCAGTCATCGGTCTGAAGGTTGAGGAGCTGGTCTCCTTTGACGACGAAGACCGTAGCGCGATGGGAGAGCGGCAGGGGCGCTGTCTGAAAAGCCTTGAAGAGGACGGCTGGATTTTCAAGACAGGTTTGAAGCTGGTCCCGGTCAGCGAAGAAGACGTGCTCGCGATGCGGCTCTAACGTGTAGAATTCGATGGGCATCACTTCGATTTCACGATCGGAGGAGCCGTAAAGTTCGTAGACATCGCCGGATGCTGTGGTGTCGGGCTCGAGGACGTTTGCTGTGGTGTGGTGAACGCCTTGCGGCAGCAGGGAATCGACGACTTTGCCAAAAGCTGTGCGGATGTGGAGGGGAGCGGTGCGCACGAGCAGGATTTCCCCCTCGGCGACCTTGCGCTGGGAAAGGGGAATCCAATCCTGATCGAGCTGAATCAAAGTACGCAGGCGGAAAGAAGTGTGGGTCAGCGCTTTGCCGATCGTGGGAAGGAGTCCGAAGATCGCTTCATTATCATAGGAAAGCACCCCTTCCTGCAGATGCAGAAAAGCAACTGTCCTTCCGTCGACCTTTTCCAGCAAAAGCTCATCCCTTCCTTTAGGGCCGCCTAAAGAAAGCAGCGGCCTGCCTTCCCTGTCTGTTCTGCCGAACATGCGCAGCAGGTAATCGGGATTGCGCACTTTGCGCCGGGGATCCGCAGCAAAGAGTTTCCCAATATGGGCGCCCTCTGCCAGATGGTCGAGCAGAGCCTTTGCGATTTTCCCGTACGCTTGCAGATGGATTTGAACTTTTGCAGTGAGGTTCACGGGATCAAGTTCGTAATTTTTGCCGGTCCCGTTCAACCCGAGCTGGGCCAGCGTGCTTTTCAGGTTGAAGGAGATGTGCTCTTTTTCAATTTCAAAACCGGCAAACGCCGGCGAAATATTCTGGATCAGCAGCTCCGCTTCCATCTGATCAGGTGCGGTCCGTTTGAGGGATGTGAGGAAGCCGTCGGGTGTGACGAGATCGTAATGGGGTGTAAAAAGGATGCTATCCATTCTCGCTTTCGCCTCTAAGTATTTATTAGGTAAGCAATTAGGAAGATTCCCAACGCAATGATCAATAGTGTAAGAACACTTGTAAGAGTTCGAGAGGATTGATAGTTGTTTGCATCAATTTGTTTTTCCGTCTTTTTATATTTAATATATGCGAATAAGCCAATGAGGGCGCCAATGACAATCAGGAATATTCCGAAAATGGAAGGGGATTCCTGTTGAAATGCGGAGACACTCGTATTTTCCAGTCCTTTTTGTTTCTGAACGAAAAAGGCAATTTGCTTCACGAACACGGCAAACTTCTCGATCACAAAACCAAACGCCATGACGCCAATGCTGGTACGTATCCAGGCAAGAAAAGTCCTTTCATTGGCCAGGTGATCGCGCGTGCGAGCTGAATTTTCCATTTTTTCAACCATACTTTCTTCTTAATCATTTTCAAATTGAATTTATACATTTTTTTAGGTTCTTGAGCATTATTTTTTGCAGGGGTACAATAGATACAGTTGAGTGAAACTTCAGGATCTCCAGTTGTTCAGGTTTTTATGATCAAACGCAGCGTTGGAACTCACGATGGATCTTTTCATGCCGACGAAGTGACGGCATGTGCGCTCTTAGTGACATTTGGCCTTGTCGACGTGGACAAGATCGCTCGGTCTCGCGATCCGCGCGTGCTTGACGAGTGCGAGTATGTTTGCGACGTCGGGGGGATTTACGATCCTGCGAAAAAACGCTTCGACCACCATCAATCGGAATATAGCGGGGATTTAAGCAGCGCCGGTATGATCTGGTTATATTTGAAGGAGCGCGGGATTGTCGACGAGGCCACTTATGATTTTTTCAACCGCTCTTTAATCCATGGCGTCGATGCCCATGACAACGGAAGAGTGACGCCTGAATTTGGCACCTGCACCTTTTCCAACGTCGTGACCAATTTCGTGCCGCCCGTTTACGATGCTCCCACTGAAGAACAGACGAAGGCATTTTTCGATGCTTTGGACTTTGTCATCGGACATCTAAGGCGTCTGCTTGAGAGATTCCACTACATTCAGGCCTGCCGCGAAAAGGTTGCAGCGAGCATGATGAAAAAGGACAAATTCCTTTATTTCGAGGAAGCAATGCCATGGATGGAATGTTTCTTTGAAATGGGCGGAGAGACCCACCCCGCTCTGTTCGTCGTCATGCCGTCCGGCGGACATTGGAAGCTGCGGGGCATCCCTCCGACGATGGAGGAAAGGATGAAGGTGCGCGTCCC
Organism: uncultured Verrucomicrobiae bacterium; assembly: GCA_963811735.1. Lineage (GTDB taxonomy): Bacteria > Chlamydiota > Chlamydiia > Chlamydiales > Rhabdochlamydiaceae > CAJCIW01. Next base: position 17,073 of record CAWESW010000050.1, on the reverse strand, counting down.
GCTTCCTCAGGAATGGGCAGGACTTCTGGATGAGGATCTGAAGAGGGTCTCGGGAATCCCGGGTGCCATCTTTTGCCATAAAGGGCGCTTCATTTCCGTCTGGGAGACAAAGGAAGATGTCTTTAAGGCGCTAGACTACACCCTTGGACTTATTAAACCAGGTACCACATGACTACAGTATTCGGTAAGATCATCGAAGGAAAGCTTCCTTGTAAAAAAGTGTTTGAGAACGAGCGGATCCTGGCGATCGAAGATATCGCCCCCGTCGCCCCGGTGCATTTTTTGATCATGCCCAAGAAAGCAATTCCCAACCTGCAGGCCCTAAAGCCCGAAGATATGCCGCTGATCGGGGAAATTGTCCAAGTGGCCCAGGCCCTTGCCGATGAGTACAACGTCGAAGAGGGGTATAGATTGCTGACCAACAATGGGAGCGATGCGGGACAAACGGTCTTTCATCTGCATTTCCATTTGATCGGTGGACGCAAGCTCTCCCACTTAGGTTTAGGATAATTCCATGCTCTTCTTGAGACCTGTCCTCTCCGTGCTTTTGATGTTCGCGTCATCTGCTTATGCGGACTCGCTCATAGATTCCGCCGAATCTATGAGCAAGGCCGCTGTAGCCGACGAGGAACAGTTCAAAAAACGGATCTATGCCCATTTGCTCATCGCCGACCGCAATTCAGCAGTCGAAGAGGCGGAAGAGGCCCTCAAGGAGTTCCCCGAGTCCAAGGCCCTGCAACTTGCTTATATCCGCGCATTGAGTGAAAAAGGCGATGAGACGGAGGCGATGGAGCAATGGGTGGAGACGACGATCAAATTTGAGGAGGAAAAATTGGATCGCCGCATGCTGGAGGTGCTGGCATGGGGTGTTCTCAACAAAGGAGAATCTTCTTCCCAGCTCAGCATCAGGCTCAATTCGATGCTTGGAGCGGCGTTTACCCGCGATGCCAAGGCAATCCCGATGCTTTTAGCCCAATTGCGTGCGTCAAACGCATTGATTCGTTCCGTTGCGATCAAATTGGCCGCCTCCTTTGCCGATGCCCCCTTGAAAGATGAGATCGCGCGCCTTCTCAAAGAGGAGAAAGTCTGGTACGTCCGCCTCGATGTGATCCAGGCAGCAGGGATGCTGCGCATGCGCGAACTCAAACCGGAGCTAAAAGAGATCATCGGCCATCCCCGCACTTTGGCGGAAGAAAAGGGGGCTGCCATCGTTGCTCTCGTCAGCATGTATGACAGCATCGATCGAGAAGAGCTCCTCGGCCTTGTGAAGAGCGACAGGGCCGGATTGCGGCAGCTTGCCGCCGAGGTCATTATCCACCTCAATTTGAAAGAGGAGCTCGACCTGCTTCTTCCTCTGCTGCGCGACGCATCCCCCGATGTCCGTATTTCCGCCTTGAATGCGCTTGCGTTAATGCGCCTCCAGAAGATCGGGACTATTTCCGTCCCCGAACTGATCGAAGACAATTTGAATGATCCGGCCCCTGAAGTTGCGATTACAGCGGCTTATGTTCTGCTTTTGCTCGACGAAAGAGCGGGAGGCCGCCATTTGTCAAAATGGCTCAAATCGGAAAATCCCCAGTGGCGGCAGCTCTCCTCTGCAGCTCTCGGCGTTAGCGGGAAGTACGGTTTGAAGCTCGCTCTTAAAGAAATCAAAGAGACCAGCGACCCTTATGTGAAAGTGAACCTGGCGCTTGGTCTGATCGGCCAGCGCATTCAGGTGAAGATGGCAAGCGATCTCATCCATAAAGTCTTCAAACAGGAACAGAACACTCTTTGGATGTGGGACGCGCATAGCAACCCGCTTTTCCGCTCCCTTGCGCCCAGCCGCGTCAAGCATATCGAGCATATCCCTCATTATCCGGCTGTCGTCGACCAGCTCGTGAGACTCGACCTCCTGTCGACGCTAAGCATTGTCCGCTATCCGAAGGCCCAAGCCGCCGTAAGAGAATTTTTGCAGATGCGCACTTGGGGCGTGACCGGCGCTGCTGCAGCGACCCTGCTCCAGGAAGGCGATGAAGAGGGGCTTGCCGCCGTGCACGAACTTCTCAATGATTCCGATGAGAAGATTCGCACTCAGGCAGCGATGATCCTCGCCATTATCGGCAATGATCCTTCAGCTGTTAACGTTTTACAAGAAGTTTATCCCAGAGCCGATCGCGAGATGAAGGTCCATATTCTCGAGGCGCTATCGCGTATTGGCGATCCAAGCTCGATCCCTTTTCTCGTCGATATCTTAAAAGAGCCATTCCAGGTCTTGCGCGTTGTCGCCGCTTCTGCTTTAATCCAGTGTTTATATCATTAATACTAGGGGTATTCATGGATTGGTCAGCGCGGATCAACGATGTTCAAAAGCACCTTCTCAAGGAAAAAATAGACGGTTGGCTCATTTACGATTTTCATGGAATCAATGCGCTTGCACGCGATTTCCTGAAGGTCGATCCCGAACTCATGGTGACCAGGCGCTTTTTTTATTGGATCCCTGCAAAAGGCGACCCCGTTAAAATCCTGCACGTCATCGAACCGCACGTCCTTCCCCATCTTCCCGGTCAAACAGAGATCTATTTGAAGTGGCAAGAGCTCGAAGAGCAGCTCGGAAAAATCCTCAAAGGGTCCAAGACGGTGGCGATGGAGTATTCCCCGAAAAATGCGATTCCCTATTTATCGAAGGTCGATGCGGGGATCGTCGATCTCGTCCGCAGTTTTCACGTTGAGGTTGTATCCTCTGCCTCTTTTCTTCAGTATTACACCTGCGTGCTCGATGAGGAGCAGCTGAATTCCCATTTGGAAGCTGCCAATTTCCTCGGTAAAGTCGTCGGCGATGCCTGGGACAAGATCGCCGCATCCTTGCGCAATGGAAGCAAAATCAATGAGCACCAGGTCAGAATGTTCATCGCCGATCAGATGACGTCGCATGGATTCCTCACGGAAGGGCTCCCGATCTGCGCCGTCAATGCGCATAGCGCCGATCCTCACTTCGAGCCCTTGAAAGAGGGATCGAGCGAGATCAAAAGAGGGGATTTTATTCTGATTGATCTCTGGTGCAAAAAAAAGCACCCCAGAGCCGTCTACGGAGATATCACCCGCGTTGCCGTTGCAGCGGAGTCTCCAACAGATAAGCAGCAGGAGATCTTTGCGATCGTGCGCGCCGCTCAAAAGAGCGCGACCGATTACGTTGTCAGCAGATATGCGAAAGGGGAGAGCCTCAAAGGCTTTGAAGTGGACCAGATCTGCCGCAAAGTGATCGAAGACAAAGGCTACGGCCGCTTTTTCACCCACCGCACTGGACACAACATCTACACCAAGGATCATGGCCCAGGTGCCCATATCGATAGCCTTGAGACGCTCGATCTGAGAGAGCTGATCCCGCACACCTGTTTTTCCATCGAGCCCGGGATCTATCTTCCGGGGGAATTCGGCATCCGTCTGGAATACGATGTCTACCTTGGAGATGAGGGAAAGGCTCAAGTGACGGGCGGGGTCGAAGACAGCCTGCTCTGCCTTTTGAAATAGTCATGATTGCTTATGGCAGGTCTTCCCTTTTTTGCCGTTTAGCATGAGGTGAAGGGTCTTTTTTTTCTTCCCTAGCCCTTTTCGCTTCCTCTATAGCTTCATCAAAGGCCATTTCCGAAGCTTCTTCCCAATCACGTGAATGAAGTGGAAGAATATTATCCCATGTTGCGTCATCAAAAAAATAAAGCTTTTGAATTCTCTGTTCTTCTTTGAATGCCACGATAGTTGGATTTGAAGAGACAACAGGGTTCTTTGATTGCAAAACTGCACCCGGAATAAAAATGAAGGAGTTACCACTGAGGTCAAGCTCTTGCAGTGCGGCGAGCTGTCCAAAAGAATCAGGAAGCGAGCGTAGCTGGTTGCGATTGAGGCCAAGTCGTTGCAGCGCAGTTAAATTTCCAAAGGATCCAGGGAGAGAGCTTAGCTGATTGCCATTGAGGCCAAGCAGTTGCAGTGCGGCTAGCTGTCCAAAGGAATCAGGGAGCGAGCTTAGTTGGTTGTTTTCGAATTTAAGCCATTGCAGCGCAGTTAAATTTCCAAAGGATTCAGGAAGCGAGCTTAGCCGGTTGCTAGAGAGAGCAAGGTGTTGCAGCGCGGTCAATTTTCCAAAGGATTCAGGAAGCGAGCTTAGCTGGTTGTGATTGAGGCCAAGTGTTTGCAGCGTAGTTAAATTTCCAAAGGATTCAGGAAGCGAGCTTAGCCGGTTGCGAATGAGGGAAAGAATTTGCAGTGCGGCTAGCTGTCCAAAAGAATCAGGAAGCGAGATTAGCTGGTTGTTATTGAGGACAAGTGTTTGCAGCGCAGTTAAATTTCCAAAGGATTCAGGAAGCGAGCTTAGCGGGTTGTCATTGAGGCCAAGTGTTTGCAGCGCGGTTAATTTTCCAAAGGATTCAGGAAGCGAGCTTAGCTTATTGTCATTGAGGTCAAGCTGTTGCAGTGCGGCTAGCTGTCCAAAGGATTCAGGAAGCGAGCTTAGCCGGTTGCTGGAGAGACTAAGTCCTCGCAGCGCGGTTAATTTTCCAAAGGATTCAGGAAGCGAGCTTAGCTTATTGCCATCGAGGTCAAGCTGTTGCAGTGCGGCTAGCTGTCCAAAGGATTCAGGAAGCGAGCTTAGCCGGTTGCTAGAGAGAGCAAGGTGTTGCAGCGCGGCTAGCTGTCCAAAGGATTCAGGAAGCGAGCTTAGCCGGTTGCTAGAGAGAGCAAGGTGTTGCAGCGCGGTTAATTTTCCAAAGGATTCAGGAAGCGAGCTTAGCCGGTTGTTACCGAGGCCAAGCTCTTGCAGCGCGGTTAAATTTCCGAAGGATTCAGGCAGTGAGGTTAACTGGTTGCCATTAAGGCTAAGAATCTGCAGCGCGGTTAAATTTCCAATTTCCGGAGGAAGGCATTTTAAGAAGAGCCCGGAGAGATCAAGGCGCGTGATTTTTTTTAAAGCTACTGCATTGTTGGGACTAGTAAGCCATGCCCGGATCTCTCTCGCCGTGTTAGGGGGATTTTTCAATTGTAGGACAGCTTGAATTCTTGGCCAAATGGCTTCAAGGGACTCGTCTTGAATCTGTGTTTGCAGTAAGCGATAATCGCTGTGCAAAAAAGGCGCATTCAGCAAAGGGGGCAACACTTCAATCGGCAATCTCAAATTGCGTTGGGTTGTTAGAGACAGCTCTTTGATAAATTTGAGGTATGTGCCTTTAGGTCCTGCATCCTCTATCGTTTTCATGCGCCCGGCTAAATCGACAGGGCCGGCGGGAGGATCATTCCAAATCTCGTTCCAAATCATCCTAAGGTTTTCTTCGCAAATTAAACGATCCCATGTGGAGCAAACAAAGCGTAAAGAGAGGTCTTTTGGAGCAGCAATTATGCGAGAAAAAATGAGAGTTTGGACCTCAGAGGGCAAGTCTTGAAAATTTGTAATATTATTTGACATGTTTTTATCTCGTGATTTTGTATTTAATACTTTTCCTCATCCCTTTTTTGCCGTTTAGCATGAGGTGAAGGATCTTTTTTTCTTCCCTAGCTCTTTTCGCTTCCGCTGTAGCTTCATCTAAGGCAATTTCCGAATCTTCGTCCCAATTACGTGAATGAAGTGGAAGAGCATTATCCCATGTTGCATCATCAAAAAAATTAGGCTCTTGATTTCTCTGTTCTTCTTTGAATGCCACGATAGTTGGATTTGAAGAGATAACAGGGTTCTGTGATTGCAAAACTGCATCAGGAATAAAAGTGAAGGAGTTACCTCTGAGGTTAAGCTGTAGCAGCGCGATTAAATTTCCAAAGGATTCAGGGAGCGAGCTTAGCTGGTTGTTAGTGAGATAAAGCCTTCGCAGCGCAGCTAAATTTCCAAAGGATCCAGGGAGAGAGCGTAGCCGGTTGCGATCGAGGCCAAGCTCTTGCAGTGCGGCTAGCTGTCCAAAGGAATCAGGGAGCGAGAGCAGCCGATTACTAGAGAGACCAAGAGATTGCAGCGCGGTTAAATTTCCAAAGAATTCAGGGAGAGAGCTTAGCCGGTTGTTTCTGAGATAAAGCTGTCGCAGCGCAGCTAACCGTCCAAAGGATTCAGGGAGCGAGCTTAACCGATTTTTGCTGAGACGAAGCTCTTCCAGAACAGTTAAATCCCCAAAGGATTCAGGGAGCGAGCTTAGCCGGTTGTTTTCAAGGTTAAGCCATCGCAGTGCGGCTAGCTGTCCAAAGGATTCAGGGAGCGAGCTTAGATGGTTGCCATTGAGGCCAAGTCCTCGCAGCGCGGTTAAATTTCCAAGGGATTCAGGAAGTGAGGTTAACTGGTTGCCATTAAGGTTAAGAATCTCCAGCGCGGTTAAATTTCCAATTTCCGGAGGAAGGTATTTTAAGAAGAGCCCGGAGAGATCAAGGCTCGTGATTTGTTTTAAAGCTTCTGCATTGTCAGGATGATTAAGCCATACTCGGATCTCTCCTGCGGTTTTAGGGGGATTCTCCAATTGTAGGACAGCTTGAATTTTCGGCCAAATGGCTTCAAGGGACTCGTCTTGAATCTGTGTTTGCAGTAAGCGATAATCGCTGGGCAAAAAAGGCGCATTCAGCAAAGGGGGCAGCACTTCAATCGGCAATCTAAAATTGCGTTGGATTGTTAGAGACAGCTCTTTGAAAAATTTGAGGTACGTGCCTTTAGGTTCTGCATCCTCTATCGTTTTCATGCGCCCGTTTAAATCGACAGGGCCGGCGGGAGGATCATTCTTTAAGCTCTGCCAAATCATCCTAAGGTTTTCTTCACAAATTAAACGATCCCATGTGGAGCAAACAGAGCGTAAAGAGAGGTCTTTTGGAGCAGCAATTATGCGAGAAAAAATGAGAGTTTGGACCTCAGGGGGCAAGTCTTGAAAATTTGTAATATTATTTGACATGTTTTTATCTCGTGGTTTTGTATTTAATGCTTTTCCTCATCCCGTTTTTGCTTTTTGGCAGGAGGTGACTGGTCTTTTTTTTCTTCCCTAGCCCTTTTCGCTTCCGCTATAGCTTCATCAAAGGCCATTTCCGAAGCTTCTTCCCAATCACGTGAATTAAGTGGAAGAGCATTATTCCATGTTGCGTCATCAAAAAAATAAAACTTTTGAATTCTCTGTTCTTTTTTGAATGCCACGATAGTTGGATTTGAAGAGACAACAGGGTTCTTTGATTGCAAAACTGCATCGGGAATAAAAGTGAGGGGGTTGCCTCTGAGGATAAGCTGTAGCAGTCCGGCTAGCTGTCCAAAAGAATCAGGGAGCGAGAGTAGTTGGTTGTTTGCGAGGCTAAGCCGTTGCAGCGCGGTTAAATTTCCAAAAGATTCAAGGAGAGAGCTTAGCTGGTTATCTTCGAGGGTAAGAATCTGAAGCGCGGTTAAATTTCCAAAGGATTCAGGGAGAGAGCTTAGCTGGTTGTTGGCGAGGTAAAGCGTTTGCAGCGCGGTTAAATTTCCAAAGGATTCAGGGAGCGAGATTAGCTTGTTGTTGGTGAGGTTAAGCCATTGCAGCGCAGTTAAATTTCCAAAGAATTTAGGGAGGGAGATTAACTTGTTGTTGAGGAGGCCAAGCCGTTGCAGCGCGGTTAATTTTCCAAAGGATTCAGGGAGGGAGATTAGCTTGTTGTTGGCGAGGTAAAGCGTTTGCAGCGCGGTTAAATTTCCAAAGGATTCAGGGAGCGAGATTAGCTTGTTGTTGGTGAGGTTAAGCCATTGCAGCGCGGTTAAATTTCCAAAGGATTCAGGGAGCGAGATTAGCTTGTTGTTGGTGAGGTTAAGCCATTGCAGCGCGGTTAAATTTCCAAAGGATTCAGGGAGCGAGATTAGATGATTATCCGAGAGGAAAAGCTCTCGCAGCGCGGTTAAATTCCCAAAGGATTCAGGGAGCGAGCTTAGCTGGTTGTTAGTGAGATAAAGCCTTTGCAGCGCAATTAATTTCCCAAAGGATTCAGGGAGCGAGCTTAGCTGGTTGCCATCAAGGTAAAGAGTCTGCAGCGCGGTTAAATTTCCAATTTCCGGAGGAAGGCATTTTAAGAAGAGCCCGGAGAGATCAAGGCGCGTAATTTTTTTTAAAGCTACTGCATTGTTGGGATTAGTAAGCCATGCCCGGATCTCTTCTACGGTTTTAGGGGGATTCTCCAATTGTAGGACAGCTTGAATTTTTGGCCAAATGGCTACATAGGACTCGTCTTGAATCTGTGTTTGCAGTAAGAGATAATCGCTGAGCAAAAAAGGCGTATTCAGCAAAGGGGGCAACTCTTCAATCGGCAATCTAAAATTGCGTTGGATTGTTAGAGACAGCTCTTTGAAAAATTTGAGGTACGTGCCTTTAGGTTCTGCTTCCTCTATCGTTTTCATGCGCCCGTTTAAATCGACAGGGCCGGCGGGAGGATCATTCTTTAAGCTCTGCCAAATCATCCTAAGGTTTTCTTCACAAATTAAACGATCCCATGTGGAGCAAACAGAGCGTAAAGAGAGGTCTTTTGGAGCAGCAATTATGCGAGAAAAAATGAGAGTTTGGACCTCAGGGGGCAAGTCTTGAAAATTTGTAATATTATTTGACATGTTTTTACTCATTAATTACTATTTATTTAAATTATACTAGTATTAATGCTAAAAAGCAATATTATACTGATGTTAATTTTAAATTAAGATTTCACAACTTTTATAATAGTAAGTGATTGATAATTAATGGTTTTTTTCAGTGAAATTAAAGTGCGTATTTATCTGAGCAAAAATGACTTAAGTCTTACACTTATCATTGCAAGCTACAGGAGCACTCATTATCAAGCTGTTCGTGCATTGGAGGTAGGGAAAGGTCAGAATCATATTCAGGTTGCGAGGGCTCTTGAGAAGGCAGCTGTGGTCGGGGAAGGCCAAAATCCCAGACTTGAATCGATTTATCCCACGAGCCTGTATAAATGCATTTTCCAACGATTTGAAACCCTGAGATCTTGTCGTGATGTCCTTCCAGCGTTTGAAGGCAATTCCCCTCTAAATCCCAGATCTTTATTGTCAGATCATCCGAGGCAGTAAAAAGGCAATTTCCTACGATTTGAAGAAATGAGATCGGTCTTTGATGAGCTGAAATTGTTTGAAGATGCTTTTTATTTTTAATATCCCAGATCTTTATCGTGCCATCTTCTGACGCCGAGTAAAGTAAATTTCCAACCACTTGAAGACTTGAGATCGTTCCTTGATGACCTACAATCGTAGTAATGCACCTTCCTGATACTTTGTGCCAGACCTTTATCGTTCTGTCCGCTGAGCCGGAAAAGAGATATTTTTCAGAGACTAATAGACATGAGACAGCTTCTTGATGTTCATCCAGTGTTAGACGGCAATCTTCTTTCAATCTATTCCAGATCTTTATCTTACCATCGGCCGAGCCTGAATAGACCGTGAATCCTTCAACTTGAATACATAACACCGTATCTCGATGTCCGGTCAGTTCCTGAAGAGGTATTCCCGTCTTTTTATTCCAGACCCCAATCTTAGAATCGGCCGAGCCGGTATAAAGCAATTGTCCGGCGATATGAAGACATTTGACATTCGCGCGATGACCGCCTAATGTTTGAATATATTCTCCGGTATCTTTATTCCAGACCTTTATTGTGTTGCCGCTCGCATCAAAGCTGCTCACATAAAGTCGATCTTCATCGAGAGTAAAGCATAAGACCCTGCCATTCTCCATGAGAGTTTGCCGATGGAAATTCCCTATCCTGGCATTCTGCTCTAGGATGGCGAACTCTTTAAAGAGATGGCAATACCTACTGTCAGGTTCGTAGTGAAGAAAATGGTTCTGAACAAGGGGTTTCCAAATCGCGTCATCTTCAGAAATCCAATGTAGAGACCAACATGCCGAACCGAGTGATTGAACCACATCTTTAGGGGGTAAATTTGAAAAGATTTTAACGATTAGTTCATGAGGTAAAAATCCAAATGGGCCTGTGATGCCGCTCTCTGGCATGAAAGTATGCGGTTTTGGACTTCCGGGTCTGTCAGTCAACGCATGCATAGGATTACTCAGTTCAAAAAGAAAAACTTCCTAAATGATGATCTCCTCAGCCTCGGCTTCGATGTCCGGGCGGCTCTCAATGGCATATTTGAATCTTTTCTTCAGGATACGGTCATAGGGCAGGCATACGACCAGGCTTAAAAAAGGAACGGCCTCTATCTTGGCCCGTATGATATTGCAAACGCCATGAAGAACGTGGGCGAGGCTCGTTTTAAAATGGAAAAAACGCTCGATTTTGCGGGAATTGGAAAATTTCAATGTAAAGAAATAAACGATGACAAAACAAAGGCCAATGAGCAGCTGCAGGATTCCTCCGAAGGAACGGACTGCAGCTGAGAGCTTGGAGATCATCGGGATATAGCCGATCACATTAAGGGCCTCTTCGGCTTTGGCCAGTGATTTTTCGAGTTGGTTTTTTGAGATCCACTTAGGCATAGTTATTTCTCATTAACTTCAAGGAGACATGGCAATGACCATGCGCATCGCTAGATCGGGGACAGCGAGCCGTTTTGCTTCATCGTAGAAAATGGCTGGCATAGATCTAGCCTTGAAAGAGAAGAATTCGTTAGATCCCGCGGCGCCTGCTTGCATTCCGATCGCGCGTTCCTGACCTGAAAGAGGAGAGAATGTGCCCAGATCTTCGAGGTTGCCCGTGTAGTGGGGACGGCGGATGACTGCATTGATGAAGGCGTTTTTGGCTTTAGACTCCAATACCTGCTTTTCTATCTCCAAAGCTTCGCTGCGCAATTCGTAAATTTCATCTTTGTTCTCAGTGTAATCCTTGTTGTAAAGCTTTGAGGCCAATTCGAGTTTTTCCTGCATCTTTTTATTCAATTCCTCAACATGCCCTTCCCAGAAGAGATGGCGTGCGATCAAGGGTTTCAACGATGTCAGGTTGGGGTCGTTATGCTGCATGCCGGTGACATGGTTAATCCCTTTTTGCTGCAGGAGCTGTTGGAGCTGTGACGGGGTAGATCCGCTGAGTTCCTGATAATGCTTGTTAATTGCTCCGAGCTGAACAGCCCGCTCAGACGCCTCGTCAGACCATTTCTCAAACAAACGGTAGACTTTCTGGACCTGTCCTAATGGCAGAATGCAGCAGACACCGATCATCGGGAAAAAAACGGGGGCATAGAGAGCTGAAGCAACTAACACGCCGACCATGAGGGCAGTAAAAGCGACGAGAGTGGCGACAGCGGCGACTTTCCAAAGGGTTGACTTTCTGCTGTAGGAAGCGTGCAGGTCGGGGTTTAGCTCTTCTTCACAGAACTGAAGATAGCTTTTGGGGATAGTGGTAGTGGATAAAGAGATAGGAGCTGTAGACGTTGTCATAAACAATCCTTGTTAATAAAAAGAATTTTAAGCTTTATGCCATTGCAGCGACAAGGCGCTGTCCGAGCTGTGCGACGGTCATGGTCTTGACATCGTCGAAAGTGATCGGAGCCAAATTCCGATCTTTAAATGTAAGAAATTCATTCACGCCTGAGGGATCTCTCAGTTCATTGCCCAAGATCCGTTCGTGGTAGCTAATATGCGACAGGGAGGCAATATCTTCAAGAGTCCCGTTGTAGTCGGACTTGCGCAAGACGGCATTGACAAACCCAGCTTGAATTTTAGCCTCCAACGCCTTGTCCTCTTCAGACAGGGCAGAATTGCGAAGATCGTAGATTTTTTGGCGGTTTTTGGCAAAATCGGCGTTGGCAAGGTCCCTTGCATCTGCAGTCAAAGTGTCTTTCATTCGCAGATGTTCTTGGATCTTGTCGTCGAGATACTTGGCTTGGGCCAGGATGGGGTCCAAAGAGGCGAGATTTTCCGGATGGGCAATCTGGATTCCTGGAATCTGGAACCAGACGATCCCACGGTTCATGAGATCGACCTGCGTGTCGAGGGAAGTGCGATTCGACAGCTCTTGGTAGTGATGCTGGATTGCGCGGTATTTATTCGCTTCCTTTCCGGAGTTTTCGGACCATTTCAATAAATTCTTAACTCCTTCGGCGGCAGGCATAGCGCAAAGCAGCGCTCCGAGACCCGCTAGAGGGATATAAGCAGGAGCGAGGACACCGGTAGCAACAAACCCTGCGACTGCAAGCGCGGTAAAAGCGACGACAGCGACGCCGGCGAGGACAAGGAACAGCGTCGACTGCCTGTCCATGGTGGAAATCTTATCCGGAGAAAGATCTTCGATGCAGCGGGATGAAAAAGACTTGGCGCTTGAGGTGGGAACAACAGTTTGAGGCTGGGTAGTGGTGTGAGAGCTAAACGCAATAGAAGAAGTTGCCATAAAATGTGCCTTTTGTAGAAAAAAGTCCATTTATCATAGGGGCAAAGGCAATTAATCGCAATTAAAGAGGGAAGATAAGTATGTTTTACGCTCTTCTAACAATTAAAAAATTCAATGCCTCTTGTTTCATGCGCAAAAACAGACTGGCAAGTCCGTTGGACCTGCTAGGGGAAAGACTTGCATGGATGCCCAGTTCGTCCAAGAAGCGAGGGGGACAGCCCAGAATGACCTCAGGGAGCTCATCATTATACACCAGAAGCAGCAGAGCAGCAATCCCAGCAGAGATCAACGCCTCAGAAGAAGCCTTAAAATAAATTTTGCCGTCAGAAAAGGAGGAGTCCAAGTACATTTCGCTTTGGCACCCTTTTACAAGCCGGTCGGGCGTCTTCAGTTCGGACGGGTAAAGGGACAGCATGCGTCCGAGTTCAATGATTTTTTCATATTTTAGCTGCACAGACGAACAGCAGGAGAACAAATCAATGACCCTCTGTTGTTTAAGAAGGCAGGACTCAAAAGGTGTCTCGTTCTGCATAGGAAACATTTTCTCAAATTTTTTTATATAGACTCGTATGGCCCCTCATTATAATATGATTGACAATTTGAGGGAAATCTAGTTTGATGATCGTGTTTTTTTACACTTAATCCTTAACACTATGCCGAAAGAAGACACAATAAAAATTGATGGAACCGTGGAAGAGCTGCTTCCCAACATGACCTTTAGCGTCGTTCTCGAAAACGGGATGCGCGTTCTTGCTCACCTTTGCGGAAAAATGCGGATGCGCAATATCCGTGTGCTCGTTGGGGACGTTGTCACCGTAGAAATGTCGCCTTATGATTTGACAAAAGCCCGTATCATCTACCGCCAAAGATGATGATGGTGATCCCTTGCAGATAATGGCAGTTGATAAAAAATTTGAAGACCTGGCCGCGCAGGTTATAGATCAAAAAAACTCAAAAAATACAACTCAAAAGACAATTGAGGTTGAAAATATTTGCCTTAAGAGTTTAAACTTTGCTGCTTTCGACCTGAAGTAGGGTTCTGCTCATCAGCAGCTTGCTCGGAATTCGAGCGGTGCGGGGGAGGTTGAGAACTGCTGAATAAGTCGCAAAATCAGTCTGATTTTGGGACGTATTCGGCGGATCTCAAACAGAAGCCCGACATTGATGACATGCAGGAAGATTGCATATAAGGTGCCCAGATAGCTCAGTGGTAGAGCACTTGCATGGTAAGCAAAAGGTCGAAGGTTCGATTCCTATTCTGGGCAAAAGAACGAAACTTGAAACATACAATGGAGCCTAACGGAGGAAGTAATGGCAAAAGAAGCATTTCAGAGGACCAAGCCTCACGTCAACATTGGAACGATTGGACACGTTGACCACGGTAAAACATCCCTAACCGCTGCAATCACAAAAGTTCTAGCGACAGAAGGAAAAGCGAAATTTCGCGATTACGCTTCTATCGACAACACGCCCGAAGAAAAAGCGCGCGGGATTACGATTAACTCTACTCACGTTGAGTACGAGACAGCAAACCGCCACTATGCGCACGTCGACTGCCCAGGCCACGCTGACTATGTCAAGAACATGATCACCGGTGCCGCCCAGATGGACGGAGCGATCCTCGTCGTCGCCGCGACAGACGGTGCGATGCCGCAAACGAAAGAGCACATTCTTCTTGCGCGCCAAGTAGGCGTTCCTGCGATCGTCGTCTTCTTGAACAAGATGGACATGATCGGCAAAGGCGACGAAGAGCTCGTCGACCTCGTCGAAATGGAACTTCATGAGCTTCTCGAAGCGAAAGGTTATAAAGATGTGCCGATCATCCGCGGATCCGCTCTGAAAGCGCTTGAAGGCGATCCAGAGTATGTTAAAAGCATTAAAGAGCTGATGAAAGTTGTCGATGAGAAGATCCCAACTCCAGCCCGTGAAACAGACAAGCCGTTCCTCATGCCGATCGAAGACGTGTTCTCGATCTCCGGTCGTGGAACTGTAGCTACAGGCCGTGTCGAGAGAGGCAATGATCAAAGTCAACGATAAACTGCAAATCGTCGGTATCCGCGAAACGCGCGATACAGTCGTGACAGGCCTTGAGATGTTTAACAAGCTCCTCGACGAAGCTCGAGCTGGCGAAAACGTCGGTATCCTTCTCCGCGGCGCTGAGAAGAAAGACATCGAGCGCGGAATGGTCCTTGCAGCTCCAGGAACTTGCACGCCTCACACAAAATTCAAAGGGACAATCTACGTCCTAACAAAAGAAGAAGGCGGACGCCATAAGCCCTTCTTTACCGGATACCGTCCTCAGTTCTATTTCCGTACAACAGATGTCACCGGCACAGTCACTCTCCCTACAGGAACAGAGATGGTCATGCCCGGGGACAACGTCGAACTTGACAGCGGAACTCATCCATCCGATTGCGATGGAAGAAGGAATGAGATTTGCGATCCGCGAAGGCGGAAGAACGATCGGCGCAGGAACTGTGACGAAAATCGTCAAGTAACCAATTCCGGTTTTTGAGCGTGCTATGGCCTATAAGCCATAGCACATTGGGCTTTGTGTACAACTGATGTTCACAAAGCCCACTGGTGGGTGTGTAGCTCAGCTGGTAGAGCAGCGATCTCCAAAGTCGCTGGTCGGGGGTTCGAATCCCTCCGCACTCGTTTAATATATAACTGAAGAACGCTGCTATGTGTGCTATGGATGCAAAGCTAAATCAACCGAGACTTTCCTCCGATGCTCCAGCCCAGCAGGCATCCAAAAAGAAGCCGGCGTTCAGTTTTGTTCAAGAGCTCAAGGAAGAGCTTAAGAAAGTAAGCTGGACGACAAAAGAGGAACTTAAGGTGTCGACCAAAGTGGTGATCGGCGCTACCTTTCTCTTTGGATTGGGAATTTACCTCTTTGATCTGGTGATCAAAGGGGCGTTAGATTTTATCGCTCTCGTAGTGCATTTAATATTTGGCTAATTCAAGTTGAGGCGTCATGCATAAATGGTACGTCGTCCAGGTAGTTTCCGGACAGGAAAAGAGAGTTAAAAAGGCAATTGAAGAGAACCGCGATTCCAAGGGAATGGCTGAGCTCGTCGATTCTGTGCTTGTGCCCATCGAAAATGTCGCAGAAGTTAAGCGCGGGCAGCAGAGGGTCAGCGAGAAAAAGTTATGGCCAGGATATATCCTTGTCAAACTCAACCTTACTGACGATTCGTGGATGTACGTCCGCAACACAAATGGAGTTCTCGGATTTTTGGGTGGAGAAAAGCCCTCGCCGCTAGCTCAAACCGAAGTCGATGAAATTCTGCGCGACTTAGAAGAGAAGAAGAAGGGCGTCGTTCAGAAGCATAATATCACTTCCGGCGACAAAGTCAAGATTACTGACGGTGTGTTCGTCAACTTTATCGGCTCTGTCCAAGAAGTCTTTCACGACAAAGGCCGCTTGAGCGTACTCGTTTCCATTTTCGGGCGCGAGACAAGGGTCGATGATCTCGAGTTCTGGCAAGTAGAGCAAGTTCCGAACGAGACAGAAGTTACGTAAACTGGACTTCAACCATTGGAGGGAAAGGATTTCACGAGATATTGGCCCCTGGGGCAATAGATGTGAAAGCCGACCCGACCAATGGCAAAAGCCCAGGTTAAATTTATCAGACCCTCCTTTGCCTCTAATGGGAGGATAACAGTGGATATTGAGGAATTAAAATAATGGCCAAGAAAGTTGTAAAAGTTATCAAGCTGCAAATTCCTGCAGGAAAAGCCAACCCTGCGCCTCCCATTGGGCCTGCGCTCGGCGGCGCCGGAATCAACATCATGGGATTCTGCAAGGAATTTAATGCTAAGACACAGGATAAAGCGGGGGACATTCTTCCTTGCGAGATCACAGTATACCACGATAAGTCCTTTACTTTCGTTACTAAGCAGCCGCCTGTATCTCGTATGATTCTCAAAGAGTTGAATATCGAGAAAGGCTCCAAAGTGCCGAACAGGGAAAAAGTGGGCAAGCTCACCAAGACACAGGTGAAGAAGATTGCTAAAGGCAAACTCGTGGACATGCGCGCCTCTTCTGAAGAAGCGGCAATGATGCTCGTCATGGGCACAGCGCGTTCCATGGGCGTTGATATCATTGAAGGTTAAGCCCTTATTAGGGTTTTATAAAAAGGGATGACGGCCCTTTTAATTCCGTCAAAATAGGAAAGGAAATCAGAATGCATCGAAGCAAAAGATTTCGGGAGATAGACAAGTTGGTGGATGTGACTAAACAGTACACCCTCGACGAGGCTATCGAAATTTTAAAAAAATGTCCTTCGGTTAAGTTTGACCAATCGTTGGAACTATCGCTTAAAACAGGCGTCGATGTCCAAAAGTCTGAGCAGCTGGTGCGCGGCACCGTATCACTACCGAATGGTACGGGTAAACGCATCGTCATCCTCGTTTTCGCCAAAGGCGAAAAAATAAAAGAGGCGCTGGACGCTGGCGCAGACTTCGCTGGAAACGAAGAATTTTTTGAAAAAATCAAATCGGGATGGCTCGATTTTGATGCGGTAATCGCAACCCCTGACATGATGCGGGATCTCGGAAAGCTCGCTAAAATCCTCGGACCGCGCGGGTTAATGCCCACGCCGAAGGCAGGGACTGTAACAGCTGATGTCGCTAAAGCAATTGCTGAGGTTAAGGCTGGAAAGATCGAGTTTAAATCGGACAAACATGGCGTTGTTAACGCAATGGCCGGAAAACTTTCTTTCCACTCGACAAAGCTCAAGGAGAATATTATCGCCGTCCTATCTGCAATCGCAAAAGCCAAGCCCGCAA
>CAWESW010000049.1:0-7473 GCA_963811735.1 uncultured Verrucomicrobiae bacterium | reverse complement strand
TGCAAGGCTCCGCCATTGAAAGTTATCTGGTTAAACTCGTCGACATGGTGGGTCTCAGCAAGTCCTGCCTTGGCCGCTTTCCCCATGAATTTTCCGGCGGGCAGCGCCAGCGCATAGGGATTGCCAGAGCCCTTGCCCTAAAACCCCATTTCATCGTCTGCGATGAACCGATCTCGGCGCTTGACGTCTCCGTCCAGGCTCAGATCGTCAACCTGCTTAAAAACCTGCAAAAAGAACTCGGCCTGACTTACCTCTTCATCGCCCATGACCTGGCCATGGTCAAGTACATCTCCGACCGCGTCGCCGTCATGTACCTGGGCAATATCGTCGAAATTGCCGCTGCAGAAGAGCTCTATAATAATCCTCAGCACCCCTACACGCAAGCGCTCCTCTCCGCAATTCCCCTTCCCGACCCCCTCCTCGAGAGCAAACGCCACCGCGTCATCCTCAAAGGCGAGATCCCAAGCGCCCTCACGCCCCCCAAAGGCTGTCCCTTTGCTTCCCGCTGCCCGCACGCCATGCCAAAATGCAGCGAAATCTCTCCCGCTTGGAAAGAGATTTCACCAGGACACAAGGTCGCCTGCCATTTATATGATGCTTAATTTTTTTTTCAGGTTGTCTGAGTCTGATTCTCGACTTTTTTCATGATGCTGGCAAGAAGCGCAATATCAGTATCGACAAGCGCTTTGAGTTGATTGATTTTTTTCAATAACTCCTTATCGCCGATCTCAAAACCTTCCTCTAAGGAATAGGGCGCCTGAAAGCGCTCTTTTTGAGCAATGGACATGGCATCGCCAACTAGTGTTGCCAAAGAACGTAAAGAAGGCGGCCTTCGCTTTTTCCAGGTCGCATCGCATGTTGCCGGATAGCGAGTGAGCAGCCTGGTCCCCTTGCCGCGCGATAAAAAGGCCCATTCTTCAGGAGAAAAGTTCCTTTGGTTCATGCCCAGCTGGCCCACAAGTCTAACCAGATCGTGATCGATCTCTTCCCTATCGTAGGCAATGTCCTTGGCATCGAGCAGATTGTAAAAATAGCGCTCAGCGATCATCTGGTCCAGCAGCAATACCGTGCTTGCGTGCAGATAAGCATCAACGGGTTGGAGTAATTCATGATAATGCATCTCTTCTTGCAGCTGCAGGACAAGGTTATTTTGGATATTTTCCAGACTGTCCTGAATGGTGAGCATGGGCGCGGCTGCTTTAAAATCAGCTAATGTCCTGTGAATCTGTGCAATGGCAGCCGAACTTGCAGATGCTTCTCCTTTGGGAACAGATCGTTCTGAAGATTCAGCGATTTTTAGCTGGGCAAGCTCTCTTCTTGCTGTTTGGCATAGCTCCAAAAAGTCATTTTTTAATTCTGCTACTCTTCGGGCATGCTGTTTATCTACGGTGGTTTTTGTATCTTGGATAGGAGTTTGCAATTCAAAACAGACAAGGCCCACTCTTCTAAAAATATGTCAAGAGGTCGGGTACAATGTCCTCTAACTCATAAACTTCGCCTTGCGAGAAGTAACGCACTTTGGCCAGGAGTTTTTCCACAAAATTCCCTTCCGTCGAGCATTCCAAAAGATCGCGCTCTAAAATTTCTCCATAATTGATGTCGTTGATCCATTGCCTGAACGTATAATAGAGATCGCCATTGGGAAATTTGCAATCATAGAGAAGTACGGCGAGGTCTGACGAAACATGGGCGCTGAGCTGCTCTTTTTTCAAATTGTTGCTTGCTCGAACTAGGGCAGAAAGCATCTGCTCTGTGGCTAAAGAGCCATGCCTGATCATACTTAAGATGAGGAACAGGAATTGCTCGCGGCTCATGGGCTCGTCTTTGTGATCTAACAACCGTTTCATCGTGCCCAAAAGCCCGGCAAATTGCGCGTTTGCATTGTTAAGAGCCTTTTCCGTTTCAAAGCCTTTGCATTTTGTTTTCACCTCGCTCAAACAACGTGCTGTACTTTCTTTGACTCCTTGAAACAAACCATGAGTGGAAATCTCTTTTTCTCCACTCTCTTCAATTCCTTTTTCCAATGTCCCCTTTTCCACTTCAACAAGCTTATGGTCCTCAGGCGCCTTGCCATGCGGAACAAAGGAATTAAGTCGAATTGATTGAGGAGAAGGAGCTAAAACACGGTTCTTGCCTAAAACTTTGTCCTGAGAAGGGCGGTAAAAGAGGCCAACAGTGCACTCGTCCGCATGAGGTAAAAGCAATCCCAAGGTTGCTTCAGAAATCAACACCTGATGCTGAAATAAATCGTAAGCAGTCGAAAAAAAAGTGTCCCATAATACAAAAGACCTGTCAGATATTAAAAAACTCTCTGCCTTGCTTTGTAGACCATGATCATTCTTGAATTGTTCAGAAAATCGTTTGATCTCTTCAAAGAGAATGCTTTGGAATTTCCCTCGATGGTAGATTTTTTTCTCCTCAAGGCGCGCTTTAAGCCGATCCAAATCTCCAAATTTGAGGTAGATCGGAAAAAACCTTAGCAAAAGACTTGATTCTAAAAACTCGTTGCTCGAGCTTGCAATCCATGTTTGAAATTCTGTCGAGCGCGGGATGAAATTTTCATAAACTGCGTGATGTTTGTGTACATAATCCGCATCATACGCGCCAGCCTCATTTTCCCTCTCAGCAGGAGGATCGATAATGACATAGGTTTCCGGGGCATAGACGGCTTTATAGTTACAATCAAGATCTTTAGAGACTTTACCGAAATTGTCAACATAGACGTTCTGCTTTAATTTGTACGTTTCATAGAGCGAGCGAAAAACATGACAAATATCGAGCTTTTGCATCTCTGTTAAAGACTTTGTTTCGTTAAGAGTATTATGTTGTAATATATTTATATTGTTAACCGAATTATAAGAGGAAAATTCGACCCATAACCCTGACAATTTCACTAATTTTGGAGCAGTGCGACAAACAAGAATTTTTGATTCGCGATACACCTGTTGACAATATTCAACCGCACATCGAAATTCATCCGCTCGAGACAAGGGATCTTTATGCTGATTCCACGACTGGCAGTCACGCATAAATAAATCAACGCGACATGTTTCAAATAATGAAATTGTGCTTTCGATAAAACGAATATCTTCTTGATCTGTCAGGTCGTTTGAATGTTCATTGATCTTCTGCATTGAACATATGCATTCTTCAAGGAATCTTATAATTCGCAAATTATTTTTCTCGATAATAAAATCTCTTATTCCAAAAATGCATTCTTCTTTGAGATCTAATAGAGTAGCATCCGGTTTATGAAGAACTCGAGATGGAAGCTGCGGATCTGCTTTATAAAGATCCTCAAGCATAAGCAATAAGTATATTTTCAGCTTTATAATGGAAGGCATATGCGTGGGACAATCTGTCTTAATAAAAAAACTAAATAACTGAGAAAACTGTTGCTCATCAGTTAGGATCGTTTGCGTTGCTGGAACAGAGGCATCCGAAGGAACCTCCTGGACGGCGGAAGAGCTCGGCGGACGTGAATAAGTGAGAGGGGCAGCATGTATCATAATAAACCATTTATTGTATTTTTTTAAAAAAAATTTATAATTAAGTTAAATTATAGTTTGAATTATAATTAATGTAAATTCATAAATATTTATTAATTACAACTATATCAGAATAAGCGATTTGCTATGTGAAACCGTTTGCGGATAGTCTCTTGCAAGGCGTTCTAAACATTGGAAAGAACGGATTAGGTTAGAAGCGTTTTGGGAGAGCGCAAGCCATCCGTATCACTGGCGCAGATCCAGACTCTGCAAGGAGCCTTGCGCATGATCTTTTCTGCAACAGGTCCCATCCCTTTTGTCTTTGGGTCGCGGATCGACTTGATGGCGCCAAGGACGATAAGATCAAATTTGCCTTTCGCAGCCACATCCAGGATCGTCTCAGAAACAGAGCGGGATCGGACGATCTCGAGTTCAATCTCGACGCCAATTTCCCCGGCGATCGCCTCAGCCCTTTTGAGGACGGCCTCAGCGAGCACCATCCTGTGTGGAACGCTGATATCCAGCGGCAGAGACGCGGGAATTTCCAAAACCTGCAGCGCTGTGACTTTGGCATTATGCAACTTGCCGATTTCACAGGCCATCTGGACAGTTTCCGTCTGCATGCCGCCTCGAGTGGGAACCAGGATTTTCTTGACCTTCATCGCCTCGTATCCGGGAACTTCCACCTCCTCAATAGCCACATGTCCGAAGGGCTTCAACTTGCGCTTCTTGCGGTAGTGGAGATACATCAGCACCCCAAACGTCATCCAAGCAAATCCTAAGTAGCGCCCATCGGGCTTTGTGATCACGACCAGACACCAAACGCTGAATGTCGCGATGGCTCCGACGATGGCCGTCAGAGGGATCGAGTATTTTCCAAATGGGATATTCAGCGGCGCTCTAAACGGGCGTTTTAGCCCCGGTTTTTTGATCCTCATGACGATCAACGACAAATGGGCAGACAAAAAGGCAAGCATCGCCCCAAAGTTGTACAGGTTCGCAAGAAAGTCCAAGCTGCCGCGGCTGGCGATTACGACCAGTGAGGCAAAGATCGCAAAGACGGCCAGCGAAACCATCGGGGTACGGAACCTAGGGTGGATCGCATAAAAAAAACGGGGCAGCTGGTAAAACTCGCCCATGTTGAACGAAAGGCGCGACGCCCCGATCAGACCGGCGTTGGCAGCAACGCTTAGGACGACAGCCGCCAAAATCGCAATGACCGGCGACAAGATCGCGCTCCCAAAGGGAAGCGCATCGACGATGGCTGCGATCGGGTTTAAGAGGAATTTGGTTCCCAGGTCCTGAGGCGTCACTGCCGACAGAGCGACCACGGAAATCCCCAAATAAACCATAAGGAGAACCCCCATCGTCAAAACAATCGCACGCGGGACCGTCTTCACCGGTTTTTGAGACTCGGCTGCAAGCTGCGCGATCGACTCGATGCCTGTATAGGCCACCATCGCCATCGCGACCCCTTTGAAAAATTCACCCCAAGAGGGAGACCAGTCGACACCCTGCACGTTGACCCTGACATGGTCGACGACGTGATTGATATCGAGGATCGTGCTGAGCCCGATTGCGATGATGACAGCCTGCACGAGGACGGTAAAAATCGTTAGGATCAGGCTGATGCGCGTCGATTGCCTCACTCCAATGACATTCATCACGTAAAGAATAAGGATCAAGGCAACGGTAAAGACAATCTGGACGGGAGTTTTGTGCAAATCCCCAAAAAAATAGGCCAAGTAGGGACCGACTGCAAAAGCAGAAATGGCAATGGTCACTATGTAATCGAGGAGAAGCCCCCAGCCGGCAATAAATGAGATGAAGTCGTTAAAGGCATGCCTTGCAAAACTGGCTGAGCCCCCGGACTCATGAACGATCGAGGTCATTTCCGCATAAGTTAAAGCAGTGCAAACGAAGACAAGGCCGGCAAGTCCCAGCGCAATGGGCGTGGCCCCCAAGGCAAAAAGCGCTGTCACCCCGAGAGCATAATAAATGGAAGAGCCCAAATCCCCGTAGCCAATGGCAAAAAGGTCGAAAATGCCAAGGACCCGTTTGAGGGTTCCCCTTTTCATTTGGACGACTGTTGTCAAAATGCGATTGTTTCTCTTCATTCAGACATATCCGGCGTTTACACTAGGGAGTGTTCTCAAAAGATTTTGGCGTTTGGGCTGCGTGAAAGCTCCCGCGGTTCGAAGATCGCAAAAGGGGATTGTATTGCATTAATACTACCCCCTTTTGCGATCTTCGAACCGCGGGAGCTTTCACGCAGCCCAAACGCCAAAATCTTTTGAGAACACTCCCTAGATATGTCGGTAAAGGAAATTATTAATCAACAAGAATGGGAGGAATTATAAATGCATTTTTTGCTGCAACGCGATCCATTCTTGCTCGTAATCTGAAGGATCGGAGAACTGCCAATACGCATGCAGTTCACTTCTAAGCTGGGTAATAGCGTACAGAATCGCTGTAGGATGAACCTGATGAAAGACTAGAGGCAGTAGGGACCTTCCCCTCTCTTCAGAAGACTCTCCGCGTTTAGCCGGGAGCAGATCCCCTAAAATCTGATAGAGGCGAACGGAAATAGCGACCTTGACATCTCCTGTTGGGCACTCAATTTGTTCTGCAAGACCATCAAATACTTCCAAGGCAACAGAGCGTTCTTGATGATCTGCATCATTAGGTGGAGAGAGCAGCAAGATCGTCGATAATAAAAATTCCACCTCAGCGCGCGTGATCGCTTGAATGCCTTCGCTCGACGTAAAAAGCTCCCTTTCGATGTCTTGCCTGTCTTCCGAGCCGCTTCTAAAATGAGCCAGAATGCGCTCATGCCAAAAGGGATAAAATTGTTTCATCGCATCGACCACAGCCGGCTGTGATACAGTCTGCTCCACTTCTTGCAGCTTTTTGAACATGCTCAAGAGATGTCCCAGGGGGAGGGATTTCAAGCTTCGAAGAGATGGCAGATGGGGCACCTCAATTCCTGTCGTTGCTAACCCGACGTCTCTTTCGATGCTTTGAATCTGTTCGCACAGCATATATTCCCTGGCAAGTTCTCGAGAAGAAACAGCAGATCTACAGGGAGATAACCCAGCATACGCAGGAGGAACGATGGCTTCATGCAAGACCTTATCCTCGATTAAGGCATACAATAGCAGGGGCGATCTTCCGGCGACCAAATGAGCGGCGAAAATCCTTTTAAAACCCAGGTTAAATCTTAGCCTCTCACTCTCAGAAGCATCTTTCAGGGTCTTATTCGGAATGCCGGCTGCCCTTAGAGGCTCTACATTCAGTACAAATTGGGTGAAAACGCGAGTCATAAATAACCGGTAGATGCGATTCCCATCCTCATTTTTATAATGTTCGAGCGTTGAAACCTGTCTTAAGCTATTTTTTACCTTCACTTCTAGAGCTAATGCAAATGTTAGATCGGAAGAAATTCTAATCCCTTTTCCTGCATCCGCAAAAGCATTTCCCCGCAATTTATCATGGCCAAGCTGCTTGGCTTTCTCTGTTGCTTCTTCAGGTGAAGCCGAGACCTCCTCAAGACAGCATACTTCCCGACAAAGAGGACATCGACTGCCCCCATTGGCCAGCCATAGGGAAATGCTTCGCTTTTCAAACTGATGCCCGCAAGGAAGAAATCCAGGAGTTGTGATAGGCGCCTGCGCGAGGAGACACAGTTGTGAGCTTTGGGAGGTGGGACGAGAGGCTATCATGATTTCCTTTTTGATGGGAGTAACGAAGAGCGTTAGTATAGAGGATGTCCTTGTACTTTTGAAAAACAAATTCAAAAAAAGAATGAAAAAAGAAAAAGGGAGTGCTAGAATGCCGCGAGATAGCGGATTCATTGACGTTTAAAGTTTTGCAGTAAGAACCAAACTACATACGCAATGAGATCTTCCCTATCATTTATTTGGTAGCCTGCTAAAAGCACCCTCTGCAAGTGGGCTCAAAGTGAACAAAATTAGGTGTAAAATAA
>CAWESW010000048.1:0-27349 GCA_963811735.1 uncultured Verrucomicrobiae bacterium | reverse complement strand
TCCTTTTGTGATTAACAAGTGTAAATAATTTTTTGAATTCAAAGGAGGTATTCTTATTATATTCCCGCAAATTTTTAATTTGCGGATGATTTTAATTGCGCCCGAGTTTTTAAGTCGAACTGAATAAATAAATATACGGGTGCAGACAGACTGAAAGACAGTCTCTAACTGTCTAATGAAGGGGAGGGGAATAGAGGATCTTCTCCATCTTTGAGAATAGCTCCTTGTGGGAGACGATCTCTTCGACGGAAGGGCGGAAGCGGTATGTCCAATTGGTGGGGAGGATTTTTCCGGGAATATTAATGCGCTCATCTTCCGGAGTGGGAGAGATGAGCTCAGG
The DNA here is from genome assembly GCA_963811735.1 of uncultured Verrucomicrobiae bacterium. GTDB lineage: Bacteria > Chlamydiota > Chlamydiia > Chlamydiales > Rhabdochlamydiaceae > CAJCIW01. The sequence goes on along the minus strand of CAWESW010000048.1, from coordinate 27,009 downwards.
GAATAGGGCGAAGTATTCCTGAAGAAGGTTGATATGGAAGAGACTGGAAGTATGATGGCTGTCCCAAAGGATCTCTTCGCGCTGCTCTTCTGTTAAATGCGGGGTGTAAGTCCAATGTTTATAATCTGCAAAAGCCATCGCTTCATCGCTGAAGGTCTTCCACCATAAGGTTAGGGTGTCCGAATCGTGGGTAGAGACACAGGTCAAGCTGATCGGCGGGTAATATTGAATAGGAAGATAGCGGCCGTCTTCGTCCCACTTTCGTTCCCAGCGCATCACCTTGGTCCCGCAGATGCCCAGCTCCTTGAGGCAAGGACCCACTATTTTAGGCACAACCCCGAGGTCTTCGGCAATAGGGAGCATGTGGGTGAACTTGGAAATCATGCTCAAAATCTCTTTGCCTTGGGGCTCCCATTCGTCTTCATCGAGAGGAACGAAATGCCCATCTTTACTTGCAAAGCCGGGTGGAATGGCCCAGATCCGGAAAAAACCGAGAACGTGATCGAGACGGAAAAGGTCGAAGAAGTTTTCCGCATAATTGAGCCTTTGTTTCCACCAGGCGAACTGTTTTTTTCTCATCACATTCCATTCGAGGATGGGAAACCCCCAATTCTGCCCCTCCTTATTATAGTAGTCGGGCGGGGCTCCTGCCTGAAGGTTATGAATGAAAAAATCGGGATATTGCCAAACGTCGACGCTCTCTCTGCTTAAGAGGATGGGAAGGTCCCCCATCAGAAAGACTCCTTTTTTATTGGCATATTCTTTGACCTTTTTTAGCTGGATGAAAGAGAGGTACTGCAGCACGATGTAAAAGGAAATATCGGCCGAATGTCTTTGGATCAAGGACTTGAATTCAGCTGGGGTCGGCGAGCGCGCTTCAGGGGGCCAGCTTTCCGAGGGCGCTCCTCCAAAGCGGTCGACCAATGTTCTGAATAGGGCGTAATGTTCGACCCAAGGGTTTTCCGAGATGTAGAGGGTGAGTTCAGGGCTTTCGACAATTTTTTCGCCCACGGCATCAAAATAGGCGTGCAGCCAACTGATTTTATGCGTGAAGACTTCTTGGTAGGCGATGCGATTTGCCGCACTTAAGGATTTGAGCTCTTTGAGTTTTTTTTCAACTGGGGCTGTCTTTCAAGATAGGGAAGGGCGTGCAGGGAAAGATAGATGCTATTTAGGGCGCAAGAGGAAAAGGCATTGTAGGGGCTTGGGTCGCCTTCCACATTGTTCAAAGGGAGGAGCTGGATCACATCCATCTTTAAACGATGGCACCAATCGATGATCGGAATCAGGTCCAAAAATTCGCCGATGCCGCAGCTGTGCTTGCTATGCAGAGAAGAAAGGGGGAAGTTAATGCCGTGATGCGTATGGATGCCAATGGATGCCCATGCCGGCCCCGTGATCGACTGCAGCAGTGTTTCCTTGAGTTCATCCATAGTGAGCAAATATCCTAAGTGAGCAAGTATCTTAAGGTTTTAGACCAAACAAGCCGCTAGAAGGTTTGGATGCTTGAGAGAGGAGGCCCGCGGTGTTCCCGGTTTCAACGCCTACACGCCAGTTACTGGCCTTATCGAGGAAAGAACTGAGGAATTCGGCGAGCTTGTGCCCATCCACGTTTGAAAGCCTTAAATACGAAAAAAGAGCGAGCTTGTTATTGCGGTCGGAATAGGCGAGTGTTCCGTTTTGCGGAAAGGGCCCATTGGACTTGAGGGCGTCTTTGAGGATGTTTTCTCGAAATTTTCCCGGAGGGATGTCGCAGATGAAAGTAGCGACGAGAAGATTCTCCTGGTGGGCATCGCATTCCAGCTGCACGTGAAAATCGTCATTGGTCTTCAGCGTGCATGCGCCGATCCTATCTGGATGAAGGGAAATGCCGAGTTCTACACTCAATTCTCTTAATAGGTCTTCAAAACGGTCGATCATGGGTTTTTCTCATCTGTTTCTTCTTCCTCTTCTTCTTCCTTTTCCTCTTCTTCTTCCAGTTGCTCGTCCAATTCTTCGATGGTATCGATGAAGGCATTGAGCAGGTCCTGGCGGTGCTGGTCTGATTTAAAAAGTCTTGGGGCGACCTGGCGCATCGCGTCGCGCATTTGAGTATAGATGATCACCTGGGCTAGCAGCTCTTCCGAAAGGCCGAGCTGTACTCCGAGCTGGAGGATTTTGTCTGCAGAGGGATAGCGCTCTTGAACGGCCTTCATGAATTGTTTTGCGAGCATTTCAAAGGTCAGGCGCATAGGTAGTTGAAGACCTTGTCTTTCAAAGGCGGACATGATGAGATTCATCCGGGATTTGAAGAATCGGAAAATCCCCAGGATCCCCTGCAGCTTGCGGGTTTCAGCAAGAAGGAGGTGTAGCTCTCCGCGCTCGATAGAGGGACCTTTTGACTTAAGATCGCCGCCCATGGAGTGCAAGAGGAAATCGATGACCGTCTTCATCTTGTCGTAATTGAATTTCGATGTGAGCTCGTTGAAAAGGGTGCCTGCATCGCGAGGGTTGCCGGTGACTTCGCGATAAAGGTTGCGCAATCCCGTTGGCGAACCAAGGCCCTGTCTGGAGAACTCGCGCGCCTGCTCGGCGATATTTTTTCCGGCTTTAACTTCTCTGCCGTAGGAGGCATTGAGTTCTTCTTTCGCACGGCGGACCTCTTCCGCAAGGCTGCCATCTGTTGTTCGCAGCAGAAAGTCAAGGGCATCGTCTGCAAGAGAGTAGTCCGGGTACATCTCGAGGACTTTATGAAGGATTTCCTCTTTGGTGTCGCGTTGAGAAATGCGCGAGCGGAGAAGAAGCAGAGACCGGGTTTGCATTTCGGGATTTTTTCTGCTGAATTCATCGCTGATCTTTTCAACGTTCTCTATATCGAGTACGGCATCTTCGGTCTGCTCGGTCTTTTCAGCTTCTTCTTCTTTAGCTGTGCGTTTGCGCTTGGTCTCGAGGGCATCGAACCTGCGCGCCATGATCATCGGATTAAAGGCCCCTTCATCGATCCAGGACTGGAATCCTTCACTGCTTACTTCCTGAGCGATGACCCTGCCGCGCGCTGCCTGCCGGGCAATTTCCTGCTGGGTACGCGTCGTATCCAGCTGCGCGGGAGGGACTCGGGAGGGTGAAAGATCTTCGCCAGACATGTGTTTAGCTCAATTGACTTTTATGAAAGTTGAACCCGGCCCAGAGGCTGGATTCGGATCTCGGGGACGATTTCCTGATAGGAGACGACGGCCATGTCGGGAAATTCCCCTTCGATCAGCTTGCGCACAAAACGGCGCACGTCGATCGCCGTCAATAGCACCGGCGGCTGTCCGCCGACGGGGGTCGGCACGATGGTTGTGCGCATCGCAGTGAAGGATCAGCTGGACGGAGTCGGGGTCGAGGGCGAGATAGGAGCCGGCGGAGGTCTGCTTGATCGCGCCGCGGACCATATCTTCGATCTCAGGGTCGAGCAGATAGACGGAAAGGACGGACTGGCCTTGCGAATATTTGTAGCTGATGTAGCGTTTCAGCGAAGAGCGCACGTACTCGGTGAGAAGGACGGTGTCTTTTTCCGTCTGGGCCCATTCGGCAGAGCGCTCTCGAGAATCGTGCGCAGGTCTTTGATCGAGATCTGCTCTTGGACGAGCCGTCTTGAAAATTTCAGTGAGTTTTTGCAAAGGGACAAGGCGAGTGACCTCTTTGACAGATCGGGGAACGACTTTTCGATGAACTCCAAAATGCCGCGCACTTCTTGAATGCCGATGAAATCGGCGGCATGCTGGCGATAGAAATAGGAGAGGTGGAGGATCATCACATCGAGGGGTTTCCAGAACTTGATGCCTGCTTTTTGAAGGATCTCTTGGTACTTGTTGTCGACCCAGACCGAGGGCTGCCCGATAGTTGTTTTTAGTGGTCGTAAAGGGGATGTTGTAGCGGCGCAGGTTGTCAGGGGTCTCGTTGGTGAGCAAGGCGTTTTCCATGATTTTTCCGCGGACGATCGGCACCTCATTGAGGAAGATCGAATATTCGTCGGACTCGAGGGTAGGAGAGTCGGTTCGCACGTGGACGCCCGGGAAGCGCACGCCCAAGATCCTGATAAAGGGCATGGCGCATTTTAGGGATCATGTCTTCGATGAACGTCGTCCCCTGCTTTTCTTTTCGGATGGCGTTGGATAAGGTTTTGCCCACTTCGAGAATCACTGGAAGCGTAAGCGCATACTCGTCTGCCCCGCCTCGGATCACAGCATGGCCCTGCGACATCGGTCTCCACTTTAGCGGAGGTGAGCCCCGCCTGCGGCTTTTGCAGCGCTCTTCTTCGCATTGTACCAGACGGTAAATCCGATAGCGAACACGATCAAAGACAATCAGATGAAAATGAGCGACGGAAAACCTTTGATGAAGGCCATCAAAAAGATCACGCCGGCAGCGATCATGACCGCTTTGGGCTGGCCGAGCAGCTGGCTGGAAATCTCCTTACCGAGGTGGGAGTCTTTTTTCTCGCTCGAAACGCGCGTGGTGACGATACCGGCGGTCAGCGAGATCAGAAGAGAAGGGATCTGCGAGACGAGGCCGCCTCCGATCGAGAGCAGGGTATATGTTCTGGCCGCCTGGAGAGCGGTCATGTCGTGCATCGTGACCCCGATGATCAAACCCCCGACGATGTTGATGACGGCGATCACGATACCGGCGATGACGTCTCCCTTGACGAACTTCATCGCGCCGTCCATGGCTCCGTAGAGTTGGCTTTCTTTGGTCAGGGCCAGGCGCAGGTCGCGGGCTTGCGTTGGCATCGATGATCCCGCTGCGCATATCGGCGTCGATGCTCATCTGCTTACCGGGCATCGCGTCCAAGGTGAAGCGGGCTGCGACCTCGGCGACGCGCTCGGCACCCTTGGTGACGACGATGAACTGGACGATCGTGATGATCAAGAAGATGATGCCGCCGACGACAAAGTTTCCCCCGACGACGAAGTTACCGAACGCATAGATGATGTGGCCCGCATTGGCGTGGAGCAGAATCTGGCGCGTTGCTGAAATCTCAATCCCTAAGCGGAAGAGTGTCGTGATCAACAGAAGCGAAGGGAAGATCGAGAGGTGGACCGCTTTGGGGATGTAGAGTGCGACCATCAGGACGCGCGATCGATATAGTCATATTGATGGCGATCAAGTTATCGAGGATGCCGGGCGTCACCGGGATGATGATCACCATGATGAGCACGATGATGAAAAGCGCAAGGATGATATCGCTCGAAGAGTTGATGATATTGAGCGCTCTATCTCCCCCTAAAGAACGGGCAAGTCTGTCAAAGAACTTCTTCATTAGACCTCTTGAATCATAGTATTAATCATTTAAACAGCTCCAAGCCTGCTGTCTCCAACGTTTCAAGGCCCTCTAGCCAGCGCAAAATCTCGGCCACGGCCTGATAGGTCTCCTCAGGTATATAATCACTAATTTTCCCTTTTTCAAAAAGGGTTTGTGCTAAAGTGACGTTCCTCATGATCGGAATTCCGTTGTCCTGGGCGATCTTCATGATCAAGTCGGCAATCGTTCCTTTGCCCATAGTGACGATCCGCGGCGCCGGTTCCGTTTCAGTCATTATATTCGATGGCGACCGCAATATGGACCGGGTTCGTAATGACGGCTCTAGCGCGCTTGACCGACATCGGTCCTTCCTGGTAGGCGATCTCTTGCGCGGTCTGGCGGCGCTTGCTCTTCATGTGAGGATCCCCTTCCGTATCCTTATATTCCTGTTTTACTTCAAACTTTTCCATCTTCATCTCTTTGGCAAAGTTTCTTTTTTGGAAAACGAGGTCGAAGATGGCAATGGCCAAAAAGAAAATGCCGACGCGGATGATGACCTTGATCAGAAAGCTGGAGAAGACGAGAGCGCTCCCTATCACGGGCAAGGCGGCCGTTGAGATGATATCGGGAATGCTGTACCAAACGACGGTATAGATTAATATCAGGGCGCCGGAAATTTTGAAGATCGACTTCATCAGTTCAAACAGCGTCTTGAATTTAAACATGTTTTTAATGTTTGTGACCGGATTTAAACGTTTGATGTCCGGTTTCATCGACTCCAATGAAAATAAGGGGCCGACGACAAGAAAATTGGTGAGCAGCCCCACGCACGCAGTTAGGAGCAGGATGGGCATGCTGGTGTTGAATATCACCTGGATGGCCTGGTTAAAAAGGCCGCCGGCGCGGCTTGGGATATCCATGTTGGAGCCTGAAAGCTTGAACATGGAAATGATGTAAGAAGCGAGCGATTCGAAAAGAAATCCCGAGGCAATGATGGTCGTGGCGATGGAGACGATAAAGGTAACAGCTGCGGGAAAATCCTGGGATTTGGCGACTTGCCCCTTTTTGCGTGCGTCGCGCAGCTTTTTTGGGGTCGCCTGTTCTGTTTTTTCGGCCATTTAAAGAAAGAACTCCTAAAGATATTCACACAGCAAGTACGCAAAGCAAAAATAGCGCGCCGCATTGCAATCTATAGGAGAGGCCATCTTAGGTCAAGAGATATCAACGCAAAGACGCGGAGCCTCGAAGACGCAGAGAAATAATTTAAAAAAAATCTTTGCGCCTTTGCGTCTTTGCGGTTAGTTCGGTATTAATTCTTGAGCTGGTAGAGGGTGACGTTTAGGCCGCCGTGCAGCAATGGCCATTCGGAGAGGACGGAGCAGCCGGTCGCTTTGACGAAGTGGAAGGACGATGTGAGCAGATAGGACCAGGGGGCAACGGGGCACTTCGTTCTTAAAAACTGCCCGAAGTCTTGATAGATTTGGGGCGGGGCATTGAGGCGCTTGCCAAATGGGGGGTCGGTGACGACGAGGGTAGGCGATCTGGGCGGGCTGAATTTCGAGACGGGGGTGTTGATGAGGAGGACCTCTTTTTCAAAACCTGTTTTTCGTAAATGCTCTTTGCAAATGCGCACGGATTGAGCATCGCTGTCGGAGCCAATGATCCTTTGCGATTCGAGGGGCACTCTTTTTTGATCCCAATGATTTTTAAATTCTTCCCATTCGGCAGCGTTGAAGCCAGGGAGATGGACGAAGCCCCATTTTTTTCGGAAAAAGCCGGCGGGAGTCTGTGTTGCCATCATCGCCGCTTCAATCAGAAATGTCCCTGCGCCGCAAAAGGGATCGCACAGGATCTCTCTTTCAGAGTATTTGGAGTGCATGAGGATGGCTGAGGCGAGGGTTTCTGGAAGCCCCGCTTCCCCACTGATTTCTTTCCAGCCTCGCTTATAGAGCGGCGCTCCGGAGGTATCGAGGCTGATAGTGGCCTTTTTGTTCTGAATGAAGACGTTGAGCTGGACATCGGGATTTTTGACATCGACGGAGGGCCTAGTTCCCTTTTTGTCTCGGATGACATCGCAAATGGCATCTTTGACAAGCTGTGCTCCATAGAGGGAGTGGCGAATTTGAGGGTGGTTGATATTGGCATCGATGGCAAATGTCTTCGTCTCGTCGAGATAGTCGAGCCAGGGGATCTTTTTTGCTTCGTTATAAAGGGATTCTGTGTCCGGACAGGAAAACTGCGCAAGAGGGAGTAAGACACGCGTTGCCAAGCGGCTGAGGTAGTTGACTTTGAAGATATTCTCAAGTGTATTGGGGGCGTAGAGGCCGCGGAAGCCGAGGCGCAGGTCGACAAGCCCAAGCGCCTTTAATTCCTCTTTGAGAAGAGGCTCGAGATGATCGGCGCAGCTGATGAAGATCAAAGTGTTTTCCATTGGATTAGTTATGCAGGAATTCGATGACGTCGCCGTCTTGAACGACATAGTCTTTGCCCTCCGCTCTGAGTTTTCCGACATCTCTAGCTCCGGGCTTTCCGTTGCAGTCGACAAAGTCTTGATAAGAGACCACTTCCGCGCGGATAAATCCTTTCTCGATATCGGTGTGGATTTTGCCTGCGGCCTCGGGAGCTTTTGTGCCGCGGCGGATCGTCCAGGCGCGCGTTTCGATTTCTCCTGTCGTCAAATAAGAGATCAGACCGAGGATATCGTATGCGGCCTTGATCAAACGGTTCAAACCGGTCTCTTCCAGCCCTAAGGACTGTAAGAATTCCACGGCCTCTGCGTCGCTGAACTGCGCGACCTCTTCTTCGAGCTTTGCGCAGATGGGAACCACTTTGTTCCCTTCCAAAGCGGCATACTCGCGCACTTTTTGCACAAATTCATTCTCCATGGAAGGAAGAGAGCTCTCGGAGACGTTGCAGGCGTAGAGGACTTTTTTATCAGTGAGGAACGGGTAGTCCAAGATGAACTCTCTTTCCTCGTCTGTCAGGCTCAGCGTTCTTAACGGTTTGTTCTGGTTCAAGTGGGCGATCGCTTTGCGCATGGTCTCTACGATCGGAACGAGTTCTTTTTTTCCTTTCATCTGCTTTTCCAGTCTGCCGACGATATTTTCTGCCATTTGCAGATCGGAAAGGACGAGCTCGAGGTTGATGACCTCAATATCGGCAAGAGGGTCGACTTTTCCGGCGACGTGGATCACATCGTCATCCTGAAAACAGCGCACGACGTGGACGATAGCATCGGTCTCGCGGATGTTGGTGAGAAACTGGTTTCCAAGGCCTTCCCCTTCAGAAGCTCCTTTGACAAGGCCTGCGATATCGACAAATGTGATTGTCGCAGGGATCAGCTTGTTGGTTTTGGAAATTTTTGAGAGGACGGCAAGGCGGGGATCCGGCACGTCGACGATCCCGACATTCGGGTCGATGGTGCAAAAAGGGTAGTTGGCCGCCTGGGCAGCCTTCTTGGTCAAAGCATTGAAGAGAGTCGATTTTCCGACGTTGGGCAGCCCAACGATTCCACAGGAGAGTCCAGCCATAATGTTTTACGCACAAATTTTGAATTTATTTTCGAAGAGAATAGGCCATAAGGGCTCTATTGGCAAGTTAAAACAGTCTCTTATCCGAGACTGCCGGCTTTTATCCTTCGCTCTAAATCTTGAGCCAATTCGAGGCGTGTTGTTGAAGAATGTTTATCATGTATAACTTGCAAGCTGCGTATCCAGATGTAATACAGTGTTACTAAGGAATCGTTGAGATTTTCAGTCTGTGATGTGTTGGTCGCTCTAAAACAAGACTCCAGCTCTTCCGGTGAAAACTGCGCAACGACTTTTCCATCAAAGGCAAATCCCATGATGGACTTGTTTTCGTTGGCAAGAGCCGCTTTGATTTTGGGGTGAAAGTAAAAATTTGTTCTAAAGTAGTCGAACACATAGAGAGTTGCATTGCCTAGAAGAGGAATACATTGAGCCCCTCCGCGTGCTAAATTTTTAAACGCGTTCCAAAGCTCGCTATCTTCTCTTGAAAAACCAAGACTTAATTCTTTGAATATCTTTTTGATCGCTTTGCTGATTCTAGGCAGCGCAGTAATTATTAAGAACGGTGAATGCCCCATTGAATTAACAAAAGCCTCATCCATGATCTCAATTTCACCGTTCCCATGCTTATAAAAAACGCTTACATTATCCGGCTGATCTTTTGTTCCTGTATAGGTCTTGACTAAAGGGATCCACTGGGACGCGTTGCTGGTACAACTTTGTGTCGACATGTTATATCCTTAATTTAAAATAAATTTAATGTGAACATTATATCGCGGATTAACAATTCAACGCAATCAGATTTCACTTGTTTCTTTTGTTAAATCGATTTAATTTCATTATTTGATTTGTATTGGAAGTTTAATTATAATTAATTAAAACAATGTGGGATTAAATGTAGGAAGCGTAATGTCTGTTAGTTTAAATTTTAGAATTGGCGCAGCCAACGTCAAAGCTCAACAATTTCCTGGCATCCACTTCAAATTCTCTGTCCCTCAAAGCGTTAAGCTAGAGGCTTATCAGAGGCTTTCTGTTCAGCAGCCCCTTGTCCCCGCCAATCCTCGAATTGAACTTTCTTTCGAATTCACTACGTGCTTTAACAAGATCTGGAATACTTTTGTCGACTGCATCAAGTCTTATTTTAATTGTTTTAGCTCCTTATCGACAGACGATGGCACAAGCTCCGACCGCGAATTCCGACTTATCCAGGATGAGTCCAGGATCAGCGCACTCCTGGCCAGCCAGATGCAGCATGGGATGCGTCAAATGCAACAGGAGGGCGTCAAATCCTTCCACTATGAAAATGCCCCTGCAGACTGGGACATGCATGAAACACGGGTAGGGGGCTATCAAGTGGGGATTTCCCATGCGCAAGGCCGCAGGGCAACAATGGAAGATGAACACCTCGCCGTTTCTTTCAACCTAACAATCGCAGGACGTAACTACCCCATTCAATTATTTGGCATTTTCGACGGCCATGGCGGGCGTGATGCCGCGAGGTATGTACGGGACAACCTCAAAAGCAAGCTCAGCCAAGCGCTTGTCGAATTTAATCCCCAGGGTCTAAGCGATGCGGGTATTTGGAAAGCCCTCAAAATGACGACGGTCCGATTAAATCGCGATTTTAAAAATCGCTTTGGCGCAATCGCTCAAGACCAGGGCACAACGGCGACGATTGCGATGATCCTGGACCAAAAACTATGGACGGCCAATGTCGGCGATGCCAGAACAGTTATGGACAATGCCGGCGTGCCCATCCAGATGACAGAAGACGCAAAACCTGGTGATCCCCGCTATCGAAAAGGGATTGAGAAGCGCGGCGGGTTTGTCGGAGAGGTTTTTGGAACGCCTAGAATCAATGGTGATCTCGCAGTTGCGCGCGCCATCGGTGACCACCGCTTTAACGGTGCTGTCTCTGCGAGGTCTAAAATCACTGTAAAATCTTTGAGCGAAATTCAGCCGGGCAGCCATCTGATTCTTTGCTGCGATGGCATTTACGACGTCGCACGCACGCAAGATGTAGTTGGAGCAGTTCATGCAAACCGAGCGCTTGCGCCGGGCGTCTTAGCGCGCAATATCGTGTATTCCGCCTATCAATCGGGATCGACAGACAACCTTTCCTCCATGGTCATCAAATTCTCGTAAGAGAATTTTGCAGCGTCAGCAGTTGATGCGATTCTTAAACTCCGACGGATAATCTTCACTGAGGATTTTTCGCCGCATTGGGATTAAAATCAAAGATATCGATTTCATGGTTCACATAGCCAACAAAGAGCAGCCCATCGACATAATCCAAGGAGAAGGCCGTTCTGTTTTCGTTACACTCAATGCTATGCAAGCATTCACCCGGACCTTTCCAAAACTTGATCGTATTGTCGCTAGAGGCTGAAATGAAAAATCCATCGGCAAAGGCAAGGGATCGAATAGTGCCTTCATGCCCTTTAAAAGTGTGTAAAAGGGTTTGTGTCTCCAAATTCCAGATCTCGATCTGACCATCCCAATAGCCAACAATCAGCTGCTTATCTTTGCAGAGAAAGGAGATTGCCAAGGAGGGATTCCCTTCAAGGGTATGTAAGCAAGTGCCTGTTTGCACGTCCCAAATCTTGAGCTTACGTTCGAAAGAGCCCGAAATAAGCATTCCATGGGCATGGATAATGGGTCGAGAAATGCCATTATGCTCTACAAGAGTCGTTGGACGAACGTCTGGATTTATATCACTCCAGCTCCTGATTGTATTGTCCCTGGAGCCCGAAAAGAGGACCCCCTCCACAGAGATAAGAGAGTTAACTTCGTGTCTATGCCCTTCAAGTGTGAGAGTGCAAGTGTTTGTCCTTAAATCCCAGACTTTGATCGTTCCGTCATAAGAGGCGGAATAGAGCCTTTCATCGTCAACAACGAAAGAGGTGACCCCATCTCTATGCCCTTCAAGTGTGTGACTGCAAGTCATTGTGCGTAGATCCCAGATCTTGATTGTAGAGTCATAAGAGCTTGAAAAGAGCAAACCCTTATGATAGTGAATGGCGCAAACATCTCCTTTATGCCCTTTAAGGGTATGTTGCGTGTATACACCCTTTGCGAGGTTTGAACGAAGAACGCAGCAATTTTTATAATTTCCTAGGGATTTCTCAATTTCAATTGTTTGATTGCAAAGTGGAAAATCGCGATGCAAAAAGAGTTTCCAAAGATGATTGTCCACGAGAAGGATATTCCAGTTCCAGCAAACAGCTCTGGCCTTTAAAGCCTCGGAAGGATTCAAATAACCAAAAATATTTAACATTAATTCATCAGATAATTTCTGGATCGGGCATAAGGATCCTTCTAAAGGGATGTGTCGAGGTGTAATTTTTAGCATAATGTTCCTTTAATATAATTTATTGTTCGCTATTTAACGCATTTTCTATCTTTTGTTCTGAGGAGGTGTTTTTATTGAAGTCAAAGCGAACGATCGCACCGCAACCATAACCGGCGAAGAGCACTCCGTTGTTATAGACGAGGGAAGAGACCGAGTGGTCTGTCTTTTCTTTCAATAGATGAGGTCTTTCAAAGGTATGCAAGCAGTTTCGAGTGACCAAATTCCAGATCCTGATTGTGCCGTCGGAAGAGCCTGAAATGAGATACCCATTGGCATGGATCAGGGATGTTATCGCTTTTGTATCCGCTTGATAGGTACGCAAGCAGATGCCTTTCTCAATATTCCAAATCTTGATCGTACCGTCGAAAGAGCCTGAAAAGAGAACTCCATTGGCATAAATGAGGGAGGTTACTCTTTTTTGATGTCCCAAGAGCGGCTCTAAGTAACAGCTTTTTTCAACATCCCAGATCTGGATTATGTTGCTCGTAGAGCCAATGCAGAGCTTGTGATTGCCAAAAGCAAGACAGGTGACTTCTTCTTCTTTTTCTCCTTCAGGATTTGCTTCAGGGAGATTCCCGACATCACTTTTCACTAAATCCCAGGTCATGATAGTTCCACTTAGACCACCAAAAGCGAGCATACCTTCTTCTGCAAGGCAAATAGAGGTATATGCATCATCTGCATTCACAGATGTGCAAGTTTTTTCATTTATATTCCAAGCCTTGATTGTCTGATCGTATGAGGTTGAAAAGAGTAGCCCACCGTAATAAAGAAGGGACGTAATACCATCCTCATGCCCGTCAAAAGAGCTTGAGCAAGTGTTTGCCTCCAAATCCCAGATCCTGATTGTATTTGCCATCGTTGCTGAAAAGAGCTTCCCATCGCCATGGACAAGATCGGTAACCCTGCTATTTTGTCCAGATGTAAGAAGGCGCTGTTCGCACATTCCCTTTCCAAGAGGTGAATGGAAGATATCGGTATGGGTTTGTTTATAAGCTTCTCGATAGTCAGTACCTGTTGGCAAACCATTAACACGCCCTGGAAAATTGCGAGCAAAGAATCCCTTCCAAAGATGAGAGTCGATAAGAAGAATATTCCATCCTGAGCACACGGTGCGTGCATTTAATGCTTCCGAGGGTTTCAGATCTTCAAAAATGTGCTGCAATATTTCTGTGGGCAAGTTCTGAATCTCAGTAGGAGGCACTCCCTCTGAGGTTGTTATTATAGGTGGGGGAGTTGCTGATAATGGTTGTGCAGCATGCATTGTATTAATCCTCTTTTTTTGTTTATTGATTTATTTTAAATTTATAATATTAATTATATCATAATGTTTGTTATGTAGCAATAAATTAATTTGATGTTTTAATTTTTTAAAATTTAAAAATAAAAACAAAGTAAGTGATTGGTTGTTAATGACATAACAATTGTGGATTTTAAGAGGCTTTCTGCGAATTAAGGCTTCGTCGATTTTCGGGATTATATTGGCCGATATTCGATTCAAATTTTGGGGGTCGTATACGCAAGTTGATATTGCTAACCCGGCATTCAAGTAGGAGACAAATAGCTTGCTGCGGCTTTGCCTCGCTAGCGCTCTTGTCTCCCATTTGAATGTGTACCCCCGACAAAAGAATCGAAAATCGGCCAATATAATCCCGAAAAACGACGAAAAATTTTACTGGGACTAGTACACCGTTTCAAAAACTTTTGTTACGGACCACTAGTGGTCCGGAACAAAAGTTTTTAAAGAAATTTGCGCCCAGATTTTGGCGCAGGTTGCGGACCCGAAAAACCAGACATACATAGCCATGTAGGCAGGTTTTTCGGGGTTGCAAGATGCGGTAAAAGATGGGTCAAATTTCTTAAAAACTTTTGTTACGGACCACTAGGTTCTTACGCGCTTTCTGTCTCTTGTTTTGAGGATGTATTTTTATTCAAGTCAAAGAGATAGATTGCACCACTCTCATATCCAGCAATGAGTACTTCATTATTATAGGAAAGAGAAGAGACTGACCTGCATTGCTCTTTTTGCAATTCATTGGGTAATTCCAAGGTGTGCAAGCATTTTTTTAAAATCATGCTCCAGATCCTGATCGTACCGTCGCTAGATCCTGAAAAAAGGTAATCCTCTGCAAGGGTCAAAGAAATCACTGGTGATTCCTCTTTAAATGTATGCAAGCATTCGCCCGATTCTACATCCCAGATCTTGATCGTCCCATCGATAGAGCCTGAAATGAGCTTCCCCTCAGAAAAAACAAGAGAAGTTACTGATTTATCATGTCCTAGGAGCGGTTGTAAGTATTTGCGTGTATCGATATCAAAGATCTTGATCGCTGTACCCCCCCATGAGCCTATATAGAGCCTGCTATTGCCAAAGGCAAGACATGTGATTTCATCCATATCCATTTTAGGGAGATTCTCGGCTTCAGATGTTTTAAAAACAAAGCTAAGAATGTTTCCCTCATAATCACCTAAAAAGAGCCTATCATTGGCATGGCAAAGCGAAGTAAATCCCGGATTATGTCCGGCCAATGACTTTGTGCAAGCCGCTTTTTTTACATCCCAAAATCTGATCGTTTGGTCAAAAGAGCTTGAAATGAGCGTCCCATTGACATAAAGAAGGGATGAAACGCCATCTTTATGTCCTTTAAGGTCGGCAATCCATGCTCCCGTCTTTACATCCCAGATCTTAATCATATTTCCCGTAGATGCAGAAAAGAGCTTTTCATCGGTACAAACAAGATCAGTTACCCTGGATCGATGCCCCTTGAGCGCAGGAAGACGCCGTTTACATACTTCATTTGCAAGATTTGAATGCAGATGGATCTTTTTATAAGCTTCTCGATAGTCAGTATCTATAGGTAAGCTACTGACAAGTCCAGGAAAATTGCGAGCAAAGAATCCCTTCCAAAGATGAGGGTCGATAAGAAGAATATTCCACCCTGAGCACACGGTGCGAGCGTTTAATGCTTCCGAGGGTTTCAGATCTTTAAAAATTTGTAGCAATAATTCTGGTGGCAGGTTCTGAATCTCAGTTGGAGGTACTCCTTCTGAGTTTGAGAGAGTTGATGATGTTGGTTTTACAGCATGCATTTTATTAATCCTCTTTTTAGTTATTGATTTAGTTTAATTTTAAAATATTAATTATATCAGAATATTTTTAATATAACAATAAATTAATTTGATGTTTTTATTTATTAAAAATTAAAAATAATAGACGACGCAAGTAATTAGTTGTTAATAACATGAGGATTTTAAGAAAATATCACTTCAGCTTCTTTTTCGAGCACTGTGGCGGCTTCGTTCAAGAGCTCTATGCGGATTTGATGTTTTTTTGGCGAGACTTGCACTCTTGCCAAATACTCATGGGCAGACGTTTTTAAACGGACGGGGTAGACTCCTTCCGGAGGAAGGCATAACCCTTTGACATTGAAGAAGTAGCGGTCATCTTCTGCGTTGAGATGGGCCATTAGAGAGTAGGGGCGGCCCAGGCAGGCTTGGACGTCATGCAGGGCTCCTTGCGAGATGAATGAGCGAATGCGCCCTGAGGAAACGGGAGTGTTATGAAGAGTGAATTTGGGCAGGTATTCCACCTCGAACCCAAGTTCCGGTGCTAGGCGCTTGACATTTTCCTCATTTCCCTCTTTATGTTTGCCGAAAGTAGCGCCGATTCCCAACACGAGGGTTGAGAAGGATAACTTTTGTTTAAGCAAGTGCAAAAATTTGTCAAAGGAGGTCTTGGAGAACTCGGGGGTAAAAGGGGTGAGGATGACGATGTCGGCCCCATAGTCTCCTAGCAGTTTTGCTTTTTGCAGAGGGGGACAGATCAAAGGAGTCGGTGCTTGGGGCGCAAAGTGATGCGAGGGATGGTTGGAAAAGGTGAATACGGCGAGAAGAGCATTTGAGGGGAGTTTTTGCCTGAGGCGTTTGAGCAGGGCCTGATGGCCGAGGTGGACGCCATCGAAGCTGCCGATTGTAAGGCCACATGGTCGATCGATAGGGGGAGTGTCATTAATGTCGGTGATTAGGAGCATGTCAAAATTTGGGATGCATCTTTTTTTAAGAACTGCATCCAATTATAACCGGGTTCCATTATTCGCGCACCATCGCAGCAATTTTCTAAAGAGAAGTTGCCGCTGCGGGTGCGTGTGAGAGAGGAAAGATGCGCTCCGCAGGTGAGCTCGATGCCGATGTCGTAGGCCAGTGAGCGAATGTAAGTTCCTTTGGAGCATTGCACATTTAACTCGAGATGAGGATAGGAATAGTCAATCAACTCGATGTGCAAAGTGACAGGGACAGCCTGCCTGTCAATCGTTATCCCTTTTCTCGCAAGTTCGTAGAGTTTTTTCCCGTCCACCTTCTTAGCGGAAAACATCGGAGGCGTTTGCAGAATAGTCCCTTGGAATTTGAGCAGCGCTTCTTTAATTTCAGCTAAACTTGGGATAAAAGGGCTCTGGGCTGTGATCTGTCCATCGATATCGTAGGAGTCGGTGACGATCCCCAGATGGACTCTTGCGCGGTACTCTTTGTTTTGATTTAAAAAGCTGTTGCTCAGCCGAGTGAATTTCTTGCCGATCAAAAGGACCATGACTCCATCGGCAAAAGGATCTAGCGTCCCTGCATGGCCGATCGTGCGGATGTTAGTCGCCCTGCGCAAGATGGACACTAGGCTGAACGAGTTCTTTGACTTGGGTTTGTTTATGGGTAAAATGCCTTCGTACATCCGAACCTTTAGAGTCTGTTGTTAAATTAAGTTTCAGTCGATTTTTGGGACTTTTTGAGCCAATTTTCGATTCAAAATCGGGGGGTTATATCAACATTCGTATATTACCCCCCGATTTTGAATCGAAAATTGGCCAAAAATTCTCCAAAAAGCGACGAAATCTTAATTCAACAACAGACTCTTAATTTTCAGGGGGTGTTTTGCGGGTGTCATGATCGAGTTTGATCTTGTCCAAAAGGGCGTCGATGCGCATCTGCTGATCGACAGAGGTGTCGAGTTTGAAGGTCAAAGCAGGGAAATAGCGCATCACGACCTTTTTGGAAGATAGGATGGCGATAAAGCCCGCAGCAGACTGCAAGGCTTTGATCGTTTCTTCTTTTTCTACAGGAGTTCCGATGACGCTGATATAAACTTTTGCATGCTGAAGATCGCTTGTGATATCGACGCTCGTCACAGTGACGAATTTAGCGACGTGCGGATTGCGCACGTCGTTTCGGATCACCTCTGAAAGGACCTCTTTGAGCAGAGAATTGAGTCTTAAGATTCGATTTTTAACCATTGGATATGCGAGTTATAGCTCTTGTTCAAGATAAGTAATTTCAAATGCCTGCAGAATGTCGCCGACTTTAAGATCATTGTTATTTTGCAAGACAATACCACATTCGTGCCCTTTGGAAACCTCACGCACATCCTCTTTGACTTTCTTGAGAGAGTGGATGGGTCCTTTCCAAATGACTTGATTATTGCGGACCTGCCGTAAATGGCTCGAACGCTTGATGATTCCATCGGTGACCAGGCATCCCGCGATGACGCCGAGCTGCGAGGCTTTAAAGGTCGCTTTAACTTCAGCTTCTCCGATGTCTGATTCTTGGGCGAGCTTGTCGAGCATGCTGAGCATGATGGCGCGAATATCATCGACGGCATGGTAGATGATATCGTGGAGCTTGACTGTGACCTTAGATGCTTTGATCAAATTCTCGGCGTGGCTTTCGATCTGGGTATGGAAGCCGACGATGATGGCTTTCGAAGCGCTGGCGAGCTGAACATCAGACTCAGAAATCTCTCCAACCCCGGCGGAGATGATGTTGAGTTCGATTTTATTCGAGGTGATCTTAAGCAGCGAGGTCTTCAATGCTTCCACAGAGCCTTGAACATCGGCGCGAAGGATCAGGTTAAGAACCTTTTTCTTGATGCCATTTGCTTTTTCAGCGAGGAAAGATTCCACTCCGCGTTTTGCCTGGTGCAGGAGAGCGTGGCGCTGTCCTTCACTCCGTTTTTCTGCAATTTCCATCGCTTCTTTTTCGCTCTTAACGACGATGAATTCACTGCCGGCTTCCGGAAGGTCGGATAGGCCGGTGATTTTGACAGGCGTAGAAGGACCGGCCTCTGTCAACTCTCTGCCGTGCTCGTCGTGCATTGTTTTAACACGGGCGAACTGCTTTGAGAAAACGAGGGCATCGCCCAAACGCAGTGAGCCGTTCTGTACCAGGACGGTTGCGACTGCCCCAAGGCCTTTATGCATTTCCGATTCAATGACCGTACCGCGAGCGCGGGAGTTGGGATTGGCGCGAAGTTCTAAAACTTCAGCTTGGAGGGCGAGCATTTCTAAAAGTTCTTTCACGCCGGTTCCTGCCACAGCAGAGCAGTTAACGGTGATCGTCTGCCCTCCCCATGCTTCCGGTAGAAGGTTGCGCTCGGAGAGCTGGCGGTAGACATTCTCTGCATTGAAGTTGGGCTTGTCGCATTTGTTGATTGCGACGAGAATGGGGACATGGGCGGCTTGGGCCTGTTCAATCGCTTCGATTGTTTGTGCACGGATCCCTTCATCGCCGGCAACGACAAGGACGACGATGTCGGTGACATCGGCGCCGCGAGCCCGCATGGCTGAGAAAGCTTCGTGGCCGGGAGTGTCAAGGATAGTGAGGTCGCCGACTGCAGTGTGACATTTGAATGCGCCGATGTGCTGAGTGATGGCACCGGCTTCTCCGCCTGCGAGATCCGATTTGCGAATAGTATCGATCAAGCTAGTTTTGCCGTGATCGACGTGACCCATGAACGCAACAACGGGAGGACGAAGGATTAAATCTTCCGTTTGGCTTTCCTGGATCTCTTGTTTGATTGTCTTGTCCGTGATGCGGAGACGGTTTTCTTCTGTTCTGTCAATCGCAATTTCGCAGTCGAAATCATGGCCGAGCAGCTGGATTGTAGTTTCATCGTCGAGAAAATCGTTCAATGTGAGAACGATGCCTTTCATGAAAAGCTTGGCGATCAGCTGCGAAGCTTTTAATTTCATTTCCGAAGCCAAATCTTTGATGGTGATCGGTATCCGCACCTTCAAGGATTTCGGGCGAATAATTTCTTCCTGCTGGATCGGGCGCATTTTATGCGCAGGGCGCCGCTTTCTCCAGGTTTGCTCTTCGTGATCTGCACGCAGACCTTGACGGTCTCTAGCGTCGAAGGAGCGCTGCACTTCTACTTTTTTGGTAGGCTTGTGTTCTCGGAATTCCTTTGGAGGGACTTTGCGCGGTTCTTCTTCAAAGCTTTTTCCCGGTTTTCTCTCTCTTTGTTCATCGAGCCGCGGAGGCTCTTTGGGAGGTAGAGGTCTTCGCGTATCAGGGCGATAGCCGCCGGGTTGTCCAGGGGTTGAAGGACGAGGGCCATAAGGGCGGGGTTGATAAGGCGGACGGGGACCAGAAGGAGGCACAAATCCGGGTCTGCGAAAATGAGGTGCCGCACCAGGACGGTAACCGGACTGTTGACCTGGAGCTCCATGTTCTCCTGCTTGTCTGGGAGGATAGCCGCCAGGCGAGCGCGGAGGATAGCCGCCTTCCTGCCGTGGGGGGTAACCGCCTTCATGTCGGCGCGGAGGATAGCCGCCTTCCTGCCGAGGAGGGTAACCTCCTTCTTGTCTGCGTGGAGGATAGCCGCCTTCTTGACGGCGCGGAGGATAACCGCCTTCCTGCCGTGGAGGGTAGCCTCCTTCGTGTCGGCGTGGAGGATAGCCGCCTTCCTGTCGCGGAGGGTAGCCTTCTTGCCGACGCGGAGGATATCCACTATCGCGCTGAGGGGGAGAATATCTAGGCTGTTGCTCAGTAGGTTCCACAGGCTGAGATCGAGGGGGTGGAGCCATTTCTTGGGGTTTAGCAGCTTCCGGTGTTTCGGCAACAGGTTGCTTAGGTTGTTGCGGAGGGGCAGAAGGCGGGGCTGCTTCTTTTTTTTCTTCGGCGTGAGGAGCGGCAGGAGGAGCTTTTTCCTCAATAGGCGCTGGCTTGGGAGCACCCTGAGCAGCTTCTTTAGGCGCAGCAGCTTCGTCCGGCTTCTTCTTTTTGGCAGCAGGCTTTTTTACCTGGCCTAGCTTGAGCGCTTCTGCTAGCTGGGCGTTTTTGACGTTAATTTTTAAATTTTTGGCCAACGCTTATACCCTCTTTTTTCGTATTTGTTCCAATATCTTGTCAGCCATTCCTATACTGATCTCTGGAATTTTTGCGAGTTCTTCCGTCGTCGTATTTAAGACTTTGCGCGGTGTGTCGAAGCCGGCGCTAATCAAGCTTTCAATAATCATGCCGCTGACTCCTTCAGAAGATGGAAAAGCTTGCATGGACAGCCTTTCATCGAGCGTCGGATCTTCACTTTGTGCGATCTGAGCGCGTTCGATATTCATTGCAGCTTGGTATTGGCTCATTTTCTGAACTTGCAGCTCGACACCTGCCAGTTCTCCGTTCAGACGGGCATTCATGCCCCTTTTGCCTAGCGCTGCAGGATAATCTTCATCATTGACAATGATGTTGATCGTCGACTTATCTTCGCTAATAAACATCTTCTTGATTTCAAGAGGATGCATCGCGTTCTGGAGGAGGGTCGCAGGATCTTCGGAATAAGGAATGATGTCGATCTTTTCGTTATTTAACTCGCGGATAATGTTTTTGACGCGGTTGCCGCGGATGCCGACGCAGGCTCCAACGGGATCAACCTTCGGGTCTTGCGAACGCACGGCGACTTTTGTGCGATAGCCGGCGTCTCTGACGATTTTCTCAATGGTGATTGTGCCGTCGTTGATTTCAGGGACTTCCTGAATGAATAGCTGAGCGACGAACTCAGGATGGCTTCTTGATAAAATAACTTCCGCTCCGCCGCTTTCCGTATCGCGTACTTCGAGCAGCAATGCCTGGACTCGTTCGCCGACGTTGTATTTCTCTGTCTTGGGGTAAAAGCGGTCAGGCATGATCGCTTCGACTTTGCCTAGATCGACGATGAGCGTTGCGCCTCGGATCGTGCGTTTCACAGTCCCGGAAATAATCTCGTTGATGCGGTGACGATATTCTTCATAGATGACGTCGCGCTCAGCGCTGCGGAGTTTTTGCGCGATGACCTGGCGCGCAGTCTGCGCTGCGATTCTGCCGAAATCTTGAGGGGTGACGGCGATGTCGACCCATTGGCCGAGTTCGCAATACGGATTTAGAACCCGTGCATCCTCTAAAGAGATTTCTTCATCGGGAATGGTGACTTTGTCGACGACTTCTTTTTGTGCGATGACGTCGATATTTCCCGTTTTTGAGTTAATGTGGACGGAAACATTGAGTAATCCTTTCACGCTTTTGCGAGCCGCAGCGCGGAGCGACTCTTCAACAGCGGCGATAATGATGTCCCGCTTAATCCCTTTTTCTCTTTCGAGGTATTCAAAGATGGCAACTAGATCTTTATTCATCTCGTCCCTTTACAGTTTATTTCTTTCCGAGCGAAGAGCTTATATTGCTCCGTATAAATACAAAGAATGAGTGTCGGGAGCGAAATATTTGCCTCCGACACTCATTAGTATATGTCCCTAATTATTCCGCAGAGCCTTCTTCTTCGGATTCTTCTTGTTTCTCTTTGCCTTTTTCTTTTTGCTTGTCTTTGTCTTTTTTAGCTTGGCTTCGAGATTTCGTAGTTCCAACGACGATATCATCGCGGTTCACTTTGTTTTTATCGACCAGGTAATCCTTGATCGAGAGCGCAATTTTTTTGTGCTCGGGGTCTAGTTTGATCACTTTTGCTGTGACTTCTTCTCCCTTATTGACAACGTCTTCCACCTTGCCGAATGGTTGATCGGAGAGCTCTGTCACGTGGACGAGCGCTTCAATGCCGTTTGGCAATTCGACGAAGGCGCCGAAAGCTGTGATTTTTGAAACAATCCCGGTGACAAGAGTCCCTACAGGCATTGTTTTTTCAATGCTTTCCCATGGGTTGTTGCTCAGTTGTTTGACGCCGAGAGTGATTTTTTTGCTCTCTTTATCGACGGAAAGAACAACAGCTTCGACCTTGTCCCCTTTTTTAAGCACTTCTGAGGGGTGTGAAACTTTTTTAATCCAGCTGAGGTCGGAGATGTGAATCAGACCGTCGATGCCAGGTTCGAGTTCTACAAACGCGCCGTAGTTGGTGAGGTTGCGGATCTCAGCAGTAACGCTGCTGCCAATGGGATATTTCTTTTCTACTTCGTCCCATGGGTTTTTCTCAGTTTGCTTAAGTCCAAGTGAGATTTTTCCTTCTTCTTTCTGCACGGAGAGGACAACGGCTTCGACTTCATCGCCTTTATTGACGATTTCGCTTGGGTCCGTGACATTTTTCACCCAGGACATTTCGGAGACGTGGATCAGGCCTTCAATACCTGGCTCGATCTCGATGAATGCCCCATAAGGCACGAGGTTGACGATCTTGCCTTTGACGCGCGTCCCTGGGGGATAGCGAAGTTCGATTTCTTCCCACGGATTGGATTCTTTCTGCTTCATTCCGAGAGCGACTCTGCCCTTCTCCTTGTCGACGTGGAGGATCATCACTTCCAGTTCCTGGCCAAGAGCGACCATTTCGGAAGGATGCTTGATTCGCTTCCATGTCATATCGGTGATGTGGAGGAGCCCATCGATGCCATCGAGGTCGAGGAAGACGCCGAAGTCGGTGATGTTCTTGACGACACCGCGGCGGACATCGCCTTCGATGATGTTCTCGAGCATCTCGGCTTTACGCGAAATACGCTCTTCTTCGAGGAGCTCGCGGCGGGAGACGACGATATTTTTGCGTTCCGTGTTGATCTTGAGGATTTTGAAGTCGTACGACTGGCCAATAAACTCATCGAGATTTTTGATGCGCTTGTTGTCGATTTGCGAGCCTGGAAGGAAGGCTTCCATGCCGATATCGACCATCAGGCCGCCTTTGACCTTGCGAATGACTTTCCCTTTGACGATCGAGCCTTCTTTACAATGATTGACAATGTACTCCCACTGTCTCTGTCTGCGCGCTTTCTCGCGGGAAAGGACGATCTGGCCATCTTCTCCTTCCGTTTGGTCGAGGTAGACTTCGACTTCGTTTTCCAGCACGAGTTCGGATGGCTCGGAAAATTCGTTGATTGGCACTAAACCTTCAGACTTTAAACCGACGTCGATGACGACGAAATCTTTTGTAATTTCTACAATGCGCCCTTTGAGGATTTGTCCAGAACTCATCAACGCGACAGAGCCTTCACCAGCAGCTTCCTCTTTGCGATTGAGTAAGTTTTTAAACTGTTTAGCATCTTCTTCCTGGAATGCGACATCGTCGATGATATTGCTCTCATTCCAATCGATTTGTGTTTGTTTGGACATGTTAAAGGTTTCTCCTGGGTTTCTAGTGAAAGGAGAGAGACTATCAAAAGATTCGTAATAAAATCAATCCCAATTTGTTTGGTGCAAGCTCTCTGCATTTTTTGGGGATCTTTTGTTTCGCTTATTCCATCGAGGTGAATGGTAAGTGTTAATTTTAAAGGTGCATTTCTTTCTTGAGTCTTAAAATTAATTTGCTCTTCTTTCTAGCATTTATTATATTCCCATTTAGATTCTTAATAAAGCATTATTTATGCCTCGTAATGAAACACTTGTTTTAAAATTTGGCGGCGCTTCTGTTGCCAGTACCCAGCAATTCTCTAAGATTGCAGAAATTATTTTAAATAAAAGTCTCAATGCTCGTGTTGTGGTCGTCGTCAGCGCGATGGGCGATACCACCGACCAGCTTCTCTCTTTAGCGCGGCGCGTGCATCCTAATCCTCCCCCGCGCGAGCAGGACATGCTCGTCAGCGTAGGAGAGCGGATCAGCGTTGCTTTGCTAGCTATGGCCTTAAACCTCAAGGATAAGGATGCGATCAGTTTGACCGGGAGCCAGTCTGGTATTATCACGTCTTCTACGCACTCCGATGCGGCGATCATCGACGTTCGGCCGCACCGCATTCTAAAAGCGCTTGATGCCGGCAAGATTGTGATTGTAGCCGGGTTTCAAGGAGTCAGTAAAGAAGGGGAGATTACGACGCTTGGCCGCGGGGGTTCAGACACGACGGCTGTCGCACTCGGTGCAGCCCTTGGCGCCTCCCGGGTCGAATTTTACAAAGACGTGGAAGGAGTTTATACCGAGGATCCAAAAAAGGACCCCGGGGCAACGCTCTACCCATCCCTTTCTTTCGAGGAGGCGATCAAAATAGCAGAATGCGGCGCTAAAGTCTTGCACCCCAGGTGTCTTCGTCTTGCAGCAAAAAATAGCTTGCCACTGCATGTCCTTTCCTTTTACGATCCCGCTTTACGGCACCACTCGGGGACTCTGATCGGCCCAATGATGCGGGAGATGGGGACCCCCTGTTTATTTGAAGGGGACGATGGATAGGGCGGCCACGGGCTTTCCTCAGATTTCCACTGTTTTCGACCAAGACAGGGATAGCCCTCATAGTATTCTTCACAGCAGCTCGATCCGCAACACGTTGATGCGGCTGCTGCCTTCCCATTTTTTTCTATTTGACATGGCAACCCCCTCTTGCGAGACGTCAACCGCGGGGCTTTCACGCAGCCCTGGTGGCAGGAATTTATGGGAGGGGGTACCAGCTCCGGATTGTCTCGCCGAGGAATTTTCCCGGCTTCTTCCGATTGTCAAATCAGTCGAGCGAGGGATGCAGCTTTCGATTTACCTTCTCAGCCGGCATCGGATCAACGGCGTGAAATTTTTCTATGAAATGATCAGCCGCTGGCTACTGCCTGGAAAGAGGCTGAGCATTCCTTCTTTTTTTGCGACCGATTTTAGACTTCCCGAACTCTCCTCCGACCTTTTTACCATCTGCGAGATTGTCATTTCTCTTGATAATCATGAAGACCTCGAACTTGTCCGGCATCAAGCGCCCATCATTGAAAGTGAAATCCGGATGGGGCTTATCTCCGTCTATCATGCCAGCCGCATTTTAGAGATCAAAGGTCTTTCGGCAGACGAGAAAACGTCTCTCATTCAAGAAAGAATAGCCTGCCTTCTCGAGCGCCGTCCCAAGGATTTTGATCACGACATCTTTGCGCAGATGCAGCATTTTCTGGTGATGTGCACGGAAGAATTCAAGGCTGTTCGCCAGTACGCGCACATGAGCCGTATCATTTATGTCTTTTATCTCTTCCGAAAGGCTTTAAAAAGCCAGATGGAAATAAGTCCGGGCCAGCGCTTTGTGCATGTCAAGACGAGCAGGACATTTCTGCATCATCCCTTTGGGCTGAAGAAGGTGCTGGGCATCTTCGCTGCGCTGAACTTTCAAGGGGACAATGAACTCTTTGATGAACGTCATTTTACATCGGTCCTTAAAAGCGAATTCCCCCAATTGGATGTGGTTGAAGAGTCCTTTTTCTGCCGTACATCTAAAGAAGAGAGGATTCAACTCCTCTATCTCGAGGTCGAAAAAGAGGATGGTTCCGATTTCACGCTTTCTGAGATCAAGTGGATCAAGCAGCGGCTGCCCGATGAGATTAGGAGCGGGATCGAAAGACTGACAAGGCCCCTTTTTATGCCTAGAAATGAAGAAGAGGTGATGCGCAACATCATTACCCTTTCCAATCAGTTGAAATTCTCTCGAGATTTGCCTCAAGTGATCATCAATTTCGACGAGCAGTCCGAATCGGAACTGTCATTTACGGTCATTTGTTTGAGGGTCCTCAACTCAACGGACCTCTCTATCCAGGATCTATTTGAGCAAAGCGATTCTTTTTTGAGCTTTGTTCCCGACAGGATTAAACAGGTAGGGCTTCTGCGAAAAAAATATCCAAAAGAAGCAACAGTTTTCCGCGTCAAATTCTCTGCCTATCATTTCTTGAGGACGGATCATTCTGTGGACCTTTTCAAGGCCCGGCAGGCAATCGTTCAAGAGCTCCAGCGCATCCTGGGGGAGTTCAGGGACTATAATGGGGGCATGATCGCCAAGCAGCACGAACAGTTTATCGCCTTAAAAGAGCTATTCTTTCAGCTCGATAGAAATGAAGAGCTGTTATTGGAGAATTTCTTCCATTCGATCTTTCCGATCGAGCTGCGGAGCTTGTTCAATCCTCTTTTTTTAAAAAATCTTTTCACATTACTTCTCGATGCCGTTCAAAAAAGCAAGGACACTCCTTCCGAGCCGGCGATATTCCAGAAGATTGACAGTTCTTGCTGCTATTTTTTACTCTCCTACACCGACATTTTGCTTAAAGAGAAAATCATGGACTGCGCAAGGACGTTTCAAATCCCTTCCTCACAACTTCTTACGATTACACTCAACCATCTGGGCATCTCCTTTTTAGGGTATATTTATTTCGAGGAGGACGCTGAGCGTCGGGAAAATTTTTTAATGAAGATGACGAACCTATCCCGGTAAAAAGTTTCAGTCGATTTTCAGGTTCTTTTGGCCGCTTTTCGATGCTTTTGTCCTAGGGCAAAAGCATCGAAAAGCGGCCAAAATAATCCCGAAAATCGACGAAAAATTTTACTGGGATAGGTTCACAGGCTGCTGGGAAAACTTGACTTTTGAGGTGCAAACAAGGTATCACTAAAGGTTCTTTCTATTGAGTGAATGTAATTTTTAATCATTGTTGAGAATTTTTTACCGAGATAGCCACGCATGCAGCAAAAAATGCCGATCCTTGTTGAGCCCTCGATACTATCCGGAGATTTTGGGAGGTTGGCCGACGAGGCTAAACGCGCCGAAGACGCCGGAGCCGATGCGCTGCATTTCGATGTGATGGACGGGCACTTCGTCCCCAATCTGACCCTTGGGCCCCGAGCCCTCGCCGCGATCAATCGCTCCACTTCGCTATTCCTCGATGTTCATCTGATGATGTATAACCCTTATGATTACGTTGAAAGATTC
>CAWESW010000047.1:0-11150 GCA_963811735.1 uncultured Verrucomicrobiae bacterium | reverse complement strand
CAGCGCCGTGCAGAAATTGGAGACCGTCCAGCCTGCGTCAAACCTCTCGGCGAAAATGCCGCATTCCGCGGCAAGGTAGGCTTCCAAAGGATAGCTTCCGGCATCGGGCATCCAGACCAAGGGACCATGCGCAATCTGTAAAAGATCGTTGCATAAACGCCCCTGGTAGAAAAAAGGCGCCTCAAAGCTCTCTTGCTCTAAAAATCTTTTATAAGGGGGCTGAGGGTCGATATTGGCGAAAATGTGAGGGCTGATCCCGTGAGCATTAAGCGCCCGGACGGCGGACCCGCCTGCAATAAGGATTGCTTTGTTTTTTAGTGCTGCCAATAAAGGTGCGGCGCTATCGAGGGAAGGCCCCGCTCCGCAGACGATTGCGGGCATTCCGGCGCATTTCCCTTCGAGAGAAAGTCCTAATTTTGAGTTGGGCAGGGCAGAGAGATTCTTGATCGCGTTAGAGATGACTTTGAGCCCCATGTCTTCACAGTCGGAGGCCAAAAGATCGACGCCCCGGTGGTAGTGCTCCATTTGATGAAAAAACTCAAGAGCTGGCTCTTGAGAGGAACCCTCCGGAATCGCATAAGCAAAGCGAAGGAAAACAAATTCCCAGGCAATCTGTTGAAAAATCTCCTCATCCCCTTTTTTAAAATAAAAAAGGCGAACCTTAGGATCTTTGGCAAGAGGAAGCCCCTTGGCCTTTAAAAAAAGCTCTTCCCGATCTTCGATGAAAACAAGAAAACGGTTTTCTTCTTTTTTTAACCAGGAGGAGAGGGAGCGGTACACACTTCCGTCGCCGACACCAAAAACGAGCAAAACGTCTGTATCGTCAATCCTGGCCTTGAGGTCGACAAGTTTGAGTTCGGGAACCAAAAGATCTTTCGTCAGCGCTTGACCCACTGCATCAACTCCTTAAATGAAGGGAGAAAAGAGCAAAAAATATATTGATTTTTTGTCCCATCAAAGGTCCCAAGCCGAGCTTCGTCGAGATTGACTACGGCGACAAAATGAGCCTTGACGTGGTGATTATAGCCGATGACCTGATTGACTGCATCTTCCGTCAATCGATCTTCCTTGCATTCGATCAGAAGTAAGGGAAAAAGAGGAGGGACGATCCCCTTACCATAGCAGAGAATATCCAACCGGCGGTCGGGCGCTTCCGATGAGGTGATATGGGGGAGCTCTTTGATCGCCTTTTCCACGACAAGCAACTCCCGGGGAAACCCTAGCTGATGAACCAATCGCTTAATCCACTGCTGTCTGACTAGCTCCTCCGGTGTGGCCTTCACCCAACATTGCCGGATCTCATCAAAAACAAGCTTTCTACTCAGGCTGGATAAGCCCATAGTGTCCATCAGTCCTACGATAGAGGACCTTTAGCTTTTGATCTTCTTCACAGCGAAACAACAGGAAATCATCTCCCGATAAATCCATCTTCATGACCGCTTCGTCGATCGTAAGCATTTTAAGAGGCCTTGTTTCCGTGCCGATGATCTTCGCAGAGGTATATTCTTCCAATTCTTTTTTGGCGCTGACCTCATCGATCTCGGCGTTGATCGCTTCAACTTCATTGAAGGGACGCTCTAGGACATTGACCTGCACGTCGATCACCGAGAGCTTCTTTCTGTGGTGGTCCTGAATACGGCTCTTATAACGGGCCAAAAGAGATTGGAGACGGTCGATCGCCCGGTCGATCGTTGCATACATGTCGGTACTGTTTGCCTGGCATTTGACTTGCGTGTGATCAATCTTTAGAATGATCGTACAAATGTGCTCGAGCTTTTGGATTTCAAGGGTCATGTGGAAGTGAATGATATGATTATGAAATCGCTCGATTTTTGAGAGCTTGTCCCAAACGTAGGCACGGATAGAATCTGTGATCTGCAAATTTCTGCCGATGATGTCTACGCGGTATCCTGCAGCTTCTTCTTCCTTAAACTTGTCCTTAGCGGTCATATGCCTAGCTCCATTTATATTTATCTTAAGACTATACTCTTTGCATTGAATATTTCATAAAACGATTTTGGCGCCGCCGGTGAATCCCTGAAATCCCAAAGAAAAACGGTCGCGCTGGCGGCTCAACTGGATATTTGTCTTCTGTCCCACATTAGGCCACTGCTGAAATTCATAGCCCGCAAACAAACGGATTGAAGAGCGCTGTTTTAACCTCGTCGTGGAAAGAATGGCCCGATCCATTTTTCCCTTGCCGGAAAGATGGGTTTCCCAGAAAACCCCCGCGAAAAGTTCCCACAATCCTTTCATGCTATGGAAGGAATTACCCGCCTTGAAATTTTGCTTGATCCTAGTGTCTGTTCCTGCGGGAATAAAGAGATATTTCTGCCTTGTTCTCTCCTCGGTTAGACCCCAGATTAGAGCCCCGGCTCCCTTAACGCTCACACCAAAGCCCATGGGGGCTTTCCAGTTCATTTCCAGACCAACCAGTCCCCCAACGCCATTAAAGTCGTTCTTCACTTTCAGCCGTGTGGCATCCTGATTGGAAGCGCTGGGGATGACGAAATTCCTCTTCGCCCTGATATCCCAGTCTAGATCGCTCCAAACTCCTTTGATCCCAAAGTAAGGCCTCATGAAGAAATGCCGGCTGACAGCAATTCCTCGCGCTAGCTGCACATCTAAAAGATTCTCCTTGATGCTGCATTCCGCAGAAGCTTTATTGGGGAAGGAAACCATCCCCTTGATAAGTCCGATCCCATCGAAGATCACTTTCTCTCCGTCCTCAGGAAAAGACGGGACTAATGTTCCATGCGCATGATCGCTGCCTTCCGTGTAAAAACGGGTCCATATGAGAAACACATCAAACAGATCATAGGGAGATTGCAAACCAATTCCCACCCTGAAACCGGGATCGTACGAGAAATGGGGCGTCCGTGTTTTAATATTTGTCTCGACTTGCGCGGCGAAACCTTGCGCATTTTCTGAAACGAATGTCGTGGCATAAGCGACCCCGTCGACATCTGCTTTCCAATAGAGCAGTTCGCCTTTCGCCAGACCTTGATATCTTCTTTTTTTAAATTGATATCCTCGCTTTTCTTCAAGGAATCGAACCCTCTCCTCGAAAGACTTCTCCTCATCGGCAAATGCTTGCAGAGTCAGCAGCGCGGGTAATAATAAAAGCCATCTCATGCGATCAATCCTTTAAAAAACAACTCTAGCTCCAGCAGTCAAACCTTGATAACTCAAATCCGCGCGATCCCTTATCCGATAGACCTGATAAATCGTTTTTTGCGTCACGTTGGGCCAGTAAAAGAAGTCGTATCCGGCCCAAAGCAGAATGCGATTCTCCTTGTAGAAATTGCCTTCCCATTTTACCCCGACCTCAATTTCGAATACTCCCTTCACTGCATGCGTTGAATTGTGCGCAGTGAGAGTCTGCTCGAAAAGCTCCGTGTCATTTGCAGGGACGCTAAAAAACTCTTGCTTCGTCTTCTCTGACGACTCTCCAAAGATCAGCGACGCCGAGGCATGGGAAAACAAGCCCAAACCTCTAAAGAAGTTCCATTTCGATTCAAATCCTCCCACAAAACCGCCGGCAAAATACTTGTTGCAGATATCTAAATCAGTAGAACTCTGATCGAAAGCAGACGGGATAGAGATCGGCATTTTAAAGGAGATGTCCCAATCGAGCTTAAGCCATGCTCCTCTAACCCCTGCATAAGGGCGGAACCAAAAATAGCGGCTCCACAAAAACGTCCTTCCCAGAACCAGGTCGAAGACGTTCAAATGGACTTTGCAATCCGCTTCTGCCTTATTAGGAGGAGCATTCAAACCTTCGATCACCCCGATCGAGTCCAAAATCAGCTTAGATCCTGGAGTCACGCTCAAATCCCCATGCGCAGTATCTTTTCCTTTGGTAAAAGAGCGCAGCCAGCGCGCCGAGATATCCCAATGATCGTGGGGAAGCCCGATTCCAAATCCAATTTGGAAGGCGGGAGAATAGTCAAAATGGACTGTTCGCGTCTTGAACTTGTTTAAAACATTATCGCCCGTCGGACCGACATCGACGACCGAAGTTGTCGCATAGGCAACTCCGTCTAGAGAAGTTTTCCAATAGATAAACTCTCCAAAGAGCATAAAAGTCGTCGTTTCCTTCCGAATATCGAGGCCGCTGTCTTGCTCCAGCCTTTTTAACCTGTTTTCAACAGAAGACACGTCCGAAGATATTTTTGTTGCGAGCTCTTGAGAGATCAATGAGCTGCAAAGAGAGGTACAGATCAATGCGAGTAGATAGGTCCGCTTCATTTTCTTTCCTTCCGATCGGCAAAAATGATGTTATACAGATTTAGAAAAGTTTTAATCGTAAAGCGAAAAGAAGTCAAAGAAGAAAATTTAATTTTCTGGAAGTGATCTGCTTTTTCCTCACACCGACATTGCCAAGCTGTCCGCAGGCGGCCATGATCTGCTGCCCCTTCGTGCCGCGAAGCAGTGTTTGATAACCATGCGCGCGCATCCTCTTCAAAAACTCTTCCCGCTGGATCACTGCAGGCGGAGCGAATCGGTCTCGCGTCTGCGGATTGTAAGGAATCAGGTTCACTTTAACTTTAAGACCGCGCAAATACTCAGCCAATTGGTCTGCCGCCTCCAGAGAATCATTGATCCCTTTTAATAGCACATACTCAGCCAAAATTTCCCGGCGCGGGTGCCGGCAGTATTCCAGCATCGCATTTTTAAGTTCGGCCATGTTCCATTGACGGTTGACAGGCATGATCCGGTTTCTGATCTCATCGGTTGGTGCGTTGACGGACACAGCTAGGTTCAACGCCGGATCCGCTTCTTTTGCCATGCGCAAAATGGCATCTACCCTGCCGCTTGTCGAGATCGTGATCCTGCTCGGACCAAATCCAAGCCCGCCCATATCCGTGAGGACGGCGACAGCGCGCATGACAGCCTCGTAATTGTCAAACGGCTCGCCCATACCCATGAAAACGATATTGCGCACCAATTTGCCAAGCCCAAACCTCGCCCAAAAAACCTGCGCGACGATCTCTTCGCAGCTCAAATGGCGGATCAACCCCATCTTCCCCGTCTCGCAAAACGCGCAACCCATCTTGCATCCGATCTGCGAGGAGATGCAGATCGTCGTTCCGGCTTCCATCGGGATCAGCACGGACTCGCTTTCCAGCCCATCGGCAAATTTGAGTAAAAATTTCACAGTTCCCCCTTCTTCCTTCGCCATGCTCATTTCCGGAAGGGAAAAATCGGTCCTCTCAATCATCTTCTCAACCAAAAGGACC
Organism: uncultured Verrucomicrobiae bacterium; assembly: GCA_963811735.1. Lineage (GTDB taxonomy): Bacteria > Chlamydiota > Chlamydiia > Chlamydiales > Rhabdochlamydiaceae > CAJCIW01. The sequence continues at coordinate 5,907 of CAWESW010000047.1, read as the reverse complement.
GCTTGCGGTTCCGCCCAAAGCGCAACATCCCGGATATGCCCCTTCCGGAACCACTCGGAATACAAACGCGCAGCATGCTGCCTGCCCTTGCCAAAATGCAGTAACATCGCTTCGGAAAAACTCTCTTGCGTGTGTGAAAAAATGGATTCTTTAGACATCTTTTGAAAAGTGTTGCACCGAACAGGACTCGAACCTGTAACCACCCGGTTCGAAGCCGGGTACTCTATCCGATTGAGCTATCGGTGCAAATTGGAATCTAGAATACAGACTCAACTAGAAAAAACAAATTAAAAAATAATTTAATACCGAACGTGATTCAAAAATTGGTCCTGGGGTGCGTCAAAGCCCCGGGGTTCGATCGATCGCAAGTCGGTTCATATTTCTAATATTGACCGACTTGCGATCGATCGAACCGCGGGAGCTTGTCTTGCAGCCCAGGGCCGATTTTTGAATCACGTTCGGTATCACCACGTGCATTTTGATGCCAAACCCGTTATAATGACCCTATGCACGAAGAAAAGACCGAAGGAATCGTCCTGCGCTCTCAGGACTATAAAGAGCGCCACCGCATTATCACCCTCTTTACTCCGCAAGGGCTAGTCAGCCTCATCGTCCGCGGCATTTCGAGAAAAAATACCCGCTTGCTCTCCCTCACAACCCCCTTCTGCCAAGGAGAGTATCTTTACCGCAGAGGCACCTCCGATCTATTCTCGTTCCGCGACGGCACCGTCCTCAACGACCACTTCGGTCTGCGCCAAAGCCTGAAATCGCTACAAATCGCCGGCTCCCTCGCAAACGCAATCTTGTCCTCGCAAATGCCGGGCAAACCCTCCCCCGCCCTATTCGTCCTTTACAAGTCCTACCACAGTCAAGTCCCCCATTTCCACGATCCCGCCGTACTGCTTGCCAGCTTCTACCTCAAACTTCTCAAGCACGAAGGCCTCCTGACCGTCTCTACTCACTGCGCAAGCTGCGAAAGCCCCTCCCCACTTCTTCTCCATGAAGGAGAGAGTCTCTGCACCCAACATGGCGCCACGGGAGGATTCCGGTTCACACTTCCCGAATGGGACCTGCTGCTCACCCTAGACAACTCTTTGCAATTTTCAGCCCTGCGCGACCTGACCCTTCCCCCCTCCTTCACCCAAAAAATCAACGCCCTCTTCCTCTCCCGCATCTCCCATTGACTTAAAGAAATTATTTTAATTAATCTAAAGCTAGACAGTGCTAACTGCAGGAGGCACCATGCCGCTTAAAAAAGGGAAAAAGCTCAAAAATCATCTCCGAAAATATCCAAGAGCTCATGCATGAAGGGAAAAAACAATCTCAAGCAGTAGCGATTGCATTACACAAGGCGCGGAAATCTAAGAAAAACGAGAGATGAAACAAACGCAAGCAATTGCTATAATAATCGTTCGCAGGAGTGATTATGAGCAAGAAAAAAGGCTTAATTAAAAAATGCCTAGCATGCGATAAAGAATTTTATATTCCAGACTATCGAAAGAATACAGCAAAATTTTGTTCCCATTTGTGTCAAAATCATAAGCAATATGATAAATACCATTTTGAATGTGAAATTTGTGGAAAAAAGGTAATAACTTCTCCCTCTCGGAGAAGTTATAAAAAAAAGTTTTGTTCTTTAGATTGCCGAGAAGCAAAAAGAGCCTCAGAAAAAGAAAAGCGAACAAAACAGAGATTTTATCACTTGCAAAGACGAGGGAATAATCAAGGACGTACTATCAGAAAGCATATTTTTGCTAGCAAAGAAAAAAAATGTGAAGTATGCGGATACAATGAATATGATTTTTGCCTTGATATGCATCACATCGATGGCAATCCCCAAAATAATGAACTAGAAAATATTAAAATTTTATGTGTGATATGTCATAGAAAAGTTCATAAAAAAATTTTAGTCTTATAATTGAGGCAATGATGGTCAATCACGCCGGAGTCATTGCCATCGCGATGAGAACCGGCGGAATATCCAGAAAAAAACCCAAGAAGTGACATGCAGTGGCAAGAAGCATTTAAATTAAGCACGATCAACCACCGCGCATCGTATCTCTCCTTCATCGCGTGGGCGCTGAACGTCGAAGTAAAGACCATTGCTGAAATAGGGGTCAACAAAGGGGAAACGTCGAAAATTTTCCGAAGCCTCTTCCCCGATGCCCACCTCTTTTTGATCGATCCCTGGAAAATCTCCTCCGATTACCTGATGAGCGCAACCCCCATCTCGCGGAAAAACAAGCATTATGAAAACGCCTATAGCTCAGTCAGAGCGCAATTTAAAAACGACCCCAATGTCCAGATCCTGCGCATGAGCTCACTCGAAGCAGTGGCCCACACTCCGGACCAATTCGATCTCGTCTTTATCGATGCCAATCATGAGTACTCTCATGTGAAGCAAGACATCCTTTCCTGGCTTCCCAAAGTGCGGCACGGAGGAATCCTCGCAGGACATGACTACGACCCGCAAATTCCCATGTTCTCAGGCGTGAAACAAGCCGTCGATGAAATCCTCGGCAATAAGATCATGCTGGGAAAAGACAGGCTTTGGATCCACTTAATTGCCTAATAAAAAAAAGACCCTCTGAAGCGATTGCTCCAGAGGGCTTTAAGATTGCGAAAGAGGGGACTCGAACCCCTACGAGAAACCCCACTACCACCTCAAAGTAGCGCGTCTACCAATTCCGCCACTCTCGCAAAGAAAGAAAGGGAGAATCTTACTTTTTCATTCAAATCTCTTCAAGAGAAAAGGCGACCTCTGTCCTTTTTTAAATGAAGATTTCACATACAGCTCCATTTCCCTTTTAATGACTATTCAGCTATAACCAAGACCTATGCGCTGTACTTGTTTTTGCACTGCCTCCTCCTACGACATTCCCCGGCTGTTCCAGTATTTGCAACGACTGGGCGCAACCCAACTTTTCCGCGACGTCATCCACATCCAAATCAAAGAAGATAAACAAATAAAGGGAGACGTCTTCTATTTCTCCTACGGAGCTGTCGTCTGCTGGGGATTCATGGAAGAAGAGGAAAAAGAAGTTCTGCATTCCATCAAAGAATTCGAAAAAGAGCCCCTCGGAAAGATCGAGCTCGACGAGTTCACCTTCGTCTACGGCGACACCTTCAAGATCAACGAAGATGAGATCTTCCTACACAACAAGAGTACACTGACCAAACTTGCGATTTCCCACGGCATCGCCCAGTCCGTCAAACTCTCCACCTTCGAAGAGCTCATCCAAAAAACGATCGAGCACACCAAGCTGCTCCCTCTCAACCTCGCCCAGAAAGGAAAAATCCCCCTCTCCCGCAAAGAAATATCCCGAAAAATGGGAGAGATCTTCATCGAACGCAACTTCATCAACCTACACAGTGAAATCCTCGACACCCCCGAATTCTTCTGGGACTATCCCGAACTCGAGCCCTTCTATCGCCGCACTGCCCACTACCTCGATGTTTCCAAACGCGTCGAAATCCTCAACAAGCGCCTCAACGTCATCCACGAACTCATCGAGATCTTATCCAGCGAGCTGAACCATCAGCACACCTCCCGTCTCGAAACCATCATCATCCTTTTGATCCTCATCGAGGTCACCCTAGCCCTCCTCCGCGACCTCTTTCACCTGATCTAATGGAAATAATTGAGGAACGATCAAATTTTAGTCAGGCCGAGATAGCCCAGGGAAAAATTCTTGAAGCTCGGATTACTCGCATTTACGAACAAAATGATGAAGTAATTTATCAAAGCAACTGTTTTACAAAAAGCATAGTAGCAATAATGGGGGTGACTTCAGCAATTTTTACTTTATTTTCCACCTTGTTTTCACTCATTTGCAATTCCAGATTTCCCCCATCGATACGATATCAATGGGATGGAGAAATAGGTATTGGCCCTATATCTCGACTTCCTGCAATGAGAACCAATTAAGATAAAATCATTTAACATGAGCATTTTTGTTTTTAACCATTTGGAAATAGCACTTTTTTATTAACATTTTTTTGGAGGTTCTATGTCATTAACTACTCAATCCACAACTCAAACAACAATCTTACCATGGGACACATTAAAAAGTACGGCTAAGGACTCTGTTGATCAGTTTATTGATGCAGCGCAACCCCATGTTGCTACTTTGGTAAAGACAACAGCTGTCGCTGCCGTTTCAGCAGCGGCAACTGCTGGAGGAAGTGTTTTGAAAGCGGGCGTTGCCACTAATTGTCCAGCAGCTGCTCCACTGGCTAATGTAGCAATCGATACCACAACAGGGCCAGTAGTTGCTTTTGCTACACAATCGGCTTCCCCATTGATAGATTCTAGTGTACAGAAAACTGGAGAAGTGGCCAAAGTAGCTGCTCATCAATCAGTTGACATCGGTGTCGACTTAACTTCGCGAAGCTTTTCGATGTTTGGGAACTAATTCATAACAGGTCTCTTTGTGGGGTGGCTTTGATAGAAGATCAAAGCCATCCTACTTCCTCATCAACCTGCACAGCGAATTCCTCGACACCCCCGAATTCTTCTGGGACTATCCCGAACTTGAGCCTTTTTACCGCCGCACTGCCCACTACCTCGACGTTTCCAAACGCGTCGAAATCCTCAACAAGCGCCTCAACGTCATCCACGAACTCTTCGAGATCTTATCTAGCGAGCTAAACCACCAGCATACCTCCCGTCTCGAAACCATCATCATCCTACTGATCCTCATCGAGGTCACCCTAGCCCTTCTCCGCGACCTCTTCCATTTGATCTAACCTAAAAATCAAATCGTTCACAGCCCCATAGTGACTGCTGGATGTTCTACTAACCCGGCATTCAAATGGGAGGCAAGAGCGCTAGCGAGGCAAAGCAAAATCGATTTCCTGAACGCAGGGCAGTATTCTTGCACTACGACCTGCGTTCAGGAAATCGATTTTGCAAAGCCGCAGCAAGCTATTTGTTTCTCATTTGAATGCCGGGTTAGTAATGTTACTTGACAAAAGGAATGTCAGTGAATACCTTCGTGGGCTTGTTTTTTGCTCAGGACAAAATATGCGAAGTGCAAACTACCTTCTCATGGGCCCGAATGAACTATTTAAAGGCGAATTTGTATTTCAAGAAGGAAAATGGACAGAGTTTAACAAAAGAATGCTGCTCCAAAAGGATCCTAATTTAACCGAAAAAACCTATATCGTTCCTTTTCACCCCATCGATTTTCATTGTCATGGCATCGATAGATATGATTTCACAGAAATTAAAGACTTAGACTTGGATGATATCGAAAGAAAACTTCGAGAACGGAACATTAATTGTGTAATCACACTTTTCTTATTTCAGGCCTATTTTGATGAATTTCTCATTTTGATGGAGACATTTTCAAACGGAAGAAGAAAGGGGCAATACCCCCACATTCTGGGAATAGCTTTGGAAGGGCCTCTTTTGTCCAGTGCTGGCGGCACACCCTCGAAAACCTCTTGGTACCCAACTAGACAACAGTGGGAAGCACTGGCTGAGTGTGGGGAGAAAGGACTGATCTATATCGTTCTTTCTCCAGACATCCACTTAAAAGGACAAATTAAACACGAAGAGGTCTTGTGGATCGCTGAAACTTTGATCGATGGCAACGTAATTCCAGCGCTTGGGCACTTTTTACGAATTGATCCAGATGAAAGCGGAAGAGCCGTTACTAAGCTGCTTGAATGCGTCGCAAAAAAAGGAAAAGGCCCGATCATTTCTGACCATTTATATAATGATATGCCAAAAAACTTTACACATGCATGGCGTTCACCCGCTGCGAGAGTCCATAGACAGCGGGAGCTAGTGCAAATGGATTTGCCCAGGTTGGAATAGAAATAACCTTAAAGAAAAACTAGGTCCCATTCCTGCGGCATTAATGCAGGGTGCTTTAGAAGGCCTCATCAAACTTTGTCCTC
>CAWESW010000046.1:0-10876 GCA_963811735.1 uncultured Verrucomicrobiae bacterium | reverse complement strand
AAAACAGATCGCAAGCGATACTTATACTGTCAATTTTAAAAACATCGCGATCATCGAATTGATCCGCTTTGCTAGCAAAATCACCAATCTGAACTTTGTTTTCGAAGAGGCAGACCTCCAGTTCACCGTCACTATCATTTCAGAAGAGGCCATAAGCGTCAAAAGTATGATGGCCGCGCTCTCCCAGGTCCTGCGCACGCACGACCTGGTCCTACTTGAGCAAAATGGCAACGTCTTGATCACAAAGAGCACAACGGTCCATCAAATCCCGACCATCGTCTCTTCCGATCTCCCCGATTCGCACGCAGGCAATGCGGCACTCGTGACAAGAGTCTTCAGGATCAAAAATGCCAACGTCAATACCATCGCAGGCATCATCCGTCCAATGACTTCCCAAGGGGCCCTGATCGAAGTTTCCGTTGAAACGAGCCAACTGATCGTCACCGACATCCCCACCAATGTCGATCAGATCGCCTCTTTGCTCATGAGCCTGGGATGCCCCTCATACGCCGCTCGAGGTGGAGACTTACGTTGTCAAAACATCGCTCCGACGGAGTTGATCACCCTCACTCAGCAAGTCCTAAATCCGTTTACAGAAGGCAACCCCCTCATCTTTGTTCCCCAGGCGGAAACCAATGCGATCTACATCGTCTCAACACCCTATCTGATCGAAAGAGCGATGACGGTTATGGAAGACCTGGATATCCCTATGAAGCCCGTTCTCATTGGAAAGCCGGGGGTTGAGGGCAAGAACATTTTCTTATACATGACGGTGAATCGCTCTCCTGCTGAATTAATCAAAGAACTCACGCAAATTGCACAGCAGCTCAAAAGCGCCGGAGGGCCTCCATCCCCCTTGGAAACAGCCATCGAAGGTGTGAAAGAAGTCAAAGAATCCGCATCGCTGATGTTCGTCGCTGATCCGGATACGACGGCAAAGCTTAAAGACATCCTCGCTTCCCTCGATACTCCCTCTGCCGGCAAGACCTCCTTCTACATCTACAAAATCCAGCGCGCGCAGGAAACGCAAATCGCAGAATCCCTGAAGCAGATGGAAGACAGACTGCAGGCATCTCCCCGCCCCGATCAGGACCTAATCGATGCGATGAGCAGCATGAGATGGATCAAAGAGACCAATTCTCTGGTATTCACAGGCACGGATCCCGCTCTTAAAAAACTCTCTGTGATCCTGCCCACCTTTGACGTCAGCCCATCTCAAGCGCGCTCAGAGCAGCAGGCCCAGGCAAAGTCGACATTTCTGGTGTACAACCCGAAATACCACCCCGGGGAAGAACTCAGCAATGAAATAGGACAGCTCGATCGCAGTTTGAGCGAATCGGGCCTAGCCGATCCCTCCTTCCTGCAAACACTGGCATCGAAAAAATGGGTCCCATCTACCAATTCCTTGCTCTTTACGGGAGATCCCCAGTCGATCGAGAAGGTCCAAGCGATCCTGGCATCGATCGACACCCCGGTTGCCTCAGTCTCAAAATCTTCTCAGACCTTTATCTACAAACCGCAGTACGCTTCCCCCGACCAGATTCAAAATGCCTTGAGCCGCTTAGTCCCTGAATTGCAGAAAGCGAACACCTTGTCCGATCGAAACCTGGTCGCTGCGATTCAAGAGATGCAATGGAATCCCCTAACACAGTCATTCATAGTCAATGCGAATCCTGCAACGATTGAGCGCCTGAAAGCGCTGCTCGTCTCCATCGACAGCCCACAGCAGACCACGGGAGCGCTTGCCAAAGGATTTTTCCTCTACAAGCTCCAGCACGCAAAGTGCGAGGTTGTCCTTCAGGAATTAAAAAACATCGCCGGCAAAATGCCGTCATCCAATTTGCAAAATCAAAACCTGGTCGCAGCGATTAACAAGATCGAGTGCATCACATCGAATAATTCCCTGATGATCACCGGCAGCAGCGGTGCGATCGAACAGATCAAAACTCTGATTGTCGAATTCGACGTCCCTTCCGGAACTGCCTTTCCAACCGGAGCGCAATCGTTTTTAATCTATAAACCCAAATACCTCCCCGGCACAGAAATTCAAGCTGCTTTGACCGATCTGACAAACGATCTGCAGGCCTCGGGGCTTAACGACCCGGAGCTCTTCCAGACATTAAGCACCATGCGCTATGTCGCCCAGACGGGCTCCCTGCTCTTTACAGGCACCCAGCAAGGCCTCGACAAGGTGCAAAATCTCATCAACGGCATCGACACCAGCGCAGCAATTGGCACCATCCAAAGCATGGGCAATCTCACCTTCCTGATCTACAAGATCCAGTCTGCCTCAGCCGACAAGCTGATCGCCTCTCTGAAAAGCTTTGCCGTCGATCTCAAGCAATCGAACGTCGAAGACAAGCAACTGGCCGACGCCATCAACAGCGTCAAGTGGATCAAAGAGACCAACTCCCTTCTCTTTACCGGCACAACCCAAGCTTTGGAAAAAGTCGAGCCGCTCGTCAAAAAATTCGATATTTCCACAGGCGGCCCCGCTCCCGTCGAGCGCACTGCGAGCACATTCGTCATCTACGATCCGAAATATTTAACCGGCGATGAGCTGATTTCCGTCCTCTGCGACTTCATGCAGAACTTGATGTCTTCCGGCGTCTCCGATCCCGGTCTCTTCGATACGATCAACAACCTGAGATGGATCGATAAGACCTCCTCGCTTCTCATTTCCGGCGATCAGCAGTCGATCGAAAAAGTGCAGCAGCTTCTCTTGAAGTTTGACATTCCCGGCAAAGAAAATGCAGCTCCTTCCATCGAAGCAATCAGCAGCACCAGTTTTCTGGTCTACAAGCTAAAGTACCACCCCGGCAATAAGATTCAGACAGCATTAACAGAGCTCGCTGGAAGCCTGAGCAAAGGATCCAACCCTCCTGCCAGGCTGATCGCTGCAATCGAGTCGCTGCAATGGATCCAGGTCACTAACTCCCTGCTATGCACCGGCCCGCAGGATCTCCTCGTCAAACTCAAGGACATGATTCATAGCATCGATATCCCCTTGCGCCAGGTCTTCATCGAGGTCCTCGTCATCGAGACCAGCCTGAACAACCAGCAGAACTTCGGCCTGCAGTGGGGCAGCCAAGTGCAGTACATGAATAAAACAATACTGCAGACCGGAAATATGGCTGTGCCCTCATCCCAAGGAAGCTCAACGCCTTCGACGACATTTCCGCAAAACCTACAAACGGTCAATGCGACAACAACGCCAAACAACAAGCTCCTTCCATTCGCATCCGGTTTTGATCTCGGCGTGATCGGAGACATCATTATGCACAAAGGGAAATCCTTCATCTCTTTGGGCTCGTTAATAAACGCCCTTCAGCTCGATACAGACACAACGGTCATCCTCAATCCCAAACTCATCACACAGGATAACCGTCAATCGAGCGTCTACATTGGGCAAAACCTCCCCTTCACAGGCTCGGTCATTACAAACAGTTCATCGACATCTTCCGCGGGCCTAACAACAGCGAACATCGAATACCGCGATGTCGGCGTTACGCTGACGATCACTCCCATTCTGGGAGATGGGGATATCGTCACATTGGACATCGTTCAGGACATCACCGAGCTAGCCACTGGCCAGTCCAGCACGACCTCAAATACCTCAACTGACCGGTTTCCAGACGAACCGTTCCCACATGGAAACGCGCGTCCATGTACCGAACAACCACTTCGTCGCACTCAGCGGAATGATCGATGACAGCAAGACCCATTTCAGAACGGCGATCCCCTGTTTAGGGGGGCTTCCCGTCATCGGCATGCTTTTCAGCGAAAACGATCGCCAAGCTGTGAAGCAGAATATTATTATCTTTATGCGTCCTCAGATCATCAACTCCTACCAGGACTACAAGGCCATTACAGACCACCAGGAAGAGCTGTATAAAGACAACGCCCGCCTGCCCATCCTCAAAAAAGAGTTTGACGAAGGGCTCAATATGGTCAAAACTCCCGGAACGGAATAAGAGGCTGTCTGCGAATTAAGGCTTCGTCGATTTTCGGGATTATACCGAAAATCGACAGAAACTTTTTACTGGGATAGGTTCTTGAGTCTATACTGCTGTTTCATATATATTACTCCGGAAAATGGCAGGGCATATTGCGAATTGGAATTCTATACATGATTTTGGCCGCTTTTATGCAGGCCTTCATTTCAGCTATAATAAAATGCATTTCAAGCGACACGCCGCTTAGCCTCCAGGTCGCATTTTATTATCTCATTCCTGTTTTTTACTTTCTCCCTCTCATCTGCAAAAATGGCTTTAGCCTATATAAACCCAAGAAATTCTCGGTGCATTTCATCAGGGGATTTTTCTCCATTTCTTCTGTATGCTGTTTTTTTTATTCAGTCAAATACATCCCATTGGGCATGTCAACGACATTGTTCAACATGATTCCATTCTTTGTCCCACTTATTGCTCATTTCTTTCTTGGAGAGAAAGTCAGTTCCAAAATCTATCTGGGACTCTCCGTTGCTCTTCCCGGCGTTCTACTGATCATCAACCCGCGGTTTTTGTCCTTTTCCACTTTTTATTTTATAGTAGGATTGTCTGCAGCGGTATTGATGGCTACATCAATGGTTCTGCTCAAATATCTGGTACGGGAAAAGGAATCTATCAATCAAATTGTCTTTAATCAATATTCCAGTTGTTCCTTGATAGCGCTTTTATTTATTGCGTTAGAATTCCTATCCAATCCTCATAGTTTTGAGTTCGCAACATCGCATATGAACACCACAACACTATTTCTTCTGATCGGACTAGGTTTATTCAGCATTGGAACTCAATACTGTTTTTCGAAAGCCGCACAACGCATGGCTGCATCGCAATTCGCCCCCTTCCTATATCTCAGTGTCCCAATATCCAGCGTGTTAGGATTTTTAATTTGGAAGCAGAACCTATCTTTTACCATGATAATCGGTTCAGCTTTGATCTTTGCCGGATTGTGTATTTGTTCTTTGGAGAGAGAAAGGGTGCCGGTGTCCCGTTCTACCAAACTCGGTCAATAACTTGGAATTTGGGCCGCGCCAAAGCCCCGGGGTTCGATCGATCGCAAGTACCCTAGTATTAGAAATACAAGGGTACTTGCGATCGTCGAACCGCGGGAGCTTTCGCGCGGGCCCAAATTCCAAGTTCTTGACCGAGTTTGGTAGAAAATGCAATTGCTCATTGGCAAAAGTTCATGTGCCTATTTTGCCTATACCGCGCGCAGGAAGGTTTTGTGAATTTGGGCGCCGGCGAGACAAAGCAGAATCGCTCCGAGCGAGGCAGACCATTCCCGGTAGGGCTGCAACCATCCAGTGGATGGTTGCAGGTCCAGAGGACGGGGAAGGCTGCCGAGGAGGAGCGATTCTGCAAAGTCACAGCAAGCCCAAATTCACAAAACCTGACGGAGCGCGGTATATACAGGGGTATCGTAATATCTTTTCCTGCTTGGCAAACTTCTCGTCACCAAGGCAATTTTCTTTGGATTATTTCAACAGCTGTATGATATAAGAGTTAGCAATAAAATGAGGAATAATAATGATTAGAACTTCTCCCTCACATTCAACAATATTTAAAGGAATTGGATGCTCTTTTCTGACTCATGGAATGCACACCCGTTTCACGCATCAAATAGCTGAAAGAGAAACACTATCTTCTCTAAAAGGCAGGGTAAATGATGTTTTTGTTATAGGTGCAGGGTGTGTTGGGCAAGGCTTGTCCGCTTCCCTACTGAAAAGCAATACCGCTAATCGGGTGTTTTTAATTAGTAAAACGGAACATCTCTGTAAAATTCAAAAAACTGGCATGAATTTAATAGGGGCGATTGAAGAAAATTTCACTCCGAATGAACAGTTTGTCATTTCTGATAATATTAATAGCGACCTTCTTGCAAAACATAAGGTTCGTCAAAAGCCAATTGTTTTTTTATCAACGAAAGCTAATGATGCAGTTGCGAGTGTGAATCCCTTCCAAAGGACATTATCTACTTTATGTCCAACAGTTGTTTGTTTGCAAAATGGGTTAGGCATTGAACAAGAAATTGAAAGAGCTTTCCCTCCATTTCATGCAAATGTTTTAAAAGGGCATGTATTTGGAGCTATGCATAAGAAACTTGAAAGCATATTTGCTTACAAGGGCAGAATAATAGTCGGAAATAGAAACAATGAGATTTCGAAAGATTTAACGACAATTTTCGGCCAGCCGGATAGCAGTATTTTTAATTTGGAAATTTCACCTAACATCTTACAAGCAATATATCCTAAAATCACTGTCAATTGCGTTTGCAATCCATTAACAGTGATTTTAAATCAAAACTTAGGGATTATAAGAACTCAATACGAGCCTCTGATACGAATGATCTGTAGTGAAGTTTATGTTGTTGCTATTTCGCAAGGCATTGGCCTGTCATCTAGCGACAGCTTGGCTGAAATTGTGCTAGAGACAATGTCAAAATTTTCCAGCCATTATTCATCCATGTACCTCGACCATCAGAGTGGAAAGGAAACGGAAATTGAATATATTAATGGTGCAATTTTAAGGATTGCGAATGAAAAAAAGATACACATTCCTCTGAATCGATTACTCACGCAATCCATGAGAGAAATTACAGAAAAAAGGATGGCGTGTGCATCTGCTGAAGAATTCTATCAAAGACACGAATTATACCTAGAAAGTATAAAAACACAATTGCTTGAAATCGCAAAACCCTAATTATATTGTTTGCTATACCGCGCGCGGATAGGTTCTTAAATTTTTGGTGGCTTATGTCTAATTGCAAAAGTTCGATGGCGTATTTTTGCAATTAGACACTAGATTTTGCGTTTCGGCAGCGTAAAGATACCGAGCCAACTTTCACTGACGTGTTAGCCTTTCCATTGTTGAATCCAGGAAATCCTTGCCGTCATAGATTTTCCTTATTTTCTCTCTTTCCCGATGATATTTTATGACGACTTCATCAGGATCGTCAAACGAAGCAAAAGCGGGGATTTCAAAATTATTAAGACTTACCTTCTCAGTGCCGCGTATAGCGTCTTCTCTCTAGTCTGTGATGTAGCGATGAGAAAAACTTTTCAGATTTTTTTCCACGCTCAAAATACTTCCACTGAAATGTATAGGCGTTTTCTTTTCCATATCCAAACAGGATTCCCCAAAGAAGAGAGCTATTTCGTGCTTTTTTCCAAAACTTTGAGTCTTTATCCTGAATTTCCATGACGACTTCAGGAGGTGAAAAGTCAAACCCAACCAGTCTGCGAAAAGTTTCATAATTTTCCTGAATGACGCAAGCCGTTTTCAGGATATCAACGAAATAGATAAAGGTTGCATTAGCGTCGTTGTACCAATTTGACTGAAAGAGCATGTACCTTTTAATGGGAAAACGATGGCTTACTTTCTTCCATCTATTCCAATTTTCTGGTAGGTCATAATCTTCCACGACACGGCATTGCTTTTTTTCATCTTCGGAAAGGGAATTATAGAACGCTTCCATTTCTTCTTCAGAGTGATGATCGATGACGACCTCTGTAATGGGCTTGGACCCCCACAGCGTAAAGATGGCTCTCGAATCTAACATGAAATCATTAAAAAACTTGGTCATCCAAACGCGTTCTTCCTTTGAAATCTCAGTGGTCTCTTGAGAGCCTGGCTGCGCATCTTGGCTATAAGAAAAAAAAGAAATTGCCAGGAAAATCGCTAAGCAATTAAAAAAAAGAGTCTTAAATTTTAACGTAGGAGTGTGCATATGAATCTCAAGAAAATATTTTCCTTTCTTTTCATAGTAGTAACAACTCTCTCTTTTGCTCAAGAAGAGAATTTAATACTGGATGAGAAATTTTCTGCCTTAGACATGATTATGGACAATTTTTCCTCCTGTGTAAAGGAAGTGAATGAGAACAAGCTCTACATCTGGGAAGACAGAATCTATCCCAGCGAACAGGGCCTATTTCTCCGCTTTAGACGATCAAGGCCGTTACGTGCGTCTACCACAACTCAATTCCGATGAACTCGGTTGCTTCGTGGAAGTTCGAGGTGAACAACTTTACCAGGCTAGACAAATCCTCAATAGATGCCCGCTATTGTGATCAAGAATATTATGCCTATTGCAAGAATCCTAAATGTCCTTTGAACATAAAAAAGGAAGAAGAAAAAAAGAGAGACAAGAAGAAACCAAAAAAAGATTAGTTGAATTTCTCATGAACGATGAGTTCATCGAGCTGCTCTTTTACTCTTGCGTAATCTCATTTATCTGCTAAAATCTTCCGAAACGAAGGTGCAGGTTACGCAAGATGTCTCCCTTAAATTCTCCGAAAAAAACATTTTTTTTGCTTCTTTTCAGCTTAAGCATCGCTTTTTCCGGCTGCCAGCGCGTTTCTGACGAGATCGAACCGACCATCAGCTATTCCGTCCAAGACAAGTACCTCCTTTCCCTCCCCTCGCCATTCCCTCCGCTCTCCGAAGCAGAGAGGGCCCAGGATTGGGGCAGAGAAATGCAGATCGGCTTTGGATTTGCCCACGAACTTGACCTCTACCAGTCCATCACCGCTTTCAAACGCGCAGAATTCCTGATCCCTCCGGAGGAGAAAATGCGCTCTCTGGAAATCCAGTACGAGATCCTGCTCTGCTATTACATGGGCAAAAAATGGCAGGATGTGATTTACACCTTCGATCACAGCCAGCTGCGCTATGCCGGCACGGACTTCCCGGCCCTGCACGACCTCCTGCTGATCCTCTATGAGACGTACCAGCATGAGGGCATGGAGAATCAGGCGGAGAAAATCCTGCAGGTGATTCAGAACAACTACCCGGAAGAAGGGCAAAAGCTCACCCTCTCAAGCGCTCTTGTTCACGGAGACCTCTATACGATCGAATCGATCGCCGCAGCTCCTCCGGAGAAGATCTATCTTGAAACTTTTTTAAACGAATATGAATCCAGGAAAAAATCGATCGGCACTGCCCAAGCCCTCAACGCCCTAATGCCTGGGGCGGGCTATCTCTATCTCGGGCAGAAGCAATCGGCCACTACCGCCTTTTTTCTCAATGGACTTTTCATCGCCGCCTCCGCCTATTTCTTTCATGACGGGAACATTGCCGCAGGAGTGATCTTTACCAGTTTTGAAGCGGGATGGTATTTTGGAGGGATCTATGGCGCAGGCCTTGAGGCCAAAGCCTACAATGAAAGACTTTACGAATCGATGGCAACGCCGATGATGTACCGGGAGAGGCTTTTTCCCGCCTTGATGATCAACTATGCTTTTTAGATTACTTGTTCTACTTTTGATCCCGGCTTTAGCCCACGCCCTCCCCGGCTTCTATGAACCCTGGGGCAAAGACACCGACCTCGCCTATACTCCCGTACAGATCGAACAGGAAGCCCCTCCCCAACGTTCATTAGCCGTGCGCACAGCCGAGCACATCATCCGCTTCCACCAGAACGTCCTCTCACCGGTCGATGGACCGCGCAGCCATTTCAGGCCCAGCTCTTCGAGCTACATGATGCTCTCGATGCAAAAGCACGGCTTCATCAAAGGCTTTTTAATGGGCTGCGACCGCCTGATGCGCGAAAATAGCGACGAGTGGGTCTACCGCCACATCGAGGAAGATGGAAAGATCTTCAAATACGATCCACCGCGTTGAAAACCGTACCGAACGAAAGGAATGCATCAGAACCGGCGTATGCCGGTTCCGATGAATATATTTATTTGCTATTGAAATCCTTGCCGGTAAGAACAATGAGAAGCTCAAGGGGATCGACTCGGTATTCGACAGATCCTTCATAAAATCCATAGCGTTTAATGTATTCAATCACGCCATAAGCCACTTTAATGGATTTTCCTGTGTCTAGATTCGTGAAGGTATAGTCCCGACACCAATTACGCTCATTCACAACGCATCCATCTGAGCTGCCTTTTTCGCCAGTTTTAAAGATATCCTCTTGAAATCCCCCATATCCATCGACAAGAATGCTTAGACGGGATGAGGCCCCTTCTTCTAATAAGCTCGGCAACTTAGCATCACTGAGTTCCGAAAAATCATACGAAACTTCCCTTTTTTGTTCGGAATATCCCGGTCCACCAAAGGCTTTGAGAATGATTTTATTGACGTGTCCGGCGATTTCTACATGAGTTAAACCAATAGAACTTACAGTGTCCCAATCTTTTTGCAAAACGTCTACGAGACGTTCTTCAGAACCCAAAAAACCACCGATACTCCACGAGCGCGATCTCGCTCTATCTTCAATCGTGCTAATAGGCACATCATTGATATGAGTAAGTGTTTGCAGCTCTTCTAAAGTTCGAATGCCTGTAGCCATCGGGGAAATTACCATATTCATAACTAACTCCTTTGTTTCGTTTAATATGATATCAAGAACTTAATTAAATTAAAATTAAAAAATTTCATAATTAGAAGCTTTTTAAACAAGCTGCATTATTCGCACATAGGTGGTTGACAATTAAGGAACTAGGAAACTATCCATTATGGGAACCCTCTGTGCGCGACAAAAAATGTAGATGAAACGCAAAGACGCTAAGGCACAAAGTGTAAAAAATTTCTTCACGCCTAAGCGGGCGCAGTATAGCTAGTGCTCTGTAAAGAAAGTTTTTAAGAAATTTGACCCATCTTTTACCGCATCTTGCAACCCCGAAAAACCTGCCTACATGGCCATGTATGTCTGGTTTTTCGGGGCCGCAACCTGCGCTAAAATCTGGGCGCAAATTTCTTTAAAAACTTTCTTTACAGAGCACTGGTGCGGTGAAATATCGTTTTTTCGAGTTAATATTTTTAATAGGGAGATAACTGAGAGCGCGTAGTAGAGGGCCTAACAAAAAAGTACTTTCATGCAGTGCCTCTTTATAAAATTAGTATAACCCTTGCGCCCCATAATTGCT
>CAWESW010000045.1:0-10801 GCA_963811735.1 uncultured Verrucomicrobiae bacterium | reverse complement strand
CCTATTTTGGAAAGGACGGTCTAAGTTAGGTGTTTTATAGGGCTCTTTTCATTGTGTAAAATAATTTTAAATACATTTTCCAGGGTTTCCAACCCCTCTTTTAAAGCCTTAAACATCCAAATTACTGATACAGGGGATTTGTATAACCCCCTAGGAGTCAAGGGTTACCGGTGTAGTTCCATTAAATAGTTAATTTATACTACAAAAAAACAATTTAATATGATAAACTATTAATTACAGTAAATAACTTAAAAATAGGAATTATTATGCAACACGTTAACCCACTTGCTAAAACCACTCATACAGAACAAAATGCTGAACCCACGATTTTGGGTGCATTTAAGGAAGTGCCTGAAGAATTAGTCTTGCGCATCTTTTCTGAGCTGAGCAATCCTCGAGATCTCGCCTCCTTGAGCGCGACTTGTCTAGACTTGCTACGCATTACTCGCGATAATTCCCTGTGGAAGTCCCTTTTTACTGCGCATTTTCCAACCGCTGCTTCTAAAACCGAGCCTTCCTCTTCTCTCTGTTATGTTGACGCCTACAAAAGGTCTTTTGTCCTAAGCAAAAATCAGAGAACAGGCTGGCATCGACTGCAGACTGTGGGAAGCCATAAAGGAATGATTAGCTGTGTCGATGGCAATGATCAGTTCCTCTGTTCGGGTGCATCGGATGGCACTCTCAAAATCTGGGACATCACTACGCATCAACCTGTGAAAACGCTTGAAGGCTATAGAAAAGAAGTTGTGAGTGTTCAATTTGTAGGAAGTCTTCTTTACACTGCTTCTTATGCAGGCGATGTTAAAGTCTGGGATACGACATCCTGGGAGTGTGTACAAGAGATTAAAACAACCGTTTCCGAGTGCTGTCAGATGCAAGTTGTCGATGATTTCCTCTATATTGCAGAAGCCTCATTTCTGAATCCTGCCCATATCCATATCTATGATTTAACAGAGAAAAAGATGATCCAATCGTTTCCATGCTTGATGTTGCCAGGGCAGATTTTTTTCTCCCAGGTCGAAAGAAAGTGGACCTTTGTCGGTTCTCCTGACGAAGAAAGTCCTTGTATTATTTAACTCTTCGGGACAATTACAACACGTATTCAAAGATAATCGAGCTCCAGGGAAGATCCATTGTTTTCAACTGTCAAATAATCTCCTCTTTACAGGGTCAGCAGATTCTACCATTGCCGTCTGGGATGCGAAACAGGGAGACTTTATCCAGCTATTAGCTGGACATGCCGATTCTATCGAATCTCTTAGAGTCATTGAAAATTATCTCGTTTCTGCCTCAAGAGATGGCGTCATAAAAATCTGGGATGTGACAACCTGGGAATGCCTACATACTCTCGATGGGTATCAAGATCAATTCGAAACCTACGGGATTAAAAAATTTCTTTTCACCCAAATCAAAGCCCTTCACTTTGCCAATGGATGCCTTTTCGCCGGCTCTGGGGATGGTACGGTCAGAGTCTGGGATTTCAATGCCTTGCCAGTGTCGCGTTATCCAGTGCGCCAATTGGAAAGCAATCTAGCGCTTCTCGAACAGATGGGAGCTCTTGCGAAAGAGCAAAAGTATGAAGAACTTGCAGGCTTGCTCGAACAAGCAGAAAAGGAACTGCATCCCGATTTTCAAAAATACATTGAAATCAATACGAATGGACTTAAATCAATTCAGGCATATACGAATGAAGAGCGCTGCAAAATGGCGATAGAGCAATTGAAAGCCGTAGTTTGCATCGAACTTTTGCTTCACGCAGTGACAAGCCAAAACAAGCGGCGTATTCACGACCTACTTATCCAACTGCACTCGTTTGATCCTTCTTTCATCGAAGGGTTTAGAAAGCTGCTGATGAAAGAATGCGGCCAACCTAAGTGGAATGATCATATGAGCGAGGCGTTTTTTAATTGCGAAGCTTACATCGAGGAGAAGATTCGAGTCATTGTCCGATTGAGGAGAAGATTCGAATTATTTTGAGACAAGAGATCCAACAGAAGATTTTTCAAAAGTCATCATGATAAGGACGAATGGTGTTTGCAACTGGACTTTAGCCAATAGATCTCTTGCATAACTAAGGGTCCGTCGATATTCGGGATTATTTTGGCCGCTTTTCGATTCTTTTGCCCTAGGGTCATATCAACGCAGTTGATATGACCCTAGGGCAAAAGAATCGAAAATCGGCTCAAAAGAACCCGAAAATCGACGAAACCTGAACCCGCAGACAGTCTCTCACTCGTATCCTCGTCCCGATACGAGTTTCGTCGGACACTTTGAAATCCTCTCGAAAATCTCTTCGTTTTCATAGAGAAAGCAATTTTGCAACACCCTCTTATCGTCCAAGTACACATCTCAAGGCACGTATCCGCACTTCTTCCAATCTTCCAATGTCACATCCGGAACATATTCAGCCATTTGAGGGATCACTCCATCGCGTATGATCTCTGTTCCCAACATGAACTCTGGTCCGTCGGGAGTTTTAAGATCTGATGGCGTTTGAACGCTGTCTCCAAGAAATTCGGTCAGATCGGGATGAGATCTGACAATGGACGCAATCACATGCATACATTGCTTTTTTAAAGAGGGAAGCGGTTGAAGGAGATCGACAGCAACTTCCATCATTTCATTGGCATGGAATGGTCCAAGCGGTTTTTCCATGAGCTCAAGAAGCACAAGCATGCATGGATCATTCTCACAGAACTGGTCCATTGAGACCAAGCCACCAGGCATCCCAATAAGGAGATCTCTCGCATAATCCATTACAGACAGTTCCTTCTCATGCATTGCCAAATTCCAAAGATGCCGGACTGCTAGTTGGGCAAGGAGTTCCGTAGAATCCTCTTTCAGCGCTCTTGCCACAAGTAAGGTGCGCTTTAGGGGGAGCATTTCTTTAAGTTCTTTTAAAGATGTAGAAGAGCTGCCGATGAGAGGAGCTAATAGAGTATCTGTCTCACTCAACTGAATAAGTGCATCTACAATTTTCTGTCGTTCATGAAGCTCAGCGAGTGCAATTGTTTTAATGTCCTTGCTTCCATCATTACTTACTTGTGTATTGGCGAGCGCGCTGAGAGGTTTATGAATAAGGTTCCAGGATAAACCATTTCTGGACAAAGTAAGCCACTCCTTACAAACTAGCTCCGTTTTGCATAGTTCAGGAACCGGAAGAAATGAAAAAAATGCCAATTTTAGCTCATTTGGCATATCAGGGCCAAAGAGCGCGGAAACAGTTAAAGACATATAAAAACCTATTTATTAAAAAATGGTCTGGAAAGTTTAAACGCTGATCTTATTTTTGTATGTTACAAAAATTATTGTAGCCACTCTGAAGAGCCTTTGAGACTATCTGCGACAAATTAGAAATAAGAAGGATCGAGCTTGCCAATCTCTTCTTCGGAGAGTTCTTCTTCGAAGACGAACTCTTCGTTCTCTGCGAGAGGCTCGAGAGTGCGGTCCGGAGGCGGAGCAGATTTCTCCGCTTTATCTTCTTTGGTGTTTCTTCCTTTGAGGAAGAGTTGAATCGGCGCTCCTGAGAAACCATACGTTTCGCGGAACTGATTGGTGAGATACTTTTTGTAGGTGTCCGACATCAGTTTCGGATTATTGACGAATAGAACGAAGCGCGGAGGCTGAACATCGACTTGCGCCAAGTAGAAAATCCGCAGGCGCTTCCCGCCTTCCAGCATGGGAGGATGGTATTTCTGGACGGCCTTTTCGACGAATTTGTTGAGCTGGCCTGTCGTGATCCGGCGATTTTGCTGCTCGTGGACTTCTTTGACGGCTTTAAAGAGCTGATCGAGGTTCCTTCCTGTTAAGCCGGAGACGAACAGGATCGGGCAGTGGTTGAGGAACGGAGTATCGATCTCAAAGCTCTTGCGGCAGTGCTCCATGCGAAAACCTTTGACGAGGTCCCACTTGTTGAAAAGGAGAATGCACCCTTTTCCCTGAGATTCAATCTCTCGGGCGATCCGCTTTTCCTGCGTCGTGATCCCCCGGTCGGCGTCGACGACGAGGACGCAAACATCGGCGCGCTCAAGGGCGCGCTGCGTGCGGACGGCGGCAAATTTCTCAACGGCATCGTGTTCTGCGGTCTTTCTGCGGATCCCCGCTGTGTCGATGAGGATAAAGTGATCTTCTCCCGATTGCACTTCGACGTCAATACTGTCGCGGGTTGTCCCTGCGATGGGGCTGACGACGCAGCGCTCTTCGTCGAGGAGATAATTGACGATGGTCGATTTACCGACATTGGCACGGCCGACGATAGCAACGCGAATGGAGTCATTTGGGGCTGTTTCTTCTTCCGGTAATTCCAGGCCATTGAAAGCCTCTTCGAGTAGTTCGGCAATGTGAAAACCTTGGGTCGCGGAAACGCCGACGATTCGGTTAATCCCGAGTGAATAAAAGGAGTAGATGAGGTCAAGCCTAGAAAAGTCGTCGACTTTATTCACCGCTAGAACGACGCTCTTGCCGGTGCGCAAAAGTAGGCGGGCGACGAACTCGTCGAGAGTCGTGATTCCCACAGTGACATCGACCACCATGACGATGACATCAGCCTCTTCAATGGCAATCTCAGCCTGCCTGCGGATCTCCTCTTGGTAAGGGATCTCAGATTGAGGATTGATCCCGCCGGTGTCGATCACTTCGAACGGTTTTCCAAAACAGTCCGCCTCCGCATACAGACGGTCGCGGGTCACCCCTTCTGCCTCGTCGACGATCGCGATCCTCTTTTTAGAGATCCGATTGAACAATGCTGATTTTCCGACATTCGGTCTGCCGACCAAAGCCAATTTTGGAACCCGTTTTCTGCTCATAAACTGTAATCTATAATAAAGAGATGAGATATTACTCGATGGGAGATTAAAACACCACACTGTTAAATAAAGATTTAAGTTGATAACGAGGTGTCTTCTTCGATGTCCTTGTTGATCAGCCACAAGAGCTGAAGGAGCTCTTCGCGGTCGAGGCCTTTGATATGGTCCTGCTCATCGAAGCCGATCACTCCTTCCATCAGTGTCAATTTTTTTTCGATCAGACGGTGGATATGCTCTTCGATGGTCCCTTTGGTGACCATTTTGAAGACTTGGACGCCCCGGTTCTGCCCGATGCGGTGAACGCGATCGGTCGCCTGATTTTCCCGGGCGGGGTTCCACCATCTGTCATAATGGATCACAACGGAGGCGGAGACGAGATCGACGCCGACGCCGACCGCTTGCAGCGAAGCTAAAAAGACCTCGCACTTGGGATCTGTTTTAAAATGTTCGAGCTGTTCTTTCCTGTTGCGCGTCGAGCCTCGAATGCCGGCATAGCCGATCTTATGTTCTTTCAGATATGCTTCCATCATGTCGAGCATATGCAAGTATTGGGAAAAGACGACGAGCTTCTGTCCGCTGTCGCGGACCTCTTGCAAAAGCTCGATAAAAAGGTCCCACTTGCCCGACTTGTGCTTTTGAAATTCACTGTAGTCTTTGGTGATCAGGCAGGGGTGATCGCAGATCTGTTTCAGCGAGGACAAAAGGGAAAAAACGTGGAGATAGGGAACAGGTTTGGATTGATTTTCAAGGTCCTTTATCAAAGCCTCTTTATGCAAAAGAAAGGTCTTTTTGTAGAGCTCTTGCTGCTCTTCTGAAAGATCGCAATAGGCGATCTCTTCGATCTTCTCAGGGAGCTCTAGAAGCACCTCTGATTTTTTTCGGCGCAGAATAAAAGGCTTGATCAATCTGGAAAGGAGCGATTTTTTCTCTGTGTCTTGATTTTTTTCGATGGGATTCACAAAGAGCTCTTTGAAATGGGCCTCCTGAGGCATATAGCCGGGGACGACGACATCGAAGAGAGCTTTGAGCTCAAGCAGTCTATTTTCGATGGGAGTTCCCGATAGTCCCAGACGCATGTTGGCTTTGATTTTTTTGAGCGCTTTATGTGTCTGCGACTGGGCGTTTTTTGCAATCTGCAATTCATCGTAGATGGCGATCTCGAACTCAATTTGGGACAGGGCCTGCTTTTCGCTGCGCAGGGTTCCATAGGAAGTGAGGAGGATGTCGGAGTTCTCCTCAAAAGAGGCGAGCTTCCGACTGATGCCGTAAAAAACGAGGACGCGCACACCGGGGAGAAAGTTTTTAAGCAACTCTTCCCAATGATAGATCACCGATGTCGGACAGACGACGAGAATTTTTCCGGATGTGCGGAGTTTTTCGGCTTTTAACTCCCCTTCCTCGCTTTTGGGGGCCTTGCTTTGATTGTAAGCGGCGGCGATCAGCCCCATGGCCTGGTGCGTCTTGCCGAGGCCCATCTCATCGCATAGCAGACCGGAGAGGCCGTGCAGATAAAGAAACCACAGCCAGCGCACGCCGACTTCCTGGTAGGAGCGGAGGTCGCTTTTGAATCCCGAGAGGTCGACCTGCTGATCGGTTTGGAAGGAGTCGAGTTTCTGGATCAGCGAGCGGGTAGAGTTTTCCTCAGAGGTCGTTCCTGGAGGCGGCCTAACATCTTCGAAAACTGTGAGGCGGAGCCACTCCATCGTCGTCATCCGCAGCTGCTTTCCCCCTTTGAGCCAGCGCTTTTTGGGAATGTTCTTGAACCAGTTGAACCGGGGGTGTTTGAGCAAAAGAAGTCCAGCGGTTGAGAACAGATACCGTTTATTGTCCTGGACGGCTTGCCAAACGTCAAAAAGATCGACCTTTCCCACTTCCGTTTCGAACACTCCTTCGAGCAGCCATTCGGCGGCCTTGGTCCGTCCGCTCCGCTGCAGCCGCTGGACCCTCAAGTGAAAGTCCTTGGGTTTTCTCAATTCTTTTTGAATGGTAAAGATACAGGCCTTTAAAGCATCGAGCTCATAGAGCACAAAATAAGCTTCGTCGGCGGTAGGAATGACTTTTTCTTTGACGTAGGCGTCCGGCACCCTTTTATCATAGGGGATCTCATAAAAACCTTCCCCATCGGCGTAAGTGTATTCTCCAAAGATTTGCACCTGAGAGGCCTCATAAGGAGGAACGAATTGGAAATGAGGACGGATCACAATCCGTCCGCCTTCGTTCAAAAAGACCTCGAGGCCGCTTTTTTCCAAAGGGCACTTGCTTGAGAAGAATCCCTTGAGAGCTTCCAATTCTTCGCGGTGAACGCGAATGAAAGAGGCGATTTCCGCCTTGTGAACAATCGACCCGGGCCGGATCAAGGATCCTCCCCTCCCAATCCTCTTTGCGAAGAACCCTTTTCCTTTCAGGTAGATCCACTCGCCAAAATCGATGATCTCCTCAGAACTATCCATCATTTCAATCGAGGCTTCGAAGCGAAGGAAACCTTCCTTTGAGACAGTGAAATGCAGCTGTGATTCAATGGTAAAGACATGGGTTTGGAAGCCTTCAAATCCGCCCAGCCATACGCGGTGGCGGTTGATGAAGTCGTTCATCTGCGCTCTAGGGATGACCTTCTCCACGCCTTCAAAAAGCAAGTTCTCCAAGAGATAGAACCCTTTGCCCTGAATGTAGGCCCAGGGGCCGAAATACGCAGAATCGGGCATTTGCAGGTCCCCTTTTTCAAACACATAGCAGGCGATATGCAAATTTTCTTCACTATCGAAATGAACATGGTATTGCGCCTTGACGCCGCTCAAGTGGATTTTCTCATTGACGAGATACTTTTGAAGAATGAGAGAATGTTTGTGAAGGACGGAGCCGATTTTCTCGCGAGGAATTTCGTCCTGTTTAAAAATCGGATCGATGCGTTGAGGAAAAAAACCTGTTTTTGGGACGTACATCCATTCGCCAACCTCGATCGCCTCCGGAAACTCAGCATCAGGTGTCCTCGCTATCTTTTCCGGCAGGAAAGTCTTTTCGATCCGAAAAAGCCGATGCTCAACGTCGTAGCGGATCGCATCGATTTTATGCTCCTGGAATTCATGCACGGGAAGAGGAGAATCGACGGAACTCAGAGCGGGGATGAGCTGCGACCAGTTGGCTTCCGCAATATAAAAACTGACAGAGAGAGAGGAAAAGCGGATGTGGATCCAATGGGGCAGAGCCCCCTTTTCCTCGTCAAATTCGATGGAGTACTTTTCCTTGTCCTCCTGAATCGCCATCATCCATTTGGCGAGATCGGACCAGAAAGAAAGCTCATATTGCAACTGCTCGCTGGGCTTGCCTTCTTTCCATAGCGCAATCTCTTCAGGGGGCAAGTTGGAGAATTTAAGCGAAGTCTCCTCCGTCTCGACAGCGCGGTTAAATAAAATTTCCTGTAGAAACTTTTTTCCTTTCGGGGTGAGCCCTTTCACGGAAAAAAGAAACTTTCCGGTTGCCGATTTGGCTTCAAAAACCTGATTTTTCCCTTTGAGCGCCTTGGAGTCGTAGCCGTGCCTTCGACTGGCCAAGAGGCAAAGGTGATTCCATAGAGAATCGCGGAAGCGGACATGGAGAGGAGCAGGATATCCATTGAAGATCTTGTTGTAGGCAGCGGCGAGATGGACGCACGATTTTGTCTTTTCCGCTTCAGGACAGCTGCAAAAGCAATCGAGAATATGCCCTTCCTCGTCGAGCTGTAAAAAAGGCCAGTAATGCCCTTTCTTCGTCAAATCAGACGCCTCGACCTGATAGGTCCCCTCGGAGAAAAGCACCTGCCCGACTTTGCCTGCTTTGAGCAAAGCTTCTCCGTCTGCGAGATCCTTTTTCGAGAAAGGGGGATACGTCCATGCAACCTTTGCAAATAAAAAAATCCAAGAGTAGGGTAATCGCCGACATTACTCCTTAGACTTCAGCATGCCCTGATCCCATTAACTTTTCAACTCGACTTTGTACAATTTGCAAGCGGTTCTCTCGGAGATGTCGCTACAAATTGTACAGCGTCGAGTTGAAAAGTTGAGATACGGATGAGGACTCTTGAAATATTAGGCATTGTTCTGATAGTTTTTTTGTTTTTACTGAATTACAAAAGTAAAAAAAACACTTACAGCATCATCTCTAATTAATTTTTTCAATGTGCTATGCGCAAATTTATTTGGTGAAAAATGATTAAATTTCTTTCTGTTTTTCTTATTTTCCTGTCACCAAAAGTCTTTGCAGTTCCTATCGAGCCAGTGAGTGGCCATTATCAAGCCATTAAGGAGAAAGGGTTTTTGGAAGTAGGAAATCCTTTGTATCTGCAAGAGGATTATCATCAACTTTACCGCTGCTTTGATGATTGGATTGATCTCATGACAGAAGATGAAGCACTTTTTCTGAAGATGAAGTCTATTGAGGAAGAGTTTTTATCCTTCGAGGAGCTGAGATTGCGGTATTGCTCAACGCCTCCCAGTTATCGAGATCCTATAAGGGACATGCAAAAGAAACATAACAAAATATATTTCCAATTTATTAAAGAGCATTATGACCTTCTCCAAGAAAAATATCCCGATTTGCTGCAACGATGTCCAAAGTTTTTCGAAGAGATGATGAGAATCGATCAATTAGCAAAAAAGATCTTCTTGCAAGTTCTCGAAGAACTTGCGCAAGACAGCCCCGGGATTAAAGAGACTCTTTTTGGAAAACATAAAAGCCTAAGCGTTGTTTCTAAAATCGTAAGATATAAAAAGACTGATCAATGGGGAACAACACCCCATTTCGATAAATCCGGTTTGAGTTTGATTTGGGACTCGAGCGACATCAACCATGATAGTTTGGTTCTATGTTCTGATTCCGAACATCCCTCTATCGCCAAGCTATCGCTTCCTTTTAGAAAATTTACCTACGAGCAGGGACTGAATTCTGTCATTCTGATCCCTGGCTCTTGCCTCTCCAGGGTGGGATATGACATTAAGCCTACTTTGCATGGAGTCCTTCCGATCAAGCAAGAGTACAGATATGCTGTTATTTCCTTTGCGCTGATCCCCGATATAGATACAAAAGACATTCCTACGGATTACATTGAACAGTGAATCTTTTTACAGATTAAATGAGACTTTCCGGAGGGACGTAGTCGTAGCCCAGATCGATCGCCACCGGAGCATTGGTCACATGGCCCAGGACAACGTTCAGCCCAAGCATGAGGCCTGGATCTTCCTTCGCTGCAGCCTTGTACCCATTGTTTGCAATCCTGAGGGCATAGGGCATTGTCGCATTTGTGAGCGCCTGTGTCGACGTCCTTGCGACAGCCCCGGGCATATTGGTTACGCAGTAGTGGACGACTCCGTCGACAACATAAGTGGGATGGGTATGGCTCGTGGGGCGGGAAGTCTCGGTACATCCCCCTTGATCGATGGCGACATCGACAATGACGGAACCGGGACTCATTTTTTTGACCATCTCGCGCGTGACGAGTTTGGGGGCCTTTTTGCCGGGGATCAGGACGGAACCGATGACGAGATCGGCCTCGATGACGTGCTCTTCGACGGCAGCCGAAGAAGAAAAGGCCGTTTTGAGACGAGGCCCAAAAAGGGCATCGAGCTCGCGCAAGCGATTGAGGTTTCTATCTAAAATGACGACATCGGCGCCAAGCCCCATCGCCATGCGAGCAGCCTCAGTTCCGACGATTCCACCGCCGATCACGGTCACTTTGGCGGGGAGCACTCCGGTGACTCCTCCGAGCAAGACGCCTTTGCCGCCGTTGGCCAACTGAAGAGCGGTCGCCCCTGCCTGAATAGAAATCCTGCCTGCAATCTCGCTCATGGGGATAAGTAGCGGGAGGCGATTTTTCTTGTCTGTGACCGTCTCATAGGCGATGCCGATGATTTTTCGCTCCAGAATGTGCTTTGTCTGCTCGGGATCGGGAGCAAGGTGAAGATAGCAAAAAAGGATCTGCCCTTCTTTGAGCAAGGGGAATTCCGCCGCTTGCGGCTCCTTGACTT
>CAWESW010000044.1:0-5203 GCA_963811735.1 uncultured Verrucomicrobiae bacterium | reverse complement strand
CGTCCCGCGTGGCAGGGTCGCTCATCAGGCGCCGACCGTCCTATCCATTGGCTAGCGTGCCTCCACCGCCCCAGCCCACGCTACGAGGCTCTCGGCGTGCCGTTTCGGGAAGCCGGCAAGCGAGGCGCCGCTGGCCGCTTCAACCCGCACCTGCTGTCGCTCCAGAAACTCGCGGGCGACGGCGCGATAGTCCTTCGCTCCGTCGCTCGATGGAGCGTAGCGCGTGATCGGAAGCTGGAGGAAGGCGCCTCGGCCAGCCGGATGTTTCCCGCACGACCGCTCCGAGCAGGTGGCTCGGATAGTGCCCGCGCAGTCGGTCGACGACCTCCCGGGCGTGCCGGGTGTGGCTGACCCGGCACGCGACGATCGCCGCCAGGGTCAACTCCGGGTTGAGCCGCGCACGCACTTCCTGCATCGCATCCAGCAGGCTGACGAGCCGGACAGCGCCAGGACATGGGCCTCGACTGGCACAAGCGCCTGCTGGCACGCGGAGAGCGGCGCGATGCCGAGGTACCCCTGCAATGGCGGGCAGTCCACGAAGACATAATCCCATCACCGGCGGCAGCGCTTCGATGGTGCGCATGACACCCAGAGCGAGATCGGTCTCCCGCCGACGGTCCGCCGCCACCAACCACGGGGTTCATGGGACCAGCTGCACGCCTGGCGCGCTGGTCGAGACGGCGAAGCCGGCCTGGAACCGCCCTGGCCCGTGTACACATCGAGCGCGTCCCGGCCCGCGACTCGGCGAGCCCAGCCAGCTGGTCGCCGAGCCCTGGGGATCCACGTCGATGACCAGGATCCGGAACCCCTGCTCGCCGAGGGCAGCGGCCAGTTGTCGCCGTCGTGGTCTTGGCGCTCCCTCCCTTGTGGTTCGTCACCGCGATCGAAAACGATGCAAGAGCTCTTTTTTTAGATTTGCGGCAAAAAATCTGGCGATTTGTCCGGCATGGGCATAGCTAAATTGCGGAAAAGAGGGCAGGAGGATATATTCGTCGGCGTTGCAATTTTTGATCTCTTGAAAAAACTCCGCATGTGTAGATGGCAGGTGGAGAAAGAAACAAAAGACGGGTTCTTGCAAATACTTAGCCGCTTCTTCTTTCCATTGGATGAGTTGCTCATAGGCGGGAGATGCGTCAATGATCTGGTATTCCTTTTTAATTCGAGCGATCTCCTTGCGTATCTTTCCCAAATGGAAAAGGCGGGCAATCCACCCCTTTTTTGCAAATCCTTCCTTTCTAAAGCAGCTCTCTGTATAGGAGGTAAGTTCTCTTTCGTTTCTCGGCTCTCCAAAAGAGACGAGAATAGATGCTTTCTTTTTTCTCATAGATTTTTTGCTTTTTGAGGAAATTGATTGTTTTCCATTTAGAAAAAAAAGCCAAGGAAAAAGAAAGAGCGTCTTTTGGTAAGGAATTCAACAGTGCTTGCGGCAACCTCCGCAAAATTTTAAAAAGACCCAAGCAATCAAGCCTTGTTAGGCCTGGAAAAAATTGGATCCGCAAAGAAAGATGATGTCGCGATCTTAAGCTGGGGATTTTTAGCTGCGAAAGTATCTATCTACGAAAGTCAATAATACCGATCCCATAACACAGCTTGCCAAAATAGTGGCCAATTGAGCCAGAACGCTTCCGGATGAAATAGTTCCGATGGCTATAAATTGGAGGTTTATTGCTGTGCTAACGATCGACCCAATGATTGCCATACAGATCAATATGACGAAAAAAGCTTTTCTTGCAGTTTCTATAAAGGGCTCTTGCTTTGATGAACTGCCCCATCCAAAAAAAGTTATCCCTGAAGTAACTTTGGAAGATGAAAAAACGGATAAACTGGTCATAAAAAACCCCGCATTTTTTATTTAAAAATAAAATCTTACGAAACCTTAACCATTTAACCTAAAAACGGCAGTTGAACCGCTCCGCATGACCTGAAAATTGTAAATTTCTCTCTCAGAAATAAATTCTATCTTGAACTTTCACGCCCACCCAATAGGTGAGTGGATAAATTTGAGCAATAACATTGATTTTTAGAGGAGAATCGCGAAAGTTTTGATTGTGCGGAGCGGTTCAACTGCCGTTTTTAGGTTTAAGACAAGGAATAAGGTTCTTTGTGAGCTTTGTACTTATGGAATGTTCTCAAGAGTCTTTCCTCCAATGATATTCGCAGGGGATTTTCAACTTTCGTGCGGTTGGCATTCTCATGCGACGCTGCAAAGAACTTTCTTATTGTTTTTTCAACTACGCTACTCCCTATTTGGTGACAGTTTTTAGCTATCGGAAATCAAATTATTATTTGAGAAAATATTACTGTTTTTTGCACACTATAAGTAACCGTCTAATCTACCCATCTTTTTCCTATTTCTGAGTCATGGCACTCTTTGTCTTTTTAAACCAAGGAGTCTCTATGTTCGAACCTATTTCATCAGAAAAACTAGCCGAATGGACAGAAAACATTCGCCAACAAAGAAACAGCGGTCTTAATGCTACAAGCTGGTGTCGAAAACATCAAATTGCTCATAGTACATTTGTTTATTGGAAAGATTGCCTTTCCTCAAAAACTTCGATACGCCGATCGTCTTGCAAGAAACCTAATGCACCTACGACACCCGGAGTCTCCATCGAATATCGGGGCGTTCGCATTCATCTCGATGAATGCTTCGATCTTGCCATCTTGAAAAATTGCTTATCAGCACTGCGAAAAACCCAATGTTAGTAGTTGTGAAAAGCCAGGATCGAAAAGATGAATAGAGCCAATAGCTGATCATTGAAGATCAGCTATTGCTTTTTCGACTGTTGACGAGCGGCAAACCACCGATCAGGCAAGAGTTCCTCGAGCTTCTGAGCGGCGTGCCCCATCAGTCTCCGGAACACATCTTCTAGATATTCTCTTGGATTTATCTGCAACCCTCGGCAAGTTTGTACTAATGAGAGTAAAATTGCAGCGGCTTCGCCGCCATCTTCACTCCCGAAAAAGAGCCAGTTTTTTCGGCCAATAGCGAGAGGACGAACGGCCCTTTCGGCTACATTATTATCAAGACGAGCAAAAGCGTGCTTGGTGTAATTTTTTAAATAGGGAATCAGGCCGCAAAAATACCCAAGCGCCTCGCGAAATTTTGATTTGGGCAAGAGCTTCCCGTCCATAAGTCGTGTTTTGATCTTCTCGATCAACTCATCGATAATTGGAATTTCTTTTTCTTGGCGGATCTGCAGGCGCTCTTCAGGTGTCCGGGCCCAGGCGACTTTCTCCAACATGAAGAGATATCGGATTTTTCGAAGAACCCAATCGCGAAATGGTAAATCTCCCGATTCAGCATCGAAGAATTTTCTTCGAATATGGCTCCAACAAGGACACCATGTGATCACCTTCTTCTCGGCCAACCGTTGGTAGGCGCCATATTTATCTGAGTGCAAAAACCCGCGATATCCCTGAAGAATATCGAGGACGTTCTCATGACGGCGGTTCGTTCGAAAATCATAGACCCTGTAGGCAGGATTTGAAGAGATTCCTCCGACAATCACCCACATATAGGCTGTATCGCACTGGTCTTTTGCTTGTAATTTGACTGGGCTTTCATCGATGAAAACATTTTCGCTCTCAAGAATCTGGCAAACCATGACTTCATAGAGGGGTTTGAGAGCCATACCGCAGCGAATCACCCATTGGGAGAGAAGCTTACGGCTGATGCCAACCCCTTGACGACCCAGTATTTCGGTGATGCGATACAGAGGGAGATGATCAACGAATTTTTGGGTAACAATTTCTGCGAGAAGACTGTCATCAGCTTGGCATTTAGAGAGGATGCTGTCGGGTAACAAGGCTGTCAGAACGCCGTCTTCAGGTTTTTGAGGATGGGCATATTTGGGACGGATGGTTTCTTTGATATAATAGCTCCCCGGCTCGTGAGCTAATTTGTGAGTAACCTCTTCACCGATCTTGACGAGAGGAGTTCCTGTTTCCTGACAGACTTTTTGCTCTTCGGGAACATCGAGAACAATGGTTTTAACGGGAAGGTTGGGATCCAAAGTGATCGCATCTTGGCCATTGCGCTTAGGTTTACGACGTTGATGAGCAGGGACTGTTTGAGTTTCTTCTTTGCTCTGCAGATCTTTTGCATCGAGACCTTCAAGCAGTAGCTGTTCTCCATTGAGATCTGAGATAATGCGCTCTGATTTTTTACCGAAGATTTGGCGCTTGAACCAGTCGAGTTGTTGTGTGAGATAAGCCACTGTATTGTGTAAATCGAGATTTTCAACTCGCAGAATTTCGATCTGGTTTTGAAGTTGTGCAGGATCTAGAATTTGTGTTGTTTTCATAGAGAAAATGATAGCAAAAACCCTTTAAAAAAAGAAGAGAAAAATGCACGAAAAGTCGAATTATTTTCATAGAGAAAACCGAGGTTGTAATCGTTTGGGAACGACCCCTTCCAAAAGCATCAAAAATTCACGTCTTGGCAGCGTTGATGTCATTCCTTCCCGAGGAATAAAAGAACCTTTTTCCAAGCGCTTATAAAAAATGACAAACCCATCACCATCCCAGTAGAGAACCTTCATATGATCCTTGCGTCGGCTTAGAAAAATAAAAAGAGCTCCGGACAAGAGCTCTCCGGGGAACAATTGTTCGACGAGAATGCTCAGACCTTCAAAGCTCTTGCGCATACTGACAGGCGCGCGACACAAAAACAGGCGGGCGTTTGCAGGCAGACTTAGCATGGCAGTGCCTTGAGAACTTGTAGACATTGAGCCAAAACGACTGGGTCGAATGATTTTAATAGAACAACTTTCATTCCCTGACATTCGATAGCAACGCCTGGGTCCGTCTTAGTTTCTTCATAGAGCTCTTGAAAAGAGTCGCGTGTTATCTGAGATTTTTCAGGGAAGCGCTTATCCCAATACAGGAAAGAATTGTAATTTACCTGCTGCTCACGACACCAACGCGCCATGCTTAATCCGCTAATGCGTTGCGTCTGCACTTTTTCTTGCCAGATGCGTCTTTTTTCTTCTGGGAACGGTCTTGGCATAACACTCCTTTGGTTAAGAAAAACCAGAGTGCCATGACGAAGGAAAACAAAAAAGATGGCTAGTGCTCTGTCACCCTTTAATTTTAGGATAAATTGACTTGAGTTTATGCCGACCGTTGCCAAACTTATAATCCTAAATTTTAACTATGACAGAGCACTAGATTAGACGCTTACGGATAAAACGCCTCTGGT
>CAWESW010000043.1:0-13187 GCA_963811735.1 uncultured Verrucomicrobiae bacterium | reverse complement strand
TTATGTTGCACTGTTTCTTCGAACTTCGAGTTTGGTCTTGCTAGGCCCTTTTATTGGGGGAAAATTATCGACATGGGGCTTTAATGCCCCTTTTATTGTCGCGGGTCTTCTGTCATTGGTCGCTTTCTTTTTATTCACTTTCCTGTTCACCGAGACCAACTCTAAAAAACAGGATAGCCTGACCAGCTTTTTGTCTCGTTTGCGCCGCTCGGTCAACATTTCTGCTTTTGGCAAATTTCGCATTCTTTTTCCCGCTTTTTTCATTTTTTGCTTTGGATGGTCCTTTTATTGGGAATTCATACCGGTCACGTGGATCAAAGTGTATGGACTCGATGTCTCACACATCGGCAATTTTTATGCGTATGGGTCCGCTTTCTACGTCTTAAGCTGTGGGCTCCTCATCCGACCTATTCTTAAGAAATTCAAGTCGATGCCTATCCTCATCTGGGCATCGGCCGCTCTTGGAATGTGCTTTGTGCTGCTGCTCCATGCAAAAGCCAGCTTGTATTGGGCATTGATTCCCATCCAGCAATTCTTGATCGCATTGATCTTTCCGGTGGGAACGGCGATCGTTTCCAATGCCGTGGCAAAAAATCGCCAAGGGGAAGCTTTAGGGACTTTTCAATCCCTGCAATCGTTTGCTTTTGCCATTACGCCCTTTCTAGGCGGGACTTTGTTAAAATTGAGCTTCCATATCCCCCTTATCATCGGCGGCATAGCCATGTTTTCCGCATGCCTCATTGTTTCCA
This sequence comes from uncultured Verrucomicrobiae bacterium, assembly GCA_963811735.1. Taxonomy (GTDB): domain Bacteria; phylum Chlamydiota; class Chlamydiia; order Chlamydiales; family Rhabdochlamydiaceae; genus CAJCIW01. The sequence continues at coordinate 12,438 of CAWESW010000043.1, read as the reverse complement.
TTGGCTATAGCCGGCGCGCTACTTAGAAGAGTTTTTTGAGAATTAGTTGTGTTTTTCTTTTAAAATAGATAAACAGAAAAATGAGGATATCTCATTGGAGGAACACGTGAAAATCTTGGACACAATTGCGATGATTTTGCTTTTGTTTGGAGGCCTGAATTGGGGTCTGGTAGGAGTTGCTGATTTTAACATTATCATGTGGGTCTTTATTGCAATGCCCTTGCTGCAGCATATCATCTATATGTGCATCGGCGCGGCAGCCATTTGGAAGATCATATTCTATAAAAGGCCTCGTCGATAGCCTCTTAAAGCGGAATCCCAACGAGATAGGCTCCGACCACTCTTCCCTGTCTGTCGCGGAATACATCGTAATCAACCATGTAATCGTTCCCGGACAGCGTGAGTTTGCCCGTCCAGCGCAATTCGCCATACAGGTGCTTATAAGCGGGATTGGAGTGATCTAAAATGGTCCCCGGCTTTTCATTGACTTCGGTCGTCATGAGCCTGATGAATTCATTGTCAGATTTCACAAAGAGTGTGGCAATGGCCTGAGTCTGCTGTGTGAAACTCTCCACAAGGGAAATGGGCTTGGTGCTGAGGACCCAGTTTCCATTCCGAATAGCAGGCACTTTGCGATTTTGCGCGTCGAGGGAAAATATTCCGGGCAGATTATTCATCAGCTCTTTGCCGAGAGCTTTGGCATCGGAGGGCTTTGGCTCCGCAGAGAGGGGACTTCCCATCAATTGAAATCCGATCAATGCTGAGAGTAGAAAGAATGTTTTCATGTTGTTCTCCTTTATAAAAATTCTAATATGAAACGATTGAATTCTTTTCAAGTTGTTTGGGTACATACGAGACTATCCGCAATTCAAAAATGGCCCACTGAATTCTCAATTTTGTGTGTTTGAAAAATTATTTATGTGCTAGATCTTCAAAAAAGCCAATAGTGGTACAATGAATCATTCATTCGAAGTCAAAGATTGCAATTTGTCATTAATTGCTACGGGAGAAATCGCGGAGTCTTTGCTTGAATTGAAAGACTTGTTGTATCGAGTCCCCGCCATCTCATTGTATTATCATTTTTGGGGAGGGCGGCTGCGCATCTCATTCGTTCATCCGGAATATCACAACGACTTTGCCAGGTGGGCTCATTTGGGGTTGCACGATGAGATATTATCCGAGCGATTAACGATCATCGATCCGACGGAATACCCCGATTATGAAGAGTTGAGAAAAAAAGTGATCGATGTCGTCGAAGAGAGGCTCGAAGAAGTAGAATATATGCTATGGTCGCGAAAAGAGTATAAATTCCATTTTCTTCGATCGATCATCATCGTCTATGACATGGGAATCACCCTCTCCGTCCCGTCTGATTTGAAAGGGGTTGTCCCCAAAATGCCTTTCACGTCGATCTTTTATCATTTCATCGATGCGCGGAGGCGCACTCCCGACGGCTCTGATGATTTTAGCATTTGGCTAGCGGGATTTGGGGAGAGTTTTAAAGATCTGGTCCAAAAAATAAAGCTCATCGACCCTTATTTCCTGTCTCTTTCTGAGATCCGTCAAAAATTGGTAGAACTTTTTAATGAGCATTTATGACTGATGCAATTTGGGATCCTTACAAAACTCTACTGGGCGCCGACATCGTCGATCAGCTATTCCAAATCGCTAAACTGATCAAAGGAGCAAAAATCGTCCATGTCAACTCCACTAGGTCCGGAGGAGGCGTCGCTGAAATCTTGAGTAAGATGGTCCCCTTGATGCAAGGTTTAGGCCTGGATACCCGTTGGGAAGTGATAGAAGGAAATAAAGAGTTTTTCGAATGCACAAAAAAATTCCATAATTTGTTCCAGGGAAGGGGAAACACCATGCCCGGTTCTTCCCTCCTGCGCAATTACGAATCGACAAATGCCCAAAACAGCGAGAGGCTGGCCTCCGTTTTACAAGAGGCTGACTTCGTGATGATCCACGACCCGCAGCCACTTGCCATGATCTCTCATTTTCCAAAACGGAAAGGAAAATGGGTCTGGCGCTGCCATATCGAGACCTCTTCAGCTCCTCGGATGATTTGGAAATATTTGCGGCCCTTTATCGACAGGTTCGATGCCACTGTTGTTTCTTTGGGTAATCTCAACCAACTCCTTCCCCACCCCATCTATATCATTCATCCCAGCATAGATCCCTTCAGTGAAAAAAACATCGACCTTGATCAAGAAGAGATCACCGCTGTTTTAAAACAATTTAATATCGACACAAAACGCTCTTATGTACTGCAGGTCTCCCGTTTCGACAGTTTTAAAGACCCCGTGGGTGTGATCAGAGCTTATCGGCTGGCAAAAAAGTATTCCCCCGGACTGCAGCTCGTCCTGGCGGGAGGAGGGGCTACCGATGATCCTGAAGGAGACGCCGTCTTAAGAGATGTCCAGGAAGCCTCCAACGGGGATCCGGACATCCATATTCTAAACTTACCTCCCGACTCTCATCGGATCATCAATGCCCTCCAGCGCGGCGCGAGCATCGTCTTGCAAAAATCGATCAAAGAGGGATTTGGCCTCACTGTGACGGAGGCCCTCTGGAAAATGAAACCGGTCATCGCAGGCAACACGGGCGGCATTCCCATCCAGGTCATCAATCATTATACCGGCTTGCTCGTCAACACTCCGGAGGGTGCAGCTAACCGCCTCCGTTATCTTTTGCAAAGCGCGGATAGAGGAAAAGAGCTCGGCATCGCCGGAAAGCGGCTCGTTAAGGAAAACTTTCTGATCCCCCGCCATCTTCGGGAATACCTAACGATGATGGCCATCCTGACAAAGCCTCAGAGCGACCGGATTGATCTCAGCCGAAAACCTGAGGGCCAACAAGAATGAAAGAGATCCCCTCTTCGGTCTATCGCCTTCAGATGAATAAAAACTTTCCAATCAACGAGGCAAGCGCATTGATTCCCTATCTCAACGATTTGGGCATCGAAGGGGTTTACTGCTCCCCGATCTTTGAAGCCTTCAGCCATGGTTATGACATCACTAATCCGTGCCGTTTTAACCCTGCCTTAGGGTCCATGGAAGATTTTGAAGAGTTTTGCTCCCATTTGCAAAAGCACGCCATGAAATTCCTTCTCGACGTTGTTCCCAATCACATGGGGATCAAAGGGAGTAAAAACAGCTGGTGGCTCGATGTCTTAGAAAATGGGCCCTCCTCAACGTTCGCAGAGTTTTTCGACATTAACTGGACCCCGGAAAAATCGACCCTGCGGGGCAAGGTCCTGCTCGCGATTTTACATGCGCAATACGGCCGGGTTTTAGAACAAGAACAACTTCAACTTGTTTGGGAGGAAGGCTTTTGGGTCCAATACCTCGACTACCTGCTGCCCATCTGCTACTCCTCTTATCTGTATATTCTAGAGAAGGGGTCGGATCAGCTACCGTCTGGCAAAGACAAAGAGTGGCTTCAATGCCTCTCCCTCTCCAAATCAGGCAATAAAGAACAATTTACCTCCTTTTACAAAGGGTCCAAATTCACACAAAACCGGATCGGAGAACTTCTTTCGCTATTCAACAAAACGCCCGATCTTCTTCACGAACTCTTGGAAAAGCAATTTTATCGCCTTGCCTATTGGGTCGTCGCGGGCCACGAGATCAACTACCGCCGTTTTTCCAATATTAATGAGCTCGTCGCGATCCATATTGAGAAGGAGAAAGTCTTCAATGCCCACCATCGCTGGATATTCGACCTCCTCGCTTCGGGCAAAGTGCAAGGCCTGCGCGTCGATCATCCCGACGGCCTTTACGACCCCGGTCAATATTTTGAAAGAATCCGCAAGAAAAAGCCCGCTTTTGTATGGGCTGAAAAGATTTTGGATTTTGGGGAATCCCTGCCGGAAGAATGGGATGTCGATGGGACTGTCGGCTACGACTTCCTCAATATTTTGAGCGGGGTCTTCGTACAGAAGAAAAACGAACAGAAGATGACGGATATTTATGACCGATTTATCGATGATGGAGTCGACCTTCTCGATATCCGCTATGAACGGCGTAAACGCTATCTGGTCTTACAAATGTCCGGCGAAATCAACAATCTCGGCTCTCTCCTCAATGAAATTTCTGAAAAAAATCGCTATTTTCGGGATTTCACTAAAGAAGACTTAACCCAGGCACTACTAGAAATTTTCGCCTGCTTTCCAATCTACAGAACGTATATCAAGCCCGGCACGGAAATCCGGAGTAAAGATCGCGAAAGCATTCTTTACGCCGTGGAAATGGCAAAGAAAAAAGTGCCCGAGATCGACGCATCCATTTTCGATTTTATGAAAAGCCTTTTGCTATTGGACTATGCCTATTCATCCCAGGAAAAAGATCTTGCCATCGACTTCCTACTGCGCTTTCAGCAGCTCACAGCGCCCGTCATGGCCAAAGGGCTCGAAGACTCCACATTCTATCTCTATAACCGCCTCATCTCTCTAAATGAAGTCGGGAGCAATCCCCATTATTTTGGGTTTTCCAAATCAGAATTCCACGCTTTCAACAAACAAAAACACACCCATTGGCCGCTGGGCGCGCTCGCATCCTCAACCCACGATACCAAATACAGCGAAGACGCACGCCTGAGGATCCACGCGCTCTCTGAAATGCCAGAGCGATGGGAGTCTCTCGTTTCGGCGTGGAAAAAACAAAACCAAAATTACAAAACCCGCATCGAAGGCGCCCTTTTTCCTGAACCGAATATGGAATACTTCATCTATCAGATGCTCATCGCCCTGTGGCCGGCGGATCTCGATAGGCTATGGATTTGTTTGAACAAAGCCGTTAGAGAGGCCGGTGTACACACTTCCTGGCGAAAGGTGAATGAACCCTATGAAACAGCGGTGAAAAAATTCCTCGAGGCTATCCTTACGCCGGGTGAGAGCAACGCCTTTTATCCCTCTTTCGTCCCATTTCAAGAAGAAGTCGCTCACTATGGGGCCCTCAACTCCCTTTCCGCCCTTGTCTTGAAAATAGGATCTTGCGGGATCGTCGATCTTTACCAGGGGGATGAGATGATGAATTTCTCTCTGATGGACCCCGATAATCGGCGCCCAGTGGACTTTGTCTCTCGAAGAAGAGAACTGAATCAACTGAAAGATGCAAAAATGCTCCTCACTGCAAAAGCGCTAAATTTCAGACGAATGAACAAAGAGCTCTTCTTAGAAGGCGATTATATCCCTTTGAAAAGCCCCGAGAATGTGATCGCTTTCATGAGAAAATGGAAAGATCAACAGGCGATCGTCATCGCCCGGCGTTTTTTTTGCGAAGGACAAATAGAGGGACTATTGGAACTCCCAAAAGAGGTTAAACCCCAGCCCTATCAAGACCTGTTCACCGGAAAAAAAATCCTCCCGCATAAAAAAGGAATTGATTTAGCGGAAGTGTTTGAAAAATACCCTTGCGCAATGTGGGTGCACACAAATGGATCTTAATCTCGGAGCCAACTTCACACCTTCGGGTCTTGTCCGCTTCAAAGTTTGGGCGCCATCGCATCCCACGCTTCAACTTAAAATCGATGGACGCTCTCCTGTCCCCATGCATCAAGATGAAAAAGGGTATTTTCATTGCGAAGTTGAAAATCTAAAAGAAGGCGATCTTTATTCCTATCTTCTCTCCAATGGAGATTTGCGGCCGGACCCCGTCTCGCGCTTTCTTCCCCACGGCGTTTTAGGGCCCACTGCCATTTTAAAACCCGATTTCACTTGGACGGATGCGGACTGGAAGGGCATTGCCCAAAAAGACCTGATTTTTTATGAGTGCCACGTCGGCGCATTTTCTTCCGAAGGCACCTTCGCGGGGATCATCAAACATCTTCCCCATCTCAAAAATTTAGGGATCACTTGCCTCTCTCTCATGCCCATTGCCCAATTTCCAGGAAAATGCAACTGGGGCTATGACTGGGCCAACGCCTATGCGCCCCATAACGGCTATGGCTCACCTAAAGAGCTCAAGCAGCTCATCGACACATGCCATGGCGCCGGGATCGCCGTCTGCATTGATGTTGTCTATAACCACTTGGGGCCCAAAGATTGCTCTTTGACCGATTTTGGTCCCTATATCACCGACAGCTATAAAACGGCCTGGGGACCCGCATTCAATTTCGATGGCGCCTACTCGGATGAGGTGCGCCATTTCTTTCTTCAAAATGCCCTGTACTGGGTGCATGAATTCCACGTCGATGGCTTACGCCTCGACGCCACGCATGCCATGCCAGACTTTAGCGCGACCCCCTTCCTTAAGCAACTCTGCACCACATTGGCCAAAAAGGCGCACATCATCATAGAAAATGATCTCAATGACAGCCGCATCATACGTCCTGCGGAAGAAGGAGGCTATGATGCGCACGCCCTTTGGAACAGTGATTTTCACCATGCCCTTCACGTTGCCCTCACCCATGAAGACCAAACCTATTACGAAGATTTCCAGGGCGGTTTAAAAGATTTAAAGATAGTCCTTCAGAATTCAGTCCTTTATGATGGACGGCGCTATTCCACCTATCGCAAGCGCACCTACGGCAACACCTTTCATCAGATTGAACCTCAAAAATTGGTCGTCTTTTCCCAAAACCATGACCAGGTGGGCAACCGCCTCCGCAGTACCAGACTCTCTCTTTCCATCTCAGAGCAAAAAGCGACCGCGCTCCTCATCCTCCTATCTCCCTATCTCCCCCTGATTTTCATGGGCCAGGAATACGGGGAGGAGACTCCTTTTGAATATTTCGTCGACTTTGATGACAAAAAACTAAGCGATCTCATCTACGAGGGGCGTAAAAGAGAATTCCAGTACAAGACAGGCGACATTCCCCAACCGGACTACGCCGCCTTTTTACGCTCCAAACTCCAATGGAATATGGATGAACATCTTCTCTCTACCTACAAGCAGCTCATCGCCTTCCGCAAGTCCCTTCCCCTCTTCAACCGCAGCCAAATCAAAGTCCATCAGGGAGAACATTGGATCGCGATCGAATATACGGGCAGCTACTTGATCTTCTATTCCCTGTCAGGGGGCTCATTTGAACTCCCCCTGCCCCATGGAAAACTTCTCTTCCATACGCGGCAGTCAGAGTTCGGGGGCAGCGGCCCTGTCCACTTCGACGGCCGGACATTCTCGACTCATTGCTCGATAGGAGCCGTATTTCAACTAAAAGGATAAACTAAAAATGCTCGAGAACATTGAAATTTTACCCGGGAACCCTTCCCCTCTGGGCCTTTCTTTTCAGGGGGATGCCGTTCATTTTGCCGTGTTTTCAAGTCATGCGGCATCGGTCTTTTTAGGTCTTTTTTCAGAAAATGATCCCAATCCCCGGAAAGAGATCCAACTCCATAAGACGGGAGACATTTGGCATATCGCGGTCAAAGGCCTTCCAACGGAAGGGATGACATACGCTTTTCGATGCGAGGGACCTTACGATGAGAAAAAAGGACTTCTTTATAAGTCCAATATCTGGCTGGTCGACCCTTACGCAAAAAAACTCAGCAGCCAAACGAGAGCTCGAGTCTTCCCGCTTGAGAAGTTTGATTGGGAAGGAGCCCTCCCTCCCAAGATCGCTCCCCAAAACCTCATCATTTATGAAATGCACGTCCGCGGATTTACCCAACACAATACAAGCGCCGTTCCTCACCCGGGAACTTATCTTGGCATCATAGAAAAAATCCCCTATTTGAAAGCGCTTGGAGTCAATGCAGTCGAACTCCTGCCCATCTTTGAATTTGACGAAACACACTGCATAAACATTCATCCAAAGACAAAAAAGCCCCTCACCAACTACTGGGGTTATCATCCCCTGCATTATTTTGCCGCAAAGCGAGGGTATGCCGGTTCCGATCCCATCAAAGAATTCAAGACCCTCGTCCGCGAGCTGCATAAGAACGGAATCGAAGTCATCCTCGATGTCGTCTTCAACCACACAGGCGAAGAACAGGGCCTCGATTATTACATCAACTTCAGGGGCCTTGACAATACTGTCTACTACCACATCGACAAAGAGGGCCATTACATCAATTTTTCCGGCTGCGGCAACACCGTTAATTGCAATCACCCTGCAGTCCAGCAGCTTATCCTCGACAGCCTTCGCTATTGGGTTGAAGAAATGCATGTCGATGGCTTCCGCTTTGATCAGGCAGCGGTATTCACACGCGATCCCCTTGGCAATCCCATTCCTGAGCCGCCGATCTTAAAAGCCTTGGCCTCCGACCCTGTGATCAGCAAAGTCAAACTCATCGCCGAACCCTGGGATGCCGCAGGACTCGTCCAACTGAGCACATTTACCAAACAAGGCCCTTGGGCGGAGTGGAACGGCTACTACCGCGATACCCTTCGCCGTTTCATCAAAGGCACTGATAGCCAGGCGCCTCTCTTTGCACAAATCCTCTCAGGGAGCAAAGAGATTTACCAGGAATCGACAACTCCCCTCAGCAGCATTAACTTTATTTCAGTGCATGATGGCTTTAGCTTGCGCGACTTGGTGACGTATAACCAAAAACACAACGAAGAAAATGGCGAGGAGAATCGCGACGGCAGTGATCAGAATGAAAGTTGGAATTGCGGCGCGGAAGGCCCCACCGACAATAAGGATATCATTGCACTCAGAGCGCGGCAAATGCGCAATTTCTTTCTCGCCCTCTTCGTTTCGCAGGGAATCCCCATGCTTCTCATGGGAGATGAATACGGCCATACGCGAAACGGCAACAACAACCCGTATGCGCAAGATAATGCTTTGAATTGGTTCTTATGGGACGAACTTGAGAAAAATAAGGGAACCTTTGAATACGTCTCTGCCCTGATCGAATTCCGGAAAAAACACCCTACTTTACAAAGAACCCATTTCCTCACAAATAACGATATCGAATGGCATGGGACAATGCCTTTTAAGCCCGACTGGAGCAATCAATCCCGGTTTGTCGCTTTCCAAACCAAAAACAAAAGGCCATTTTACCACCCTTTCAAGACCATGAATAAAGGACTGCTATACGCCGCTTTCAACGCTTCACCCCAACCCGTGAAGATGACACTGCCCCCAAAAATAGAGTGGCGCCAAGTGGTTAACACCGCAAAAGACTGGAATCAGCATCATCTCCGCGACCCCGACAAAGGCGAGCCCATCACATCCCCCATCGAACTCCCCGGCTACTCCGCACTCCTCGCCTGTTCTTGATAGATCAATGAATAGAATTCTATAGTCTCGAAGCCATCATCGCATCAGGTTCACACACTTCGTCTAACAGGGCAACGGTTTGGATGCTTGTATAGGCAACATAATACGAGCAACTTTTGATCAGGTATGCATTTGCTAACGGACGATCTCCGGGTACGGACTCTAATTCAACCATTTCCAATAAATCCTTCAATACAAATTCATCAATGTATTTAAGGCTGTCGACTGTTAGGAATTTCTCTTTTAGATCGTTGAGGATAATAGCTTCAACTTGTCTGCTTGAGATCAGCAGCTTATTATTACAGCTTTCTCTTTTGGCGTTATAGCAACCGTAATGCCCTCCATTTTTACCGCTGACTTGAACTATCTCACCGTCGCAGCACTTGCATTTAATTAAATCCACTAAAGCAAGAATGCCATTGGAGAAAATATCTCTTCTCGCGGCTTTCATAATAACCCCATTATTTAAAAAGCGGTGATGAGACATTGAGCAGCCCCCCATCGTTATGATCATGAATTTTCGCTGAGTTCGCAATTAAAAGCAATGCTCATAGTCTGTTGAATCGCTGATAAAATAATCCTACCCTCGTGTATATCGAGGTCTATGGCACACAATAGAAAGAAGACAAAGGTTCGGGTTGCATTTGGGAAGAATGTGCGTTCTCTACGTCATAAAATGGATATAAGTATTGAGAAACTTGCGGAAGCTGCCGGCCTTCATCCCACCTACGTCAGCTCCGTTGAGAGGGGCGAAAGGAACATCGCCCTAGAAAATATCATCGCCTTGGCTAAAGCATTAAAATGTTCGGCTAAAGATCTGATTCCCGAATAAAGATGCGACCTGTTCGCAAGAATTTCGACAAAATTTGGCTTTTTAATACAAGTCAGAATTCACAAAATGCCCGGATCTGATAATACTAGCAATATGACTTCATCATCAGAAAAACCAACAACCCCCCATATCCTCACGATCAATGGCGGCTCGTCGAGCATCAAGTTCGCTTTGCTGCAAGCCGGCGACTCCCTAAAAAAGATCTTCGAGGGTGAGATTGAGCGCATCGGACGCCCCGACTCCGCTATGCGGGTCAAAGGCGCGCACAACTTCTCGCGGAAAATTGCAGCACCCAACCACACAGCCGCAGTCGGCGCGCTGATGGACTGGCTCGAAGAGCAAAATGTGCAGAAACATGTTGAGCTCGGTAGGGCATCGCGTGGTGCATGGCGGGCCAAAATACAGCCAAGCACAGCAGATCACCCCTGAGATGATCGAAGAACTGCGACATTTCAGCCCCTTTGATCCCGATCATATGCCCGAAGAACTCCTGCTCATCGAAGCCGTTCAACGCCGCTATCCCACACTTGCCCCAGGTGGCTTGTTTCGATACGGCCTTTCACCATGATCTGCCCCGCGTTGCAAAGATCTTGCCGATCCCCCGCCGCTTTGAGGCCAAGGGAGTGCGGCGCTACGGTTTTCACGGGCTGTCATATGAGTTCCTGATGGGAGAATTGGAGCGCCTGGAAGGACCTAAGGCAGCTCAAGGCCGCGTCATCATCTGCCCATCTCGGCAATGGCGCGCAGCCTCTCTGCTGTGCTAGGCGGCAAATCGATAGATACAAGCATGAGCTTCACACCAACAGCCGGCCTGCCGATGAGCACCCGCTCAGGCGATCTGGACCCCGGGCTGCTTTGGTATCTGGCGCTCACGGAGGGATTCGATGCTAAGCGCTTCAATGAGATGGTCACTTCCCAGTCGGGGCTGCTCGGCGTGTCCGAGACCAGCTCCGACATGCGCGACTTGCTCATGATTGAAAATAGCGACTCTCGGGCAGCCGAGGCGGTCGCCCTCTTTTGCTACCAGCTCAAGAGAAAACCGGTGTCTCATTGGAATTGATGCGGGAACGTCGGTCGTGAAAGCCGTGGCATTTGACTTTGAGGGCAATGAGGTTTGCGTCCACGAGGCGGCGGTCGAGTTGCGCCGGCCGGAACGAGCATGGGTCGAGCAGGACATGAACGAACTATGGGAGACTGTGAAGACGTGCCTCGGAGAAGTGGTTCGCAAACTGCGCGAGTCCAAGAAGGATCTGGCGGGCATCGGAATCACCTCCACAGGCGACGGGACTTGGATTATCGATCGCGACGGCAACCCGGTTCGCAAACAGCATCTTGTGGTGTGATGGGCGCGCCAGCCACGTCGTCGAAAAGTGGCATTCCCAGGGGGTTGCGGAGGCGGCGTTTGAGATTTGCGGAACCTCCGTCTTCACCGGCTCGCAGGCCGCGCAGCTTGCAGTGGCTGCGCGAGTTTGAGCCGAAACCTCGGAAGAGCTCACATCATCTTTCACGCCAAGGATTGGCTCTTTTACAAACTTACCGGGATCATCAGTAGCAAGCCCGCCGACTTCACCGGGATCGGGACCGCCGTCTCCAACGGCGTCACCGGCGTGCTCAACACCGCGTTCTCCAAACTGCCCACCCAGGGCAAGCGCAGCAGCGCTCCCACCAGAAATCGAAAAGAGCAAGCGCAAGCTTCAGGAACCGGCCAAGCCGGTAAAGCGCGCTAGGTATGAAAAATATAGCCGCTTACTGGACAAGGGTGGATTTCGGTTTCCTACAGAGCTACTCGCTCATTATGGAACGATAAACATGCTCATCAAATCACGCGACAAAAATGGGATGCGCGCGTGGGAAATACCAGACATTCTTTCTGACTGCCTGCTTTTCCCAATTTCGACCGATCAACAAAAACTTTTTGAAACTTGCCGCTCTTTGCGAAATCGCATTGCTCACGGAAAAGCACCGATCATTTCCCTTCAGTCGAGCCTTAGGCACGCTTCTGAACTGCATGCCCTGGCCGCCAAGGTGGATAGTCATTTGGTGGAGCACTTTCTTGTCCTTCAGAAATACATATGACTGTCCCACGCATAGCCCTGATGTCCGCTTTGGGTGGTGGTCTCAACTGGTCGACGCAACACTTTATCTTAAACGGAAAAGATGGAGTGTTGGAGATGTGGCAAAGGTATCGTCGAGGCTTCTCAGCGGCAGAGAAAACGGAGCTATGGGATCGCTGGCAGCGAGGGGGCAGTCGCTGAAGGCGATTCGCCGAACCATTCGGTAAGCCGTCATCGTCCATTTATTGCCAAGTAGCCCCGCACGGTGGGATTCGTCCTGCGCCACGGCGTCGCTCGTGGTTGCAGGCATTGACACTGTCGGAGCGCGAGGAGATATCCGGAGAGAGCCTTGCGGCGCATCAATCGACACGATCGATGGCG
>CAWESW010000042.1:0-13606 GCA_963811735.1 uncultured Verrucomicrobiae bacterium | reverse complement strand
CAGCTGCCTTTCCATTACTTCCGCATAGCGCCATGTACCGTCGATTAAAAAAATGCCCATCTCTCGGTCTGCTTCTGAAAGAGCAGGAGCATCGAGCGTGAGTAAAAAATAATGGGAAAGATCGGGTAGCGTGTCGTTCGGATAGGTAAAAAATTGATAATCGGAACGCGCTTCCAAGCCTCGAAGACTGCATTTTTTTAGATTTTCTCTGTGGTGGCGCAAAATAATTGTAGGAGAAAATGTAAACATTTTTTTATATAGAGGGGTTAGGTGCTAAAAGGTTAGTAGTTTAATATTTTCAATAATTTGTATCAATAATTATGCTGCTCAGATCTGTTTTTCAATTTATTCTAATCTTCCTGCTTACAGTTGTTTATTGCGAAGAACAATGGCAGATCGATGAAAAAGAAATCTTCATGACAGCTCAGCAGGAAAACCTGCCCGTGATCGCTATTTTTGTTGGAGGGGCATCCTGCCCCTGGTCGCAAAAGCTAGTGCACGATGTCTTAGAAAACCCCTTTTTTATCGATAAGGTCGGCAGGGATGCCATCTTATGGGAAATCTCCCTCGGAAAGGAGTCGCAAGACCATGCGATGCGGCAAAAATATGGCATTAAGGAATGTCCCCAGATTTTATTGCTCGATCCTAAAGGAAAAGAATTTGCGCGGATGGGATATGCGCCTTTAAGCGCTGCTGCTTACGCGCAAGAAATGATCGCCTTGATCGAAAATTTTCAGGAAATATGCTTGGCTCTTGATCAGAAAGAGGAGCCTTTTGAGGAAGAGCGGTGGAAAGACCTCTATCTCAAAGCAAAAAAGCTCTCCGTTCCCTGCTTCAAGCAGGTCATGCTCGAGAAAGGTTTGAAGAAAGAAAAGGGAACTTTTTTTCATTGTGAAAAGCTCGCCTCGCTGCTTGAAAAGCACAAATTAAAATATCCCCAAGTCCTCAAGCTGAAAAGTGAATTGCTAAAGCGCGATCCTGAAGACAAGCTGGGAACCTTATTCAAAATCGCAGCTCTTGAGTTTCAGAAGATCGCTTCCCGCCTAAAGCCCAAAGATCGCTATGAAAAAGCGTTGAAACCTCTGTTGCAGTATGTGCAGCGCATTGGCAAGAAAAGCCCGGAGAATCTTTGGAAGGCAGAAATGATGATTGCCGAGTTCCTGTTCACAAAAAACTCCCTTGCCCCGGCTTTAGAACATGCCAAAGCCGCCTACAACGCAGCACCTGATTCGGCCAAGGACCACATCGCAGAGACCATTTCATTAATGAAAAGGAATTGATGACACAGCAAGAATTTACCTGGAAGCGTTCTCCCAAGAAAAAAAAGGGGATCCTTTGCGGAGCTGAAAAATCGCAGGAATGGCTGCTCCCCTGGTGGTGGGCGCGCTACAGCGAACACAATCAGTACCCGGTGACATTCTTTGATTTCGGGATGACAGAAGAGATGAGGAGTTGGTGCGCCCAAAGAGGCGATGTCGTCCGCATCGAACTCGATCCGTCCTACATTACTCCTAGAAGCGGGATCGACGATGAATTGGCCAAACACTGGGAAAGCATCTATGGGTGGAGCGTATGGAACTCGAGGCGCACCTGGTTCAAAAAGCCGTTTGCGTTTTTGGAGTCCCCCTATGAAAAAGCGGTCTGGATCGATCTGGACTGCGAGGTTTTGGGCTCCTTAGAGCCCCTCTTCCGCGACTTTGACCCCTCTTCAGAGCTTGCACTTGTCAGAGATTTCGCTAGCGATCATCTGCCGCGGCTCGATCCCGATGTGCGCTATAACGGAGGCGTTGTCGTTTTCAATCACGGCTCTTCGGTTTTAGAGAAATGGGCGGAAGGGGCCATCCATCAGAACCATCGCTTCGGCGGGGACGACCCCCTCCTCTCCCATCTCATTTATGCACAGAAGCTTGAAGTTCAAGAGCTGCCCGAGGAGTATAATTGGAGGATGGTTCGAGGGCTGAACTTGGGCGCCGTCATTCTCCACTGGATCGGCAGCGGCGGCAAAGCCTACATCCGCACGCATGGGGGCATCAAGCCGTCGCTCGACTCCTTCTTTCATTCCTGCAAAGGAAAGCTGTAATACTGCGGTCGGCCTGAAACGTTGATTTTATGCCCTGAATTTTTTCGTATGACGAAGCGTGGAGCTTAGACCGCTATCTTCCTGCCAGCTGGTACTCAGTTCGCGAAGTTATTGCTGTTTGGGCTGCGTCAAAGCCCCGGGGTTGAGTTCTCGCAAGTGGGTTCATATTAGATTAATATTGACCCACTTGCGAGAACTCAACCGCGGGAGCTTTCACGCTAGCCGAAACAGAAAACTTCGCGAACTGAGTACTACCGAGGGCGAACGCAAAGTCAGACGGAAAAAGGCAGGCGCAGAAAATCAACGTTTCAGGCCGACCGCAGTATAAATTACAATGTCTGCCAGGAAGTGATCTGAATTAGCTCTTTGGGAATTTCGAACAGGAAGCGCGAGGGGGTGGTCGCGATCTCTTTGCCCATTTTTTTGCGTTTTTTGGCCATGCTTAGGGTGAGGTGCTTTTTGGCGCGGGTCATGGCGACGTACATCAGCCGGCGTTCTTCCTCCAGGCCCGTTTCCAGGAGGCTTTTCTCATGGGGGATGATGTGGTCTTCCAGCCCCACGAGATAGCAGGAGGTGAACTCAAGGCCTTTGGCGCTGTGGAATGTCATCAAGTTGACTTTGTCTTCTTTTTGCTGCTTGTCACGCTGGGGAATGCGCTCCTGATCGAGCGTTGAGGAGATGAGAAAGTGGGAAAGGGACACCTCGTGTTCCAGCCCAAGGGAGGCCTGCTCTTCTTCGTAGATCGCCATCGAGTCGATGCAGTGGGCGACATTTTCCCATTTGAAGTCGCGCATTTTTTCGCTCTTGACGTCGTCGATGATCGCTTTCTTATAATCGATTTCGTCGATGAACCACGCAAAGGTGTCGTGGAGGGGGCGCTGTTGGAATTTAACCTGCGCGCTTTTGATGAGTTCGACAAAAGATCGAATACCTGAGAGCGCTTTATCCGATAAATCGTTTTTTAGATCGGAGGACAGGGGGGAGGCGATCTCCTCGATGAGGTTCCAAAGGGGAATGCCGCGCTGACGATTGAACTGGGTTAGAAGATCAAGGGTATTATCGGAAATTCCGCGCCGGGGGACGTTGATGATGCGCAAGAGCGCTTCCTGGTCCAATGGATTGGAGACGACGCGCAAGTAGGCGATCAGGTCCTTGATCTCAGCACGCTCATAAAACTCGGTTCCCCCGAATACTTCGAAGGGGATGCCGCGCACCCATTTGCCCTCTTTTTCCCAGATGGCTTGCATCAGCGCCAGCTCAAAAGGGCGGGACAGGATATTTGAGCGGTAAAGAATCGCCATCTCTTTCCAGGGAATATTCTTCTCCTTGCGCAGTCTAATCATCCTTTGGACAATCGATTGCGCTTCCTCAAGTTCTGTCGGCGCATGAAACAGCGTGATTTGCTCTCCCCGTTCGGCCATGCTCCACAGTTCTTTGGAGTGTCTCTCGGCGTTATTTGCAATGACTGCGTTTGCCGCTTGGAGAATCAGGGGAGTAGAGCGGTAGTTCTGTTCGAGCTTGATCACTGTTTCCGATTCGAATTGCAGGATGTTTTTGATCTCCGCGCCCCTCCAGCCGTAAATAGACTGATCGTCATCGCCGACGACGCAGAGGTTGTTGTGCTTGTCCGAGATCAGCTTGGCGAGGCGGTATTGGATGGGATTTGTGTCCTGATATTCATCGATCATGATATAGCGGTAACGTTCCCGGTAGCGTTCCAGGATCTGCGGGTGTTCTTCAAACAACTGCACCGTCAGAGATAGAAGACTGTCGAAGTCGACCGCGTTGTAGGCGCGCATGCAGGTCTTGAGCCGGCTAAAGATGTCGGCGCTGAAATTGTCGTGCCAGTCGGCTTTGTCTTTGGCGATCTCTTCAAACGAAAGTCCGCGGCTCTTGGCGTATGAGATCTTTCCGAATGTCTTTTCCATGGAAGGGAGCTCTCCCTCATGCGCGAGGAGATGGCGTGCAAGGTTTTGCCCTAAGCGGCGCACATCCTTCTCGTCGTAAAGCGAGAAATTCGCTGTATAGCCTAAGTGATGGATCTCTTTGCGTAGGATCTGCATGCAGAAACTGTGGAACGTGCTCAATGTCACGGCCTTTGCCACTTTATGTGAGACGATCTTTGCGACCCTTTCCCGCATCTCCTGCGCAGCTTTGTTGGTGAACGTCAGGCCGAGAATAGACTCGGGCGCAATGTTTAAATTCTGCAGCATGTGCGCTATGCGGTAGGCGAGCACGCTGGTCTTTCCACTGCCGGCGCCAGCTAGGATCAGCACGCGCCCTTGCGCAGCAAGGACAGCTTTGCGCTGGGCGGGGTTGAGATGGGCAAAGGTTTTATTTTGATCTAACGAATGTTGCATAGATATAGCTTGGCCGATTCACCAAAGCCGTTCAAGAGGAAACGATCTTGGCCAGCAAAGATTGAAGTTCGAGAAGGACTGCCTGCTTGGTGAGAAAAACGCCATTTTTTCGGGGGGATACATTTAACTCCAGGTCCGGGGGGAGGGACTGAAGGAGCTCGCGAAAGGCTTCGCGGACAACCCGTTTGAAACGGTTGCGGTCGTGGGCCTTGCCAAACTTTTTTGAGACCGTGATCCCCAGTCTTGGGTTAAAAGATTTCCCCTGTCTAAAGTCGATTGAGATCGACTCGCCGTAATGGCGCAGTGAGTTTCTGTGGAGGTATCTGTAATGGGAGCTATTGAGTAGGCGCGCCGACTTGGGAAATTTTCCCGTGGGGAGGCAAGGGGCGCATTTAGGCGCAGCCGGCTTCAAGGCCGCAGAAAGAGAAATATCCTCCTGCGACCCCGGATCAGTGAGACGGGAAGCGCATAAAAAATGGCTTGAGGTTGCCATTTATGCTGTGGTCAGTTTTTTGCGGCCGGAGCGGCGGCGGCGGTTGACGATCTTGCGGCCGTCCTTTGTTTTCATTCTCTTGCGGAATCCACAGTTTGTCTGGCGTTTTTTTTTGCTAGGCTGGTAAGTGCGTTTCATGGTTATATCCTTTGAAATACATAGGTTTTAGTGGGCGCCACTATAGCCGATTGAATTAAAATTCCTCAAGGAATAAAGAGGTTGTCAATCTAAATATTTAATTATCAAAGCGCTGTCCCATTGAAGAAACTGATCAGAGTCCTTGCCAAGAAATCCAAGGATTGCGTATAAATTTGGCTAACTTTAATTTTCTTTCTTAAGGTGATCATGAAAGTCAGAGCTTCGATCAAAGCCGATCCTTCAAAAGGGGACAAAGTCGTGCGCCGCAAAGGACGCGTTTATGTGATCAATAAAACGGACCCAAACCGCAAGCAGAGACAAAAAGGTCCTGCTCGTAAAAAGTAGTGAGATAAGAGGAATATGACAAAAGCCTGGAATGCAAAGCAAAAAAAGCGCGAGCGCCTCGTTCAGCTGAAGTGGGACAAGCGTCAAAGTCTGAAAAAAATTATTCTCGACATGAATAAAAGCGAAGAAGATCGCAACACTGCGAAAGTCGCATTGAACAAGCTATCTCGCAACTCTTCTCCCGTTCGCCTCCGCAGCCGCTGCCAACTCACAGGCCGTTCCCGCGGTGTTTTGAAAAAATTCAAGCTCTCTCGCCTCTGCTTCCGCGAAATGGCAAACAGTGGTTTGATCCCAGGCGTTGTCAAAGCGAGCTGGTAGTCAGTAGATTAGGTTTTTTCTCGTTTTAAAAAAACCGTACGGGTTTCCGTGCGGTTTTTTTATTTGGGTCGTTTTCTTCTGCCGGACGTAGCAATCGCTGTGACTCGGATCCCTCTAGGACTGTACTCGGTTTTTGCGGGTAGAAGAGGTCTCTTTGGCTCTCTTTTTGTAGGGATGATTGCTGCGTACTTCTTGAATTTATTCTTTTTTCGACTCTGACCTGTTTTTAAAGGCATATCCCCTCTTATTTAATTTTCCTCTTTATTTCGAAATATCACAATTGACAAATATATAAAATATATTTTAATCAGCTAGTGACAATGCATAGTAATTTAAGAGGGTACAAATGATACGCAAGCTCAAGTCCGGAAAATACCGCCTCTATTCCCGATCCATCAATCCACGCACGGGAAAACACCGCAACCTAGGCACATTTGATACTCGGAAAGCTGCAATGCAGCACGAACGGGAAATCCAATATTTTAAGCGTCACTAAGATGGTTGAAGTTGGATCACATCTTTGAGATGCTGCCAGTTTTCCATTGCCTCATTCCAAACAAAGGTACGCTCGCGAACGGCACCCTCGTTCCAAGCTTTGTTCAGCGCATCGAAGCTCATGGGGCCGAATTGCTTTTTCTGCTCATCGAGATAGTACCATAATTTCTCTGTGTGCAAAGGGGATATGATCGTTAATGCAGGAGCCTTTGGTGCGCTGGGTAGTTCTACCACAACCTTCTTGTCCGCCGCTTTGAGCACCGGAAGAATGAACAGGGTGATCAAAGCAAAGATCCCAAATAATGCGCCTGCGATAAACCATGTCGTCGGATTGCGGCCGCGGCGTCTGGCATAATGAGCGCAGCCCCAAGCCAGGACTAAACTGAAAGCGATACTAAGAAATGTTTGCATCATTGTCTGTTTCCATTTTTTCTTATTATAGAGAGTTTCCATGTATAGTACAAGCAGGTCCGCTGCCTAAGAACCCGAAAATCGACAGAAACTTTTTACTGCGATAGGTTCAAAAGGGAGGCAAGGCTCTCATCAACTCAACTCGTTGAGCTGCAAAAGCTCGCTGTTCAATTTAAAAGTTTGCACGCATTCCGTTCAGCAGATTTCTTTACAAATCACTTGAGAAGGGTATATAATTGGCTATCAACGTTTCTTATGTATGTGAGGATGAAAGATGCACGACCCGTTAAAACAAATTGACACGAAGGAGCTTGAGCTCCCCGAAACTGTTTTTATTCGAGACATCGAGAGCAAGGTCTTTCAATCCATCGTCCTCCAGTCTCTCAGCAATATCGACGGCGTTGAGACTCTCGAAGGAAATCTCTTCGACAGCCTCCTCGGCGACAGTCTTGATGGCGTCAAAGGGATCCACGTCGATCAGGATCAGAAGAACCATTCGGTCGGCGTCCGCATCGAGATTAATGTCGCCTATGGCGTCTGCATCCCGGATAAAGCTGAGGAGATTCAGAATAAAATCCTTCAGGACATTAGCCGTTTGACGAGTTTGCATGTGGGGTCTGTGCACGTCATTTTTAAAAATCTGATCTCACCAAAGCCAAAACCCAGCATTGAAGAACTGCTCGAAAAACGGGTCAATGCAGTCAAGCCAGCGGCTGTAGCTTCAGAGCGTTACGACGAAGTCTTTTAATTGTTTAGGTCTTTATACTGCACCTGCTTAGGTTTTGTGAATTTATGCTGCAATCTTTTTCCGCCTGACTTTGCGTTCGCCCTCGGTAGTACTCAGTTCACGAAGTTTTTACTGTTTCGGCTAGCGTGAAAGCTCCCGCGGTTGAGTTCTCGCAAGTGGGTCAATATTAATTCAATATGAACCCACTTGCGAGAACTCAACCCCGGGGCTTTGACGCAGCCTAAACAGCAAAAACTTCGCGAACTGAGTACCAGCTGGCAGGAAGATTGCTTCGGGCTGCACGCTTTGTCATGCGAAAAAATTTTGGGCATAAATTCACAAAACCTAAGCGGGTGCAGTATATGAAAGCAGGCAACGTGCTCTTTTCAGCGGTCCAATTTGTTTTTTCCGTTCTGGTGATTTTACTGGGTGTTTTTTTCATCGGGCTCCAGAACGCTCCCCATTTGCGTGTTGTGATCGCCCGCTTTTTTTCTGAGACAACGGCCCCATTTTCTCTTCTCGGGTATCTCATCATAGGTTGCGGAATTCTTCTTTTAATCGGTTTCTACGCCATGAACAAGGGTGTTTATTACCGCGTCAAAATGGGAAAGAAGGAACTTCTCATCGACCCCGCGGTCATCCGCGGTTATGTCGAAGAATACTGGAGTCAGACCTTTCCCGAGCATCGCCTTTCCGTCGAGGTCGGCGTTTCTAAAGATCAGAAGCTTGAAATGTTTGTCGAACTTCCTCTCCTTTCTTCCGAAAAACAGGAAGAGGTCTTAGAAAAGGCGGAGTCTGAGCTTAGTCGGATCCTGCAAAAGCATATCGGTTATAGGAAAGAGTTCGCTCTTTCGGTCTTAATTAAATGAATCGGCAACTTTTTCTGTTCTTGGTCGCGGCCAACTCCCTTCAATGCTTTTGAAGTCATTTTTAGAAGGTCAAGATCAGCGATTGATTTTCAAATTGGAATTGCATAGGATTGTCCAAAAAGCTAAAAATGATTTTTTAGAGTCTGTCGTTGAATTAAGCTTCTGTCGATTTTCGGGATTATTTTAGCCGATTTTTCGATCCAAATTCGGGGGATAATATCAAACTTTCGTATATTATCCCCCGAATTTCGATCGAAAAATCGGCTAAAATAATCCCGAAAATCGACGAAGCCTTAATGCAACGACAGACTCTAATCCAGGCAATGCAGTTATTACTGAGTGACTTCATGAAATGTTTACCGCTGATAGCCCTTGGCAGTGCGTTCATTCTCCCGTTACAGATATCCGGAAATCCTCTTAGTATTGAGCTTGTCGATGCAGAGTCCAATGAAGAAGAGTCCTTAGGTCAGCTGTTGGCGCTTGGCAGTCCGTTCGTTCTCCCGCCGCAGATTGCCGACGATTCTCTTGAGCTTGCCGATGCGCCATCTAACGAAGAAGAGTCCGTAGATCAGCCTCTGGAGGAAAAGATCTATCCGGTTTCGCGGATCGATTTTGAATATGATCAGAACCACCCCAAACATATCGCCCTTGAAGAACTGGAAGAATTAGAGATTCCTCTCTACCGGGTAGGAGATGTTTATTATAAAGCCGATCCCTCCGAACACGGCCGCGAGATCACATGGGCCACCATTGGCAGCATCAACAATGCCGGCGGAACAATTCTGTTGTCCAAGAGCGCATTGGAAGTGATCATCCATAGAGTTTTTAATTATTTTATGGAGCGCAATATCAACTGGTCAATGGCCTATATCCCAAACCATCAAATCGCCGAGAATGGAACAGACCTGCGGCGCAGGGGCAATACAGGTTTAACCATTGCCATCTCGACGTTTACCGTCAAAGAAGTATCGGTGAAATTTGTCGATTCGAATAATGTCCCTATAGAAAGCGAAAATCCTAAACTATCTCAAAAAATTAGCGATCAACTGCCCCTTTCTCTTCCCGACCCATCGACCGGATACCCAATTTGTTGTCCGGGGTATCCGGTCGATGGGTCGGGAAGAGAAAGGGGCAGTTGATCGCTAATTTTTGAGATAGTTTAGGATTTTCGCTTTCTATAGGGACATTATTCGAATCGACAAATTTCAGCGAATACTTCTTTGACGGTAAACGTCGAGATGGCAATGGTTAAACCTGTATTGCCCCTGCGCCGCAGGTCTTATTCCAACTCTGCTCGGCGATTTGATGGTTTGGGATATAGGCCATTGACCAGTTGATATTGCGCTCCATAAATAATTAAAAACTCTATGGATGATCACTTCCAATGCGCTCTTGGACAACAGAATTGTTCCGCCGCATTGTTGATCCTCGAGATGGGTGGCCCATGTGATCTCGCGGCCGTGTTCGGAGGGATCGGCTTTATAATAAACATCTCCTCACCGTAGAGAGGAATCTCTAATTCTTCCGTCTTCAAGGGCGATATCTTTGGGTGGTTCTGATCATATTCAAAATCGATCCGCGAAACCGGATAGATCTTTTCCTCCGGAGGCTGATCTACGGACTCTTCTTCGTTAGATGGCGCATCGGCAAGCTCAAGCTCAAGAGAATCGTCGGCAATCTGCGGCGGGAATTTGCAAGCGCCGACACTGACCTAAGGACTCTTCTTCATTGGACTCTGCATCAACAAGCTCAATACTAAGAGGATTTCGTGTCTCTAACGGGAGAATGAACGCACTGCCAAGGGCTATCAGCGGTAAACATTTCATGAAGTCACTCAGGTAAGATAGCTCATTGCCTGGATTAGAGTCTGTCGTTGCATTAAGGCTTCCGTCGATTTTCGGGATTATTTCCGCCGATTTTTCGATCCAAATTCGGGGAGTAGTACCCGAAAGTTTGATATTATCCCCCCGAATTTGGATCGAAAAATCAGTAAATAATCCGAAAATCGACGAAGCTTTAATGCAACGACAGACTCTAAAAAATCATTTTTAGCTTTTTGGACAATCCTATGCAATTCCAATTTGAAAATCAATCGCTGATCTTGACCTTCTAAAAATGACTTCAAAACAATTTGAAGGGAGTTGGCCGCGACCAAGAAGAAAAAGTTGCCGAATTCATTTTAATTAAGAACCAAAATTCGTATAACCGATATGCTTTTGCAGGATCCGACTGAGCTCAGACTCCGCTTCCTAAGACCTCTTCCTGTTTTTCGGAAGAAGGAAAGAAGGAACAAACATTTTTTCAAGCTTCTGATCTTTAGAAACGCCGACCTCGACGGAAAGGCGATGCTGGGAAAGGTCTGACTCCGTATTCTTCGACATAACCGCGGATGACCGCGGGGTCGATGAGAAGTTGTCTTCTTTCCCATTTTGACGCGGTAATAAACACCCTTGTTCATCGTGAGAACCGATCAAAAGAAGAATTCCGCAACCTATGATGAGATACCCGAGAAAAGGAGAGATGGACGTCTGTCAGAAAAAAAGCGGGCGATCACAACACGCAAATGGGACCCAAATGGACAAAATCACCAGAACAGAAAAAACAAATTGGACCGCTGAAAAGGGCGCGTTGCCGGCTTTCATATACTGCACCCGCTTAGGTTTTGTGAATTTATGCCCAAAATTTTTTCGCCGTGATAAACATGAAAAACAAAGCAATGTTCCTGCCAGCTGGTACTCAGTTCGCGAAGTTTTTACTGTTTCGGCTAGCGTGAAAGCTCCCGCGGTTGAGTTCTCGCAAGTGGGTCAATATTAATCCAATATGAACCCACTTGCAAGAACTCAACCGCGGGGCTTTGACGCAGCCCAAACAGCAAATGAGTACTACCGAGGGCGAACGCAAAGTCAGGCGGAAAAAAGGTAGGATAAATTCACAAAACCTAAGCGGTCGCTGTAAAGACCTAAATTCAATTTAAAAGACTTCGTCCAGTAACGCTCTGAAGCTACAGCCGCTGGCTTGACTGCATTGACCCGTTTTTCGAGCAGTTCTTCAATGCTGGGTTTTGGCTTTGGTGAGATCAGATTTTTAAAAATGACGTGCACCGACCCCACATGCAAACTCATCAACGGTAATCTATGAAGGATTTTATTCTGAATCTCCTCAGCTTTCAGACGCCATAGGCAACATCATCTCAATGCGGACGCCGACGGAATGGTTCTTCTGATCCTGATCGACATGATCCTTTTGACGCCATCAAGACTGTCGCCGAGAGGGCTGTCGAAGAGATTTCCTTCGAGAGTCTCAACGCCGTCGATATTGCTGAGAGACTGGAGGACGATGGATTGAAAGACCTTGCTCTCGATGTCTCGAATAAAAACAGTTTCGGGGAGCTCAAGCTCCTTCGTGCTCAATTTGTAACGGGTCGTGCATCTTTCATCCTCACATACATAAGAAACGTTTGATAGCGAATTATATACCCTTCTCAAGTGATTTATAAAGAAATCTGCTAAACGGAATGCGTGCAAACTTTTAAATTGAACAGCGAGCTTTTGCAGCTCAACGAGTTGAGTTGATGAGAGCCTTGCTCCCTTTGAACCTACTCGCAGTAAAAAGTTTCTGTCGATTTTCGGGTTCTTAGGCAGCGGACCTGCTTGTATACATGGAAACTCTCTATAATAAGAAAAAATGGAAACAGACAATGATGCAAACATTTCTTAGTATCGCTTTCAGTTTAGTCCTGGCTTGGGGCTGCGCTAGACGCCGCGCCCGCAATCCGACGATGCGCAGCATATTTTGGGATCTTTGCTTTGATCACCCTGTTCTCATTCTTCCGGTGCTCAAAGCGGCGGACAAGAAGGTTGCGGTAGAACTACCCAGCGCGTTCATTAACGATCATATCCCCTTTGCACACAGAGAAATTATCGTGTACTATCTCGATGAGCAGAAAAAGCAATTCGGCCCCATGAGCTTCAATGCGCTGAACAAAGCTTGGAACGAGGGTGCCCTTCGCGAGCGTACCTTTGTTTGGAATGAGGCAATGGAAAACTGGCAGCATCTCAAAGATGTGATCCAACTTCAACCATCTTGTGACGCTTAAAATATTGGATTTCCCGTTCGTGCTGCATTGCAGCTTTCCGAGTATCAAATGTGCCTAGGGTGCGGTGTTTCCGTGCGCTGATGGATCGGGAATAGAGGCGGTATTTTCCGGACTTGAGCTTGCGTATCATTTGTACCCTCTTAAATTACTATGCATTGTCACTAGCTGATTAAAATATATTTTATATATTTGTCAATTGTGATATTTCGAAATAAAGAGGAAAATTAAATAAGAGGGGATATGCCTTTAAAAGCAGGTCAGAGTCGAAAAAAGAATAAATTGAGCAGCAATCATCCCTACAAAAAGAGAGCCAAAGAACCTCTTCTACCCGCAAAAACCGAGTACAGTCCTAATACGAGTGCACACGATTGTTACGTCCGGCAGAAGAAAACAACCCGAATAAAAAAACCGCACGGAAACCCGTACGGTTTTTTTAAAACGAGAAAAAACCTAATCTACTGACTACCAGCTCGCTTTGACAACGCCTGGGATCAAACCACTGTTTGCCATTTCACAGAAGCGGAGCGAGCTTGAATTTTTTCAAAACACCGCGGAACGGCCTGTGGCACAGCCGCTTGCGGAGGCGAGATTTTGAGATAGCTTGTTCAATGCGACTTTCGCAGTGTTGCGATCTTCTTCGCTTTTATTCATGTCGAGAATAATTTTTTTCGAACTTGACGCTTGTCCCACTTCAGCTGAACGAGGCGCTGGCTTTTTTTGCTTTGCGTCCAGGCTTTTGTCATATTCCTCTTATCTCACTACTTTTTACGAGCAGGAGCCTTTTTTGCCTCTGCTTGCGGTTTGGGTCCGCTTCGTCGCATGAAACGCGTCCTTTGCGGCGCACGACTTTGTCCCCTTTTGAAGGATCGGCTTTAAATATGAGCTTTCATGATCACCTTAAGAAGAAAATTAAAGTTAGCCAAATTTATACGCAATCCTTGGATTTCTTGGCAAGGACTCTGATCAGTTTCTTCAATGAGATAAACACTCGCTTTGATAATTAAATATTTAAATTGACAACCTCTTTATTCCTTGAGGAATTTTAATTCAATCGGCTATAGTGGCGCCCACTAAAACCTATGTATTTCAAAGGATATAACCATGAAACGCACTTACCAGCCTAGCAAAAAAAAAACGCCAGACAAACTGTGGATTCCGCAAGAGATGAAAACAAAGGACAGCCATAAGATCGTCAACCGCCGCCCGACCGCTCCAGCCGCGAAAAAACTGACCACAGCATAAATGGCAACCTCAAAGCCATTTTTATGCACTTG
>CAWESW010000041.1:0-6859 GCA_963811735.1 uncultured Verrucomicrobiae bacterium | reverse complement strand
GATGTTGTCAGCGCCTTTCAGCTACGTATTGCTAAAGGGAGGATTTCCGATGTACTCTTCTCCCAGTGAAATCTGGGAATGGTCGTTCAAAAAGGATTCCCTTTCCAAGGCATTTTTAAAACAGGGCCTGTAAATTTTTTCCACGCGGAATCCCGCTTCCGTGACGTTGTCGAGGTATTCTTCTTCTGGATGATAGTAGTTGGGCACCGCGAGACCCGGAACTCCTCCAAATCTCTTCTCCCGCCTTTAACTCGCTTTCGTCCGTAATGAGACAGAGCTGTCCTGATCTCCAGGCAAAGGTTGCACGATACACCTCGTGAAGCTCCTGCAATTTTGAAGCGATCTTTGCCGGAGAATCACCGGACTCAATCTCTTCGAGTACTTCTTCAATGTGATAATCAACGCACTCGCGGCAAGTCCCATCCGTAAACACAATTCCAAATGATGAAGGCGCTGTCAGAATGAAAACTCCATCTTCTTTGAGGACGCGCGTCATTTCCAAGCAATGAGGTCCCAACCCGGCAAATCGCGGAGATCCGTTTGCATCAAAAGCGACCCCTGTGGAAGGAATGCTGCATCCGACATTGATGCTGATCCCCAAATCAAAATAGCAGTTCTCATAGGGCAGGTCGGCAACATCTCCGACGGTAAACTCGATCAGGTCCTCAACACCTGCATTTGTTGCAGCTTTGACCGCCTCATCGATCATCCCCGGCTGCAGATCAATTCCACACACATGCGCACCGTGCTCGGCTGCAAACACCGACCAGGCGCCGGCTCCACATCCGGCGTCAAGAAGAAGTTTGTCCTTCATATCGGTAAGCGCGGGGACAAAATAGGGATCGAGAAAGACAGCTCCATCGGGCCCGTGGCGCGATGTAGCATAAGAGAGGATGCCCTCTTCCCCATAATGGGAACCATGAGAGTTGTGACCTATTTCAGCGGAAATGGTCGCTGTGGCAAAGAAAGAAACTAACAGAAACGATTTAAGCATAACGATCCCTCTTGGATAAATAAAAGAATCATATCGAAAAGCGTTGAAAGAGACTATTATTTTTTGAGATAGAAAATGACGAAGGGATTATTTCCGACATATTCTTCACCCAATGAAAAACCGGGTTGTTCGCTCAAAAATGTCATCCTTTCCCTCGTTGTTTTAAAACAGGGTCTTTCAATTTTTTGCACTTGGAATCCTGCTTCTGTTATTTTTTCGAGACATTCTTGTTCTGAATGATAGAAGCAAAGCGTCGCTATGCCCGATTGCTTTCTCCAAATGACTTCTCCCTCCTTTAATTCGCTTTCATTTGTGATTAAACAAAGACTTCCTGATTTGATAGCAAAGGTTGCGCGATAGACTTCTTTAAGTTCCATTAATTTCGAGGCAACTTCTTTCATAGTGGTTTTGGAATCAATCTTTGCAAGAACTTCTTTAATATGATCATCCACAACCTTACGGTCAGTTCCATCCGTAAAAACAATCCCGTAAGACGAAGGAGCTGCCAGAATCGCTATTCCACCACTTTTGATAACTCGAGCCATTTCTTGGTAATGAGAGCTCAATCCAAAGACGCTAGGAGATCCCTTTAATTCAATAGTCACATTTTGCGAAGGAAGCCTGTCGCTGAGATTGATGCTGATCGCCATATCAAACAGGTTGTCTTTATAAGGCAGATCGGCAACATTTCCGGCTGTGAATGTGATCAGGTCAGCAAGGCCTGCTTCTTTGGCGGCTTTTGTTGCAATATCGATCAGCGCGGGTTGCAGATCTATTCCATACACATGGGCTCCTTTCTGTGCAGCCATCAACGACCAGAAACCGACCCCGCACCCTGCGTCAAGAAGCAATCTATCCTTCAAATAGATAAATCCATGAGTGAAATATTTATCAAGAAATAGATAACCGTCCTGCCCGTTGGTAGAATAGGCTTTAAAAGAGACGCTCTCTTTTTCATGAGGTGCACCTTGGGAATTAATAGGCGTAGCAGCAGAAATAGATGCCGAGAGCAGTAAACAAGCTAACAAAAACCGATTAAGCATGGTGATACCTTTTGGAAAATCGACGAAGCCTTAGTTTGCGGATAGTCTCCAGTCATGTATATCAAAAAGGGGTAAAAAATTGCATTATTTCATGTTGTTTCGGTACAAATTGAATATGTCGCGAAAAATCATTGCAGCCATTCCATTTGCTCTCATCGCACTCTTTATCCTCATCTTCTATTTGTCGGGAGGGCTTCAGATGTTCAACTTTGATACGATCCAGCAAGAGCATTTGAAATGGAAGACATTTGTCGACCAGCATCCGGTTTTGTCCGCAATCTATTTCATTGGAATTTATATTGCTTCGGTGGTGTTGATACTCCCCGACTCTACTTTTCTCACACTTTTAGCGGGTTTTCTCTTTCCAATGCCCCTAGCCATCGCCTATGCCTGCCTCTCTGAGACTATTGGGGCGACCATCTTTTTTCTTGCGGTGAAGCTGGCCTATACGGAGACCTTGGGAAAGAAGAAAAAAACTTTTTTTCAAAGAATGCGCTCAAAAGCTCAGCACGACCAGGTCTATTACTTGCTTTTTTTCCGATTTTCTCATCTTCTGCCGTTTTGGGTGATCAATGCGGGAGCGGGAATATTCCGTGTAAGGACATTGACATTTGTTTGGACGACGCTGGTCGGCGTCCTCCCCCTGAGCTTTTTCATCGCCGATGCAGGAGGAAGCCTTTCCAAATATTTTGAAACCCATGCCCATTTTCACTTGAAAGAAGTATTCACGACACAACTCAAGATCGCTTTGATCGCCCTTGGATGCATCGCTCTGCTGCCTATCCTTTACAAGAAGTTCAAGCCCAAAAAAAAGCTCTGGTGGTGATTTAGAGTTATCTCTTAGAGATCGGGATTTTTGCTGCTGCGTAAAATCTTTACGCCGAATATCCCCGAGGTCAGTTTGACCAGCTCGGAAAGAGTGAATAAAGAATAAAAGGCGATCCCGCCCCAAATGCGGCGCATCCTCTCATACCAGAAAACATCTGGACCGCGCTTGGTATTGTCGAGAAGATTGAACAGCTGCTCCGTATCTTCATAGCACTGCATTTGATAGGGGAAAGTAGTATTGTCGAAGATCCGATGGGCGTGAAGGGAAAAGGAGGAAATCTTCTTATTGTCATGGTCGACTTCCATCAGCTGGATGTTGACGTCAGGATGATTGACTCCCCATCCCACGTGCTTGCCACCGACGTAATGGCAAAAGTCTCCTTTCGTCCAGAAAATTTGAATGTTTAGAGGCTCTGTTCTCCTAGGCATTTGATTCATTCGCTGGGCAACGCGTTCCGCCAGTTCTTCGGGACTTGGGTCGTTATAAAAAATGGCATTTG
This sequence comes from uncultured Verrucomicrobiae bacterium, assembly GCA_963811735.1. Classification (GTDB taxonomy): domain Bacteria; phylum Chlamydiota; class Chlamydiia; order Chlamydiales; family Rhabdochlamydiaceae; genus CAJCIW01. The sequence continues at coordinate 3,494 of CAWESW010000041.1, read as the reverse complement.
AAATGTTGTCATAGTGGGCTTCCAAGAAAAATTGAGCATGCGCACCGCCGAGGCTGTAACCTGAGAGCGAGACCTTTTCATTGTTCCTTCTAAATCCGGGATCGGTCATCAGCTGTTCGAAAAGCCTCTCTGCCGACTTCCATCCCATTTCCCCCACATTGCGCTGTACGTCGTTAAGATATGTTTCGAAAGCGTCCTCATTTGAAAAAGCCCATTGTGAAGGACGGAAGACGATAAGGGGTTTAAGAGTCGAGTTGTTTGTCGCCGGTTTCAATGCATAAGCGACAAGGCCATCCCCTGTGCCGATTTTTCTGTAGACTTTGTAATAATCAATGCGTCCGTCTTGACCCGGTGCCGGGATCAACTGTCCTTCGATCAGCTCGCGGTTGACAATGACCTTAGAAAACCTTTCCTGCCAAGCTGCAAAAGTCAGGCGTTCGATATCGGAAAAAAGCAACTGCTTTTCTTTGTCCATAAGGAATTTATCATGAAAGAAATGAGCGAGTAAAGATCCCGGGGCTCCGGTAATCTTCACGGGATCTCTATAGCCGCCGACAATGGGGAAGGGCTGAACCTGGCGCATCCTGTCGGTCAGCTGCTCGCGCGACAGTGTTTTTATCCTTTCCGGGAAGCGAGCCTTGATGTCTCTACTAAACAGTTGGCTGGCGCCGACGCTGAACAGTTCCACATGGGCAGGTAGCAGCGCCTGGCCTGTATTTTCCATCCGGGTAAAGTTCAAATTAGCTCGGTAACGGTGGCAAATCCAATCGAATTTTCTCTGTCCGATCGTATTGACAAGACTTTGTCGAAAGATTTTCCAGGTCTGTTTGTTTTGTTCCACGGCATCTGTTGAAAAGGATCTGGGGAGGTCCAATTGATGAACGCCAAGTCCATGCAAGTCAGCGCAAAGATATTTTGAGGTCGAAGCAGCATGGGCCTGATTCGCCGACTCAACAAAATGATTTATCCTTAATATTGAAGCCATAAATTAACCAAAAAGTTCCACGCATTCTAACAAACAAAAGAATAAAAAAACACAAATTACTCGCATCAAATTAAAACAATAACAAATCAAAGATTCATTCCTCTCTCTGATGGGCAAAGTCAAGTTTAAAGTCTGTTTTAGTGCTTGTAACTTTTGAGTATGCCATTTTTCAATATTATTTTACACGTATTTTTTTCTGCACACAAAACATTTAAATTAAATATTTATTTTGCAATCGCAAAAAAACACAAGAAACGCAATTAAAAAATAAATTTAATTGGAATTAAACAGAAAAAGCTGTATTATTTTATTATATAAACAAATGGAGGTTTTTATGAGTTTTTATCAATACCCAGTTGCTGGTTTTTTAGGTGGAGAGATACATGTTTCCATTCCTGAATCCACTATAATCAAAGAAGATTTCTTGGTTTCATTTACTGAGTTAGAAAAAATAAAATATAAAATAAAAGAAAACGATCTACGACTAATACCTGATCAAATCAATAATATAATTAGAGTTTACAACTGCGATATTGAATTTATTAATCACGCATACAGAACATTCGAAGCCCGTGAATTTCAAAGTTTCGAATCATTTTGCAAATATCGAGGTAATGACCCCATAGAGTCGTTACAGAAGGAATATGAAGCAGAAAAAAATATAGCGGGAATACGCACTGCACAACAGCGCAATAAATTATGTCAGCTTAAGCAGTTAGGTGGCCTCAGCAGCACTCTAGCGGAAAAAATCACCCGTACTGTTGAGCGATTAAAACGATGTGATGCCATCGCTGAACAAATACCCCCTTTTCATCTAGTAGAGCTTGCATTCGACGACCGATTCCTTGCGCCGAGTTTGAGAAGAATCGAAGAGCCAGTCAAAAAATCACAAGCTGCAGCCCTAGAGCCTGTAGCATTAACTCAGGATCAAAATCCAGAGGCCTTTGCAGCAATCGAAACAGTAGTCAGCGCAACCTACTCCCCTACCTTCTTTACATAGCGATGTCACTGTCTCCTATGATGTCGGCTATGGGAATTCTCTAGGTATCTGCTGTGATCCCTCTTGGGCAGACAACCCGATTGTCTTTGCAAACCACGGGAATGGCTGGACCGGTCAAGTTCCGGTAGACAAAGATTGGAAATTCGTCGTTCTTCAGAATGACCGGATTCTCAAATGGGAAATTGGACCGAATCGCCGCTGCGATGCACACACGAATGCACTCACTATAAACGCTAATGAAGTGGGCTTTGGCTAAATTGAGGCCCTTAGGTTCATTTCGGAAATAGCGCCTTCGGCGATTTCCGAAATGAACCTATTCCATCTTCATATTGTGATAGACTGCGTCGACATCGTCTAAGGACTCGAGATAGTCGATGAGTTCAAGATTGAGCTTTTGCGTCTCGGCATCGCAATCGATATAGAGCTTGGGAATCATCTGCAGTTCCGCTTCTTCGCACTTGATCCCCAGCTGATCTAGTTTTTCTTTGACCTGGATGAGCTGGTCAGGCGGGGTAGTAATGATAAAAGCGTCATCCGTCGAATCAAAATCTTCAGCTCCTGCTTCGGAAGCGGCGAGAAAGAGTTCGTCCTCGATCGCATTTTTTTTGAGGACCTGGATCACCCCTTTGTGGTCAAAGTTGAATGTGACCGATCCGGGACTTGCGACTGTTCCCCCTTTTTTATTGGTTGCGATGCGCATGTCTGAGGAGATCCGGTTCTTATTATCCGTCATGACCTCGGCGATGATGCCCACTCCCCCATGTCCATAGAGTTCATAAGTCATTTCCGTGAAATCGGCCTGATCGGCGCTAGTGGCCTTTTTGATATTGCGTTCGATATTGTCGTTGGGGAGATTGGCTGTGCGCGCTTTTTGAAGGACAAGGCGCAGCTTGGAATTGGATTTGGGGTCAGGGCCGCCCTGTCTGACTGCACTGATGATCTCTTTAACCAAACGGGAAAAGATCTTCCCCTTGATTGCATCCGCTCTGCCCTTGCGGTGTTTGATGTTCGCCCACTTGCTATGTCCTGCCATAAAAACTCATTTTTTAAGGGTGTGAGGTGATTGCAAAACTCGCTTTGGAGGCCAAATTTGATGATTTTGGCACCGGATTCGGTTTTCTCGCAAATCGCCTATAACCAAATTAGGATATGTCGATTTGCGAGAAACCGAACCAATGCCAAAATCATCAAATTTGGCCTCCAAAGCGAGTTTTGCAATCACCTCGTATGGAAAAAAAGCCTCTTGTTTTCTTCTTCCCAGCGCTTGGCAACGGCATACTCGGCATACTCCATCTCTTTTCTCTTAAAGTCGGAATGATGGATGCTGTACCTTCCCCTCTTGGCTTTGACGGGAGGGCAAACGCTATGGAGCATCTCATGATACACGACATAGGAGATAAAGTAAGGGGGAAAATGGGGTTGGTCGAGCAGGCGGTGGATTTTTATGAGCTTGTCCCTAAAGCAGTAAAGGCCGAGCTTGCGGTGGCGCCTAGCCCTGCGCTGAGCACT
>CAWESW010000040.1:0-19178 GCA_963811735.1 uncultured Verrucomicrobiae bacterium | reverse complement strand
TATGTGCGTGTACTCGTTCAGCTTCAGGTGCTTGCTATAATTCCCTTCTGCTGGGCCCTAGTGAAGAACCTGTCGATATCTTCCTTGACGCCGAGAATGAGGTATTTTTTAACTTTGATGATCATTCTCGTTTTCCTTGGTTGCGCAAGAGGATTTTCTTTTTGGCGACTTTGGCCTGTGAAACTGCCGCCAGCTGCTGGTCGCCCAGGAAGATCTTGATCTTTTTGATATTTTCTAAAGCGCGCGGGATAAGGATCTTTTCAAAGAGGTTGACGCGGATGGAGACTTCTCGCAGCTCCTTTTCAAGAGCTTGTTTTTTCTCTTGGGCAACCTTTATTTTCTCTCGGATCGTGATTAGTTCCTTAATGCCGAGGATTGCGGATTCGAACCAAAGCGGAGTATCAAACAGGGAATAAGCCGCCGGCTCGAACACGATCTTTTCAAAATTGGGAATGTCCACGCCAGCGACGTTCTCATACTTTCGGTCCACCTGATGCACTTTGACTGCAGAAAAGAGGTCGGTCGCGCTGCGCTCGGTGAGGAGTGCAGAGTATTTACCCACCTTTTCCTGGGATGCGGCGAACTGCCCAATCAAAATTTCAATCTCGCTCTGCGCCTGATTGACCTCCATCTGCAGCATCGCTTTTTTCAACTGCAGGGTAGGCAGGTACTTGCGCAAACGATCGAGTTTGAGCTGCTGAACGCGCAATTCCGTTTTGGTAAACTTTACATCAGCCACTTAACTCTCCGTATGCTTTGGCCAATACTTATCGACCAAGGTCTGCTTGATCCCTACTTCGTGCTTCTCAAAACACTCCGACATTGTTTTCCAGCCTAAGTCGAGGGCGTCTTCGAGGGTCAGGTTCACATGCAGGTTCATCATCCTGTCTTCGAAGAGGTGAGAAAAATGCAGTAATTTCTCATCCCATCGCGATAGCCGAAAGCCCATGCTCTGACGCTCGCGCGCCTTTTTCGAGTCCGCATAGAGGCGGATCTGTGCATTGGCGATATCGCCGTGGTCTTCGCGGGTCACTTTTCCGATCACCTGCTGTTTGAGACGGGACAGGGATCCAAATGGATCGATGCGCCCGCCGTGCAGATAGAACTGCCCCTCGGTGATATATCCGGTGTTATCGGGGATCGGATGGGTGACGTCTCCGCCCGGCATCGTCGTCACCGAAATAATCGTGATGGAGCCGCTGCCATCGATATCGACCGCTTTCTCATAGCGTGAGGCAAGGTCGGAGTACAGAGATCCGGGATAGCCTCGGTTCGAGGGAACCTGGTCCATCGTGATCATGATCTCTTTGATCGCATCGGCAAAAGCGGTCATGTCGGTCAAGAGAACGAGAACGTCTTTGTCCTCGGTGGCGAACTGCTCGGCGCACGCCAGCGCCATGTCCGGAACGAGCATGCATTCCACAGCGGGGTCCGTTGCCGTGTGAATGAACATGATCGTTTTGTTGAGGGAACCGGACTTTTCGGCATTGTCGATGAAAGCCTGATAGTCATCAAAGCGCAGGCCCATCCCTCCGATGATGACGACATCGGCATCGGTCTGGTTGGCAATCCGCATCAAAAGCGCGTTGTAAGGCTCGCCGGCGATGGAAAAGATAGGGATTTTTTGCGATTTGACCAAGCAGTTGAACACATCGATCATGGGAATATTCGTACGCACGAGATCGCGCGGAATGATACGACGCACTGGGTTAAAGGAAGGTGATCCGATCTCGACGTGTTCGCCCATGATGGCAGGTCCATTGTCAATCGGCTCCCCTGCTCCGTTCAGCCTTCTGCCGAAGAGAGAGGAACTGCACACCGCCTGCATCTGCTTGCCTAAAAAAGTCACGCGGTCGTTTGTCGCAATTCCCCGCGTATTCTCAAAACACTGCAGAGTGACAACTTCGCCGTCGATGCGAAGCACCGATGCATAGGTACTTCTGCCGTTGCGTTTATAAACGCGGGCCAACTCTCCAAGGCTGACGCCGTGGGCCAAGACGGTGATCAAATTTCCTCGCATGTCGACAATTCTGTCGTAAACTTTTTTCATCGTCCTACCTTCTCTTTCTGAGCTACAGATTCCAATTTATTCTCTATCCGCGCAAATGCCTGTTCGTATCTGTCTGAATTGAATGGCAAGAAATTCATGTTCTTAATTTCGTTCTGCAACTCTAAAAAGAAGCTGCGGGCCGCATCTTGAGAATCGAATGAGAAAGGAATCTCAAAAATACGGCTGACGAGTTTAAAAAGAGGGATTTGCCTCTTGAGCGGGCAATAGCAGTCTTCCTTATCAAAGGCATTCTGCTGCAAATAGCTGAATTCAAACAGCTCCGACTTTAAGTAAGTGATCATGTCGTTCATCGAGATTCCTTCCTCGCCGACGACCTCCATCCGCTTGCCGATCTCATCCCCTTCCCGAAGGATCTTGGCCGCCTGCTTGACCATTTTCCCCCATCCCTCGACGTTGACTTCGAGTTCCTGGCTGACATTCTCGACATATTTGCTCCACGAGATCAACGGGTCGATCGCAGGGTAGCGGCGCGCGTCGGACCTGGCGCGAGAGAGCCCATGGAAGGCCCCAACGACAGATAATGTGGCCTGGGTGACGGGCTCCTCGAAGTTCCCTCCCGCAGGCGATACGGTGCCGCCAATTGTCATCGATCCTTGCTTTCCATTCTTTAGCTGAACAACGCCGGAACGCTCATAAAACGCCGCGATCCGAGAGCTCAAGTAGGCAGGAAAGGCCTCTTCGCCAGGAATTTCCTCGAGGCGGCCGGACATCTCGCGCATCGCCTGCGCCCAGCGCGAGGTCGAGTCGGCGAGGAGCAGGACGTCAATTCCCATCTGGCGGTAATACTCTGCGATCGTTGCGCCCATGTAGATCGAAGCTTCCCGTGCAGCAACCGGCATGGAGGAAGTATTGCAGATCATCACGGTGCGATTCATCAACGGCTCATTCGTGTGTGGATCGGTCAGGTGAGGAAGGCTGCGGAGCACTTCGACCACCTCTCCGGCGCGCTCGCCGCAGGCCACGATCACCACGATATCGACAGCAGCGTATTTGGAAAGGTGATGCTGCAAAACAGTCTTTCCTGCGCCAAAAGGACCCGGCGAACAAAAAGTACCGCCTTTGAGAACGGGAAACTGAGTGTCGACGATGCGCATCCCGATGTCCATCATGCGGGACGCTTTGATTTTTTCCCCTTCGAAGAGAGGCATCTTCACAGCCCACTTCTGCATCATCGTGATCTGATGCTCTCCCCCTTTATCGTCAACGACTCTCGCAACAACGGTGTCGATCGTGTAGGAACCGGGCTTGATTACCCAATTGACCGTATAATCCCCAAAGAAAGTAAAGGGAACCATGATCTCGTGATGGAAACGCCCTTCCATCGTATATCCCAGGGAGTCCCCCCGGCGCACCACATCGCCCACCTTCGCAGAAGGATGATAGTCCCAATGGCGCGCGCGGTCGAGCGGTTGAATATACACGCCCCGCGAGAGGAACAATCCCGTCGCATCGGCCACTTTTTCAAGAGGATTTTGCAGACCGTCGAAGATAGAGGTGAGCAATCCGGGACCGAGTTCGGCTTCCAGAAGATGGGTCGTGAACTCTACAGACGTGTTTAAATGGACCCCTCGGGTATCTTCGAACACTTGGACTTTGGCGATATCGCCGACAATCTCGATGACTTCGGCCTTCAAAGAAACGCCTCCGCCAACGCGAACCATGCAAATCTCTCCTTGGCGAATATCCCCCTCGAACTCGACGTGTAGGAGGTTTCCGAATGCCTTGACGACCTTACCCGCCGCCACTTGCTTTAGTGTAGTGTTTGACGCTTCTTGCATTGTTTATCCGCTTTTAAATGTATCTAAAATCATATTCCCTCTTTCCGCATCAAGCTCAATCAAGTTCTTGATAATCATGAGCTGTGCCATGTAGCAGAGGATTTGATCGATCGAAAAAAGCTTTCCCTCGGCCATCTCCCCGATTTTTTTAAAGCGATAGGCCGCAAATGCTTTATTTTCAAGCCAAGGGTCGGCGTAACAGGAAGCGATCAGCTCTTTGAGGTCTACGTATTCTGCGGGAGGGTCATAGCTGCCAGAGTCTTTTTGAGCCAAAATCTGGGCGACGAAAGGGTCCGTGGGTTCTTCGAATTGCAGCTCCCTAGCGACATCCCTACCCAGTTGTTTGGCGCGCAGGGCAAGCAGCACGAGGCGGCACTCTCTTTCAAAAATGAGATAAGAGCGCAAAAACCCCTTTTGCCTGGGGATCTCTGCATTAAAAAAGGCGGCGAGCAGCCCCGAAAAATTCCTGATCTTGTCTGCAACCTTCTCAAACTGATCGAGGAATTCGAACACATAGTCCGGAAGGGAAAAGTGGCCCAGAAGAGCCTCATCGAGCTCCTTCTCATTTAAATTTCCACGCGGATCGACCGTCTCTTCCATCAAGAGGGCGCGGATATTGCAAATATCCACGAAGCGGCGCAAGACCTTGGTTTTTTCCAGGTCGGCCTTGCTCAGGCTGACTTCCATCCGAGTCTTAAACTCCTCGAATGTAATTTCAGGCCTATCGCCGATTGCCAAAGGAGGCAAGGAAGGGACGACAAAGTAGTAATTCCGCATAAACACCTTCTTAAGCCACGCCGAAAATCATCTCGCGGAAGTCCTTGCGAATATAGCTCGCAACGAGTTCCTTCAAAGCAGAGTCGGAGATATCGACCGTGATATTCTCCTTATGCAGCTTGACTTCGATGCCTCCGGTCAAAGGGCCCACAAGGACACTTTTTTCCTTCAGTTTTTCTAAAATTTCATGAGTGAGAAGCTGATTGACGGAGCGAGCAGGGACCGCGGCCGGGACATACACGCTCAATGAGGCGTCGAGCCCCTCTTTTTCGATCCCTTTGACAACGGCGTTAATCAGTTGGGCCAGGACCTTTGGATCCTGCATGTGTTTCGTAATCATATGGCCCAATTCCTGATTGAATAGCTTCTCCTCGATACTCTGCTTCAAGGCGTCAATCGCCTGTTTGCAGGCCTGGCTAAGAGAAGATTGAAAGACATTTTTCTGGCGTTCAATATCCTGGCGGGCTGCTTCTTTCATTTTTTCAGCCTCAATGCGCCCAGACTCTACAATCTGCGCCGCCTGCTCTTTGGCAGTACGGATAATCTGCTCCGCTTCATTGACAGCAGGATCTAACGTTTCGCGCCGTAAAATGTCACAGATTTTCTTGACTTTATCTTTTCCTGTTTCTGTTCCTTTCATGTAACAATTACTCCCCATACATCTCACATAAGTTATTGACTTTGTGAGGATATTTTTCAATGTAAAACTGCCGCACATTCAAATAAAACAATTTTTTTCTTATTTTAAGGTACACACTCTAGAGAAGCAAAAGAAAAAATTGCAGGAAACTCGAGCATCTGAGATAAGAGACTGTTAATCATTTTTACCTTTAATGAAGGTGGCTTTCTCATGAAAACACTATTTACTGCATTGACACTCCTCGCGTTGACAGCTCCTGCATTTTCCGATCAATTAGAGAACTACAGAAAAGATACCGAGTCCATCTGGCGCACAGGGTCCGGCGCAGAGGACGGCACTTTCACCGCGATATCCACATCGATGTTCGGATGGGGAATCGGACTCTCGGCAGGGATCGCTATTTTAGCCTCCGTCCTCCACCAAAGCACCGCTGGGCATTCTAATACCACTTGCCATTCAGATTAAACTATGGACTGGAAAACGATTATTTTTACAGTCTTTTGCACAGTCGCTGCCGCGCTTTCTTCTTTTTCAAAGCAGCACTCAACTTCAATTGAGAAGGCCGCAGAATCCACTTCAGACTCGCTCTGCTATTTCACGCCGCCCCAAGGATGGGAAATAGCCGATCCAAGGAGCCTTTCCTCGCGCGTTAAAATCGCATTTCTCAAGAACACGGGCAAAGGGTTCTGCCCATCGATCAATCTGGCGGTTGAAGAGACCTCTGTGTCCCTGAACGACTATCTGAAAGCGGTCCGAGCGATTCACGAGCAAGACCGTAACAACCATTGGCGGGCTTTAGGTAAAGTGAAAACGGCAGCCGGCCTAGCCCAACTCACTGAGATCGATTCAACCACAGAGTGGGGACCGATCCGCATTCTTCAGCTCATTTTCATCAAGGAAGGCCAAGCCTACGTCCTCACCGCCGCCGCTTTGAAGGAAGAATTTTCAAACTACTACAAAGAATTCCAGTCGGCTTTTCGATCACTGACCCTTTCTTCAGACCTTCTCGGCAATATTCCCCAATTGGAAAGAAGAGAAACTCTCAAACAGAAGCAACAGCAGCTGATCAAGGCTGCGGGTGACGCTTTGGCAGCCTCCTCCAAACCCACGAGTCTTCTGGAGGATCCCCTTTTTCAAGAAAAATACTGGCTCCCCTTCCAACAAGCTGTGCTGAATAACTTCAGCGACATGGGCGCTTTCTGGCAGGTGCTCATCTTGAGAAATACGCAGGAGAAATTGCTCTCGAACCTATCCCAGTAAAATTTTTCGTCGATTTTCGGGATTATTTTGGCCGCTTTTCGATTCTTTTGTCGGGGGTAATATCAACTTGCGTATATGACCCTAGTGCCCGACCACGAAAGTCTTTGTCGTTCCGGCTGCGTCAAAGCCCCGGGGTTGAGACCATCGACAAGGGGGGTAGTATTAAACTCAATACAACCCCCCTTGTCGATGGCTCAACCGCGGGAGCTTTCACGCAGCCGGAACGACAAAGACTTTCGTGGTCGGGCACTAGGGCAAAAGAACCGAAAAGCGGCCAAAATAATCCCGAAAATCGACGAAAAATTTTACTGGGATAGGTTCTCCTTCAACGCCGCCGAAGAACACCTTGAAAACAAATAGCTGCGAAAATAGAATCTGTCTTTATTTTGACCAACATCAAGGAACAGTTCGATGAAAAAGTTACTGACATCATGCTTTATCGTTTCTTCTCTTGTGCTCACTCCGACGCTTAAAGCCGAGGACCTGTCCACTGATACGGATTCTGAAGGAACTCCTGTCGGACAGGCTGCAAACGAGGGTTTTAGCGCTGCAAAGAAAAAACACTGGCAGAACATCGCCCTTGCAGTAGGAGCTGTTGCGGTTGCAGTCACAGCCTTGATCCTGGTCGCAAGCAATGACGGACATCACCACCACCACAAAGGCGATAGCAAAGGCTAAAGTCCAGTAGTAGGTCTGGTTTTGCACTACGGATTTATCATTCCTCAAATGAAAAAACTACTGCTTTTGTCAATTCTCCTCCTGTCCTGCAGTAAGCAAAGCCATTGGGCTTTTGACCAGGTCCATTCCGATAAAAAAGAGTTCCGCTCGTCGAAACTCACCTATTACTCGCGTGACCCTGTCCATGGAATCGACCTGGAATTCCTCAATACCGAGAAACACTTGAATGTGTACCTCAACATCCACTCGATCCCAATTGCTCCCCATAAAGGAGATCCTAAAAGCGCGCTCCTCTCCGTCGACATTGAGGGAGAAACACTCCGCTGCTCAGCCTACCGCCTCGCGGGAGGCCAGCGGTTCCTTATCCCCGACGACGTGGCACAAGCCCTGATCGAAGCCCTGAAAAACAGCAAGGTGGTCTCCGTCTCTCTCGTCGGCTACAGTACTGTCTTCAAGCCCGAGGATTTTGCGTCTAAATTCGAAAAACTTCTCCACCCCTTTGCCATCGAAAACCCCTTTCATCTTCCTTTCTAATTTAGAAATTGGCTAAGATGAGGATAAAAATCTGAGGTTCTTTGCCATGAATAAACTCGATCAACTCAAGAAAATGACGACAATCGTCGCCGATACAGGCGAATTCGAAGAGATCAAAAAATATCTTCCCACCGATGCGACGACAAATCCTTCTCTCATCTTCGCAGCTTCATCCAAACCCGAATATCAATTCCTGATCGAAGAAGCGATCCAATGGGGCAAGAAAAATGCGAAAAATCCAAACGAAGTCAAAGAGCTGGTCATCGACAAGGTCTTTGTCAACTTCGGCCTCGAAATTCTGAAAATCGTCCCCGGCCGTGTCTCTACAGAAGTGGACGCCCGCCTCTCCTTCGACGTCGACGGGAGCATTAAAAAAGCTCATCACCTGATCGCCCTCTACGAGGCTGCCGGCATCGACCGAAAACGGATCCTCATCAAACTCGCGTCAACCTGGGAAGGGACTAAAGCGGCGGAAATCCTCGAAAAGGAAGGGATCCATTGCAACATGACGCTGATGTTTAGCCTCGCGCAAGCCATTGGTTGCGCTCAAGTCGGCGCCACCCTGATCTCCCCTTTCGTTGGGCGCATCCTCGACTGGTACAAGAAAAATGAAGGCAAAGAGTCTTATCCTCCCGAGCAAGATCCCGGAGTCGTCTCCGTCACGCAAATCTACAATTACTATAAAAAAATGGGGATTAAAACTCAGATTATGGGAGCAAGCTTCCGCAATGCTGAGGAAATCACTGAACTTGCAGGCTGCGACTTGCTCACAATCGCCCCAAAACTTCTCGAAGAACTGCAAACGGCGGAAGGCCCGGTTCCCAAAAAGCTCGACGCTGAAGCTGCGAAAAAAATGGATATCGCTAAAATCACACTCGACGAAAAAGCATTCCGCTGGATGCTCAACGAAAACGCCATGGCCACCGATAAGCTTGCTGAGGGAATCCGCAACTTCACCAAAGACCTCGTCAAACTCGAAAAGACCATTCAGCAGCGCCTATAAATCCTTGACAGACAGCCCAATCTACCATCCGGGCTGTCTTCATAAATTCAAAAAATCATTCGTCTTTAAACGTAGTATCCTATTTGGCATAATCTTCCCGGTTTATTCCAAACATTTAAACATAGGTATCCTATGGCTACAACATCATCGACCGTCGCACATCCCATTCCACAACCAACCCAACCGCGTTCCCTTGCATCCCAGATGCTGAATGGGCTTTATGAAATCGGTGTCGGCGGCGGCGCTGGCGCGCTTGCAGGTTGGGCTTGCAGCATCATCGACCCTATCGGTGGAGCAGTTTTCGGAGTTTCCAGCGCATTCACAGGTGTGCTCGCCAATACCTTGTCAGAACGCCTCTGCATGGATCATACTGCGGCCAGAGTCGCCGTCTGGGCTGTTTCCTTTGTCGCCAGCATTGCAGTCGGCATTATCGCGACAGCTGCAGCCGGTTTTCCATTAACAGTATTAGGAGCAGTGGGTATGACCCTCGCGATGCTTGTGTCATCGTTTGTCGTTCGCTTCGGCATTGCGTGCGTGGGCGGCTGTTTCGGAGCTCCAGCTGGAGGCGCACGCTTCTGTTAAAAAGTCCATTTGCATATTAAAAAAACTCCTCCTATACTCAAAAATTTACTTTTTCTTAACAATCAACGAGTAAGGAGGAGTGCTATGACACATCCCATCGATCGTCCCCGACAAGACCCCGAGCTCTCTTTTTCCACCATCATCTGCGGAACAGCGATGCTAGGTTGCGCGGGAGCCGTTGCTGCTGCCGTATTCACACCCATTGCTCCCGTGGGCGGAGCGATTTTTGGAGCGAGCTACTTTTTAAGCAACCGCCTCATTTACTTTATCTGCCAATCCGTCAATTGCTGCCCTGACAGCCTCATCGCAAAAGTCGCAACATTCGCCCTGTCAACGTTAGGCGGTGTTGTAGCGGCGATGGCCATTACTGCAGCTTTTGGCATCCACATGACATTTACTGCCGGCGTTGTTTTAGCAATTGCGACAATCGGGACAGCGATCGCGGCCATTCTCACTTTGGGGGGCTGCCTTTGCTGCTCTGCCATCGTGACAGGAGTAGCGCTGGGCAACAATGATGGATTCACCATCCGCGTTTAAAATAGTGAGATTTATACCAAACGTGATTCAAAAATCGATATAACGCAAAGACGACAAGGCGCAAAGAGGGCGTCTTTGCGCCTTTGCGTTAAATCTTCCCGATTGTTATTCAAGACGGGCAAGACCTTTTGCTCGGCTCTTTTCGAAGAAGAACCAGAACAGACACATGGTTCCACAGAGATAAACGAAATTGAGCAAAACGCTCATCCCAAAATCTTGCCAGGAAAAAACGCCGCTGGTGAGGACCTTTCTCATCCCTTCAAAAATGTAGGTCATCGGCAGTGCTCTTCCAATCACCTGCGCCCAATCAGGAAGCACGGAAAGCGGATAGAACACAGCGCTGAAGGGAGCGAAGACATAGGCTGTCATCCATGCCAGCATCTGCACTCTCTGTCCAAAATAGACCATGATAGAAGCGCTTAAAAATCCGATGAACCATCCAGAAAGCAGCAACGAAGCGCAGAACGGCAGCATCGCAAAGCCCATCGAGAAGATATTCAGTGAATAAAGGAGCCAAACGATCAGTCCCCCAAAGAAGATCGTAATGAAGATCTTAAACATTCCAACCATCATCAGTGCGCAGATCCACTCCTTGAGTTTAAGCGGAGTGGAAAAAAGGTTGACCATGTTCCTATTCCAAAATTCCTGGAGCAGGTTCACGGAAACCTCGTAATTACTGCGCCAAATGATCTGCCAGAACACAAGACCTGTCAAAATGGTAATCGCAATCGTTGGCATGCTCGCATCGTGCTTCTGAATCCACACGCTGGTCATCCCCCACAGGAAAATATCCAAAGTGGGCCAGAAGAATAGATCTGCCAAATGGTCCATTTTGGCGAAAAAATAAAAATAACGTAAAAAAACAGCCCAAATGCGTTGCCAGCTCATCGTTTTTCTCCTTTCCCGACCATATGCAGGAAATAATCTTCAAGAGTGGGTTGCAAAATGTCGATGTTGGTATAAATAACGCCCGCTTCCGCTAAAGCGGTGAGCAGTGCGGCGATCTGACTTTCGTCCAATTCAAGTTCAATGGTGCGATGATCGATCTCGAATTTCAACTTTAGGCGCTCAGCGACGGCTACAGTGCGCTTCATCCCGTCGCCGACCTGAAGCCGGATGCGTGATGTCGAGACGCTCTTAGCCAGATTTCCCGGGACATCGTCTGCGACAATCTTTCCCTGCTTCAAAAACAAAACCCGGTCGCAGACCTCTGCCACTTCAGACATATTGTGCGATGTATAGAGGATTGACGTTCCAAATTGATCTCGCTGCTCGAAGACAAACTCAATGACATCCTTGGCTATGTCCGGATCGAGCGAGGCTGTCGGTTCATCGAGAAGAGCGACTTTAGGACGGATCATGAACGCTTTGACCAGCATTAACCGGGTGATCTGACCAGCGGACAGCATAGAGACAAATGACTTGCGTTTGGAAGCGATCCCAAAACGTTCCAAAAGCGGCTCGGTCCGCTCCTTGCGTTCATCCTTGGTGAGACCGTACAGCCTGCCGAAAACCTCAAGGTTCTGATCCACGGTCAGCTGCCAGGGCAGGCTGACATAGGTGCTTGCAAAGGCCACATGTTTCAGTATGTCAGAGCGATGCGAAAAAAAATCTTGGCCAAAATATTCGATCGATCCCGAAGTGGGTTTCAAAGTGCTCAGTAGCATTTGAATCGTGGTCGTCTTGCCTGCGCCATTGGACCCAAGCAAACCGAGGATCTCCCCTTCTCTCAAGTCGAATGAAATTCCCCCGACTGCGATAAAGGGAATTTTTCCGGGGTAGACCTTTTTAAGATCTTTAACTGATAAAACAATCTTTCTGCTCATTTGTTCACCATGGCAGATTGTTAATAAAACTGGAATTCTGAGAATGTTGCTCAGGACGAATTTCGAGGAAAGGGTCTTTACCTTTCATCAAAAGCCATTGAACCTATCCCAGTAAAATTTTTCGTCGATTTTCGGGATTATTTTGCCCTAGGGTCCTATTCGCAAGTTGATGTGACCCTAGGGCAAAAAAATCGAAAATCGACAGAAACTTTTTACTGGGATAGGTTCTTGGTACGAAATTCTCTTTGAAAGAGAAATAAATGAATTTAGCGCATAGTAGTATAGGGGAATAAATTAAGCTTATCGTAAAACACTCCACTATTTTTGCATAGAAAAATCAATTCTCGTCCAAATACCCGACTTTTTTTCAGTTATTACTTAGAAAAATAATTTATAAAATAAACAAACTCAAGCACTTAATTAAAAAAATGCATTAAACAATTAATTAAAATTTGACATATAGTCAGCTTTTTACTACAATTACATTAAAAGAAGGGAATTTAATTTTTTTATGAAAAACAAGTGTGCCTATCCTACATCCGTAGTATGCGCTGAACAGCTCTCCAAGGGTTTTGGAGACGCTGCTACTTGCTTTTGCCTTCTTTCTGCGATGATCCGTAATTCACATATGCACCGCCTCCGGCGGGTATAATCTTTGTTTAATTAACACATCCACATTTAATTTAAGAAAAATTAATAAAAATAAACAAATATAGGTGAATTATGTCTGTAACTAGATTATTGCAACAAAGAGAAAATGTAACTCTTTACGGCACAAATAATGATGAGGGTAACGATACCCAAAACATCGGGTTCAATGTTCAAAGACTTCCCGAAGAAGTGATGCTCGAAATATTTAACAAATGCACTCCAAAAGAGCTTGGATGCTGCCTGCAAGTTTGCAAAAAGTGGTATGGGATTATAACTTCCCCCTACTATTCTCGCACATTGTGGGCGGCAAATGTTCTTACAAAACCCGATTGGAGAATGGTTTTGAAGGATCAAGTAGCACAAACCAAGGAAATAGAAGAGTTGAAAAAGCAACATTCCAACGTAGTCGTAACAAGCAAATGGCAAATGATTCTACTCAAAGTTGCTGTGGTCGCATTAGCTATCTTATTTGCCGGTGCTGCAATTACGATTACTGCACTTACTTGTGGGATAGTCGCGGTCATCATGATTGTAGCATTCGTCTGCTTGCTTCTTCTTGCCGCTTTGATCATACGAATATTTAGTTTGCATCAGTAACCTTAGAGTCGAGAGGTTTCCCTCTCGACTCTTTAGACCTCTTGCATAACTAAGGTTCTGTCGATTTTCGGGATTATATTGAGCCGATTTTCGATTCTTTTGTCCTAGGGTCATATACGCAGTTGATATGACCCTAGGACAAAAGAATCGAAAATCGGCTCAATATAATCCCGAAAATCGACGAACCCTTAGTTTATGCAGCCGTTTTTTTAGGGGTCACGATGCTGATGCTAAACACACTTTCTTGTTCGATCTCATTCGTGATCTCCCAATAATCGCGAAGGGAGTCTACCGGCACATGATCTTTAAGGTGTTTGAGTTCTGAATACAGATCGTAGAATTGCCCGCCTTTGCCCTCGGAGTGGGAGTAAAACAGGGATTCATGTTCGTGCTGATAGTCCATAGATTCGACCCCCCAATCGGCATAGGGGTTTTCAATATGAATATGCTCTTTGACCCAGAGCGGATAAGCCAGTTCGAAAGGTGTTTTTCTCTCGGGGTTCAGTCCGCTGTCGAGATAATAAGAGACCGCCAGGGAAAAGACTTTGAGCATCTTCTTTCCTCCCCGTTTTTTTGTGGCGACATCAAAGGTCTCCATAAGAACGAGAACATTGTTCTCTTGATCGTCATAGACAGCGAGGGGCGAAACGACCGATGCGGATCCATACGTCTTCTGGAGAAACTGCAGAAAATCATCGGAAAAGTTTTGAGTTCCCTTCCAGTCGAGATACCTGCGCAAATAGTCGGCGTTGCCTCCGGAGAACGCCCTCACAATCTTCATTTGGGCAGAATCGGGCGAAGTCACATCATACGTAATTTCTATCTCTAAAGGCTCTTCATCGCGATTGTTCGGGAGTAGAATCAGCCCCGTCTCATAGGCTGCAATCGGAAGTCCCCAATGGTAAATTGGGAAATAGATATCGCGCAAAGAGGCGCCTCCCTGTTGGTAGAATGTGGGGTCGACCCAAAATTCCAACCCCTCGATTTCAATCCTCAGAGCGATATGGTCAAAAGCAAAGGGCATAGGCAGTAAATCGGGCAGATTCTTGCCTTTACTTGAATGGACCAGCACCGGGGTGGAATCGATGCCCATCAGCCGAAGAAGCGCATGGAGCAGGAAAGTCTTATCTTTGCAATCCCCATACCGACTTTGAAAGACATCGCGGGGATCGTGGGGCTTTAACCCATCGAGCCCCTCTTCAAATCCTAGATACCGAACCTTTTCTTGTACAAACCGCAATGCGAGAAAGGCCCGCTGCTGCGGATCAGGCGTTGCTTCCATCCACTTCTGCACGAGAGCCGCCATCTCCATAGATGATTCCGATAAAAAATCTTCCGGAAGGGCATAAATGGGCAGCAGCTTTTCAATCACTTCTTTCCATGTCGCATATTGGCTGAATTGAACTTTGGCAAGGGTCATATACCAGGCAGGCGTATCTTCTTCATATTTGAATGGAGTTGTCTCCGTAAGCTCCCAGGACCATTCTCGAATATCATTCGAAAGATCGGAGACTTGAGGCTCCACCAAACAGTTAAACAGTTTGAGATTGATTTCATTCTCCCGGCCGGCCAGCATCCGTCGATGCAGCCGCTCGAAGACGACGCTGCCCTGAAGGTGGAATGCATGCACCAAATGCGAGGAAAAATAGGGAAAGTCGCCTTCGATAGAAAATGCATACTCAACGACATCCCCTTCGCACACATCATCGAGAAAATAGACAAGCGAAAAAACTCCATCATACAGATCCCTTTCCAATTCAGATTCCCTCTGCAAAAGTGAATGGCGTGCCGTTTGCAGACGGTCCGACCAGGCGCCATCTCTATAAACGCGAATCTCGTGAATGACAATGTTTTCATAGGAAGGAGAAAAATCGATGTCGATCTGTGCAATAGTGCTTACTCCGCTTTGACTGACCGGCTTGATTGCATAGTGGTAGTAGATGCTTTTCTCTGCGAAATTGCGTTGAACGTCTGACAAAAGATACTGTAAATTGACCTGGGATGGCTTTAAGGGGATGGGCTCCAGTGAAAAACCGCAAGATTTGACCCAGGAAGGCGCTGGACCTTGGGAAATGCGCAATTCACAATCCTGCTTTTCAAAACTCGTCAAAATAGCATTGGGCAACAGGATCATCAGAAATAGAATAGCTCGGTACATTTTCAGCTCGCGTTAAGACTTGAGAGCTATGAATCCTACTCAAAGTTGAATTTTAACGCGAGCTATACCCCATGCGGCTATGCAATAAAATCGCTTGCTAGAGTATTTTTCTTTTTTTTCTTGCAAGCACTGCAGCGAGCAAAAATCTCTAACTGTTGCACATGGTCAACGGAGCTGCTGATAACAGTCTGCAAGTGGTTGGGTTTACCATTGCACTTGCTGCAAGCATGTGTTGAGCTCGCAGCTTCTGCTGTCATCCCGCAAAGGCAGGGCAAGCTGAGGAAAAAAAAGGCGATTTTTCTTGATGTCTTCATAAACGACTCCTTAGAGTTTTGTGTCTCGATCAGAACTGTATACCGAAAGTGATTCAAAAGTTAGCCGGGGGCCTCGTCAAAGCACCAGGCCAACTTTTGAATCTCTTTCGGTATAATGCAAACTTAAAATTCTTCGCCTCAAAAAAAAACGCCCAAGAGATCCTCTTGGGCGTTTTTGCGTTGCAACTGGTTAGAATCGCTTAATCAAAGACGAATTGCAGTTCCTCTTCGCTTTCGCGGTCGACCGATTTGATAATGCGCTTGCGGTATTCCTCGAAGCCTGTTCCGCCGGGGATGGAATGACCCATGATGATGTTCGACTTGAAATCGAGCAAGTAATCGGTCTTTCCTTCGCATGCAGCGTCGGTCAGCACGCGGGTCGTCTCTTGGAACGAGGCCGCTGAGATGAACGAGTCTGTGCCCAGGGATGCTTTGGTGATCCCGAGAAGTACAGGAGCTGCCTGCGACGGCCTTCCGCCCTCTTCGATCGTCTTATGATTGGTGCGGTGGAAATGCTTCTTGTCGACGTCTTCGCCGTACAGGAATGTCGTGTCGCCCGGATCGGTGACGCGCACTTTCTGCAACATCTGCCGAACAATGATCTCGATGTGCTTGTCGTTGATGTCTACCCCTTGCAAGCGGTAAACCTCTTGGACCTGGTTGACGAGATATTTCTGCAGTTCGCGCACGCCGCAAATGTCCAGGATCTCCTGTGGGACGACGAGGCCATCGGTGAGCTGCTGCCCTTTGATGACGAAGTCGCCGCGCTGGATGATCAAGTGCTTTGTCAGCGGGATGAGGTGTTCCTCTTCCATGCCCGACTCTTCGTCGCGGACAACGACGATGCGCTTGTTCTTCTGAACGCCGCGGAAGTCGACGACGCCGTCGATCTTGGCGATCTCGGCAGCATCTTTCGGGCGTGCGTGCTTCGAAAAGCTCAGCGACGCGCGGCAGACCACCCGTGATGTCCTTCGTCTTAATCGCACCGCGTGGTAAGCGGGCCAGAAGCATACCGGCAGTAACGAGCTGTCCTTCCTGCACGGAGATATAGGCTCCGGATGGAATCGGCATACGTACCGACGAGTTCGGTGCACTCTTTATCGGCGTAGATGACGATCTGCGGGTGAAGCTCGCCGCGGTGCTGCTTCACGATCAGCTCGGTCTGGCCGGTCTGTTTGTTGACTTCGCGCTGGGTAGAAATCCCTTCGACGAGGTCTTCGTATTTGACATAGCCAGGGCGTTCGCAGATGATCGGGACGTTGTGCTGTTCCCAATCGGCGATCTTTTGCTCTTTTCTTGACCTTCGCGCCATCCGGCAGGAGGATGCGCGTTCCCAGCTCGACGGTGAAGGTTTGGAGCGGCTCGATCGATTTGGTGCTGAGCAGCTTTTTGTAGTCATCCAGTGCGCGACCTTCATCGCGAACGACGTGAAGCAGACCGTTCTTGTTGAGAGCCAGCCAAATCGCCTTCTTCGTTCTGCACTGTGCGCAGACCCATGTAGACGAGGATCCCGTCTTGCTCGGCGACAATCTCCGGCGTGACGCTCGCAGACGCAATACCACCCGTGTGGAAGGTACGCATCGTGAGCTGCGTTCCCGGTTCGCCGATCGACTGTGCAGCAATGATACCGACGGCTTCACCTTGGCCGACAACGCTTCCGTTGGCGAGGTTGATACCGTAGCATTTCGCGCAGACGCCGCGTTTGGACTCGCAGGTCAGTGCGGAGCGGATGCGGACGCTGTCGATACCGGCGTCATCGATCGGCTTCAGCTTGCAGAACATTGAGGATATCGCCGGATTTAGCGAGCATCTTGGTGCTATCGCCGGGCTGATACAGATCTATCGCATACGGTGCGGCCGAAGATACGGTCTTTCAGCGGCAGGAGTTCTTCCTGTCCCTGTTTGATCGCAGCGACGTCGATGCCGTTAAGGGTCCCGCAGTCTTCTTCGGTAATGATCACGTCTTGGGAAACGTCGACAAGTCGGCGTGTCAGGTAACCGGAGTCCGCTGTTTTAAGAGCGGTATCCGCAAGACCTTTACGCGCACCGTGCGATGAGATAAAGTACTCGAGTACGCTCAATCCCTCGCGGAAGTTCGCTGTAATCGGAGACTCGATGATCTCGCCGGACGGTTTCGCCATCAGACCGCGGAGGGCTCCGAGCTGTTTGACCTGCGATTTGTTACCGCGGGCGCCGGAGTCCATCATCAGATAAAGCGGGTTGAGTTCGCCATCCCTGATCTCGCTGACGAGCTTGAAGAGCTCTTCAGAGAGCAGGTCGGTGACTTCCGTCCAGATGCTGATGATCTTGGACTTTCGTTCCCCTTCCGTGATGATACCGTCTTCGTATTGCTTGAGGACGACCTCGATGCGCTTGTGTGCAGCATCGATCACTTTTTGTTTATCTTTCGGAACGCGGACGTCGCATACTCCCATCGAGAGGGCGGCCTTTGTCGACTGCGGAAAATCCGAGGTTCTTCAAGTTGTCGAGGAAGCGCACTGTCGCTTCGAGGCCGACTTTCTTGTAGGTCTCAAGGACGAGCTCGCTCATCTTCTTCTTGCGCAAGGAGTAGTTCTGGAACCCGAGTTCTTTGGGAACAATCGTATTAAACATAACGCGTCCGGGCGTCGTCTCAATGATGCCGCTGTCGAGTTTGAAGCCTGATCTTCTCGTGGATGCGGATGCCTCGTCCGAGATCGTCGCAGCGTCCTTCTTTGCCTTTTTCCTCAAACCAGTTGTAGCTGCCGCCGGCAGCTAAGCGCCATCAGCACTTCTTCCGTATTCTCTGAAGAGCTTGATCTTTCGACCGTGGTCTTCCGGGTTGTAGTACGGATCGAGCATCAGGTAGTAAAGACCAAGGATCATATCCTGCGAAGGAACCGCAGACCGGTTTTCCCGATGAGGGCAGGAAGATGTTGTCAGGTGCCATCATCAGTAATTTCGCTTCAAGCTGGGCTTCAATGGAGAGTGGGATGTGGACCGCCATTTGGTCACCGTCGAAGTCGGCGTTGAATGCCGTACAGACGAGCGGGTGGATGCGGATCGCCTTTCCTTCGATCGAGCACGGCTCGAACGCCTGAATCCCCAAGCGGTGAAGCGTCGGAGCACGGTTCAGGAGGACCGGGTGCCCTTTGATGATCTCTTCGAGCACGTCCCAGACTTCGGGGGCCTGCTTCTGAATCATCTTCTTGGCGGAACGGATCGTGTAAACGTAGTTCAAGTCCTTAAGGCGCTTGACGATAAACGGCTCGAACAACTCAAGGGCCATCTGTTTGGGCAGACCGCACTGATTGAAGCGCAGCTCAGGGCCGACGATAATGACGGAGCGACCGGAGTAGTCAACGCGTTTGCCGAGAAGGTTTTGGCGGAAGCGGCCTTGTTTCCCTTTGAGCATCTCAGAGAGGGATTTAAGAGGTCGGTTTCCAGCGCCCATGACGGGATGGCCATGGCGGCCATTATCAAAGAGAGCATCGACAGCTTCCTGAAGCATCCTTTTCTCGTTGCGGACGATCACGTCCGGCGTTTTAAGCTTAAGGATTGCCTTCAGACGATTGTTGCGGTTAATGACTCGGCGATAAAGGTCGTTGAGGTCCGATGTCGCAAATCGTCCGCCATCCAAGGGAACGAGAGGGCGTAAATCGGGCGGGATCACCGGAACGCAGGACATCACCATCCAGTCGGGGCGATTTGGCGAAGAGGTAAAGCTCTCGACGATCTTCAGACGCTTGGCGAGCTTCATGCGCGCTTGCATCGATTTGGTCTTGCGGAGCTT
>CAWESW010000039.1:0-17474 GCA_963811735.1 uncultured Verrucomicrobiae bacterium | reverse complement strand
GCGCCCTCGCGACCACGTTGAACCTGGCCTGTGCGCGCGCACCCGCATAACCGCGGATACCGAGCGCGACGCCCATCGCGGCGGCGACACCGATCGCGGGCGCGCCGCGAATCACCATCGTGCGAATCGCCTCGCCGACACCCCGGTAATCTTTGTAGATACGAATCGTTTCGCGCGATGGGAGCAGGCGCTGATCGATCATGCGCACGCTGTCGTCGCGCCATTCGATAGTTTTGACTGCCACGGTTTTCTTTCCGGATGATCTCTAAATCTGAAGGGCCGATAATAGTTCGGCAGCCGCTGAATATACGCTTCCAGCGGCTGCCGAATCCATTCGCGTGCGGCGAATGATCGATAACGACGGCGGCGCTAGACCCTCTCGTACACTCCGCGTGACTTGCGTCGCGCCGATCCCATTTGGATCCAGCGCGTAATCGCGGCGAATACTTCCGAAGAACGCTTGCCCTTGAGCCCTCTGACCAGGTGGACGTCAGCAGCCTTGAATTGTTTCGGAAGCTGCTCAGAGTACGGCGCGCCAGTTGACGCGGCCTCCGCGAGTTGCGATGCGCACCGCGGCCCGTCCCGGCGCTGACGATGCCCGGCCCCCGATAAGCATGGTGAGCCGCGATTCCTCTTCCTTGAGCCTGCGCAGTTCTGTCTCTTTGCTCCGAATCTCTTTGCGGAGGTTGACCATTAGCGAACGAGCTTGCTGCTGAACCTGGCGGAAGGCCGATGTAACAGTGTTCGCGCCTGCACCATGTTTGCGTGGCATCTGGATTCGATCTCCTCGACTAAAAATCTAGCATCAAAACAGTCTGACTAAACTACGATATTTAAGTTTCGCGCAAGTACATTCCAGTTGGTAACCATCTGTATAATCGCTTTTTCTTATCGCCGTATCAGAAGTGCGCGACTGACTATTGTTTATTTGCCAATTTGACAATCAGCGCAGTATATAGTCGGCGCGCAAGAATTGATGAACTCGTCAATGTGATATTTGGCCGGACTCTGTCCGACTCCTCACTAGGTAAAGTGTCTGAGTCGTAAACAAAAACCCAACACGCGCCTCTCCCCGCCCCGCTACATCATCGAACTATGATTTTGCACAGGCCACATGTAGGACGACTCTTCGCTTAATCCACGAGGGCATGAGGGCGAAAACTTCTACTACCTCGGTCTGATGGCCATCGTTGAAGGCTCAAGGTGGCGGTTCAAGGCTCTTTTTCGTAAGTTTTATTACTTTGTCTGTATCTTATTATCGCAATGGAATCTAATCGACGGTTCGAATTGACGCGGCGTCGAAGTCGGTGAAGTAACCATTCCTAACAACCGAATGAAGGCTAACAGCCACTATGCTTGCAAATGGCGCGATGGTATAAAAATGCGCAACGTAGTTAACAGATGCACGCCGCCAGCCTCGCTTCTTCCTTGATTGCCTCTAATAGGTTCGGGCAATTACTCGTGACGATGCGGTATCTCCGCATGGGGCAAATGTCTGCGTTGTGCGACGGGAGACGGTAATGGGTCGACGACTGTACGTTGGTAATCTGGCTTGGACGGTTACGGATCAGGATCTGCAGGATGCTTTCTCAGAGGCGGGCAAGGTCGACAGTTCGCAGGTCATCATGGATCGTGCGACGAACCGATCACGCGGCTTCGGTTTTGTAGAAATGGCATCCGACGAGGCTGCTGACGCGGCGATCAAAAAGTTGAACGGACGCGATATCAAAGGGCGTCCGATCCGCGTCAACGAAGCGCAGGCGCGGAGCAACAACCGCGCGAGTGCTCGCGGCTAGCTAGCTCCGATTCGGACTGCGGTCGGTATCCGGGCGCGAAGAAATTCGCCCGGTGCCGGACCCATCAATCCTCGCTCGGCGCTCATCAGCAGCGCCGCAGAAAATAGGCTCCTCTCCAGAGTCCCCGCATTTTTTTTGCTCAAACGCATTCACGCTACTGCACGTTCGCCTCTATTAGTAGTGATGCGGTACGCTCTCATATACACGAGGGGAATCATTCGTGGAATTTGTAACCATAGAAGCGCAGGCGGAACGTGCCGTCATCGTTCCCGATGCGGGATTTCAATGCCGCGGCTATCGGGTCAGTTCAGTTGATATAATTGCGGGGCCGAAAGATCCCGAAGCTGAATGGAAGGTGCATCCGTTTCGCTCCGGCATCCCGATCCTATTTCCGTGGCCGGGGAGAATCGCCGATGGCCGATTCTCGTATCGCGGCCGCGCCATCCAACTGCCAATCAACGACCCCTCGCATAACTGCGCGATTCATGGGCTCATCTACAATCGCGTCTTCAAGATCACGCGGAGGGGGCCGTACTTCGTCGCGGGACGTCTCGATTCGCGCATCGATGCGGACCTGTCGGCGCTGTGGCCGTTTCCGTTCGTGCTCGATCTCGATTACGAAGTCGGCAACGGACTGAGATTTCACGCCGCACTCGAAAATGTCGGCGACGGTCCGATGCCATTCGGTATCGGAGCGCATCCGTATTTTCATGCGCCGCTGGATCCGCGTGGCACGCGCGCCGCGATGCAGGTACAAGGCGACATCGATCGTCGATGGCAGCTCGATGAGCGGCTGCTGCCGAGTGGCGCGCTTCGAGGCGCCGGCTGAAAGATTCGATGTGCGCCGCCCGGTGACGCTCGGCAGCGAAACTTACGATGACGCGTACACCCTCGATCCGAAACGCGGCGAGCGCGCGGCGCGCCTAATCGATCCGCAACTCAAGATGGCGCTGGAACTACGCGCGGCGCCAATCTTCCGTAACCTCGTGGTGTATGCGCCGCCGTCCCCCGACGTGGTCGCGCTCGAGCCCTACACATGCGGCCCGGACGCATTCAACCTCGCGGCGAAAGGCATCGACGCTGAGATGCTCGACCTGCAACCTGGCACCCGTTTCGAGGCATCGTTCGAAATTCGGCTCAGCGCCCCTTGAATTTCGGATCGCGACGCTGCACCAGCGCGGCCGCGCCCTCGCGAAAATCCTCGGTCTGAAACAGCGAGCTCTGCGCGAGCGACTCGAGATCCATGAAGGTGGATTTGTCGACGCTCTGCCCGATATCGATGATTCGCTTGGCGAGGCCGACTGCGAGCGGCGCGTTGCGTGCGATCTCGCGCGCGAGTTCCTCGGCGGCCGCGATTTGGGTCCCCTCGGCGACCACGCGATTGACTAATCCGATGCGCGCCGCTTCGTCCGCATCGATCATGCGCGCCGTCATGATGAGTTCCTTGGCCTTCGCATAGCCGACCGTTCGCGTCAGGCGCGTGGTGCCTCCCACATCGGGCACCAGGCCAATGCGTGTGCAGCGACCATTTCCGCTGAAATAGGTCACAACTCTCATGGTTCCCATTATGGGGAAGAGGGCATCCTCTCTTATGCTACATCGCGCCACGGGCCCGATGGAGCTGTCTTTCTCGATCCCTATTTTGTCCCCGCGCTTACCGATATGAAGGACAAACTTCTTCTTGACGCCGGATGTGGAGCCGGCGCCTGGTCGGTGTTTGCAGCCGAGCACGGTGCGCATGTGTGTGGAATTGATCTGCAGCCAGGGGATGATCGATGAGGCGGTCAAAGCTGCAACAAATGCAGGTGTTGAGGACCTGATGAGACCCGTCGGAGATGTTGCCGACCTGCCCTATGAGAACTGCTATTTTGATTTGGGGATCAGCATCAATGTCGGATGCAGCATTCCTTCCACAGGGGTCGCTTTTGATGCAAACGGATCTCCGCGATTTGCCGGGTTGGGACCTCATTGCTTGGAAATGACGCGCGTCCTCAAAGAAGATGGAGTTTTCATTCTGACAGCGCCTTCATCATTTGGAATTGTGTTTACGGATGGGACTTGCCGCGAGTGCGTCTTGATTATCACATTGAAGAAGTACTCGAAGAGATTGAGTCCGGTGATTCTCCGGCAAAGATCGCTTCAAAATTGCAGGAGCTTCACGAGGTGTATCGTGCAACCTTTGCCTGGAGATCAGGACAGCTCTGTCTCATTACGGACGAAAGCGAGTTAAAGGCGGGAGAAGAGATTTGGAGGAAGATTCCGGGTCTCGCGGTGCCCAACTACTATCATCCAGAAGAAGAATACCTCGACAACGTCACGGAAGCGGGATTCCGCGTGGAAAAAATTTACAGGCCCTGTTTTAAAAATGCCTTGGAAAGGGAATCCTTTTTGAACGACCATTCCCAGATTTCACTGGGAGAAGAGTACATCGGAAATCCTCCCTTTGTCATTTTCCACTTAAGAAAAAAGTAAGAAGAAAATTAAACGCAGAGACGCAAAGGCGCAAAGAGATATCGAACTCGTTGCGCCTTTGCGTCTCTGCGTTTAACTTTTCATGATTACTTAACTGAAAAGAATGAGCCCAGCGAGCTTACGTCTTCCCTTGTGATCAATTCATAATGGAAGTCATTTTCTGGTGTGATCACCCCTTCCATCAGTACAGCAAGGCGACGAGGATTGTTGCGGGAGAGGAGTTGATGGGAGATTTCGGTGAAGCGTTCATAGCTCAGCTGTTTCATGCTTTCGATGCGTTTGTCGATCCAATCAAAGTCGTGGTATTCAAAGGCGAGCTCATCGAGCAAAGCTGCCATGCCGGGCATATTTTCCGGAGGCATTTTTAAAAGCGTGATCAGGGTCGCTCGGATACTCTCAAATCTGCCTTCGGGAATCTGTACGTTCAGGTTCTTATCAAAACTTTCCAGGAAAAGTTCGAATCTGGCAAGCAGGTCAGTGGGAGTATGCGTGCTCGACTGGACGGCGAAGAATTGCATCAGCTGACGCTCTTCTTCCGTATTCCACGCTTTGGCGATATAAGCCGTCTGCTGTTTGGTGCGCAGGGTGTCAAAGAAAGCATCAGTGAGGGCATATCCCAAAACCTGCTGAATTCCCTTGTTCTCAAAGCTGAATGGACCTTCCTGAAGAAGGAGGAGGACCCCGCTTCCCTGGCGGTCGGTGGACTGGACAAGTTTATACGGACCGTATTTCTCTGAGAGCACGAGTACTTTCTTTTTCGGATGATTGGATAGAGCGAACGGTTGCGAAGAAAGCTCAGTGCGCAGGCTGCCCCATAGTGCTTGAGCATTCTGCTGGCTGATATTTCCATAAACAGTTCCTTCCGTGTATGTCGTCAGGAAAAGATTTTTGGCAAACTGGGCAAATTCCTCATAAGAGAGTGATTTGATCGCTGCTAGCTTCTCGATTTCTGTAGGCTTATTGAATAATATGCCATCGAGCTGCTGCATTGCCTGGCGTACGGGGAGTTCCTTAGAGGAGTTATCGTAGTCCGAGGCGATGGAAGTGCGGTAGATCTCAAATTCTTCTTTGGTAGGGGCAACATTTTTAAACGATCCAAAGATTCGGCTTAGAAGCAAAGGGGCTTTGTCGCTGTAGCCGCAGAGGGACATCTTTAGCTTTAAATCATCCATATAAAATCGTGCGGATAGTCCTGCACTTGAGGCTAAGGAGAGATCAGCGGAGAGCTTTTCAGAAAGAGCGCGGACATAGAGATCTGATAGCGCCTGAGATTTTGCCGTATTTTCGATCAGCGGCGATCGAAAGCTGAATAGGAAGGCATCTTCGGGAACTTTATACCGGGAATCCTGCGCAAAATAAATGCAGCTCCCTTCGTCGGAGGAGAGCAAGAGAGGGTTGTCCTGGGTGTTCTCTTGGGCGGAAGACACTAATGCGAGATCTTTGGGAAGATAGGGATTCGGCGGCGGGAGTTGGATCGCGGGGATGGGAGCAGCTCCGTTCCAGGCTGCAAGATGCGAGCGTGCGACGGGTTTGATCGCGTATTCTGCATTCATCCACTTTTCTTTCGTGTCGGTCGGAATGCCGGTCTTTATGGGATCGGCGAGGACGAAATAAATGCAATTGTCTGCCCTAAGCGTACCGATGAAAGATTGAATGAAAGCGGGATCGTATTTTTCAGGGATGCGCGTTCTTTCCGGAAAGGTGGAAAGATCCTCGTAAGGCATATCGGATGAGATGGACATGATTGTGCTGAAGGCATCGTCGCGAGATTGGAATTGGTAGTTTAATTTTGCCATCGTCTGAATTTCATCAAAAAGATGGGCAGGGAATCCCTCTTTCTTCAGTTGGGCAATAGCCTCGTAGACGCGCAAGATTGCCGTATCGACCTGTGTCAGACCGTAATCGGTCAGCATGATATCCACTGAGAAAAAAAGACTTTGCTTGCTGAACCGGTCGCAGCTGACATGGACTCCTTCGGCGATTTTTTCTTTTTTAAGGACCTGCGTCAGGCTGTTCTCTCCTTCCTGGCCTAGAGCATAGGCAATCAGTGCAGGCGCCTTGCGGGAGACATCTTCAGCAAAGATGGCAGGGACCTCCCAATTTAGCGAGAGTTGTTTGATGTCTTTAACGGGTTTGATAAAGATCATGTGCCCGCGCTGCCCGGCAGAGGTCATGTCGGTGGGAAGCTGTTTTTTAGAGACTTTGAACTGGGGCACTTTGGAAAAATCTTGAACAGCGAGAGCTCGCATTTCATCCATCGGAAGAGGGGAGATCATCACGAGGTGCATTTGATCTGCGCTATAGTGCGTTTGGTACCACGAGCGCAATGCAGACTGGGGGATCCCGGACAGAGTTTGTGCATTTCCTGTAGAAAAGGAGCTGTTCGGATGGTTTGGGTTTCCACTCTCTTTTAAAATCATGTACTGGCGCCAGCCGTCATGCTCAATGTTTTTGGAGTGCTCCTGGTCGACGGCATGCAGTTCCCTGTTGATGCAGTTGGGAGAGAAGAGGGGGTCGATAAAAAAGTGGGAAAAGCGGTCGAGAGACTCATCATAGGCATCGTTATTGACTGAAAACATATAGACAGTGCGGTCAGAGGCTGTAAACGCATTGACGCTGCCGCCGTGATCGTTGATGAACTGCATGTATTCGAATTCATTCGGATAGGCGGCTGTTCCCATGAACAGCATGTGTTCGAGGAAATGGGCCATGCCGGGATATTCTTTGGGGTCTTCCCATGAACCAGCGCCTACGGCAACGCCTGCAGCGGACTGGTCAGCACCGGGATCGGAGATCAAATAGACTTCCAAGCCATTTTCCAGAATAAGCTTTTCTACTTTTCTCCCTTCCAGGGCGGGGTTCAAGATTGGAAGGGTCGCTTTGTCCTCGATCACGTGATAGGAAGCCGGCGGCGCAAGATTCTCTTCAGAGGAAATAGGGATAGCCGATAGCAGCAAAAAAGCGAGGAAAGCAGCGGGTCTATAGCGGTTCATGATGGACTCCTAATTCTACAGTCTAATGTCCATCATGCATGAGAGGAGGGGAATTTTGCAATTGGAGACAGTCTCTTAGGAAGGAAACTTAGCGTAGTCTTTGCGGACAAGGTTGCAAATGTACTCGGCCCTCGAGGCTCTGCGCTCATGCTTGTCTTTGGAATCATTTCCGGGAAAATTTTCCATATCGATCTTGGGGCCGAAGGCGATGTGGATATCGGCGCGCTTCGCAGTCCTGGCTTCTCCAAGCTCCACTTGAACGGTCTGTGGGGGAGGGAGAAGTTCGTAGGTTTTGAGCGCCATTGGGTAAAAATGGGTCGGATGACCGGCTCGTTGGGCCATCAGATAGAACATTTCGATGCTTTGCGGGTCATAAGGAGCGACTTCGACCACGCCGTCTGCGTTGGGACGGTCTCTTCCGCCGCTCGGGGCGACGTAGATCGCTTTCCCCCCTTCGCTCAGCAGCTGGCTCATCAGCTCCATGGTGCGCTTGTTGTGCAGCTGTTTTTTCATTTTTTGTTCGGGCGGATGGTCGATATAGCGTTTGGAATAGATACATAGGAGATTACGTCCCATGCTGGCGGGGACGGCTAGGGGATCGGTAATCACCCGTTCCCCCGCGACGAAAATGAGCTCTTCTGCAAGCTTAGGGAATGTATTTTCGAGCAGGATGCTGATTGCCTGAGGGTCGGCTTCTGTCTGGTGGTTGGCCAAAAAGACCGCATTCTCTCCTTTTTCCAAAGAGGCGGCGATCTGTTTCAAGTGGTCGAGCCCATGGACTGTGGAGCGTGGCAGATCCACAAGAGGTTTGACCAGGTCTAGGCCGAATTGATAATAGTCAATGGGCTTGCGGATCAGAGCATGGTAAGGTTGGAACTCGAATGGGTTTTGGTATTGTTGCTTAATCAAATTGAGGAGAGTGATGAAGAGCTCATCGTGATAATCGACAGGTCCCTCTGCAGTAGAGATCGCCTCCTGATAGCACAGGTAAAATTTTTCCAGAATGTCGCCATACTTGGGAGGGATGGAACCTTCCTCGATGTACTCTTCGAGCTTTGAAAAGAAAGGTTTAAACTTCGAGTTTTTTTCCATTGGTCGTCGAGTAAAATTGGAATTCGTTGAGATGGAGATTGTCGTCGACGTCGAAACGCAGTTCTGCGTTCAATTTTTGCGCAAGCTTGCGCAAGTGCTCCTTGTCTTGATGGCCGAGGTAATGGTCCAAATCGGGATGCGACACCATCTCCAATGCGAAGTGTTGATTTTGATTGATCAATTTTTTGATCGAGCGTTCAATTTCAACAGAAACGCTTTCATGGCTCTTGATCATGCCGCTTCCGTTGCAATAGGGACAGCTGGTGAAAATCGTTTGGGTCAAAGACTCTCTGCTGCGCTGCCTCGTCATCTCGACCAGACCAAATTCGCTCATCCCCAAGATTGTGCATTTGGCGGAGTCGTCTTTCATCGCCTCCTTGAGGCGATCGAGGACCCGGCGCTGATTTTTGCGGGAGCGCATATCGATAAAATCGCAAATGACAAGACCTCCGACATTGCGTATGCGGAGTTGGCGGGCGATCTCTTCCGCTGCTTCCATGTTGATGCGCACCAGTGCTTCTTCGACATCGGAGGTGGAACTTTGATGGGTGCTTCGGCCTGAGTTGACGTCAATGGTGTACATCGCTTCGGTGCGGTCAAAAAACAAATAGCCGCCGCTTGGCAGCCAGATTTTGCGCCGCAGGGCTCGATCGATCTCTCTTTCGACATTAAAGCGTTCAAACATCGGCGCTTTATCGCGGTACAGTTCGATCTTCAGATCGTGTTCGCCGCTATACTTCGCATAGATTCTCTTGCAGCGCTGATAAGTCGCATAGTCGTCGACGAGCAGGCGATCGAATTTTTTATCGACAGCGGTCAATACGGCCCGTTTGATCAGGTCTGATTCTTCGTAGAGGCAAGTCGGTTTACTCGACTTATGGAACCCTTCGACAATCCCTTGCCAGTTTTTATACAGCTCGGTCGCCTCTTCGATGAGCATCTCAGGGGTTGCGTTCATGCTTGCGGTACGGCAGATCAAACCCATGTCTTTGGGCATTTCAAAAGCGCGGATGAGTTTTTTTAGCCGGTCGCGGGAAGATGCGTCTTCGATCTTGCGCGACACGCCGCGATGCGGCGTATTGGGCAAGAGAACGAGATAACGCCCGGGCAGAGAAACATTGGAAGTCAGCCTTGCACCTTTTGTTCCAATGGGCTCTTTGACAACTTGAACGAGCACGGGCTGATCGATCTTCATGATTTTGGAGATGTCGGCTTCTTTGCGCTGGCGCGACTGGGTCTTCGAGATGTCCACATCCCAATCGAAGTCCATTTCGAACATCTCCTGAAATTTTTGGGTATTCTCGATAATATCGGAAATATGAATGAAACCGTTTTCCCCTTCGTTGATATCGATGAAGGCAGACTGGATGTTATGAAGGATGTTTGTCACACGGCCGCGATAGACGTTACCGGCCAGCTGGCGATTTTTTTTTCTTTCGATGATCAAATCGTAAAGGGTTCCATTTTTCAGGACAGCATAACGGGTCTCTTTTGATTCAACGTTCAGTAGAATTTCTTGCATTGGATCCCCGGAAATAAATTTAAAAATAAACTGTTAGTCGATAGTGAGAATGGTATGCTATTTCAACTTCTTTTTCCACAAAAATGAACTTTAAGGCATTCCCATTGTTCTTTCTAGACAAGTTTACCTTTGAGCTCATCCCTTACATGGTCAAGAAAAGAATGTTCGACGAGGCGGGAGGCTGTTGTGATGCTGCGGATCATGCTTTGAGGGCTGGAATTGCCATGGCATTTGATGACAATTCCATCGATACCGCATAAAATGGCACCGGGGTATTCGGCATAATGGAGCCTTTGGCGCATACCGGCGAGGATTCCTTTCAGATGGGGGGGGATTTCATCAGTGGGACAGCTTTGAAGCTCGTCTAAAATGACGCCTGCGATCCCTTCTGCGGTCTTCAAAAAAACATTCCCAGTGAAACCATCGGTGACCAGGACGTCGATCTCTCCATGAAAGACGTCTCGTCCTTCAATGTTGCCTGAAAATGAAAAAGAGGAATTTTTATTTTGACTTAAGACTTGGAGCTGGTTGTAAGCGAGCTGAAGTTCCGGAGTCCCTTTCTTTGCCTCGGAACCTATGTTCAAGAGGCCGACTTTTGGCACTTTGACCCCGCGGCTCTTCTGATAGGCGACGCCCATCGCTGCAAATTGCACGAGGTGCGTGGCCTTATAGGAAGTATTGGCCCCGACGTCGAGGACTGCAATCTCATTTTGCCGCGTTGGGAGCAAAGTCATGAGAGCGGGGCGCTGAACCTGGGGGAGTTCGGGAAGTTCAATCTTAGCGCATGCCATTAACGCGCCGGTGTTGCCGGCGGAAATGAAGGCTTGCAAATGCCCTTCCTTGAGTAGTCGAATCCCCATACAGAGGGACGAATCCCGTTTGCGTCTGATCGCCGTCAATGGGGCGTCATCCATGTCAATCGCATTCTTGACAACATGAAAAAGGACATTGTCGCTTGAGGGACGTGTTCTTCCAAATAGGGAATCGGTCCCGAATAGAGTCAGATGAACAGAAGGCTTTAGCTCTTTAGCAAAAGAGAGGGTAGCTTCTAAGAGTTCGTTGGGAGGGATATCGCTTCCCAGCAAATCAACGCCGATATGGCAAGGAGCGACCCCCTTATCGATTTTACTCTTCCCTCGCATGGATCACCGCGCGGCCAGCATAGAAACCACAATGGGGGCAAATTCTGTGCGCGATCTTTGGTCTTGCGCAATTGGGGCAAGCAGACGTGTTCTTTGGCTTTTTAGCGTGATGGGCGCGTCTTGAGTTTTTTCGAGCATTGGACGATCGATTACGTGGTACTGCCATATTCAATTCTCCATAAAAAATTATGCCAACTTTATAACTAAAGCAGGGATTTTTTCAAAGTTAAATAAGTGTTTATTCTAAATCGGCGAAGGGGAAATGGGTGATTTCGCCTGGGTCTGTCGGTTTTTCCTCGGGCTTAAGAAATTTTTTAATGTGTTCCCTCTCCGGACATTTTCCGCCATTGCACTCGATAAAGAGCGGTGTTTGTAATAGGATCGTTTCACGCACCTGCTGCCCCAAATCAAAAATGGCGCCTTTGATTTCACTTAAAGGCTCAGTAAGGTAAATATTTTTTATGGAAATGGGGGTGGAGACGGCATCGTTGCAGATCGAACAAGGGAGAAAGGCGGATGTTTCAATGTCGAGATGGATCACCAGATGCTCATCGGCAAGGTAGGCCTCTCCCTGGATGCGGACAGGTTCTTCAAAAACAAGTTCCTCATCATCGACATCAAGAAAGTCTGGCGGGAGCGTTTCTTCGATTTTCAGGGCGTTGCCGCCTTTGAGCCTGTCGATGTGAATTTTTAAATTTTCCATTTCCAAAATCCTTCAAAAGTCAAAGAACCTATCCCAATAAAAATTTTCGTCGCTTTTCGGGTTCTTTTGCCCTAGGGTAATATCAACATACGTATATGACCCTAGGGCTAAAGAACCCGAAAAGCGGCCAAAATAATCCCGAAAATCGACGAAAATTTTTATCGGGATAGGTTCAAGGGGGGAATTGTAGGAAAATGCAGGTTTTGAATCTATAAAAATCGATTGACTAATACACACCAAATGCCGTAAGACTTTCAAGGTCTCAACCAAAATTTGAAGGTGCTATATGGGAACTCCATTTGCAGTTACTACAAGAGACCCTTTTACGGGACAAACATTGTCTTCTGCGCCGACGCCGGGGACTTCCTGGTTCGAATTTATCACCTACATCGATTCTGACAATTTTGCTGCAGCGGGACGAATGATCTCTGAAAAGCGCATCGACACCCAATTTCACTCCGATTTTTATGATTCCAAGATTAAGGAATTGCTTTTGCAGGTCACAGAAGCATCGAAATTTGATTTAGACCCCACTGTTGATCGAAATGCCAATTTGCGAAAGGTCCTCCGAGTCACTGAATTTTTTGATTCCAAAGGCATCGAAAGCACCTATTGCAGGGTTTGCAGGGCGGCAGTTTATCTCTACTTGAACGAGCAGTCGAAGCTCGAAGCGCTGTTACCAGTATTGTGCCGGCCAAGAGGATATCGCGAGGCAAGTGATTTACTGCAGCTCAATGAGTTGATGAACAATTGGGATGAGCGTGAAATGAGAATCACTTTTTTTGTACCTCTGCATGGAGCAATTATTGAGCATTTAGAGAAAAGTGCAAAATTCCCGATCACTTCGATAGGTGGTAAAGCCTAGAACAGCTTCAAAACTTCGGCGGCGGCTTCTTTGGAGGTTTCTTTGCCGCCGAGAAGGGCGATCATCTCATCGCACTCATTTTGAATTTTTGTGCGAGAGGGTTCCTTCATTAGGTCCTCTGCCTTTTCCATGACTTTGTCAAAAGTGAAGTTTGGTCCGATCAATTCGGGGAAGACCTCTTTTTGAGCGATGATATTGACGAGGCAGTAAAACGGAAGGCGGATGCGCAAGATATCGTAAGCGATGATTTTATCCAGGAAGGACACCCCGTAGATGACAACCGTGGGAACGCGGTGCAGGGCAAGTTCAAGAGTCACAGTTCCCGATTTGGCGATCGCCAGATAAGAAGCTTTCATCAATTCGTAGGAGGAGTCGGCGGGGACGAGCGTGATCTCCTTTTCATTCCAACCTTTTGTCCGGAGGACTTCCATCATGAGGGGACGGAACTTTTCATCGGAAATGGAGAGGGCGATGTGAAAATCGGGATCTTTTTTAAGTAATTCGTTGCAGACGTCGAGTTGAAGCCCGAGGTTGCGCTCGATTTCTTTCTTCCGGCTACCCGGAAACAGAGCGATGATTTTTTTGTCGAGAGGGAATAGACACTTTTTATACACGCAGGTTTTCAGGCGCTCAGAAAGGGGGTGTCCGACAAAGGCGACATGCAAAGGGGTGTGTGCGAAGATCTGCGCTTCGTTGGGGAGGATGGAGAGGAGCAGGTCGAGATTTTCTGCCATGAGGGGAATTCTCTTTTTGCCCCAGGCCCAGACGGAAGGGCAAATGAAATGGACGAGCTTTCCCTTAAACCCTTTTTTTCGCAAATGTTTTGCCATTCGCAGATTGAAGCCCGGGTAGTCGATGGTGATGACGGCTTTGGGGTTTAATCGTTGGATCTGCCCTGCGATAAAGTAGAATTGGCGGTAAAGTTTGGGGAGGGCGCGAAAAACGTCGATGAAGCCCATCACCTGAAACTCTTCCATAGGCAGGATGCAGTCCATGCCCGCCGAGCGCATCTTTGGCCCGCCGACGCCGGAGATCTTTAAGTGCGGGTTTTGCGCGCGCAGGGCAAGCAGTAGCTTTTCTCCATGGAGGTCAGCGCTTTTCTCACCTGCAAAGACAAACAGGTCACACGACATCGATCGCCCTCAATTTTTCAGCGATCCACTGGGCGCCGGCATGAAACACTTCTCGAGATGTGCCGTGGCCGTCGCGTCCAATCGATGGACCGATGATGAGTTCAATCAGTGGAGAACGGACGCCGCTTTCAAATGCCGTTTGCGACAATTTTTCAATGAAATCAAAGCACTGGCGCGTGCCAACCCGCGTGTCGAGGTTGCCGATGTAAAAGCGCACATGGCGATTGGCGAGCTGTAGTGCGAGATGTTCCAAAGAGAGCGAATCGACGGCAGGATCATGGGAATAGTTTTGGAATTCTTTTGCGAAAGAGAGCTTCGTGAGCGGAGCGAATCCGAGGATCCATTGGAACTCGGGGATGAGTGCGGCTGCATGTGCGGCGATAAATGCTCCGCGGGATAGTCCGGCGACAGCCAGGCGATCGGTGATCAGCGATCCTTGGCGAAGAAGCTCATCGACAGCTGTCTTGACTTTCTCCACAAACGCGATGACGGCATTGCGACCGGATGCAATTTCAGAGGCCCAAACGTGAAGCGCTTCCGTGGGTGGGAGCTTGTCTTCATGGCCGGGAAGGGTCATTGAAAAAATGCGCATGGGAAGGGACGAGAGATAATCGACCGGCTGGTTGAAAGGGTCGAGACAAAGGCTGTCTTGATCGGAAAGGGAAAAATAGAATAAAGCCGGCAAAGGGCCGGAAGAGAGATGAGGGCCTACGTAGGCGACCTCAATGCCTGGGCTGACAGCAATTCTATGAAAGGAAGGATTGTGCGTCATGGCGATGCATCTTTAGGGACGTCGCTTTTGCGCTTGCGCCGCCGTCTTTGGCGAGGACGGTGTTGAGGAGGAGCTTGCATCGCATCCTTCCATTCCTGCCACGTCGTTTGAAGGGCCGGTTCTAATGCGCATCGCACTTCAAAGAACTGCAGAGATTCGTGAAACTCCGGATCGTTGGGGACGCGGATGCGCCTCCCTTTCTTCTTTTCAAGAGGCGTGAGCCGGTATTGAGAGGTCAGAATCGAGACTAAACATCCCTTCATTCTTCGAGAAAGGTGGAAAAAGGGGAGAAAAACATCATCGATCTGTTCACTGGCCTCTTTGCTGATCTCTCCCAAATGAGGAAACTTTTCGCGGCTGACGTAACGGGTCTGTATCCGCTTTTCCATTAAAGGATAGACAAGACATGAGAGAAGCACCGGTCGAGAAAGGGAAGTCCTTGTTGCGTCGTGAAAGGTCGTGTCGACCTCTTTGAGATAAGCGAATACATCTTCGCTTTCAGGTGATTCCATGAACTCGCCAAAGGCGGGCATCATAAGGTGCATAAAACCGTGTTCTGCCAAAAGGCGGAAAAAGGACTCGGAAGCGCCGGATTCCAGCATGCGAAGCAGCTCTTCCTGAATGCGGGCAGGAGAGCTTTTCACAATTTCCTGGCGGCACTCGAGAAGGGCAATGCGCGCGGCAGGATCGACGTCAAATCCAAAGCGAGCCTGAAATTTAATGAGTCGAAGCATGCGTACCGGATCTTGGCGGAAGCGGATGAAGGGCTGGCCGATCGTGCGCAGTACTTTTTTTTGCAGGTCGGGATATCCTCCGACGTAATCGATCACCTCTTGAGAGGCCGGATCGTAGAATAGTCCATTGATTGTGAAATCGCGGCGTAGGACGTCTTCTTCCGGAGTTCCCCACTTATTGTCGCGGATAATCAATTCATCCTTTTCAGTATCTCCGGAGCGAAAAGTCGAAACTTCCAATATTTTCTTCCCAAAGCGGATATGCGCCAGTCTGAAACGCCTGCCGATCAATATGCAATTGCGGAAGAGCTGTTTGATCTGTTCCGGCTCTGCAGAAGTAGAGATATCAAAATCTTTAGGTTTTTTATCGAGTAGAAGGTCGCGGACACTACCGCCGACGAGATAGGCCGTATGACCATTCGCGCGGAGTTTCTCCATGACATACAAGGCATCCGGATCGACTTTGTCGATGTTAAGTCGATGCTTATCAAAGGGATAGGTTTTTTGGCTCACTTAAATTCTTTTAAGGTAATGGGTAAGTCTCGTTAGATAAGGTCTCAATTTATTTGCAAAAGTTTAAAAAGTCAAGAACCTATCCCAGTAAAAAGTTTCTGTCGATTTTCGGGTTCTTTTGAGCCCCTTTTCGATTCTTTTGTCGGGGGTCATATCAACTTTCGTATATGACCCCCGACAAAAGAATCGAAAAGGGGCCAAAATAATCCCGAAAATCGACGAAAAATTTTACTGGGATAGGTTCAAACGTTCCCCGTTCCCAATCAGGGGCTATGACACTAAAAAGGGTTTTTGAGAAATTTTGAAGGGAGCTTCCATAACACATGTCGGAAACACAGCACTTTGTGTCCGTGTTTCCTGCTGGCCTTCTTGAGCCTCATATCGCTGTGCCAAATCGCGTCCTCGTCAGGGGGCCGGACGGAGTCCTGATCCCCCCACGCCCCACCAGTAGCCCTTTCTAAAGCCGCCGTTTATTTTGGCTAGCATTTGTCTTTCTTGCGGCTTCACAAAGGCCTATCAGGTGCGGGCTTTCCTGTGGTGCGATTTTGCTGTGCGACCTGAGGCCGCCGGCTGCTCGTGCGCTCACTTCCCGCCCGGGCTTCGCCTTGATCGGGCGGGCCCCTTCTCGCGTCGACTCGCAGAGCCATTCTTAAAATGCAAGGCAACCCTTTGTTTCTCTATTCATGAACAATGTAAACCCCTTACTTAAAATAGTTTTTTCATCTTCAAAGAAAAGTTAAGTTATTTTCACCCAATACGATGAAGAGGTTGGTTTTTGAATAAAATATGGCTCTGCGAGTCGACGCGAGAAGGGGTCCGCCCGATCAAGGCGAAGCCCGGGCGGGAAGTGAGCGCACGAGCAGCCGGCGGCCTCAGGTCGCACAGCAAAATCGCACCACAGGAAAGCCCGCACCTGATAGGCCTTTGTGAAGCCGCAAGAAAGACAAATGCTAGCCAAAATAAACGGCGGCTTTAGAAAGGGCTACTGGTGGGGCGTGGGGGGAGCAGGACTCCGTCCGGCCCCCTGACGAGGACGCGATTTGGCACAGCGATATGAGGCTCAAGAAGGCCAGCAGGAAACACGGACACAAAGTGCTGTGTTTCCGACATGTGTAATGGAGGCTCCCTTCAAAATTTCTCAAAAACCCTTTTTAATAGTCAGTGCCTTGCGCTCCCAATAGACCTGCATTTTTTTTAAGAAAATCATCTCTCCAATGGAAATTGTCCAGGAGGCCTTCGGTGCTGCGGCCGAGAATGGAATATGTGACGAATAGAGCTTCGACGGAAGCCAGCCCTCGGGAAGGCTCCGGACAGAGCGTTTGTTTGCGCGGATAAGCTGTCTGGAAGCCGGGGGGGAGGCTTCTCCGTTGGAACACGTGCGGCTTTGGCAGCTGCCTTTCCATTACTTCCGCATAGCGCCATGTACCGTCGATTAAAAAAATGCCCATCTCTCGGTCTGCTTCTGAAAGAGCAGGAGCATCGAGCGTGAGTAAAAAATAATGGGAAAGATCGGGTAGCGTGTCGTTCGGATAGGTAAAAAATTGATAATCGGAACGCGCTTCCAAGCCTCGAAGACTGCATTTTTTTAGATTTTCTCTGTGGTGGCGCAAAATAATTGTAGGAGAAAATGTAAACATTTTTTTATATAGAGGGGTTAGGTGCTAAAAGGTTAGTAGTTTAATATTTTCAATAATTTGTATCAATAATTATGCTGCTCAGATCTGTTTTTCAATTTAT
>CAWESW010000038.1:0-5670 GCA_963811735.1 uncultured Verrucomicrobiae bacterium | reverse complement strand
ATGTCTCTTCGTTTGGTGCGTGCTCTCCAGTTCCGAGCAGAACCAGCCTCATCGGCAAAGAATCCACAGCATTCTCAACGATCTTTATGCGATCGCCCTTTTCAATAGCCCAATTCCAAAACAACTCGCGCAAATCGCGGAAGAACTCCCTGCGCTCAAAGAAAAAGTGACTCCTAAGGGCATTTTAGACCTTCACAACCTGATGCGGGATGGCAGAGGCCTTCGCAAACAAGCCGAAAAGTGCACTTCCGCAAAACAGGCTGAATTGCTTATTCCGCAAATCGAACAGAACCTCAGGACCTTGGGCGAGTTCCGCAAACTCAAACAATATAGAGACAAAGAGGAGAATACGAGAATGCTCGACCTCTCTAATTTTCTGACTGATCAAAGAGCTTCGCCACGTTTTCCTCAGATCAAAACCCAGTACATCCACATGACTGAAAAGCTTAAGGACCACTCCGGGGACTTACTTTCCGTTTCTCTACTTGTTGCGCAGCTCAATAGCTGCATGCTAAAACTGCAAAAGCTCAGAGCGCAGAGTTCGATCGCCGCCGTCGAAG
Source organism: uncultured Verrucomicrobiae bacterium (assembly GCA_963811735.1). GTDB lineage: Bacteria > Chlamydiota > Chlamydiia > Chlamydiales > Rhabdochlamydiaceae > CAJCIW01. The sequence continues at coordinate 5,110 of CAWESW010000038.1, read as the reverse complement.
AAAACCCTTTGGAAACGCGCTTCCTCAAAGGATTCGCCCTTCCTTTTTACAACGCTTTTGCCGGCCACTTCTGGACGATGCTGTGGAATTCGCAAGAGGATCCTGAGGTCAAAGAGATCATGCAGCAACTCCCCAACTCGGATAAAGTCTCCCCGGAGCGAGTTTCCATGGGATTTCTAAACGAGGTATGGGAGAGATATCTTCCCGATTCCGATTTCGAAGGATGGATGATCCAAGGCCTAAATGCACTCTCAAGCGAGCAGCTCGATACTCTTGAAGGCCAGTTACAGGCCAAGGCCAAAACGATTAACGAGATTCACGAAAACAGTCAGATGACCAAGGAAACCAGACATCAAATGGAAGCGCCCCATCATAAAGAAATGGAACAACTCTGCATCGATGCGGTGAAACCCTCCTTTAGTACTCTCTCCGATCTTAGGACATTCCTAACGTCGTAAAGAGAAAAATCGATTCCATTTCATCGGGCGTCAGCCCTCCGTGAGCAGCATAGAAATGCTGCTCTAAACGACGCCCTTCAAACTTCCAGAAAACGCTTTCATTCTGATAAGGCAGAACGACGAGATTGCCGATCCTGTCCTTCAAACGTTTCGAAGGGGGTTTGCTACCGAAAAAATTCTGTGCGAGCAGCTCTTGGACAAGGATGACGTCGGCAACCCCGCACAGTTGCTTCTCTAAAAGCGTTTGTGCTTCGGTGAGCCTTTTTGCATCGATGTGCAGGAAAAAATCGCGGCAGGATCCCGCAGGGACTAAGGGCAGCCCATCGCGGTTTTTCATCACCATTCTTTCAAGTTCGGGACAGACTTTATTGAGAAGAATCGTGGTTTTCGGATCGACAGGGGTCATCCCATGGTCGGCAGTGAACATCACTGCCGTCTTGTTGGGGCAAGGGGAAAGCTTTTGCCAGAACCTGTTTTCAATCGCATTCCAGCAAAAATCGACAGAGCTCGCAAACTGCTCCGATGGAATCCCATGCCGGTGCCCCATCGCATCGATATCTCCAAAATAAACAAAAATGTAGGTCGGTTCTTTAAAGGGCTTTTTACACAATGCGACAAGAGCGTCCAAAGCTTCCGGAAAATGGACAAATGGAATCACATCGGCCCCTTTGAGCAGAGCTTTCGAATAAGGGGAATGGGCGATCCCCTCTTGCTGAAAGACGACGCTCTTGACACCTTTTTTTGCCAGCTTTTGATAGACCGTCTCAAAAGGAAAAATCTCTGCTGAGGAAAATCCATCTTTGAGCAATGTCCCGCTCTCATGATCTCCGGCATAAGAGAAAAGCAGCGGCGCAATCATTCGATCGACTAACGGCTCGTAATAAAACCATTCATAGATCCCTGTTTCCCCCACCTCTTTGCCCGTATTGATGCTGGTAATATGGGCTGCTGTGGTCGAAGGGAATTGGGAAGAAATTTTCGAGGCGGCTCCCTCCTTTGCAAACCGCTCTAAGAAGGGGTATTTCGAAGAATAACCCTCAAAAAATTCCCACCCAAAACCGTCGATCAAAAACAGGATCGCGCAATCGAACTTTTCAAAAGACCCACCAACGGCATCTCCTGGCAGAGTATTTTCTCCTTTGCCCGTTAAAAGCTTGGAAATCGTATTCGGAAGACAGGAAAAGGCATAAGTGTCGTAGAGAGGGCGCTTAAAATGGGAAGTCCATTTAGCTTTTTTTAGAGCAGAAATTGACTTGGGATTGATCATTCAGATATACTCATCTGTGTTCGTTATACATATAATGTTTCCACTGTTTTTTGAATAGGAGCATATCCCATGAAAGAAGCGACACCGAAAATTCGGCGCACAATCACTGTTTTTACTCTGGCGATGATCAACGTCGCAGCAATTGGCAGCGTTAAAAATTGGCCTGTGACGGCAGAATACGGTTTTTCATCGATCTTCTATCTCCTCCTCGCAGCGCTGATTTTTTTTATTCCGGTCTCCCTTGTCTCCGCAGAACTTGCGACAGGCTGGCCCAAAAGCGGCGGCGTCTTCGTCTGGGTGAAAGAGGCCTTCGGCCACCGGACAGGCTTTTTGGCCATTTGGCTCCTATGGGCAGAAAATGCGATCTGGTATCCAACGATCCTCTCCTTCATCGCTGCGACAGTCGCCTACATCTTCGATCCGGCTCTATCGAGTAATACGACATTCACCCTCACCATCATCCTCGCCTCTTTCTGGGCGGCGACGCTTGCCAATCTGCTGGGCATGAAGATCTCGGGATGGATCAGCACGTTTGGCGTCGTTTTTGGCACCTTTATTCCCGGCGGGTTGATCATCATCCTCGGCATGATCTGGTACTTCACGGGACGGCCTCTAGAAATCACAATGTCATGGGACGCCCTAATCCCCAACATGGGCTCTATCGAACAGCTCGTCCTCTTCACCGGCATCCTCCTCTCCCTGTGCGGAATGGAGATGTCTGCAATCCACGCCCGCGACGTGAAACATCCTCAAAAAGATTTCCCTAAGGCCATCCTGCTCTCCGGAGTGCTGATCATCGGCATGTCGATCCTGGGCGTGCTCGCCATCGCCAGCGTCATCCCGCAAAAAGAGATCAGCCTTGTCGCAGGCTCGATGCAGGCTTTTTCCTACTTCGTCAACGCCTATGGCCTAAATTGGATCACCCCATACATCGCTATTCTGATTGCGCTGGGGGCCTTTGGCTCTCTCAGCACATGGGTCATCGGGCCTACCAAGGGTCTCCTCGCCGCTGCCCGCGATGGCGATCTTCCGCCGTATTTTCGCGCCGTTAATAAAGAAGGGATGCCAAAACGCCTATTGATGGTTCAGGCGATTTTCGTCTCTCTGCTCTCCCTGGTCTTCGTCTTCATGCCCACCGTGAGCGCCGCATTCTGGATCTTGTCGGCCATTGTCGCACAGCTCTATCTCGTCATGTACATTCTTCTTTTTGCCGCAGCCATCAAACTGCGCTATAAAAGACCCAAAGTGGAACGCCCCTATAAAATCCCTGGCGGAAAACTGGGGATATGGATTGTCGCCGGAGTCGGCCTGGTCAGCTCGGTATTCACTATGATCATCGGATTCTTTCCCCCCTCGCAGATCGAGACGGGAAGCGTCCTCTTCTATGTGCTCTTCCTCGTCCTCGCAGTGGTGCTCGCGTGCTGCGCACCTTCGATTATCCTGCTCTTCCAGAAGCCTGATTGGAAAAAGCAGCTCAGCCACGAGAAGGACTAGGGCGTGTCCCTAAACTGAGCTTCTGTCGATTTTCGATTCTTCCGCCCTAGGGTTATATCAACTTTCGTATATTACCCTAGTACCCTGTAAACTAAATTCTCTAGTGTTTCGGCTAGCGTGAAAGTTCCGCGGTTCGAAGATCGTAAAAGGGGGTAGTATTAATGCAATACAACCCCCTTTACGATCTTCGAACCCCGGGGCTTTGACCGCAGCCCAAACACCAAGAATTTAGTTTACAGAGTACTGGGCAGAAGAATCAAAAGAGCAAAATAATCCCGAAAATCGACGAAGCCTTAGTTTAGGGACACGCCTAGTATTCGATAAATATACCGAACTCGGCCAAGAACTTGGATTTGGAACCGCGCGAAAGCTCCCGCGGTTCCAAATCCAAGTTCTTGGCCGAGTTCGGTATAGAGTTTTTGGTGTTTCGTAACATGCACATAAAAGGAGTATTAATATGCATTCGGTTCAAAAAACTCATTTGCCATTAAGCAGTTATCCAGATGATATTCAACAAAAAGTACTTGAGTTAGTCATCCCGGCTGATCTTTGCAGATTGCACCTGGTTTCTAAAACTGAAAAAGCGGTTGTCGATAAATTTTCCTCTTTGTTGATGAAAAAAGATTTAATAAAAGAAGGCCTTGAGCTTAAAGAAAAACTTGTAAATTGTCACAATGATGCTGTGCAAAATTACGCGAGGCGTTGTCAAGAGGGAGATCTGGTAAACTGTCATGATCCGAAATATGGTGAGATGCTTTCCATTTTTAACCGCTTTAAAACTAAATGCGAAAAGTTCCTCCCTGAAATACCTTCTGTCAGGGAAGATTCATTTGGACTCCTTTTTTCCATTCGAAATCAGCATCCAACCAAGCTAATGAAAATGGTGGATCAAGCGCTAGTGGAAGCGGAACGTGAAGATTTTGATGAAATGTGCTCAGACCACTGGGGTGTTAAGAAGAATTCCTTTGATTTAGTGGACATTCAAAAAGCAACGAATCTCTTTCAGGGCGTGCCCATTGCAAGAGTGCTTAACACTCAGATCATGATGGAATTTGTTGAAAAGTCTTTGGAAGCAATCAGAAAACAACCAACGACATAATCACCGCAAAGACTTCAGACGATGCCTCCACAGGAGGCATCGTTTTTTAAGCCTTTTTCACAGCAGCAGCAATGTCGCAAGGGAGAGATAGATCGTCGTCGTAAGTACATCTGTAATCATCAAGACGACGGGGCCCGATGCAAATTTAGGGTCTAAAGAGCGGGAATAGAGGAACAGCGGCACAAAGGCGCCTGCTGAAGCAGAGAGACTGATCGAGACGAAAAAGAGAAGAGGCAATTGTTGCAGAGGGCACAGTGCCGCCTCCGCCCCATAACAAAGAGATAAAGCCTACGGAGATCCCGCAAGTTAGCGCAGTAAAATCACCATCTTCCCTTCGTCCAAAATTCGGTCGATAATCCGCTTTGAAGAAATATTGGGCTCGCGCATGAGGTGCAAGCTCTGGGTCCATCGACTGCATGACGATCGATTCGCTGAGCGTTAAGTATTAGCGGAAAATGAACATCGCGAGTAGCAGCACCTTGGCTAGCACCGCCTTGAAATAAAAGAAACGCCGGCACAGATAATCCCCCCTGCCATATTGCACAAAGTCCAGGCAGTACAATGCGGATACGTTTCTTCCAAGGGCTTTTTCTTTCCCATTTCAAGAGTAGACCAAGGATTTGAAAGACGTCGCTGGAGTGGCGTGCATCGGCGATGTCCAGCGATTCTTCCAGATAGAGCTGGATATCGATGATGCCAAGAAACCGCTGCCTTGAGTCGACGACGGGAAGGGCCAAAAGCCGATGGCTTGAAGAGCAGCTCCATCGCCTCTTCTCAGCGTCTGGTCTTCCT
>CAWESW010000037.1:0-54455 GCA_963811735.1 uncultured Verrucomicrobiae bacterium | reverse complement strand
CTCCCTCCCTCCCTCCCTCCCTCCCTCCCCGCCCGCCCGCCCCGCCCCTCCCTCCCTCCCGCCGCCCCGCCCGCCCCCTCCCTCCCCTCCCTCCCCTCCCCTCCCCTCCCTCCCTTCCCTCCCCTCCCTCCCCTCCCTCCCTCCCCTCCCTCTCTCTCTCTCCCTCCCTCCCCTCCCTCCCTCCCCCCGCCCCCGCCCCCCCCCCCCCCCCTCCCTCTCTCTCTCTCTCCCTCCTCCTCCTCCTCCCTCCCTCTCTCTCTCTCTCTCTCTCTCTCTCTCTCTCTCTCTCTCTCTGCCCCGCCATCATGGGCGAAACGATGCTCAAAGCCATGAAGGAAAAAAATAATGATTCAGTTCCGTGGACGGATCTCTGTTACGATCTATCCGACTTTTTGGCTTTTTGCCGGGCTCATCGGCTATATCAATAGCCAGAGCTTTATCGGCACGCTGATCTGGGTCGGGATTATTTTCGTATCGGTGCTTTTCCACGAATACGGCCATGCTTTGACGGCAGCGCTGTTTGGGCAAACTCCATCCAGCTCGCTGGCCTTAGGGGGGCTGACTTACCACAATGGTCAAAAGTTGTCCTTCTGGAAGCAGTTCTTCATCGTCCTTAATGGTCCGATCTTCGGTTTTCTGCTCGCAATCCTGGCGACGATTTTACTGCAGGTCCCCGCTTTGGCACAGGGGATGACAGGCTCGATTCTCACTTTGACGCGCATGGTCAACCTGTTCTGGACCGTCATCAACCTGCTTCCGGTCATGCCTCTCGACGGAGGGCAGTTGCTCAGGATCGTTTTGGAGGGGATTTTTGGCGTCAAAGGGTTCAAATACGCCATCGTCACCAGCATGCTGCTGTCGCTTGGGATCAGCATTTTCTTCTTTATCGCTCAAGGCTTTCTCATCGGCGCTCTTTTCTTCCTGCTCGCCTTTCAAAGTTATGATACTTTCCGCCGCACACGCCACCTCTCTGCAAGCGACCGCGATGACAAGCTGCGCGAACAGCTGGAAAAGGTCGAAGAGCTGATGCAGGTGGGCAAGAAAGAGGAAGCCTTCAAGCTCTGCGAGGAGATCCGTGCCAAAGCTAAGAAAGGGATGATCTTTGAACTCTCCACGCAGTATTTGGCTTTTCTCAAGTATGAAAAGGGCGATGCTAAAGACGCCTACGATCTGCTCCGCTCCATCCGCGAGGAGCTCGGCGGCGATGCGCTTTGCCTTCTCCACAAAGTCGCCTTCGATCAGAAGGACTTTCCACTGGTCGTCGAACTGGCGGGCACCTGCTTTCAAACCTTGCCTACCGCCGAAACGGCGCTCCGCAACGCCTATGCGCACGCCCAGTTGAAACAGGCGGTCCCAACTGTGGGCTGGCTGCAGACTGCGATCAGCGAAGGCTTGGCCAACGCCAAAGAGGTCCTCTCAGACTCCGCCTTCGATCCGATCCGAAGCGAAAGTTCCTTTCAGGAATTGCTTAAGAATCTGTAACTTTTAGCTCTTAAAAGTAGGAATGATCTCCATAAGATTCCCCCTCTCGGCACGTACCACCTGCAAGGTTTTCTCCTTGGTAGATCTTTCCTTCAAATTTGCGAATGGAGAATGCCTCGTCCTCAGAGGCCGCATTAATGGGGGAAGGGATGTCTGTAAGAACCGAAATGCCCATCTCCTGAGCGATTTCCAGAAGACAGAGAAAATTTGCCGTTTCAGCGATTTCACCGAGATTATCAGGAGCGTGTCCATGGTAGGAATATTCCCCGGGAATCAACATCATCGGGTTGAACAATCGGTTTTCTTCCTTAGAACGAGAGGTATAGATCAGCTCGGCCTTCAATCGATGGATGTAGATAGGCTCGCCTTTTTTGATAACGATACATAATCGATTTTTGCCGTTAAAACAGACCCCTGAAAGACCAAAATTTTGAATATTGCCGCCGGAGATCGCCTGACAGCTATTGGCATCTTCGCCATGCATGAAGATCGCTTCAGGATCGTCTGTAAAAAGGACGTGGTAGGAGGAAAGATCCAATTCCGATTTTGGCAAAAAGCGCAAGCTCTGCAGAGGGACTGCTCGATTGGCTTTCCAAAGTGCTAACTGCTCGTTGGAAAGATGTCTAAAATGATCCCAATTTTCATTGCGAGCCCCTTCGATTCCTCCATAGCGCAATTCTTCGAGGTTTGTTTCCCCTTTTGCACCACTTCCCAGGACTGCCTGGACCCAACGGATGAACTGTGATCTACGCTCCTCAACACCAAAGTGCTGTCTTAAATACTCGATGAGAAGGGAGGGCTGCCGCCATTTTGAAAACAAGATGCTATTCAATTTTTCATCGAGGCCCTCTTCTTCTTTCAACTTAAAAAGCACCTTAAAGAGAGCAAGTCCTTCTTGCGTCATTTGTTTCAGATCACAGCCGGGGCAAACAAATTCCTTGATGGTTTCAAAAGTGCAAAACTGCGTTTTGATTTTAAGTGCTGTTTGGAATAACTCGATTTCTCTTGGATCCGTAGCGCCGGAGAGCAAGGAGGCTACTCTTCCCAACTCTTTGACATCGAGTCGACAGCCGTTTTGCAAATAAGTGAGAAACTGGATCAGCTTTCGGATGGATTGATCGCTATTTTTTGTTCTTAAAGTCGAAACGAGCTGATGGGCCTTTGTTAGAGATTGTTCACGATCGCCTAGATCCTGCATGAGCAGAAGAAAGAAACAGGCGAAGGCGAATTTTTCCATCCCTTTGTCGCAGCGTTGAATAGCGGGATCGTCCATGATCGGAGCTCCCTCATAGCTCTGGAATAGACCTGCAAAAAATGCAAGGGCTGCAGAGGACAACTCGCTGTGATCATTGTATCCTGTCAGAGCCTGTTTGATAAAGAAATCAGCCTCTTGCAATGAGCCGGCGCTTGAGCATTTTTCAAATAGTCCAAGACAAATGAAGAGATTGGCATAACCGCAGGACACTTTTTTGATGACATAGCGGGATTCATCATTGTCCTCAGTGAGAAGAACAGTGAACCATTTTTCTTTTAGGAAAGGGGCGATTTGATTTTTGATGATTAATTTCAAAGCCCGCTGCCCATACTCCCCTTTATATTCCTCGACAAGCTGGGCATTGATGGCCTGCACTGTCTCCAAACAGCCTTCTGTTTTCGCCGCTCTCCAAAAATGAATGAGAACGGAAAACCCATCTTTCTCCTCGAGTATCTGACGCAATACTTCAGGATCTTTAAACATCCCTTCTTTCTGCAGACAGTCGCAAAAGAGCTTTTTTTGATGCTCTAACGAGACTGTTGCAAATTCCCGAAGAATTTCAGCCGGCTTATCATGCATCCCTTTCATCATGAGATCAAAGCGTTTTTCGAAGGGGACATTTCCAAATCGGAAGATAGACTTTAAGAAAGTCTCCGGAGCAATTTGGGCCACTGTTTGAGCGATTTCGAGATGAAATTCAGGATCCTCTTCTGAGAAGAGAAAAGCTCGTGGTTCGTAGCAAAATCTGACCCATAGATCACAAAGAGTTCCCGGTGATGCTACGGCAAACTTTCTAGCGAGATTTTGTTTATCCGATGAGGAAAATTCCTGCCATACGGAATCGCGAAGTGTTGGCCACAGGCGTACTAAAAAATCGGGTTGGTAGCTTAAACAGAGATCGATCGCAGGATGCAATTGCGTTTTATCAATGGTTCTAAGCAAAGAGAAAATGACGCGTTGTACTTCACCATCAGAGGTTTTGCTGAGCAGAGGATGTAAAAAGGGTTCGATTGATTGAAGCTGTACTCCGTCATAAAGCATGAAAAACATAAAGGGGTTGACAAATGCATCTATTTTTTCGGGGGGAGTTCTCTCAAAAATCGCTTGCACCACCTGACATTGAAAGGGATAATCGATTCTCGTTAGCAGAGTTGGGGACCGTTTTTGGATCTGCATTAAGAAATAGAGACCCCGCAATAGCGGTTCCTCATTGCTGCAGAGGTCATATAAATCTATCATTCCCCACGATGTAAAGTCGCTTTGCATTTTCTCCCTGCTAGCAGAATACGATGCCGTTTGCAGAACAGATAAGATTCCTTGTCTCGCAAGTTCATTGCTCGGCTGTAAGGGGCAGTCTCGGAAATGACTCAAAAAGTGATCGGGAATAGTCTGAGCGAAGTAGAGGGCGTGTTGGGTATTTTGCCGGGAAATTTCCGTACGGCTTGTTCTCTTCTCGTCTTCACAGCGACGAGCGTTCTGGGTGAAGTGACAAAATGAATCAATGAGAGAATTAGCCGGGTTGGTACTATTCATAATTAACCTTGTTTTATGATTACTGTATAAATTATTTTAGCAAATTTAATATTAAAAGTGTAAATTTATTTAATAAATAAAATTAAAATCTTAATATATTATGAATGAGTGGTTTAAGACAAGCTTATTGAGACTCGAGAGTTGATCTTTCTTTTTAAGGGCTTTCCAGCTATAAATCCCTGTACCTCAATTGAATATTTTATTCCATTCTAAGGAGTCTGCCATGACGTCTCAATTTTTCCTCTCCCTCACAGCGTTCTCTCTAGCCCTCAGTATCTCGACATATGCCGAAGAGGCCTTAGCCGACGATGAATTCGTCGAGCTCGTGTTCGAAGAGGAGGTCGCCGATGCCTTAGTGGATGATCAGCAGACAGAGCCTGTGCAGAAAGGCCGACGAGTCGCTCCTGAAAATGAAGCGTCTCAATCCGAGAATGCTTCTGTTGCTGAGCAAAAAGAGCCGCTGCAAAAAAGAATGAAACCCCATTTTGCCGGTGTCAGACGTACGGCGGAGTCGAAACCGAAGACGAGCGATCCACAGAAAAAACCCAGAAAAATCAAAAATCAGTGGTTCTCGAGCAAAACCCAGCCCAAGAACGATAAAAGAGAAGCCGCGGAAGTAGAAAGTGATTCAGCCGAGCTCCCACCAGACCGCCCCTATTTCAACAAAGTGAACTATTCCATCAGCCCTGCAGCGGTTGCTCAGACGGGTTCATCCGGCAATGCTTCGATGCAGGCCTCAGCTCAATCTTCTGAAGCGGAGGGAGAGGAATATCCAAGGACCGGCTTTCAAGCTCCAAATGGGCACGTCTACCTGACAGGAGAATGGCTCTATTGGAGAACGCGCCAGCAGGGAATGGAGTTCGCCACTTCCAAACAGATCGAATTCGATTTCCAGTCGGGATTCCGCGTCGGGCTTGGCGCCCATCTGCCCTCTTTTGACGGCTGGTGCATCTATGCCAATTACACCAACTTCTTTCCGGAGCATTCCCACAGCACGCACGGCTCTCCCTATCCCTTGTTCCTCTTCCAGGGGTCTCTTGCTCCGGCAAACCAGGGGAATTCCGTCGCCGAGGCGCATGGGCATTGGAAAATTGGGTTCCAGAGCGTCGATGTTGAGTTTGGAAAAGCGTATTACCTGACGAAAACCCTCGTTTTCTCTCCTTTCTTCGGATTTAAGGGGGCCTGGATCGATCAACATGCAAAATTCCGCTATGAAGGGGGCTTTATCCCTGCAGGACAAACGTTCCGCACGGAGTTCAAGAACGATTTCAAAGGAGCGGGCCCTCTTCTGGGCACGGAGATCAATTGGCAGCTCGGAGCGGGTTTTAGCCTTTTCGGAGATATTGCCGCAGCGCTTATCGCAGGCCACTTCGACAATGGTCAAAAGCAGTTTCAACTGGATGAGGGAGAAGTCGTTCACCTCGACACAGACTTTAACCTCGTCAGCCCTATGGTGCAAATGGTCGCCGGCGCAGCTTGGGACCGCAATTTCCACCGAGACAGATGCCACTTCGGCTTGAGCGCAGGATTCGAGTCGCAATATTGGTGGAGCCAGAATCAGACAGAAGTGTTCACCGACGATGTCCATCCCATTTACGTCCGTCAGAACGGAGACCTCTCCTTTTATGGACTGACCCTGCGCGCAAGGTTTGATTTTTAACTTATTCTATTCAGCGAAGGATCAATGAAGTATCTCTTTTTTTTGGCTTTTCTACTCTTCGTAACGCGCATGACATCGATGCTGCCGCTGCCTGATGAAGAAGCGCTGAAGTTATCTGAATTTCAGCAGGCGATCATCACCGGCATCCCACAAAAGCTGCCGCCTCCGCAATCGTATGAATCCAATATCAATCATGCTCCCAAACGCAAACACAACCTCACTGTCGAAGAAAAAAAATTGGCCGTGAAAAACGCCCTCCGCTATTTCCCGGCTGAACACCATGTTCTATTGGCCTCAGAATTTGCAAACGAGTTGGAAACTTACGGTCATATCTACATGTACCGCTTTCGTCCTCAGTATCCCATGTTCGCTAGACCCATATCCGAATACCCGTCAAAATGCGTTCAGGCCGCGGCCATCATGCTCATGATCCAAAACAACCTTAACCCCGTCGTCGCCCAGCACCCTCACGAACTGATCACCTATGGCGGGAATGGGGCGGTCTTTCAGAATTGGGCGCAATACCTGCTGACGATGCAATATCTGTCTCAAATGACGGACGAACAGACGCTAGTCATGTATTCCGGGCATCCGATGGGTTTATTCCCATCGCACAAAAACGCGCCTAGAGCCGTGGTGACCAATGGGCTCATGGTCCCGAATTACAGCAAACCGGAAGATTTGAACAAATTTAACGCCTTAGGCGTCACCCAGTATGGTCAAATGACAGCGGGCTCCTACATGTACATCGGCTCGCAGGGGATTGTCCACGGCACGACGATCACGTTATTGAATGCGAGCCGAAAAATTGAGGGGCGTACAAAGCTCTTTGTCACTTCAGGCCTTGGCGGTATGAGCGGGGCTCAGCCTAAAGCGGGAAATATCGCAGGAGTAGGTAGCCTGACCGCGGAAATCAATGAAAAGGCCGCCAAAAAGCGCCACCAACAAGGATGGGTCGACGAAATTACCGACGATGTCGATGCGGCGATTGACAAGGTGCTGGAATTCCAAAAATGCAATCAACCTCACTCCATTGCCTTCCTCGGAAATATTGTCGCCTTATGGGAACGGCTTGTCGAACGAAATATCGCCGTCGATCTCGGATCGGACCAAACCTCCTTGCATAACCCTTTGGCAGGTGGATATTATCCCGTCGGATTGACCTATGAACAAAGCAATGAAATGATGGTGAAAGATCCAGAATGTTTTGCAGCGCATGTCCAAAACAGCCTGAAAAGACAGGTCAACGCCATTAACTCCCTGGCCGCAGCCGGAATGTACTTTTTCGATTATGGGAATGCATTTCTGTTGGAAGCCAAACGCGCCGGGGCGGACGTCGTCAATGCCGATGGAAGCTTTAAATACCCCAGCTATGTGCAGGACATCATGGGCCCGCTGTGTTTTGACTATGGATTCGGACCCTTTCGCTGGGTCTGTACCTCCGGAAAGGAAGAAGACCTGAATGTGACCGATGCCCTGGCCTGCTCGATTTTAGAAGAACTGATCAAAGCGTCCCCTCCGGAAATCCAACAGCAAATGGCCGATAACATCCGTTGGATTCAAGGCGCTCGCGAAAACAAGCTGGTCATTGGATCGCAGGCGCGCATTCTTTATGCCAACGCAGAAGGCAGAATTGGAATTGCCAGCGCCTTCAATCGCGCTATCCAAGACGGGAGGATTTCAGCCCCCGTTGTTTTAGGGCGCGATCACCACGATGTCTCGGGAACCGATTCTCCCTACAGAGAAACTTCAAACATCTACGACGGCAGTCAATTTACAGCGGATATGGCTGTCCAAAATGTCATTGGGGACGCTTTTCGCGGAGCCACATGGGTGAGTCTGCATAACGGAGGAGGCGTTGGCTGGGGCGAAGTGATGAACGGAGGATTTGGACTCGTCCTGGACGGTTCTGAAGATTGCGAGAATCGATTAAAGCTCATGCTCTATTGGGATGTCAATAATGGGATTACCCGAAGAAGCTGGGCAAGAAACGAAGGCGCGATGTCGACCATCAAAAGCGAAATGGAAAAGAATGCGATGCTGCGGGTGACTTATCCCGAGCTGGTGGATGAGCAGCTTCTCGATGGCCTTTTTTAATAGTGAGAGTTTTGCAATTCCCTCAATGATTTTGCTTGAAATCCTGGTTCCTTAATCAGCTTTTCAACTAGCTTGTGAACCGTCGTTGACGGATTGGCACTTTCAGGATGATTTTGTGACTTTGATAATTTTTCAGCTCGCTTTAAGGCCATGGGTCGAAGGTGTTTAATGTCTTTAAACAAATTGTTGGGTTTTTCGTATTTTTTACCCAAATGCCTTGAAAGCATTTTGCATAGTTGATCTCTATGCGTTGGAGTCCATAACTCTTGGTAATGCAAGAGAAACCATACCTCAAAAGCGTCATTGGAATAGGCAATAGAAATGTTATTTGCCTTTGCGATTGCTAAAGCTTGATTAAAGTGAGCTTTATCTGATTTATTTGAAGGGTTAGCATCGCGATCCAATACAGCCCAAGTTTCATCTATTTCTTCATCGAATTCGCCATTTTGCACCCTTGTATTTCTTTCCTCTATCGTCTTCTTTATCAAGCTAACTTTATGATCAGATTTATCCAGTGGAACGACAAGAGGACCCGTAGAACTTTTATAGTTATTAAAATAGTGGGCTTCAGTTTTACCTTCAGTACAAATCAAAAATCGCTTGCGATAAGGAATCTTTCCTTTTTCGCGTTTTCGCTCTTTCGGATGTCCCAAGGTTCGATTTTTCGTTTTCGCGTAGACATTTTGAGAATTCCTATTAACCTGAGTATTAAGACCAAGTCACAGGAACTGCGCCAAAACGACCTTCACGATAGTTTTTTTCAAACTCGCATTCGCTTCGCATTTTATATTCCAATAAGGAGCGTAAAATAGTTTCTTCTTGTGCATTTTTTTCTGTGAACCAAATTTGGTCCTGTCTTAAACCCACCTGCTTTGAGAGTAAATAGGTTTCATGACTGCAAAAAATCAGTTGAGCTCCTTTAGGATTTGTATTGGGATTTTGAAATAGAGCAACAATTTCTCTGCTCATAAAGGGATGAATGCTAGATCCCAGTTCATCAAGAACAAAAATACCGCCCATGTCCAAAATCTGTATGACCAAGGTTATAAGAACAAATAAACGACGGGTCCCAAAGGATTCCTGACTGCTAAAATCAAATTCCACATGCTGATTTTTTTTTAAAGATCCATACATTTTATGGAGTGTGACAGCTCGAAAGAACTCGCCCTGTTTGACTGAATAATGACTTAAGTTCACTAGGTATAGCTTTTAGATGAGTTTCTGTAAAAGGTTCTCGAATAATTTTAAGATCCTGAATGCTTAAATCCAGTTTCTTTAACAATTGAAGTACTCTCAATGCGAACTCAGGCTTTTCTTGATACTGTTTCATTGCATATAAGCATTGGATCTTGAGCCCCGCCATCGATGATCATGAAATTAGGGCGGCTTACTAGTTTTATGACCTGAGAAGAAACAGGATCAGCAAATTGAGCAAAAACAGTTAGAGCTAACGCTGTCGGCCTTACATTGTTAATCAAATGACTTACGCTGTCTTTAATGCTTTCGTCTAACTTAACAAATTCTTGACCTTTTCTAAGGAAAATTATTTGCCGACGGCGATTTGTTTTCACTTTGGAAACTGTTTCGAGCCATTCGCTGACAACATTGTTGGTAGTGATTTCAAATCCATATCTGTATTCAATTTTATTCTCCGCGTCCCATAGTACAATTTGAAAATATGAAGGTTCTTTACAGCTTTCAATATTTAAAAGAAATGGTTGAAGTAAAGGGGATTTGGTAGTGGGCTGATTGAGGTAGTCTGAATTAAGCATTGCCCATTGCATATAGATGAGGGCTTTGATGAAATTGCTTTTGCCGCTTGCATTAGGGCCAAAGATTCCAGTGACAGGAAGAATTTTAAACTTAAGTTCAGTTGATATAAGACCGTTTTTCCCTGTTTTTAATGGTTCAGCCTGCAGGGAAAGCGTGGTTAGCTCTCTAAACGAACTAAAATTTTTTATAGAAAATTCAATAATCATAGCCAAATCTTACCAAAAAACAGGATATTTGTCAAAAAAATACGAAAAAATCTCCTGAAATGGAGAAATCTCTCGAATTTCATCTTATATTTTAGAAGATTATTTGGCCAGCGGTTTAGTCAATGCGGGATTGATTGTGAAAACACCCACTAGAATGAAGAGCGTTCCCAGGTAGAGGTTCCATGTGAGCTGCTCGTCCAGAAAAACGGCTCCGCAGATCATGGCGATGATCGGAAGGAGCAAAGAAGCGAAGGAGGCATAGGTTGCGCCTGCCAATTGGATGGCCCTAAAGTAGAAATAAAAACCCGCAGCGGTCCCAATGACGCCGAGGGCAGCAAGTCCAAGGATTGCCGTTTGGGAGGGGGTTGCAAGCTGAAAGGGGTGGTCGAAGAAAAGTGAAAAAGGGGCCAGGACCAAAGAGGCGATGATCAGTTGAAATGTCAATGCGACGGTCCCCGGGACTGTCGTGAGGTGGGTGCGCGCAAATACGGTGCCGACGCCGTAGCTCAAACAGGCGACGATGACCATCGCTGCTCCAAGCTGGCTGTTCACGCTTTGATGGATGAGGATGGGCACGTAGATGATGGCAAGCCCGATAATCCCGAGGAAGATCCCCACAATTTTATTCTTTGTCAATGGATCGTGCCTGCCGAAATAATGGGCGATGATCGCAGTGAAAATGAGGGTCATGCTGTTGAGGATTCCTGTGAGAGAGCTAGTGATAAAAAGTTCGCCTCGGCTGACCAAAAAAAAAGGGAGTGCGTTTAGGGTGATGCCCATCACCGGCAAATTCTTTCCAGAGGTGTTTCCATTTCCGAAGTGTTTGCCCTTGCATGCGGCAAACGGGGTAGAGGATGAGAGCTGCGATAGCGACCCTCCCAAAGGCAACCGTTAGAGGGGGGATTTCAGCGACTGCGAGTTTGATGAACAGATAGCAGGGACCCCAGCATAAGGCGCAAAGGAAGATGAGTACTAGGCCTTTGGCTTTTAATTTTTTTTCCACTCTCTATATCTCAATATTTAGCAGTTCATCCCACGATGTCGTGTAGCGGGGGGAGCGTTCCCGCGCTGCATTTTCAGCGCGGCCCGAATGCCTTCTGCGGCAAAGCGTATGGATGCATCCCCAAATCGCTGATTGAGGCGGTCGATGACCTCCATCGCTTTTTTCTCACGGCCCTTTTGTTTCTCATTGGAGCCGAACAGGTCGGGCTGGTAGTTGCCCTCAGGGAAGAATCCTCCCATGATGACGCCGACCTTTTGTGGTGTCAGCCGGGGCGGAAAATTTTGCGCAACGCTTCTTTGGCCTTGGCGGAAAGCTCCGGAGTGAATGCCGTCGGCTCGTCTAGCGTGACAGTCCAGCTGTTGCTATAGGCTTTATCGAGAAAGAGGGATGTTGCTAAAAAAACTGTCAGGAAAGAGGGGAGGAGTTCTTCTGCGCGCAGCTTCTCGGCGGCATTGGCGGTATAAGAGGAGAGCGCCTCTTCGATCTCTTCGAGCTTGGTGATTTTACCCCCAAACGAGCGCGAGCAGGTGATCGATTTGCGCTGGAGGGGCGCCTCGTTCAGCTCTAGACAGGAAATTCCCCGCAGCTCGTACGCCGTACGCAGCAGCATGACGGAAAATCTTTTTTTGATCCAGTCGTCGGAGGCGTCTTTGAAGGCGCGCGCATTCTCGATCCCTTCGCTCTTCAACGCAGCGCTGAGTTTGCTGCCGATTCCCCAGATCTCTTGGACGTCGAGCTTTTCTAAAGCGGCATCTGTCTGCTCTTGATCGGTAAAGGCGAAGATACCCTCTGTTTTTTTTGCGATGTCGTTGGCGACCTTAGAAAGGGTTTTCGTGATTCCGACGCCGATGGAGACGGGGATCCCCGTCCACTTCAACACCGTGCGCTTGATCTCCTTGGCAAGTGCAATTGGGTCGTCGACGGCAAGGCGCAGAAAAGCCTCGTCGATCGAGTACTCCTCCATATCGGGGGAAAATTGGGAGAGCACTTGCATCACGCGCTGCGACATGTCTCCGTAAAGAGTGTAGTTGGAGGAGAGGACGTGGACTTTTTGCGCTTTGAAGAGGTCTGCGAACTGATAGGCGGGGGCGCCCATCGGGATTTTGAGGGCCTTGGCCTCTTTGGATCTGGCGACGATGCAGCCGTCATTGTTGGAGAGGACGACGACGGGCTTGTTCTTCAGTTTCGGATTGAAGACCTGTTCGCACGAGACGTAGAACTGATTGCAATCGATCAGATAATAATTAGATGGCTTTGTGGATGACATAGGTGACCACGCCCCAGACCTGGAAGTCGGTTCCTTCCCTCAATTCCAGTATAGGGTAAGCGGGGTTTTCAGGGACAAGGGAGATGCGCCCTTCGCGCAATTTGAGGCGTTTGACTGTAAATTCGCCGTTCACGATGGCGACGACGATTCTGTTATCGGCAGGCTCCAGCGAACGGTCGACGACGAGGGTGTCGCCGGAGAAGATCCCTGCGCCTTGCATCGAATCGCCGGCCACGCGCACGAAAAAGGTCGCTGCGGGATGGGAGATCAAGAGCTCGTTGAGATCCAGCGTTTTGTCGAGGTAGTCCTCGGCAGGCGAGGGGAATCCCGCCTGAACGTTGGCCAGGAAAAGCGGGAGAGGCAGTCGGTCTTTTGCTGCCTCTGCTTTGAATATTTCTAGGTCATCCTTGGAAGCCATTATTCCACTTTGATGGAGTAGAAGCGGGTTGCGTTGCCCTGGCGGACGAGCAGGAGGATCCGCTTGTTCTCCGGTTGGCCGAGCGCTTCATTGAACTCGTCGACGCTCGTCACCTTTTTGTGGTTGACGGCCTGGATGAGGAATCCGGGTCTCAAGCCTGCCATGGCTGCAGCGGAGCCGGGCTTGATCTTTGTGATCACGACACCCTCTTCGCGCTGCGTATAGCCGAGTTGCTTGGAGAGGTCGGGAGTCAGGTTATCGATCTCCATGCCCAATTTTTGGATGATGTTGCCGCCTGTGGCCAGAGTGTCATTGGCTGTGCCAAGCGTCACGGGGATGGTGAGGATCTGTCCCTTGCGGTTGACCTTGAGGGTGACGTTTGAGCCGGGATTCATCAGCGAAACTTCGTTTCGGAAGCTTTGCAGCGACTTGACCGGTTGTTTGTTGTACTCAATGATGATGTCTCCCTGTTTCAGACCGGCTTTGTCTGCAGGGGAGTCTTTGACCACTTCAGAAATGAGGGCGCCCTCGGGTTTGGGGAGGTTGAAGGCGTCAGCGATATCTTTATCGACGGGCTGCAGAGAAACGCCGAGGAATCCGCGGGTGACCGAGCCTTTGTCGATGATCTGGGCCATGATATTTTTGGCCATGTTGCTCGGGATCGCAAAACCGATCCCCATATAGCCGCCGCTGCGCGAGACGATCGCTGTGTTGATCCCGATCACTTCGCTTTTCAAGCTGAGCAGGGGCCGCCCGAGTTACCAGGGTTGATCGCAGCATCTGTCTGAATGAAGTCTTCGAAGTCGGTGATCTTTAAGTTCTGTCTTCCTTTTGCGCTGACGACGCCGACAGTCACGGAGGCTTCGAGCTGGAACGGGCTGCCGATCGCGATCACCCATTCGCCGATGTCGATCTCTTCCGAATCGCCCAAAGCGAGGAAGGGAAAGTCTTTCCCTTCGATCTTGACGATGGCAATGTCGGTCTGTGGATCGGCGCCGACGAGTGTCGCATCGATCTCGCGGCCGTCGTTGAGCACTGCTGTAATTTTATCGGCGCCTTTGACGACGTGGGCATTGGTCATGATGTAGCCGTCGGCGCTCACCAGGAACCCTGAGCCCTGGCTGAGCTGGGGCTGCGGCTTTTGCGGCTGGCCTCCGCGGTATGGCGAGCCGAAGAACCGGTTAAAAAAGTCATCGCTATTGAAATCATAAGGGTTCTGATAGCCATAAGGATAGCTGCCCTCTTCTTGTTCAGGGGTATTGGTCTGCACCTTGATAAAGACGACTGCCGGGATCGCTCTCTTCGCTACGGCGGTAAAGGCTTTGGACGTCTGTTCAGGAGAGCAGATGCAATTCTCATTGGTTCCCGCTTGGGCAAAAGCATCCGCGGCGGGCAGCAGGGCGGCGCAAGTGGCAGCGACCAGGGACAAAGAAATTGAGGCAAGGCGTGTCATATTTTTGCTCCTTATTATCGAGGAAGATCTACTTATAACCTAGAGCGGGTCTAAATTGCAAACGGCTCGAACGCCTCCCTGCAACTCCCTCTAAAATTGAAGTGTTTATTACTTTAGGTTGCTATTCAGGTAGAGGAAGTGTCAACTTTGACAGCAACCCATGATGGTCGCTGAGGGCAGTTTCCGGGTTGCTCAGCGCGTTCATCGGGACAAGGATAGTTTCAAGAGTGCAGTCCGAGCACGCGGGCACCTTAAACAATAGCGCATAGTCGATGATTTGAAGATTGGCGCCGATGGGCTGAGGATGACCAATCCTGGCGAAGTAGCGATCGGAAAAATAGTCGGTGCAAGTCCTTTCCTCATCTCTAACCTCAGTCCGGTTGCAATTATAGGCATCGTAGAAATAGGTGCGGATCAATTTCTCGCCGGGCTCGCCGGAGCCCCAGGGAATGTTGAAATCGCCGCAGACAAAGCGCGGAATAGAGGTGTTGGGATCGGCTTGGCAGTCGGTCTGGATCCAGTCGATGATTTGCATCAGCTGCTGTGCGCGGATCAGGGGAAAGTGAGCATCGTTCAAGGACTGCAGGTGCGTCGTGAAAATATGTCCAAGAGGCGCCGTTGCGCTTTTGACGAGGAAGTCAAAGAATCCGTAATTTATCTGACATCCGCTTGCATCAAAGAGGGTGAAACGGGGGCTTTCAACGGGAAACTTGCTGGCGACAAACAGTCCGCTCGGAAACCCAAGGGCATCCTGAGAAAATCCCAAGGGCCGAGGCCCGATGGCCAGGTAGAAATGGGCGTAGTCATCTTTCAGTGCTTCATAGAGGGCATAGCTGGCGTCTTCAGGGAACACTTCCTGCAGACAGACCACGTCGGCGCCAACCGAGAGGATCTTTTTAGCCAGAGCGGACACGCGATCCTGCCATAGCGCGACCCCGCCATGCACAAAAGCCAGCTCGCCGGGTAAAAAACAGGTATTGAGATTCAAGACTGTAAATTGATATTTGGCTTCCTCTGCGGAGAGGTTTTTTTCAAGGGAAAGCCCCTTCTTATACAGAAAGGGAGTTTTTTCAACGGAAGCATAAGCACCCTGAAGATGGTCGAGATAGTCCTGAGCATCAGAAGGCATTGCGGGCTTGATCATTCCAAAGCTGTCGAGAATGGCAGAGGCGATGAAATTTTCATAAGCGTTTGCAGAGCTGTCCGGATGCAGCGCTTTTTCCGCATAGCAAAGGAATGTGTTTTGTAAGACAGGGTTGAGAATGAGCGAGTGATAAAGGCACCCTTGAAGCTCCTGGATGGACTGATAGGCTTGCTGGGCGATGTGAAAGTTGCCTTGGGCGAGATAGGTCAGAATGCTGAAGTTCAGCAGAATCTCGTCTCCCAAACGGTTCCATGGCCGCATCGTCGTCTCATAGTTCCTCTCAAAGGGGAGGACTGCGACGATCTCTTCTTGCCTACATTCGACATTCTTTTTTGCGCTTAGCACGTACTCGCTCATTTTTTCTGGAGTAAGGGGAAGAGTGGACTCATTTACTAGAAGGGCTAAAGGAAGAGCGCAGAGTGCCAAAGCCATAAATAACCTTCAAAATACAGGTTTTAAGGTCGCTGATTTTGTATTTTTTGCTCAGAAGCTGTCAAGCGTTTTAAAAAAATCGAGCGACGTGTAAAGTTCTTCCTTTTAAAAAAGGATCCCTATGTTACGTCCCATCGACTTCAGTGCTCCTTCTTTTTACATCGGCAATGCGTACCTTTCTCCCTATTTGGATGCTTTGCAGCTGCAGCTGACGGAGATCCTAAAACGCGTATTCGAAGCGCCCGTCGGCTATTTCTTGAAAATAAGCGTGTTTCGCCAGGCAGCCATGCAGGATCCCTTTTCACAATGGGTGGTCCATCCGTTGGTGCTTCACATTGAGAATATCTGGAAGCGCTCGCAAGGGATCCCTTTGCCTCAGTCCTTCGACCCTGCGCGGCTTGAAAAGAGCGCGCAATTTTTAAGCGAGTTTGCGGAAGTGCGCACACTGCAAACCTTCGATGGCAAATCTATCCGGTGGGCGCTCTACAAACCTGAGAAATTTCAGCAGTGGATCACCGCAAACGGCGGACTCCGGATAGGGGAGTGGATCGTGCCAAGGCAGCCGGCAGATTGGAAAAAGCTGAAGCGTTTGGGCGAGTTCAAATGGTTCGAGCAGGTCGGACAGGCTTTTCGCGTGCCGGCGCCGGTCGTGGGAGCCCAAGACAAATGCGTTCTTCGCTGCCAGGGTTTTGGGCGGACGATGGCGATGGACAAGGCGTTTATCGGCATGCACCTTGCCGCAGGATTCAACTACTCTCTTTTCGACTGGCGCGACGAGCTTTCGGTCAAAGGGTATTTGGAAGATGCAGAAGGCTGCTACCAGGCCCTGCTCGGCGAGGGGTTTTCTCCTTCGCAGATTAAAATCATGGCCTCCTGCCGGGGAACGTTCCCGGCGACACAGCTCAAAGAGCGGCACCACGCAGAGGGCGTCGACGCCGTCTTAGTCCAGCCGCCGCCTTCCCTGGCCAAGGTTGTGGCCAATCAAAAGCCGCCCACCGATTTCCTCGGTTCTTTAGGGATCGGAGCGATAGAGAGGGATGGGGAGCATTACGATTCTATCCGACGCTTGCAGGGATTGCGCCCGGGCAGCGGAAGGATCTGTCTGATCGTCAGCGAGGGGGATAAGACTTTGCCATCGGACACTGCGGAACAATTCCAAAGGGCGGCGGGCCATGCAGGCCCTTTCCACGCGATTTGGGAGCCAAAGGTAAAAGGGGGAATAGACCCCCATTTCGAAGAGCCCCTGCGCAAGCCGGAAATATTCAAAAGATACGCCGAATTCCTGGCGGGGCGCATTCCTTAAGATTCTTTTTCCTTCGCTGTTCCGGATTCTCTATTCAAGTAGTTCCGAATGGCCTGAGCTATCTGCAGGGGATGAACTCGGATTCTATTTTCCTCAGGCAACGGGTTGGCTATTTCACGGAGTTTGCAAGTGATCTCCTCTTTCTCTTTGGACGGTATCTTTAAAAATCTTTGCATCGCTATCCGATGGTCTCTTTGTGAATTTTCTTCAAAGGTCATCGCCAGCTCCTTAAGCACATTTTGATTTGAAGCAGTAAAGTCCATGATTTCGGTGGTTCCTTCACTGACGAATGTGATGAGCTCGCCCTCCTTTGTGAAGGTAATTAAGTCTATTCCCGGTCGCTGTTCCCTCAGAGTCATTTCCATATTGCCTGTTTCTAAATTCCAGATCTTGATCAATCCGTCCAAGGATACCGACATGAGTTTTTTCTCTTTTGCGGGAATTAATAAGCAAAGAGCGGTTTGATCTGATTGCATGCTTATCTCACAAGCGCCTGATTCTAAATTCCAGACCTTGATCCTTTCATCCCAACCTCCTGAGATGAGCTTTCCATCTGGTGCGAGAATAAGGCAGCTAATGCGGTTTTTGTGGGCTTTAATCTTCATTTGGCACACGCCTGTTTCTAGATTCCAGATCCTAATCATGCCATCATAAGATCCAGAGACGAGCTTTTTATCTTGTGCAATGTAAATGAGGCAAAGAGAGGTGATATTTTTTGGCTCCGATTCGAGTGTCATTGTGCAATCGCCTGTCGCTAAATCCAGCACTCTGATCGTTCCTTCCCAATCGCCCGAGATGAGCGTTCCATTTTCCGTGGGGATGAGAGAATTTAGGATCCCCGGGTGTTTAAGCACCTGTTCACAAACGCCGTTTTCTAAATCCCAGATCTTGATCTTCGAATGATTGAGCTTTTCGTGATAAGATTCTGAGATCAACTTCCCATTTTTCGTGAGAAAGAGATGTTCCACGGAGCCATGATGGACGAGGGTCTTTTCACAAACGCCGCTTTCTAAATCCCAGACCTTGATTGTTCCATCCATGTATCCTGAGACGAGCTTGCGATCTTCCTTGGAGCCTATGAGCAGATTGCGATAGATGGAGGCGGTGTTTTCGATTTCTATGCATGTCGCTATCCGGCGCGTTGTATAGATTCCCTGTGCGAGGTTGGGATAAAAGTCGCGGCAATTTCTATACGCTTCTTTAGGATTATTTGTTTCTAACCGTTTGAAATCCCGTTTCAAAAAGAAGCGCCAAAGAGACTCATCGTTAGCGAGCTGATGCCATTGCCAGCAGACTGAGCCGACTGCGGATATATCGGAGATTCCCAAGTAGCTAAAAATTTCTATTGTCAACTCATTGGCCAGGTCTTGGATCCCAAAGGATGGAGCGGCTTCTAAAGTCAGCCGATGGTCTGTCATTGTAAGCGGTTTCAGCGATGCCATTGGATTACCTAAAAGATTGTTTTTACTGAAATGAGCGTATTATGATTAATTTTATAACATAATGCAAAAAATGATTCGTTGAAAAGACTTGTTTCTTATTTAAAAATTTCTTTAATTAGTTGCTTATTTTGTTCGTTGTTTGATATAATGTCTGTTTTTGTTTTATATTGTATTTGACAATGTCTGATTATTTACTTACAGATTATAAATTATCCTGTTCAGAGCTGATACAATCCTTGATTGTTTCAGAGTATGGCCTAAGGCATCTCGAAGAAGCTAATCTGCAACCCGAGCTTCGATGGGGGCATCGTTTGATCGCAGTGATTGAATTTGTTCCAGTATTGGGACAAATCGCAATGCTCATCGAATGGATTGTCTTTAAGGTGTTGGAAAATTCTGTCCCAAAACAGGTAGACCTGACTCCAAGAAATATAAAATTGTTCAATGGCTCTCAAACGGGCGCCGTCGGATTCGCGCGTCCGGATCGGGTCTTGCGGGTTCTTCAGCGCTTAGAAGACCGAAAAGAAGAGGGGATTGAATTCAACCGCAGCAAAGTCACGGGGCATATCGATGGAGGCGTTTGTTCCGCTATGGCACTCGATTTTGCCGACTCGTTTTTCAAATTAAGGAAGCTCCATGTGAGAAGAGGCCACCCTTCAACGGATTTATTTTTAAACTGCATCCGCGATTTGGGAAGACAATTTGCCTCAAGTTCTGAAGAGATGCGCATCCGCCAAGCAGCCTTTAATACGATCGAGGTCCGAGGCGACGCAGCGGGAATCGATGTTGCCAGAAATAAAATTCAGTCCCTGGCTAACCTCCACAACTTCAGGATTGATCGCACTTCGCGAGAGATCCAAATGGAGCGAGCGGATCGTCGAAGGGTTGTCAGCGAGGAAGTTGCCCAATTGCCCGATGGCCTCTACCTGCTTCGGACGATCGAGCCCTCCTACAATGAAAGGCTGGAAGTGGCTGGCCATTCCATGATCTATGTCAAGAATCGGCAAGAGGGATTTTTCTACGATCCCAATGACGGAGTGAAATACATGAGCAATGTGGATCATTCATCGGAAATTTCCAACGTCCTTATCCATTGTTTGAATCAGTTCCATACTTCCAGAGCCCGCTTCTACAGGATGCAGCCGTCCGTTTCTATGCGATAGTAACGTCTTCATCGGACTCGATCGTCCACTGGACGCCGACTCCGTGATCATGGTCGAGCGTCTCGCTCAGACGAACATCGAAGCCTTCCGGGATGTTGCGGCCTTCGGGGAAATAGCCTCCTGCTGCCACATGGCGATCATTTATTTTTTCCGCGCATCGCGTGTAAGTCCTTCTTTCATAAAAACGGCCGTAATTTTCACATTGATCCAGGCTGTAGAGACGAGTGGGAGGCGATTCGGTAGAGCTGATAAATGTTAAAATAGCGAGCGCGGCTATTGGCAACACGCCCGGCATTTCCCCTCCAAGTTGACTGACAAGACGTTGTTGGACAGAAAGGGACAATTCCGAACTTGTTTTCAGGATGGAATTAGTGATCACTAAATGGTGGGTTTTGCTGACAGCATTGTTTCCATACTTATCAGAGACGCTGTTCCAAATGGCTCTAAAGCAAGTTGCATTGCCCTTTTTAGGCGAACGCGCCAAACTTTCGAGGATGTGCAATGTGAGCCCTGTGGGAAGGGTCAGCACCGTCACACCCGCATCTCCATCGACCTGCAAAGAGGGCAATCGTTTTTTGAGTTCTGGGATCAGAGTGCGATGATGGATAGGTTTTGCATCATCTACAGAGAGTCCCCAAGCCTTTAAACCCGCATAAGCATCCCAGACCGGTCCATCGATGACGTTGATTTTTACTGATGGAAATACCTTCTTTAGGATGACCCTTAAAGGACCCTCATTTAAAGAACTCCACAGATTTGCATCAGAGGCTAATACTTGCCAATCGCTGCAAACGCAAGACGCCCGACCTAGATCTTTTGCAGGTAAAAACCCAAAAATATGAAGAAGGGTCTCTTGCGGCAATGTATCCATGGGTGTTGAAAGTTCTACTGACATTTTTTACCTCCCTATCTTTTTAATATCTTTTGAATCGTTTCAAAGCCGACGTTCCGCCCCGTCAACACAAGGACGGTGGGTCCGCTTCTAAAGGATGGAGCCATCAGTGTTTGTGCCGGTGTAATATCTCAGTTGAATGGCGCCTTTGCAATAGGTGTTGAGAAGCTCTTTCAGCTCGGTACAGGCGCTTGAGATCTCCTCTTTTGTCGTATGGCTCAGGCCTTCAATGACCAGGCAAACGTTTTGCGTTTGCGCTGTGATCTTGCTCTTTTCGCATTCTCGATAATTCCAGGATCGGCAGAGGACTTCCTTATCATCGCGATAAACGACCTCCCCTTTCACTATTTTTTCAGGAGCTTCAGAACCTAGCAACACAAAGTGCTCTGTTCCATCAGCAATTGTCAATGTGATCCCTCCATCGACTTTGTCGATGTCATCCCCGCCGACCGGAAGCAGATGTTTGATCGAGACGAAGTTATATAGATCGACGATTGGATTGATGGAAGGGAGTTGCTTTCCTTGGAGAACTCTGCGAAGCAAAGCCTCAACTGAACAGCGATGGGAAGAGGGCTTGAACCCAAATTTTCGGTAAGCTTCCCGCCAGTCGGTAATTTTGGGAACGGAGGCGAGTTGCTCGAGGGTGTATTTTTTTTGGATCTCTTCTTCTGCATTGCGCAGAAGGGCAGCGATTTCTGCCGAGCTTTGACAAGGCGTCAATCCTTGAGCGAAGAGGACGCCGATTTTGACATCCGGGAACATCTGAGCGATTGCAGGATCAATTCTAAATTTCATAGCGTTACGATTTTTTGGATTGTTTCAAAGCCGACGTTGCGCCCCGTCAACACAAGGACGGTAGGTCCGCTTAAAGAGGGCAGATCGCCTTTCAGACAGGCAGCGATCGGGACTGTGGACGCGGGTTCGATCAGGTACTGGTGATTGGCGAGCATCCAACGGAAGGCTGCGAAGATCTCCTCTTCAGTGACCAGAGCCACATGGTTGATCCGGTCCTTGACGTAGGCAAAGCAGTGCTCTCCGAGCCCTCCTTCAATGGGTCCTGCAACGGTGTCAAAAGGGGGCAATTCGGTAACGGCTGTCCCTTTTGGAGGGAAAGTTTGAGCGCGGGAGACCCTTCATGCTGGCAGGCAATGATCTTGCAATGGGGATTTCTGTTTTTTGCATAGAAGGAAAATCCCGCCGCCAGCCCGCCGCCGCCAAAGGGTAGGATGAAATGGGCCGCATCAGGGATCTCTTCGATGATCTCGAGGGCAAGCGTCCCTCCGTTTGCGGTCATGACCTCTTCGCCGTCGAAAGGGGAAATAAAATGCAGGTCCCTTTTTTGGATGTTTTCGAGACTCCATTTCATCGTCTCGTCATAACCGGAAAATGGAGATCGTTCGATGCGGGCGCCACTGTTTTTCAGTTTTTCAAGCTTGGCCGCATCGACAGTGCTGGGGACGAAAACGGTACAGGGGATTTGGAATGCGGAGGCGGCATAGGCCAGCGCCAGTCCATGGTTGCCGGCTGAGCAGGTGGCGACCCCCTTTTTCTTCTGTTCTTCCGTCAGTTGGGAAATGGCATAGAGTCCGCCGCGGAGCTTAAAGGATCCTGTGCGCTGGAGGAATTCCAGTTTGAGGTAAACGGGAACTTTTAGAAGCTGCGATAAAACAGGGGAGTGTTCGATCGGGGTGTGGATAATTTTAGATTTTAAAAAGCGTGAGGCCTCTTCAATCGTTTCCAAACTTAACATGATGCCTCCAATTTGTCTGCGATTGCTTTTGCGATTTGCGCATCCTGGACAGCGACTCCCGTCAGGTCGGCGATGGTGATCGCGTTTGGATCTCTTTGGATCGGGGATTGCAGCGCAGCACCGATTTCCTGTACTTTATTAAGCGAAATGATTTCTTTTGCATAGGAGAGGTCCCCATACTTCAAACACTGAGCTAAATGATCGACGTAGATTGTATCCGCCTTTTCCATGGCATCGGGGGCGATCTCCTGTTTTCCCGGTTGATCGGCGCCGACTGCCGTTACATGGACGCCCGGATGCAGGTGTTTGGCGAAGATCAGAGGGGTAGAAGAGCGGGTCGTCGTGACGATGAGCGAAGCCTCTTGACATAGCTTGGCGAGATCAGACGTCGTCTCAATTCGAAATTCTGCAAGAAGGGGATTTTGCGCAAATTGCTCTGCGCGCTTAAGGTCTCTTCCCCACACGATGATGTCGCGGCAGTCTGTGACAGAGCGAAGGCACTGCAGCTGCATGGCCGCCTGGTTGCCTGTCCCGACGATGCCGATCTTCCGAATATCCTTGGGAGCAAAATGCTTGGCGCAGATTGCTCCGGCGATCGCTGTGCGTAGGTCTGTCAAATAGCCGTCGTCGAGGAGGATTGTTTCGATCTCTCCTGTTTTTGCAGAAAAGAGGAGCATCATCCCTTGAGAAGGGGAGAGCCCGGATTGAATGTTCTGGGGAAAGCCGGAGGCGATCTTGACCACAAAACGTGGATCGCCTGCGATGTGGGCTGATTTGATGTGCACTTCTCCCGGTGGTGCGTCAAAGTGCAGCATGCTGATCGGCGCCAGGTTGACTTTGCCCTGCGTTGAGAGGATCATCCCTTGCTCAATGCTTTGAATCAGTCCGGGGATATCCAGCGCGCTTGCGATCTGCTCTTTGGTGAAAATGCGCGGCTTCATCGATAGTCCTCCTCAATGAACTCTGTTAACTTTTCTAACGCTTCCGCCATGTTCTCCCTGCCGAATCCGATCCGGAAATAATTGCCGGGAGCATCGTAGATGCCAGCGGGCATCAGAAGGACCCCTTTCCTTTCGACGAGGCGCATGCAGAACTTTTCGACGGGCTCATCGCTAAGCAGCTCCACAAATCCGATGCAGCCGCCTTTGGGACGTACCCAGCGGAACAGGTCGGCGTTTTTTTCAAAAAAAGCCTCGAGCAGTTTCAAATTATACCGCATGATCTGATGGATTTTACTTAAGATTTTATCTTTGGCGCGAAGGGTCATCAGAGCGAGGATCTCGCTAGGAGCGCTATTGCAAATCGAAGCGTAATGTTTGAACCGGGAGATTTTTTTCAATATCTCTTTGTCTTGGCAGGCAATCCAGCCGATGCGAAGCCCCGCCATGCCAAAGGCTTTTGACATGACGTAAAGGCTGATCCCTTTTTCATAGAGATCGGCAATGGGCGGGATGCGATCCTTTGCATCCAATTCCATGAAGCGATAGACCTCATCGCTAAATAGATAAGCTCCCGATTTTCGGCAGAGAGCGATGATCTTTTGAAGGGAAGGCAAGTCTAGAATCGCGCCTGTCGGATTGTGGGGATAATTTAGGACCACCAATTTTGTATCCGGACGGAAGGCATTTGTGAATGCGTCTATGTCCAACTGCCAATTCTGCTCAGCTGTTAATGAAATCGTCGTCACATCGGCGCCAAGTGAGCGAGGAAGATCGACAAGGGATTGATAGGCGGGAACGATAGCGATCACATGATCTTGCGGCGAGACAAGAGTGTTCATTGTGCAAAAAATTCCCTCTTCAGCGCCGGCGAACATCAAAATCCCGTCGGCATCGATGTTAGAACATAAAGATGCGGCCTCCTCTCTAAGCAAGGGAAGCCCTTTTGTCTCGGTATATCCCAGATGCAAATGCTCCCATAGGTGCTTGGTCTCGGCATCAGCCAAGGAGATGAGTTCGCTCATTGAAATCGTCTGCGCATCGGAGGTGCAGAGTAGGTAAGGGGCTTTAAACTCCCACTGAGCGAGAAAATTCTCTAGTTTGAATATGGGTAGTTTCATCTGTTTTATCCTTCCATTTTTTCATTCAGATATTTATAGACCGTGGCCCTAGCAAGTCCGAGGACATCGCCTACGTAGGAAGCAGCGTTCTTACCTTCAAATGCTCCTTCCCGGTGCAGCTCAAAAACCAGCTGTTTTTTCTGTTCCCTTGTCAAATGCTCCAGGATGAGCTGCTTCGCTTGCAGACGGCTGACAATATAGCGGCTGATCTTCTCTTTCCAGTCTTCTAAAAAGAGTTCTTTGGGGAGCTCTTTGGGAGCTCCAATAAAATGCTCGAACAGACGGCTGAACTCTTCCCACTTGGAAATGTCTAGGTTGAAGCACAGCAGTCCAATCGGTTTTCCCTTGGCATCGCGGAGGGTGGACGTCACCGACTTGAGCTTTTTGCCGTCCCAGTTCGTTTTGAGATACGGCTCAAAATAGTCGGGAAGCTCTGCGCGCTGGATCTCCTTGTCCAAAAGCGAATCGTCCCCCTTCTTCCTTCGTGAATAGGGGTTTAAAATGGCATGGATCTTTCCCGTCTTTAAGTCGTGGATTACTCCTTCTGCATAGGGCTGCAGCAAGAGGACGATCGACTGGGCGATAGGGATATAAGCGTCTAAAAGGTGCATAGCATTCTCCTGATATAGACATTATAGTCTACAATGGACTTTATTGTCTATATTTATGCGCAAGTTGTTTATTGTGAGCTACTTTTTACGCGCAGAACTGACGATTGACTAAGAATCTGTCTCTCCATCGGGTTCAAAGTGAAAATTTTGAACCAAATAAGAGTATTCAATGATGCAAAAAGGGTAATCGTAGTCCTAAATGCACTGAGCCTTCGTAGAAGCCAAAATTAAATTGAAAAGATCGGAAGTGCCTTATGCTTAACGGCGAGCAGGGCATTCTCCTTTTCGAGCAATTCCTTGCCCGCAAAGGTCACAATGACCCCCTGCTCTTTTTTGGGGAGGAGTTCGGTTTCCACCGCGCGTTTGAGATCTTGGGCCGTTAGGCTGAGAAGCCGGTCGCGGAACTCTTGGCGCATTTCTTTGGTTTTGCCGCTTCGGAGCCAGGAATAGGCGGTCAGGGCCCGGCTGCCGGGGGAGATAGGGACGTCGAACTGTTGGATGATCCCGAGTTTGGCTTCATTCAAGTCTTCGTCGGTAAAGACGCCGGCGGAGATCTCTTCGATGGCAACCTGGAAGATATTTAAGGAAGAAGCGATATGAGGATCGCGGAAGGTATGAAAGTTAAAATGCCCCAGCGTTGAGCTGTAAGTCGCGCCGCAGCCATAGGCGCCTCCCTGTTCGCGGATCCTGCGATGGAGGATTTTGTTATCAAAGAGCACTGCAGCGATCGTAAGCGCTGGTGCATGAGGGTGCAGATAAGTGATCGTTTTAAACGCTTCCGAGGTGAATGCGACCTGCGAGGGGATTGTACGGGCTTGAGAGACCACAGGCTGGACCGGATAATTGAGCTTCCAGGGTGTGAACGATTTGGCAGTTTGGATGGTGCCGATGCCGAAGAAGTCTTCCTTTTGCAATTCTTGCAGCATTTCTTTGGAGCAGCTGAGGATCAGTTGGGGATTGTTAAAAGTAAAGAGCTGTTCTTTTAGGGAGAGGAGTTTATCGATGAGCTTAGGCGTGTTTTTTGCGAGGTCTTTGGAGAGCTCTTCGATGGTCTTGAAATAGCGCAGTCCATACCAGGATTCGCTGACATGGGATGCAGAGGAAAAACCGCTCAAGGAGAGTTGGATCGCATAGCGCATCGCCTGGCGGTTGATGCGGTTGAGCTGGGAATCGCGAAGCTGTTTGATGAGCTCTTCGATCCGTTTTTTTTCGTCGAGGCGCGGCCTTTCAAGGGTATCGCGCATCAGCGTGAACAGCTTGTCCATTTTGCGGCGCAGGGCTTTTCCTCTCAGATTGAGCGAGGGTTTTCCTGTTTTTGGATCGCCGGTCTGTATGTGCAGTGCGCAGGAGGCTCCAACGCCGCCGGTGTGCGCTTGCATGTACTCGAGGTTTTGTTCGTAAGTGCGGTCTGCGCTGCCGATCTCAGATAAGAGAGAAGTTAAGAGATGGACATAGGGAAGGTCCTCATCGGAAACCTCCGGCAGGTCGAAGACGAGGTCGGTATAGAGGATATGATTGGTAAAACAGTCGTGGTGGTAGACGTCGATGTTCCCGTGTTTGTAATGTTTGAGAGTGAAATCGCGCACAAGAGGAGAGACGTCGTTCAAGGTCACTTTCGGCAGGCAGTCCAGCGACTGATGCTCGGTCTGTTTTTGATAGGCGGAGAGCTCTTGGGTCTGTTTGAGGATCTCTGCGATCTGTTTTTCCGAAAGTGAAGACTGGATCTCTTTGAGTTTTTGCTTTTCCTGTTGGATTTCCTGAGAAGAGAGAGCGGGATCGGGATGCATCACAAGGCGGACGCAATGGGGATTATCGAGGAGGTGCTTTTTAATCAATCCGGTGAGGTAGTGGGGATCTTTGACTTTTGAGAGCAATCCTTCGAACTGGGAATGTACCATCAGAGCATTTTCCGGGTCGCAGCCATGCTGTTTTGCCAAAGCGGAGCGCATAAAGAGCGTCAGTCCAAAGGGCGCATGGTCGCCGGTGATCTCCAGACGGGAGAATTCCAATTGGTGGATCGCTGCATCGATCATGTGCGCGGGGATCCCCGTTTCGACAATGTGAGCGAGGGCCTTTTTCAGCGTCTTCTCGAGTTCATCGACATTTTTTGGGTCGCATCCTTTGCACACGATGGTGTAGGGCACTTCGCTCATCTCGACATCCATGTAGGCCTCGGCGTGGATGCAGAGGTCCGATCGCAATAGGGCCGACTTGAGCAGGGAGGCGTCAGTCTCCATCAAGACGGAGTCCAGGACGCTGAGCGCTAGGACTTCCTCTTGCTCGAGGAGGGGAGCTGTCAGGTAGCCGAAGGTGACGATTGTGCGTTTGGAAAGTTCATCATTTTCGCTCACCGGATAGCGCATTTCTTTATGCACGGGGGCGCTGAACCGCTTTTGTCTTTGGATCGGAGGGATCGGTGAGATTTTGGGAACGTTCTTAAGTGCTTTTTCAGCGATGGTGTCGAGGTGTTTTTTTAACGGGAGGTCGCCGTAGAAGAAAAAAAGGCAGCGGCTCGGATGGTAATAGGTCTCGTGGAAAGCGATCAATTCCGCGTAGGTCAGGTCGGGGATCTCTTCGGGATCTCCGCCGGAGTTATAGGCGTAGGTCAGGTCGGGGGCGAGTTCCTTCATCAGGGCATGCCAAAGACGCGTGTCCACCGACGCGAGGTTGCCCTTCATCTCATTAAAGACGATCCCTTTGATCTCGAGGGGGGTTTTGGGATCTTTGGGGTCGGTGAATTCAAGGCGATGTCCTTCCTGTAGAAAGCTCATTCTTTTCAGTTCCGGGTGGAAAACAGCGTCGATATAGACGTCCATGAGGTTGTAGAAGTCTTTTTCATTCTGGGAAGCGGCAGGGTAGCAAGTGAAGTCGGACCCGGTGAGGGCATTCATGAATGTGTTCAAACTTCGGCGGCTCATCGAGAAAAAGGGATCCTTTACGGGGAATTTGCGCGATCCGCAAAGGACGGTGTGCTCGAGGATGTGGGCAACACCGTTAGAGCTGGAGGGGTATGTTTTAAAAGAGAGGCAGAATAGATTCTCAGGATCGTCATTGGCGATATGCATCACCTGCGCACCGCTCGGCATATGCTGCAATTCGCGAAGGATGCAATTGAGTTCGGGGATGTGTAGGAATTTTGTGACGACGAAATCTCCGTAGCACTCTCCTGCAGCTTTTAAAAATTGGGGTTCGATGAGCATGATTTTCCGTTGCGTGGGGATGATTGTATTTTCTGTCTTAAAATAGCTTAGAAGATATCAGGGTTTTTGCCAAGCTAGGTAATACAAGACTTACAGGGCACAAAAAATTGTTCTAATTTCCTGTGCCCTGTACAAGATTTATTTGTCGTGTTTGTACGCTTTTAGAAGATCTGGAGACAGGTCGGAATGGATTTCCGGTTTAGGGCCCGTCGCAATCATGTAAATACCATGGAGAGGCCTAAAACTGGTAGGAGCGGGGTAGGTGGCTGTTTCTACCTGGGCCAGTTCAACGCTGTCAAAGAGTGTAGACACATATTCATACACGCAATCCATTTTACGCTGAGTATTCTTTGCTCTTTCTTCTTCCGATAGTTTTTGCTGTGAGCCAAATGGCTTTCGGATGCGGTGGGTATAGGGACAGGGTTCGTAGGGTCTCTATTTCTAATGCATCTACAATTTCTTTGCGCATTCTGCCCTTGATGAGGCCTTCGACAAACTTTTCACCCCCCAAAGCTTTGTAGTCTTCTGCTCCGAATTTTGATTCCCAGTTGGCTTTTTCCTCTTTGAATTTTTCCTGGTAGTGATCTTTCTGAAATTTTTCCTCGACTCTTTGTTGGATGCCTTCATCTAAAGGCATTTCATCGGTATCGTTTTTTTCAACCATTTCGCTGATCAGCTGTGCATCGTGGGAGCCATCTAAAAGTCTTCCCATCGTACGCCAGATATCGTCGTGTTTATAAAACTGAATCACGCTCAGTCCAATGATCACAGTGTGAAAAAGTCCATTTATTTTAGAGAGGCTCGGATCATTAAAATCTAATTGGATATGGACTCTTTCCCCTTTCTCTTGAGGAGAAAGCAGCTGAAACTCTTCAACGGGGTAAATGGTATCCTCGGAAAGATCTAAAGAGATACCTACTTCATCTTGTCTTTCAGAAATCCGTTCATTGGCAGCATAACCGATGAATAGACAAAGCTTATCCCCTTGAGATCTTAGGGCCTGTAGTTTCTCAACTGTTGAATCAATCGGATCAATTGGCTGTGAAAAGGGTTGAGTCTGAGTTTGTGGACTCGGATTAGCTTGAACGGGTTGAAAAAACATAGGTTTAATGTAGTTGTTGTTTTTGGATATTTTAAATTATAACTGTTTAACTATATACTATTATAGTAAAATAAATTTTATTATATAAAATTTAAGTATAAACAACTTAATTACAGCTTTCCAATGCTTTGAGGAGGCGGGCGCTTGGAGTGTGAGGAGAAGTCGCGCTGCATTGTTCTCTTCAGAGCATTATATCTTTCATCCAGGTAATGGCTGTGCCAATTGCTTTTGTTATGGACGTGGTAGTTATATGTTTTATAAAGCGTGGAGAAAAAAGGGATGTGGGACATCTGCATTTCCCATAATTCGTTATCGTGCACAGGCTTGTAGTGATCTTCTCTGGAGAAGACGGTGTTTACTTCTTTGAGCAATTCATGGGAACTCACATAACCATCCCAAGCAGTATGCAGCGCGTGCATTTTGGGCATCAGCTTTTCTTTGCACAATTCAAAGGAGCGGGCGCACTTCCGATCGGCGATCAAAGAGGAGAGTTCTTGACGATATTCCCGGATGGCAGTCTTCAGCTGCGCAAGATTGCTCTTCGATCGCATGGATGAAGATATAGTGGGGGACGTAGCGAAATTCATGCGGGTCTATAGCGAAACGAATCGTTCTTTTTTCCTGTTGATTGTACACAGAGTACAGCCCTTCGTTCAGGCGCCATAATCCCCAGATGCTGCAGCGAGAAAGGTCGCCGTTCTCAAACCCGGGGACAGCGCGTTCTTTTCTCCAGTAACTCGCCTGGGGTTTGTTGATGGAGTGAATGGCTTGCAGTGTCTCGGATGGGTATAACCGTGGCGCGGAAGGAGAACCCGGGTGGAGCATTTGATAAAACTCGGAAGCTTTGTTGAGGAAGGCGTGCTCCAGTGCGAAAACGGGATAGGGGCCATCGTATTCTTCCGTGAAAGTGCTCTTTGTCTGATCGCCCCAAGCCTTTTCGATCTTGGCGCAGGTGAGGATCATTTGGCGCAGCTTCCTTTCTTCGGGATCGAAGGAACAGTAGGCGCGGCAGATAAATTCGAGATAAGCTGCCCACTGCCCGATTTGTTTGCGCAGCCATTCCCAAGACTTGCTCTCCACAGGAAGAAGATAATCGCCGTCGGTGGAAAATCGGGGATCAAATCCGCAATCGAAAAAAAAGTGGAAACCATTGAGTGGTTTAGCGCCGGGTGGAAGAGGCAGCGAGGGGGGCGGGGCAATCCGAGACTGCTCGAGAAGTGTTTTGAGGATGTCCTCGATAGCCTCTGTCTTTTTGGGAACAGGCGCTGTCAGTCCTTCTGTGTTCCAAAATGCCGCTTTTCCGAAATCGATCCGGTCGGGCCGTTCCATCACTTCCCAAAGC
Source organism: uncultured Verrucomicrobiae bacterium (assembly GCA_963811735.1). GTDB lineage: Bacteria > Chlamydiota > Chlamydiia > Chlamydiales > Rhabdochlamydiaceae > CAJCIW01. The sequence goes on along the minus strand of CAWESW010000037.1, from coordinate 23,868 downwards.
CGCCCGTAAACGCGGCCCGCAATTTCTGGATTCTGAGTGCACACAGTGCGGAAATGATTGAGCGCAGACAGCTCGTCGCCCTCTCTCAAAGAGCGAGCAGAAGAGATTAAAGAATTTTTTATGGACGCGGAAAGGATTTCAGGCATCTTTTGCTCATCAATTTTTCAGAGATTATACCTTTTTTTGAGTATGAAAACCACATAGCGGCGTCTTTAAAACATCTGCTCAAGCTTATAGGTGGCTTAAGTCGTTAAATATAACAAGTTTATCATGTAAATGTCAGTCTTTCTTTCGAAAATATTAATCATTATTTTAACTCAGTAGTGTTTATTCGGTATTAAAAATAAGTATAATTAGCGATAATTTATTGACTTGTAAATTGATTTTTTTGTAAAATTAATATTGATTTTAATTCAAGGATTAATAAAAACAAAATTATTAGGTTTTATGAATGAAATAAAAGCTATTTCAGCAAGCAATACTTCTGCTCTCCCGTGGACAAAAAAGGATTGCACACAAGAAAGACTTCAAGAGAAAGTACTTGAGAAATTTCAATTAATTGTTAGAGAAGCTGAAGAAAGGAAAAGCAACTGTAAAAGTGATACAAAATTATTATACTCTGGTTTTTGGTATGCAAATGATTATTATAAGGCTGTTTCCAAATACAGAAGCCTTGTAGGTCCATTAAAGGAAAATGGGAGTTTTTATCATGGCCGCTCCCCGAGTGGCTTTCTTCCTATTTCTGATGAGTTGGAACCCGGTGGAAAGAGAATTTCTGCGTATACTTTAGGAAAAAAAGTGACTCCATCGGAGGCATTAAAATCCATCAGGACATCTGTTTGTTTCATTGATTGCCAAGAGGCTATTCAATTTGCTTATTATGAAACGCTGTTGGAAGTGTGGGGGGAAAAGGTTTTTAATCGACGTTTTGGTGCTAAAAGTGCGATGCCTCTTTGTTTGGACGCAGATACGACCAGGAACTCCTCTTGGTTCATTGCTGTTATCTGACCAAACATTCGAGAGAACAGATGAAAGTTTCTATCGCTCCATTCAAAAAGGAGACGAGCTTTATTTCAGAAATATTCCTTTCTATGCAGCCAAATATTTTAACGGTGAGGCGATAGGATATCACTGTTTGTGCAGCCAATCTGATGGTGTGAAAAAATTCATCGTATTTGGAGGCTCGGCAGAAGGACTTGAAGAGGAACAAATGCTCGAGTTGTGTGCCAGGGATTGTAACGATACACCACTCGAAAACTCAGATCTTTATAGTGGTTCGTTTCTTGAAAAGATGGAAGAAAAGAAGCGGGTGCATGACCTTAACATGCCAGAAGAAGTCAAGAATGCCGTTCAAACCAGGACAATTACTGTGGAAGATATAAGAAGGGTTCAGCAACTAAATCCTCAAGGAGTTGGATTGATTCCTTTTATTCGTAGATTGGATGTGGACAAAATTCAGCGGCAGTTGAAATAAGCGGAGCTGCCTCTTATTAGAGTGAATGATTTGTTAATTTGTAAGCGAATGAATAATAATAATTGTGAGGTTTTATGAATGCCGTGACGAATGATTTATCTGCTGTTACAGTTAAACCGTGGTCAGCTGGAAGAGTGTACGCAAGAAAGGCTACAGGAGATAGGTCTTTGAGAAATTTCAATCCATTGTGAGAGATGTTGAAAATAGGAAAAACAACTATCGAAACAATATCGATTTTTTGGATGTTGGTTACTGGTATCCAAGTGATTACTTTGAGGCGCTTACTGTAACTAATCAAACAAATCGACTTAACGATCTAAAAGAGAATGGGAATTATTATCATGGATTGCCCCCGGAAGGATTTGTCCATGTCATGGATGATCAAGAGCTCGGTGGTAAAAGAATTTTTGGGTACACTTTAAAAGAAGGGGTGGCTCCCGCGGATTGCATTAAAGTCAGTCAGAGAATCTTATTGTTTCATTGATTGTCAGGAGGCTGTTCAACTTGCTTATTACGATTCTCTACTGGAAATATGGGGCGAAGAGGTTTTTAATCGACGATTTGGATTGGAGAGCAAAAATCCCCTTACTTTGGATCCGGACACAAGCAAAACTCCTCTCCATTCATTGATGTCGTCAGAAGTATTTGAAAGAACGGGTGAAGACTTTTATTGCTCCCTTCAAAAGGGAGTTGAGCTTGATTTCAGAAATGTTCCTCTCTATACAGTTTTACAGTTTAATGGAGAAGCGGCGGGGTATCACTGTTTGTGCAGTCAAGCAAAGGGCGAGATAAAATTCATCGCATTTGGAGCTCCCGAGAGCGGGCGCAATGAGGAACAAATGCTGGAGTGGTTAGCTGGGGCGTGCAACATTGTACCCATTAAAAACGCAGAGGTTTATAGCGGTTGGTTTCTTAAAAAAATAGAAGAGCAGAAGCGGCAGCTCGACCTAGAGATGCCACTAGAGGTCAAAGTCTTCATTCTAAACAACGCAATTACTGTGGAGCATCTTAAAGCATTTCAGCGGAAAGATCCTAAAAGGGCTGGATTGGTTCCTCATATTCTCAGGCTGGAAGCGGAGAAAATTCGGAGTGAGTTGAATTAAGTTATGATTTGTTAATTTTAATATGCTTATAAAAAAATGTGAGATTTTATGAATGCCCTGAAGATTGAGTCATCTGCTGTTACGGTTAGACCGTGGTCGGTGGAAGAGTGTACGCAAGAAAGGCTGCGAGACAAAGTCTGTGAGAAATTTCAAGCGATTGTTAAAGATGCTGAAGACAGGAAAAACAACTATCGAAGCAATATTAATTTATTGGGGTCTGGTTATTGGTATCCCATTGATTACTTTAAGGCGCTTACTGCAACCAAACAAACAGCCCGCCTTAACCATTTAAAAAAGAATGGCAGTTTCCACTTTGGATTGCCCCCGAAAGGATTTGTCCATGTCGCGGATGAGGAACGTCCCGGTAGTAAAAGAGTGTTTGGGTACACTTTAAAAGAAGGCGTGGATCCATCGAAAGCATTAAAGTCAGTAAGAGAATCTCTCTGTTTCATAGATTGCCAGGAGGCTATTCAACTGGCTTATTATGAAACTCTGCTGGAAATATGGGGCGAAGAGGTTTTTAATCGGCGATTTGGAATGGAAAGTGGGAATCCCCTTTCCTTTGATGCAGATTTGAGCAGAACGCCTCTCGCATCTGTGATGTTGCCCGAGCAAATATTTGAAACAACAGATGAGCATTTCTATTGCTCTATTCAAATGGCAGACGCGCTTTATTTCAAAAATATTCCCTTCTATGCTTACAAACATCCTAACGGAGATGGAGCAGGATATCACTGTTTATGCTGCCAAGCGGATGGGGAGAAAAGATTCCTGACATTTGGAGGCCCCGAGAGCGGAGGCAATGAGGGACAAATGCTGGAGTTGTGTGCCGGCGAGTTTAATGATACACCGATCGGAAACTCAGAGCTTTATACCGGTGATCTTCTTGAAAAGATGGAAGAGAAGAAGCGGCAGGTTGAGCTTGAAGTGCCAAGAGAAGTCAAAATTTTCGTTCGAACCAGGTCAATTACTGCAGAATATATCAGACAAACGCATGAACGAGCGCCTACTGAAATTGGATTACATCCGCTGATTCGTAGGTTAGATGTGGACAAAATTCGTGCTGAGTTAAACTAACATGCTGTTCACCTCGGCTCCATGTGTGGAGCGAGGTGAACAAATGTCCTGAATTACCAAGTCAGCGCTGAGGAGGACTGGTATTCGGTGACCCGTGTTTCGAAGAAGTTCTTCTCTTTGCCTAAGTCGATCGTCTCGCTCATCCATGGGAATGGGTTCTTGGAGCGGTAGATCGCCTTCAGGCCGATGCGCTCAAGTCTGCGGTCGGCGATATACTGCACATACTCGCGGAACATCGGAGCGGTCAGGCCGAGGATGCCGCGCGGCAGGCAGTCTTCGGCGTACTTGATCTCCAGCTCGACGGCTTGCTTGATCTTCTCGACGATGTGGGTCTGGAACTCTGGAGTCCACAGCTCGGGGTTCTCTTCTTTGATCCCGTTGATCAGATCGATGCCGAAGTTGAGGTGGATGGTCTCATCGCGCAGGATGTATTGGAACTGCTCGCCGATGCCCGTCATTTTGTTCTGGCGGTGGAAGGAGAGGATCATCACAAAGCCGCTGTAGAAGAAGATCCCTTCCATGATGATGTAGTAGCCGATCAGGTTCTCGAGAAACTTCTTGGCGCCCTCAGGCGTATTCGTATTGAAATCGGGCTTGAGGATGTCTGCAGTGAGCTCCATCTCAAAATTGTCTTTTTCGTGGATCGTGTTGATCTCGTTGTACATGTTGAACACTTCTCCCTGGTCGAGGTTGAGCGATTCGACGATGTAGAGGAAGGTGTGCGTGTGGATCGCCTCTTCAAAAGCCTGGCGCAGTAGATATTGGCGCACTTCAGGGTTGGTGACGTGTTTGAAGATCGCGAGCACGATGTTGTTGCCGACGAGGCTCTCCGCTGTGCTGAAGAAGCCTAAGTTGCGCATGATGACGCGTTTCTCATCGACGCTCAGGTCGTTGGACTTCCAAAGTTCGATGTCTTTGGCCATCGGCACTTCGGTCGGCATCCAGTGGTTGGCGCAGCCGTTGAGATAATGTTCCCAGGCCCACTTGTATTTGAGGGGCATGAGCTGGTTGACGTCGACCTGGTTGCAGTTGATCAGGCGTTTTTCGCCGGCCTTTACTCTCTTGTCGACGCCGGCGCCGCTTTCGGCTTTGGTTTGGGCATCTAACTCTTCAAAACTTAACATATCATCCTCTCTTTTTTATTTTTTATTGGCAGCTCTCACAGCCTTCTTCGAGGTTGCACACGATCGGCTTGTCTTTTTTCGCAATGGGGCTTGGCGTTTCTTCTTCGCGGTCGACCTGGATGTTGCTCGAGGCCGATTTATTTTTCATCCAGCGCGGCTGGAGTCCGCGTTTATTGACGTCGGTCGTCGACTTTTCGATCGTGGTGGCGCTTAAGCAGCGGCAATAATAGGTCGTCTTAAGGCCTTTTTTCCAGGCGAACATATACATCTGGTGCAGTTTTTTGCCGCTGGGCTCTGCGATATAGAGGTTGAAGGAGATGCCCCATATCGATCCATTTTTGGCGGCGGCTCGTGCATTCGATCATCCACTCCGGATCGATCTCAAACGAAGTGAGGAAGACCTGCTTGATCTCTTGCGGAATGCGCTCGATCTCTGAAATCGAGCCGTCGAAGTACTTGAGGTCGTCGAGCATCTGCTGGTCCCAAAGTCCGAGTTTTTTCAGCCTTGCGACGAGGAAAGTATTGGGAATCGTGAACTCTCCGGAGAGGTTCGATTTCACGAAGAGGTGTTTGTACATCGGCTCGATCGACTGCGTGCTGCCGATGATATTGGAGATCGTGGCTGTCGGCGCGATCGCCATCGTGTTGCTGTTGCGCATGCCGTGTTTTTTGATCGATTCGCGCACCGGCGTCCAATCGCGGGACATGCTGCGGTCCATTTCGAGATCGCCGCCTCTTTCTTTTTCGAGCAGGGCGATCGTATCGATCGGGAGAAGGCCACGGTCCCATTTGGAACCTTTGAACGTCTCATAGGCGCCGCGCTCTTTGGCGAGTTCGCTGGAGGCTAAGATGGCATAGTAGGAGATCATCTCCATGCATTGGTCGGCGAACTTGACCGCCTCATGGCTGGCGTAGCTGATGTTCATGATATAAAGCGCATCTTGGAAGCCCATCAGTCCCATTCCGATGGGGCGGTGGCGCAGGTTGGCAGTGCGCGCTTCGATTGTTGGATAGAAATTGATGTCGATGACGTTGTCGAGCATGCGCACCGCGGTGCGGATTGTGGCGGCGAGTTTCTTTTCATCGAGTCCTTTTTCCGTCACGTGCTCCGTCAAATTGATCGAGCCCAGGTTGCAGACAGCGGTCTCGTCCTTCGAGGTATTGAGGAGGATCTCCGTGCAGAGGTTGGAGCTGTGGACGACGCCCATGTGGTCTTGCGGAGAGCGGATGTTGGAGGGATCTTTGAAGGTGATCCATGGGTGGCCAGTCTCAAAGAGCATGCTGAGCATCTTGCGCCACAGCTGCAGGGCTTCGACGCGCTTATAGAGCTTGAGTTTTCCTTCGTCGACCATCTTTTCGTATTCAGTGTAGCGCGCTTCGAAGGCTGCACCATAAAGGTCGTGGAGATCTGGGCACGTCGCTTGGGCTGAACAGCGTCCAGTTGCCGCCGGCATTGACTCGTTTCATGAACAGGTCGGGGATCCAGTTTGCCGTGTTCATGTCATGCGTGCGTCTTCGCTCGTCGCCCGTATTTTTCCGGAGCTCGAGAAAGTCCTCGATGTCGAGATGCCACGTCTCGAGGTAGGCGCACATCGCGCCTTTGCGTTTGCCCCCTTGATTAACTGCTACTGCAGTGTCGTTGGCGACTTTGAGGAAGGGGATGACGCCCTGGCTTTTGCCGTTGGTCCCTTTGATGGTGGCTCCTGTAGCGCGGACATTCGTCCAGTCATTGCCGATGCCGCCGGCCCATTTGGAGAGCTGTGCATCGTCGGAGACGACTTTGAAGATATGGCTGCAGGTCGTCCATCACAGTGGAGAGGAAGCAGGAGCTGAGCTGAGAGTGGTTTGTTCCCGAGTTGAACAGCGTCGGCGTTGCAGAGCAGAAGAGGAATTTGGAAAGGATGTCGTAAAATTCAATGGCGCGTTCATTGCGCTGCTCTTTTTCATTCAGGGCAAGGCCCATGGCGACGCGCATCCAGAAGATCTGCGGCGTTTCTAAGCGGCGCTGTTCGTGGTGGAGGAAGTAGCGGTCGTAGAGAGTCTGCAGCCCGAGGTAGGTGAACTGGTCGTCGCGCTTGGATCTGCATGGCCCTTGCGAGCTTGTCGATGTCGAAATTGAGGAGTTCAGGGCTGACTCTGTCGACGTCGACACTGTGTTTGAGGTATTTCTTGAAGTATTCGCGGTGGTGGACTCAAGGGAAGGATCGGAGGCGGCGATGCTCCATCGTCTCGCGGTAGAGGACATCGAGCAGGAGGCGCGAGGCGACTTTGAGAATACGCCGGCTCGATCTCGATTTTAGTGCGCGCCGCCATGATGTTGGCCTGATCGACTTCGCTCTCTTTGATTCCTTCGTAGAAGTTGCCGATCGAACTTTCAAGGAGCTCTTCCGCAGAGGCGAGTTCTTCGAGTCCGCGGCAGGCGAATTTGAGGCGGCTGAAGAGCTGGGCTTCGGTGATCGTATATGTCGTTTTATTTTCACCTGCGATGGTGAATTGGCGCATTTTTTTCTCTTCCGCGGGAAGGGCGTGCGCAAAAGAGGTGCTTCCCTGTTCGCCGTGAGTCGCGCGATGAAGGATAAAATTCTTGGCGACGCTGAAGAAGCCTTCTTTCATCAGCTGCTGTTCGATCTCGTCATCGATGAGCGGTGCTATTGAGGACGTGTCCGGCCTTTGCAAGGGAGATCGCTCTGGCGACTACTTTCTGCGTCAGCATGTTGACGGCGTCGACGATCTGCTCTGTTGCAGGTCCGTCGATGTGCTGCTGTACGGCGGAAAGCGTCTTCGATCGAAGAGGCGATCTTCATCGGGTTGAAGCGGACGGTGCTGCCGTCTGTGCGGACGATCTTCAAATTGAGCGGAGAATCATCGCGCAGCGCTTTATGCTGGTCGCGGTAGATGATGTAGTCTTTGGCGACATCGTGGTGTCCGGCCTTCATCAGGCAAACTTCGACGACGTCCTGGATTCCCTCGACAGTCAGCGAGGCGCCTTTCGAGGCGAGCACATGCAGATCATTGATGACAAGGTCGGTAATCTGTTCGACGGTCGTTTGCAATTCCGGCTCTAACGCGATTTCTTTTGAGACCTGTCTGGTGTCGCGGAATGCCGCTTCGACCGCGTGCGAGATTCTCTCGCGGCGGAACGGCGACGATGCTGCCGTTGCGCTTGACGACAGTGAAGCGCTGCATTTTGTCCATGATGTTCTGTTCTTTTTTCAAAGCGGAGGAGATCTCGGCCGCAGACAGTGCGGTCGTGGAAGGTTTGTCATGGGAAGATGTCTTGTCGTGTCATAAGCTTTAAGTCTCCTGTATTTTAATTATCTAAAAGCGCAAAAACTCCCATTCCTTTTGTCTGATAAAAGGGTGGAAGGCGTGCTCATCAGCTGAGATGTAGTCGAAGTCAAAATACTACATCTTGTGGTCTTTTGTTTCTATACACACTATATATGGTAGCGGTTTGCTAAATGTCCACAAAAAAAAGAAGGCGTGCTTAAAAAAAAGTTTTGCAAATTTCAAAGTGCAAAAAATGAACCGATTAGGATGCTTTGATTTTAAGGAAATGCTAAGATTTTTACCATTTCTGTCTGATCCTTTGAGCGTTTTTTGTTTGCAAAATCGGCTTTTTTCGCCACACTTGGGGTATATATGAGGATATTATGCGGCAAGTTTATCTCATCCCCAACATCATTACGGCGTTTGCGCTTTCCTGCGGTCTGTTCGTCATTTTTAAAGTGAACATGGTTGAGCCGGGATCGGAACTGTTCAGCGTTTTGAACGTCTCCGCTCTTTTGTTGCTCGTCGCTGCTTTTGCTGATCTTCTCGATGGAGCTGTCGCTAGAGCGATCGGCGCAGAAAGTGAATTCGGCGTCATTTTCGATTCTTTGGCGGATGCCGTTTCTTTTGGCGTGGCCCCTTCTGTTTTATTGCTAAAAGCTCTTTCGATGGAACCGGGCACAGGCCTTTCTTTCTATGCGATGCTCGGGTGCATGCTCTATTCCATATGCGGGATCTTGCGCCTAGTGCGCTTCAACGTGAAGACGGCCCAGGCAAAGGGGGACAAAGAAGCGATGGCTGACCACAAGAAGCATTTCACCGGGCTACCCATTCCGGCTTCCGCCCTGGCCGCCGTCTCTGCCAACCTTCTGCTTTATTCTCCGTTCATGGAAAAGCATTTTCCAATGTCTCATGAGACCAAGGCGATCCTCCTTTCTTCGATCATGATTGTTTTAGGCTACTTCATGGTCAGCCGCTGGAAATTCCCCAGCTCAAAGGCGCTGCATTTCCGCGTTCCTTCGTTTCAGCTCGTCTTTTTGACGGTGATTTTGGCGATCTTCGTGATTTATGGAGTGCTCTATTTCTTGCCATTGATGCTCTCTGTCATCACCTGGGGCTACATCCTTTTAGCGTGGATCCTTTCTATCATCCGCCTAATCGCCGGGAAAAAATCGAAGACTCTGGAAGATTTCGAACCCGAACAAGAAGATTAAAAAGGGATCATCTATGTGGATGTGGGGAGCTGTTGGACTATCGCTTGCAGGCCTATGGCTGTGGATGCGCGAGAAGGGCTTGCGCAAAGAAGCGGAGCTCAAGCTCTCTTTTGCCCAAGAGCAGAATCAAAAGATCCCCCTTTTGGAGGCTCTTCTTAAAGGGAAAGAAGAGGAATATTCTTCTCTGCATACGGAGCATCGGATCATCGAAGAAAAGCTGCAAATTCTCCAGAACGCCGAAGAGCAGCTCAAGACCGTTTTCCGCTCTCTTTCTTACGAAGCGCTGGAAAAGAATAATCGCTCTTTTTTAGACCTCGCCAAGACCTCTTTAGAAAAGTTTCAGGAAGGCGCAAAAGGGGATTTGGACAAGCGCCAGACCGCAATTACTGAATTGCTAGGTCCCGTCAAAGAAAGCTTGCTCAAACTCGACACAGGGATGCGCCAAATTGAAAAAGAGCGCAAAGGGGATCAGGAATCTCTTAAAGAGCAGGTGAGATCTCTTGTTGAAAATGAAAAACAGCTCAAGCAGGAGACCTCAAATCTCGTCAAAGCCCTGAGAACTCCTCTTGCAAGAGGAAGATGGGGAGAGATTCAGCTGCGGCGCGTCGTCGAGATGGCCGGCATGCTGAATCAATGCGACTTTTTTGAGCAGCAGCAGGAGATCAATGAAGAAGGGCGGCTGCGCCCCGATCTCGTCGTTCGCTTGCCCGGCGGTCGCCAAGTGATCATCGATTCTAAAGTTCCCCTGGAAGCTTATCTGGAAGCGATCCATTCTGAAGATGAACTTGTGCGCGTCCAACGCTATAAAGATCATGCCCGGCAAGTGAGAGCGCATGTGTCCGCGCTTGGCAAAAAAGCTTATTGGGAGCACTTTCAGCCCACACCTGAGTTTGTCGTTCTCTTTCTGCCCGCGGAGACTTTTTTCAGTGCGGCGCTCGAGTATGATCCTTCCCTGATTGAATACGGTGCAGAGCAGGACGTCATCCTCGCCACGCCGACGACGCTGATAGCGTTGCTTCGCGCGGTTGCTTATGGATGGAGGCAGGAGAATTTAAGCCGTCAGGTAGAGACGCTCCATGAGCTCGGCCAGGACCTCTATAAAAGGCTGGGGGACATGAACTCCCACTTCGCCAAGATGGGGAGGGGCCTGGCCACCGCCGTGGATGCCTATAATAAGGGGATCGGCTCTTTAGAGTCGCGCGTGCTGGTCACCGCGCGCAAGTTCAAAGATTTAGGGATTGCCCCAGGTCTGGTCGATATTGAAGAAGTTGAGCCCGTCGAGAAGATCACGCGCGAGCTTCAGACTGGGGTTCAGTCCAGTGAAAGCGAGCTCTAACATCGATTAAACGCAAAGACGCTAAGGCGCGAAGATTTAAGAAAAAATCTTTGCGCCTTAGCGTCTTTGCGTTTAATGCTCTTGATTCGTCGGTCAGGCTTTCTTGAGCTTTTGGATCCACTCTTCGGAAACTCCTGCTCGACGGCGGGGGTCTTCATGCAGAACAAAGCCTTTGGCGCGCGCGGGCGTCATTAATGGGGGGAGGTTTTGCTCCCATACATCCCATTCGCTCTCTTCGCTTTTCTTGAGTTTTTTAAGCCAGTTGAGACCAAAGGAGACATGGCTGATCTCGTCTTCGAGGATCCTCTGCATCAGGGCGGCCGACGCTTCATCGCCGGCTCTGGCAAACGATTTGCCGTACATCGGGGCAAAATCAAGGTTGGCCATTTCAAAGGTCAGGCTCATGACGCTCACATAGCGGATCGGGCATGTGAGATGGGGGACGTGCGCCCAAAAATGGCGGTAGAGAGGAAGGTCTCCGAGCTTTAGCCCCATGGCCTGCATTCTTTCCATGTATAACCTGACGTGTTCCTGCTCTTCGCGCAGGGTGTTTGCCACCCCTTTGCGGAAGTGTTTGGGGGCATTTGGAAAAGCGATCAAGGCATGCGCCATGATTTCGACGGCAAGCAGCTCATGTCCGGCAAAACGGTGCAGGCAGGCGGCGCGTTTGTCGGGGTAGCGGTGCTCATGGAAGGCGGGGAGTTTTTCACGGCTGGTATGGCGCTTGAACTGCATGCCCGCAGGTCGTACAGGCTCAGAAAAAATAAGGGGAGGGCCTGGCTCATTGTCAGTGAGCAAATCCGGGGTCAAAAGCTTTTCTTCCAGGGTGTCCGCACTTAAAATGCGAATCGCCCATTCTCTGAGTTCCATAGTGATTAAAAGTAGGGTGAAAAAAAGGCTGCAAAGGGAGAGCCCTTTGCAGCCGATCGGAAATTATTCTACAGAAAGGACGTAAAAAGCAGGGAAGGCAAAGTTGTTGTTGGGCCGTGGTGCGGCGACAAGCTTCACATGTTTACCGACGAGGCTTTGCAAATTGACCTGCGTACTATAGACACAAGCGACAGGAACGTCCTTATCGCGCAAGATGAAGTCGCCGGGCTTATGTTTGGCCGGACCTGTATATGGCTCGATGATGCCTGAGACTTCGATAGCGGCGAGCTTCTGCTCTTCATAGTAATCTTGCTGAGTTTTATTATCGTTGATATTTGCCCAGCTTAAGTAAAGGGATTCTTCAATCGGCTCCCAAAATTTCATCTTGTCTGTGATCATGGAGATGTTTTCGAATTTCGATAGATCGACAGATTGTTTGGAATCGGAAGCGATATGCTGTTCATTCGCTTGAGCTTCAAGGTGCTCAATCCGCTTTTGCAGATAATCTTCCTGGAACGCAGCGAGAGCTTCTTTAGCCTGTTCGGCGAGCTCCGGGAATTCGCTAAAGTCGTTGATGACAGTATTGTAGCCTTTAACAATGCGATCGAAATCGACATTTTCAAAAGATTTGCGCATTTCCGTTTTGCTGATCAAGCTTGTTGAATCGAGCAGCTGCTCCGCAGCTGACTGGCGTTTGTCCATTTGGGCTTTGACTTCAGGTCCACCGGCGTAATCGATATATTCCTTAGCAATGTAAAAATGGGTGCTGGGAGGAGGAGCGATCTCCAGCCATTTAGGGTTGATAGGGGAGACGGAAGGATTTTCGATCTTGTCTCCGGAGTTCAAGTGCGCCATGACGGGAGCATCCAGGCTGGGCTCGAGGCGGACATTGACGCGGCTTCCCTCGACGACATTATCAAGGACGAAGCTGCGGAAGACGTAGCCTTTGATGCCGGCAGGTGCCTGGACGGCCCAGAAATCTCCCTTTTCGCCGACAACTGTGACCAGCTCATTCTTTGTCAGCTCTTTGATGATTCTGCTGTCGAGGTCGGGGCGCAGGCGCATCCGAACTTTTCTCCCTTTGATTTTTCCTGTAAAAGGATTGACGCTGACCTCAGTAATCTTCTCTGCCACTTTTTTGGGAGCCGCTTTAGGCTCGGAGATCATGGGTGCGCTAAGGACAGGAGGCGCTTCCTCGATCGGCATTTGCACCGCTTCTACCTTTGGAAATTCCGGCATGGCTTCCGGCATCATCTCCAAGGAGGCATCTGCAATAAGAGGGCTTGTAGAATAGGCGCAAAGAGAGGCGCATAGATACGTAAAAAACTTAGACATGAGTATAATTCCTCCTGATGAGCATATAGAGTCCATGATTTTGAACTAAAATGTCATTCTAGGAGGTGCCTATTTTTTATACCATGATTTTTTCAGGAGGGGGGTAACCCACTTAGGTGTTTAGAACTGCGCGGATGTGCTCGCAATGGTTTTCACCGCAAGTGCATCCGATCGGTTCGCCGAGATAGACATTATAATGCTCTTTCTCGTCGAGGGGATTGGTGACGAGATAAAGCTTATCGTCTGTCTGTGCGACGTCCCAGTTTTTGAACTTCAGCTCCTCGTCTGAGACAATCTCTTCCGGCTCTTCTTTACCGCTTTCTTTGTCGCCAACGCCGGCTTGCATCGCACGGGCAATCTGGCAGCGCATGCAATTACAATGGGGTTCGGGTTTGGGGACGGCATTGGGGTCGTCGAGCCCCATCGATTTGGAAAGCTGGGTGATCTTATCAAGGATATCGGGAGGAAGGTCTGGACTGCCCGCCTGTTCGGGGTTGTGCTGGAGCATTGTCCCAAAACCCTCCATACCAGTAAGTCCGTTTTTAAGGGGAATCTCAAGAGAGATCAGCTGCTGGTCGTTTCCGGCGAGAAAATTAAGGGGGGTTCTGGGAGGGACTTTGGGTAAAGCGGGTTTTTCTTCCTGTTCTAGGAAACGCGCATGGGCGGCGAAGATCGCTTCGACCATAGATGGTTCAAGGTGAGGGACTTCGATACGAGTCCCGTTGAGAAGGGTCACGATAAGGATGAAGGAGGTGTTCCCGTTTTCGACATGAAGGGAGGCGATATTTTTCCACGCTGTGGATATATAAGGAGGGATGCTGAGGATTTGAGGATTGATTTTCATACCCTTTGTCTCCTGGGTAAAAGAGATTTATCATTCGTTATTATTCATTATAACGCAAGACCTCGAGTAATGTCAATAAATTAGCAGTAACAAGTGTTAAGTGCTTAAATATTTTGTAAGTATTTGATTGTTAGTGTCGTAAAAAAAATGTTGAGTCCTGGGCGGGGTCGCATATATGCTCGCGAATTTGGGACGTATACAGTCTCTAAGGAGGTCGGCAGCTCGCATTTGTGATCCATTGTACTATCGAAAACCTGAACTAACGAGGAGACATCCACTGTGACACGCAAAACTTTTGTTATCGATACCAACGTTCTTCTTCATGACCCAGACGCCATCGGAAAATTCCGCGATAGTAATGTCATCATTCCACTGAATGTCCTCGAAGAGCTCGATTCTATGAAGCGCTTTTCAGATGAACTGGGAAAAAATGCGCGGCACATGCTTCGATTTATCGATAGCCTCAAAAAGAGAAACGCCGGTGATTTGCATGGGGGTGTGAAAATTGAAAACGGGATCGTCGTGCGGGTTCTTGTCGATATGAAGCCCGGAGAAAAGACAGCTTTTCCACTTTCTGCCGAACGCAGCGCCAATAAAATCCTTCTGATCGCGTATAAACTGCGCGAGCAAGGAGATCATGTCGTCATTGTCTCCAAAGATTTTGTCATCCGCGTCAAAGCGGAAGCGATCGGCCTTGAGGCGGAGGACTATGAAAATCTTAAGTTCTCCTATGACAATATCTATCGGGGCTATCGCAAACTCGATGTGCCTAAACGAGACATCGATCTTTTTTTAAAGGATGGCTTTTTGCCCATCGATATTCCCGATCTGTTCCCTAATGAATACTGCCTGTTGAGCTCTCCCGAGCAATCTTCCGCAATCTGCAAATTCAATTCCGTGACAAAGCGCTTAGAGCCGCTGCTTAAATTAACGAAGGATATTTGGGGGATTCAACCTTTGAACGTCGAGCAGAAATGTGCGCTCGATCTATTGCTGCGCGACGATATCAAACTGGTCTCGCTGATCGGCCCTGCGGGAACGGGAAAGACGCTGCTGGCGCTCGCTGCCGGCTTGAGAAAAGTGTTTGATGAAGGCACTTATACGCGCATTCTCGTCAGCCGTCCCATCGTTCCTCTGGGAAAGGATATCGGCTACCTTCCCGGAACGAAAGAGGAAAAGCTTTTCCATTGGATGCAGCCGATCTATGACAACCTGGAATTCCTATGCCAATCGACGAGCGGCGAGGCTAACGGCTTAGAGACGCAAAAGTGGATTATGGAAAGCAAGAAGATTGAGATGGAGGCTGTGACCTACATTCGCGGTCGGTCGCTCCCCAAAATGTACATGATTATCGACGAGGCCCAGAACTTGACTCCTCATGAGGTCAAGACGATCATCTCGCGCGCCGGCAAAGGGACAAAGGTTGTCCTGACAGGGGACGCGACGCAGATCGACAATCCTTATCTCGATAAGGACTCCAATGCGCTGACATTTACTGTTGGAAAATTCAAACAATATCCGATTTTCGGGCATATTTTCCTCGACCGCACCGAACGTTCAGAACTCGCCGCTCTGGCTGCCGAAATCTTATGAACCTCAGTAAAGGGTTTCTATGAAAAAGGTGGATCTGGAAAAGCTGGCCGTGCAGGTCATGCATGATCGAGGACTGCAGCCTAAATTTTCCGATGAAGCTTATATTCAGTTAAGCGCAATTAAAAAGCCGGCTGAACCCCCTGCGGAGTATCAGGACCTTCGCAATTTGCTCTGGTGTTCGATTGATAATGACGATTCGCTCGATCTCGACCAGCTGACATTTGCACAAGATGAAAAGGAGGGGAGAACCACCCTTTGGATCGCAATTGCCGATGTCGATGCCCTGGTTGCAAAGGACTCTGCCATCGATCAACATGCGCAGATCAATACGACATCGGTCTACACCCCTGCGATCACTTTTCCGATGCTGCCGGAAAAGCTTTCTACCAATTTGACCTCGCTTAATGAGAATGAGGACCGCTTGGCCCTTGTTGTCAAAGCGGCCATCGACGGCGAAGGGGAAATTCTAGAGAGTTCCATTTTCGAGGCCCTCGTTCGCAACCACGCCAAGCTGGCTTATCCCTCTTTAGGCGCTTGGCTTGACGGCAGCGGTCAGATTCCCAATAAAATAAAGAGCGTTCCCGGATTGGAGGAGGCTCTCCAATGCCAGCATAGGGCGGCGCAGATTCTCAAGAAGAGGCGACATCTGCTGGGCGCCTTGACCTTGGAGTCGCCGGAGGTCGAGGCCAAAATCCTGGAAGGAAGCGTGATTCTGGAGCCGCCGTCTCACAACTTTGCCGATCAACTGATCGAGCATTTCATGATCGCAGCCAATTTTGTGATGGCAAGCCGGCTGCGGGAGGCCAAAATCCCCAGTTTACGGCGGGTTGTCCGCATCCCTAAGCGGTGGGACCGCATCAAGCAGATTGCTTCCTCTTTCGGAGAGAATCTTCCCGAAGAGCCAAATTCCAAGGCTTTAGAGGAGTTCCTTGTTAAGCGCAAAAAGCGGGACCCTGTGGCTTTTCCCGATCTATCATTGACAATCATCAAGCTTCTCGGTCGAGGGGAGTATATTGTTGAAACAGGAGATGAGCCTCCGACGGGCCATTTTGGACTGGCCTTAAGAGAATACATCCACTCGACAGCGCCCAACCGGCGGTTTCCCGATCTGATCTCCCAACGCCAATTTAAAGCTCTCCTTCAAAAAAGAAAGAATCCCTATTCGCTAGAAGAGCTGCAAATCCTTGCCTCTCACTGCACGCAGCAAGAAGACGCCGCGGCAAAGGTCGAAAGGCATTTGAACAAATCGGCCGCTGCCCTTTTGCTCACTTCGCAGATCGGCGCTATTTTTGAGGGGATCATCA
Organism: uncultured Verrucomicrobiae bacterium; assembly: GCA_963811735.1. Taxonomy (GTDB): domain Bacteria; phylum Chlamydiota; class Chlamydiia; order Chlamydiales; family Rhabdochlamydiaceae; genus CAJCIW01. The sequence goes on along the minus strand of CAWESW010000037.1, from coordinate 7,324 downwards.
CCGGTGTTAGCGATCAGGGGACATGGGCGCGCATTTTTAATCCCCCTGTCGAGGGAAAGATCATTCACGGTTTTGAAAAACGGGATGTGGGCGATCGGGTCACAGTGAAACTCGTCAGCGTCGACATCCCCAAAGGCTATATCAACTTTGTGGCGTGACTTGGATCACGGCAGCCCCATGAAATTTTCCATTTCTTAAATCTTCCAGGGCTTGATCTGCTTTCTCAAGAGGATAAACGGTGATCTCGGTCCGGATCGGACAGCGGGAAATCGCCGCGAAAAATTCCTTAGAGTCCTCTCTTGTCAGATTCGCGACCGACTGGATAGATTTTTCTTCCCAAAGGTCCTTATAGGGGAAGGAAGGGATGTCGCTCATATGGATGCCGCCGCAAATGCAGCGTCCTCCTTTTTTGAGGACTTTGAGCGATTGGGGCACTAAGCTTCCCACCGGCGCAAAGAGGATCGCTGCATCGAGAGGAACCGGGGGAGCGGCGGAGGAATCTCCTGCCCAGACGGCTCCCACATCCCTTGCGAACTCCTGCCCTTTTTTATCCCCGTCGCGAGTGAAGGCGTAAACGTCTTTTCCTTCAAATACAGCAAGTTGAGTCAGGATATCCGCTGCGGCCCCAAATCCATAGATTCCCAATGTTTTTTTGGGCGATGCTTTGCGATAGGCCCGATAGCCGATCAAGCCGGCGCAAAGCAGCGGCGCGATATGCTGATCGGAAATAGCCTGAGGCAAAGGGATGGCAAAATCGGCCCTGCAGACTGTATATTCCGCAAAGCCCCCATCGACGAGATATCCCGTATACAGTGCATGGTCGCAGAGGTTTTCCCGGTTTTCCAAGCAATACTCACAAGCGCCGCAGCTACCTGCGAGCCATGGCACTCCGATGCGGTCCCCTTTTTTAAAACCCTGCACACTTTTCCCCATCTCTTCGATGGTTCCGACAATTTCATGTCCCAAAATCAGAGGGAGTTTCGGATGGGGGAGTTCTCCGTCTTTCACGTGGAGGTCGGTTCGGCAGACACCGCAGGTATGGACTTTGATGAGCAGCTCATTGTCTTTTGGCGCAGGCTTGGGCACTTCTACTAAGACAAGCGGCTTTTTTTGCTCTTTGAGGATCATTGCGCGCATTAGTTCATCCTTAGAAATCGGAATAAATCAATTTTAATAGCACCGTAGCAGGCAGATTGCAAATAATCTTCGCATCTTGGAAGTATTCTGGGCAGGGGAGTATCTTCATTAGACCTCTTGCATAACTAAGGTTCTGTCGATTTTCGGGTTCTTTTGCCCTAGGGTCATATACGCAGTTGATATTACCCTAGGGCAAAAAATTCAAAAAGCGGCCAAAATAATCCCGAAAATCGACGAACCCTTAGCTATGCAAGAGGTCTATTATATCGTCTAATTCCCAGTAAGAATTAGATTGAACAACAAGATGGTTAAATATGAAGAAAATTGCTTTTTATATTTCCGGACTGATTCCATTTACTTTTGCTACTGCTGCCAATTGTTTGCCGCCTTCTGAATGTCCATATGACTGCGAGAATCCAGAAGTCGTCATTCCTGAATTTTCTTGTCTCAAAAAGATCGACAATGTCGCTCAATATAAATTTGGAGATTGGAGCGGACTCGTCGGTATCTCCAGAGGCATTTCGCGCAGTGAAGCGATGTGGATCGCCAGCCAGGATCCTGAAATCACTTTCTTCTTCTATACTAAAGGTGGGCGAATGGTCCTGGAAACTCCTGAAGGGGGCTACCGCATCTTCCAACATGGCGATGCCGTATTTTTTAAAGGAGAGCCGCAATGGGGCGAAGCGAACGGACTGGCAGACGGCTACGTTAAAAAGCAAATTTAAAAAATTGACATCAAATATTTCAGACGCATCATGAAAAATAGGCTGCTTGCATAATCATTAGTGATTATGCAAGCAGCCTATAAAACTACTCATTTGGGTACCTATGCGTCGAGGATATTTCCTATTTTTGTTTTTATTGCTTTGTCTTAGCTCAAGAACACATGCAGATGATGTGACGGGATTTTGGCAAACGATGAACAAGAAGACGAATCAGCCTTCGGCCATCATTGCGATTTACCCTTATGAGGGCAAATATTATGGAAGAATCATTGCCACCTGCAACAAGGAAGGGGTCATCGATGATACGATTTATCATCCCACCGGTAGGGCTCCGGGGATTGTCGGAGAGCCCTATTACTGCGGTTTAGATATCGTTTGGGCTGCAAAGCCAAACTCAAGCGAAAGCCGTTGCAAGGGGTATGTCGTCGACCCGGAAAAAGGGAGGGTGTACGATGCGGAAATTTGGAACCGCAATGGCAATCTGATCCTTCGCGGCGAGGTGTTCATTTTCGGCAAAAATATCGTTTGGCCCCCCTTCGATGAGAACAATTTTACGAAGGATTTTAAAAAGCCCGACCTATCTACTTTTGTCCCTCAAAAGCCCCAAATCAAACATTAGAAGCACGATTGCCATCTTTTCACGGAATAAAGTAAAAATTTTAAGTTTACTTTTTATGCTCGATAAATTAGATCTAGCTTTGTGAATAAAAATTTAAATCCACTCTAGAAAATGAAGAAAATTTTCAAAATCATCCTCATCTCTTTACTCTGTCTTGCGACAATCGCTTTAACAGCGTTGTACATCAGTACCAATGACATCGCTGTGTTAGAGCCCAAAGGAATGATCGGGGATAGAGAGCGCGAGTTGATCATCACAGCTTCGCTGCTGATGCTGATCGTGGTTATTCCGGTGTTTATCCTGACGTGGGCTTTTGCCTGGAAGTACAAAGAAGGTAATGTTAAATCCAAACATGCTCCCGATTGGGAACATAACTATATCGCTGAATACTGCTGGTGGGGAGTCCCCGTCGTCATTATCATGATCCTGGCTGTGACAACCTGGAAATCCTCCCACGATCTCAACCCTTTTAAGCCCATTGATTACAGGAAAGAAGCCAGTGACGATACAAGTCGTTGCCCTCGATTGGAAATGGTTGTTCCTCTACCCTGAATACGGCATCGCGACGGTCAATTTCATTCAGTTTCCTGAAAATACCCCGATCAATTTTGAGATCACTTCCGACGCCCCCATGAATTCCTTTTGGATTCCACAACTCGGCGGTCAGATTTATGCGATGCCCGCGATGAGGTCCAAGCTGCATCTGATTGCCAGTGAAACGGGTAGTTTTAGAGGGGTGTCGGCAAATATCAGCGGTAAAGGTTTTGCGGGGATGATGTTTACCGCTAAAGCCAGTACGGATGAGGAATTTAATCAATGGGTGCGGTGGGTCAAGCAATCTCCCAAGCGTCTTGATAAAATTGTCTATGAGCAATTGCTCAAGCCAACGGAATATCACCCGGTCGAATATTACCTATTATTGCAAAACGATCTGTTTGATCAAATACTGATGAAATACATGGTTCCATCGAAGTAACCAAATGAAGGAAATGATATGTTGTTTGGAAGACTGACCGCAGAAGCTTTTAAGCACGATTGGATCGAGTACATGGCGGGTCTCTCGATGGTGCTTGGAGCTATCTTCTTTATCGCTCTGATCACCCACTATAAACGGTGGACGTGGCTATGGAAAGAGTGGATCACTTCCGTCGATCATAAAAAAATCGGCGCAATGTACATTATCTTTTCCGCAGTGATGCTGGCCAAAGGGCTGATCGATGCCGTCATGATGCGGGCACAGCAGGCTTTTGCCGTTGGCGATTCCATGGGCTATTTAGGGCCCGATCATTACCAGCAGCTCTTTACCGCCCATGGGGTCACGATGATCTTCTTTGTGGGCATGGGGGTGATGTTCGGAATAATCAACCTCGTGCTGCCCCTTCAAATTGGAGCGCGAGACGTTGCCTTTCCCTTCCTCAATAATCTCAGTTTTTGGCTGTTTGCCTCCGGCGGCCTGTTTATCCTTGTCTCTTTAGTGATCGGCGTTTATGCCGGAACGGGATGGACTGCCTATCCGCCGCTTTCCGGTCTCAAGTACAATCCCGGCGTCGGCGTTGATTATTGGCTGTGGAGCATTCAGATTTCAGGAGCGGGGAGTCTGCTTTCGGGCATCAATTTCCTGGTGACGATTTTAAAGATGCGCTGTCCCGGCATGACCCTAATGAAAATGCCCATCTTCGTTTGGGCCTCGTTGGCGACAATGATCCTCGTCGTTTTTGCGTTCCCCATATTGACGGCAACTGCCGCAATGCTCACAACCGACCGCCTTCTCGACACCCATATCTTTACCGCTGAGTTCGGGGGCAACCCGATGATGTATATCAACCTATTCTGGGCATGGGGCCATCCGGAAGTGTACATTCTGGTCTTGCCCGCGTTCGGAATCTTTTCGGAAGTGGTCGCCGTTTTCTCTCAAAAAAAGTTGTTCGGCTACACCTCGATGGTCTGGGCCATTGCCGCGATTGCATTTCTCTCTTTTATCGTCTGGCTGCATCACTTCTTTACGATGGGAGCCGGGGCCAATGTCAATGCGTTCTTTGGGATCATGACGATGATTATCGCCATTCCGACCGGCGTCAAAGTGTTCAACTGGATATTTACGATGTTCCGAGGGCGCGTTCAGTTTAGGACTCCCATGTACTGGTTTTTAGGGTTTATCATCACCTTTACCGTCGGTGGAGCGGCCGGCGTCCTCATGTCCATACCGGGCGTCGACTTTCAGGTGCATAACAGCTTATTTTTGATTGCGCATTTCCACTTTGTGATCATCGGAGGGGTCTTATTCGGATTTTTCGCAGGGTATTCCTACTGGTTCCCCAAGTTCACAGGTTTTAAACTCAATGAAAAATTGGGCATTTACGCCTTCTGGTTCTGGATGGTGGGATTCCTTCTCGCCTTCCTCCCTTTATATCTCCTCGGCTTCATGGGGGCGACAAGGCGTTTGAACTATTATAATGCTCCCGAGTGGCAGCCCTTATTCATCGTTGCCGGGATAGGCGCGCTTTTGATCCTCGTCGGGGTTGGATTTCAGGTCCTCCAACTCATTGTGAGCATTAAACAGCGCAATGAGAATAGGGATGTGACCGGCGATGTCTGGAACGGAAGAACGTTGGAGTGGTCCACGACATCGCCTCCGCCCTTTTACAACTTTGCGTTTATCCCCGAGGCGCACACCCGAGATGCGTTTTGGGTAATGAAACACCAAAAAATAAAAGAGCCGATGCAGCGCAAGTATGAAGATATTCATATGCCAAAAAACACCTCCATGGGCTTTTACATCGGCGTCTTCAGTTTCCTGTTCGGATTTGCCCTGGTGTGGCATATGTTCTGGCTGGCAGCGATTAGCACCATTGGCATGCTTGTCTGCGTTGTCATCCATCTGTATCAAAAACACCCCGATTATCATCTGCCGGCAGATGTTGTTGAAAAAATTGAAAGCAGGAAACAAACAGTATGAAAAATCCTGGACCCATGATGCATGAGAGTTATCCGGATACCCACCACGATGCTTATTCCAGGACGATCTTTGGATTTTGGCTTTATTTGATGTCCGACTTCATCTTGTTTGGAGCTCTGTTTGCCACTTATGCGGTGTTAAGAAACTCCACGTTTGGCGGGCCTTCGGGGCGCGATTTATTTCAACCCTCATTTGCTCTGATTCAAGCCCTCGTCCTGCTCGTCTGCAGCTTGACCGCAGGACTTGCAGGAGCGTCTGCGCATCGCAAACACAAAAATAACACGATAGCATTATTTGGGCTCACCTTCCTGCTTGGGGTCGCTTTTCTGGCGATGCAGCTCACTGAATTTTCTCGTTTCACGAGCGCCGGCAACGGTTGGGATCAAAGCGCATTTTTATCGATTTTCTTCACGATTGTCGGGACACATGGGGTCCATGTGGTCTTCGGGCTTCTGTGGACCCTTGTTCTTCTGGTGCCGGTTTGGCGCGAAGGCGTCACGCCTGAGAGCATTCGAAGGCTGACCTGCTTAAGGATGTTTTGGCAGTTCTTAAATATCGTTTGGATCTTTGTTTTTTCCTTTGTCTATTTGATAGGGTTAATATGATAGATGCACATCACGGATGGAATGCGAGTTACAAGCCCCAATTCGTAGGGTTCGTCATGTCGGTCATACTGACCGTCGCTGCTTACCGCATTGTCACTTACAATGAGCTTAGCGATTTCCTGTTGACCCTGACTATTTTTGGGATCGCCTTCCTGCAGGCGTTCGTCCAGCTCATTTTTATGCTCCACCTCGGACTTGAGACAAAACCGCGTTGGGGGATGATCACGTTTCTCTTTACGCTATTAGTCATTATCATCGTCATCGGCGGCAGCCTTTGGATCATGAGCAACTTAAACTACGATTTAATGCCGCAAATGCAACATTGAGGATAATCGATTTTGACACATCAAATTTCGATACCCTCATTTAGCAATCAGGCTAAAGCCTATTGCCTGCTCATGAAGCCCGGTATTATCATGGGCAATGCAATCACTGCGGCCGGCGGGTTTGCGCTGGCATCAAAAGGGCATTTTGATTTCAGTCTATTTCTAACAGCGCTTGCAGGTCTATCCCTTATTATTGCTTCGGCCTGCGCCTTTAATAATTACATCGACCGCAATGCAGATCAATTGATGCCCAGGACGCAAAAAAGAGCGCTTGCCATGGGCGTGATTCCGCCTCGGAATGCGATCGTCTTTGCAACACTCTTAGGGCTTTTGGGCGTTTTTCTTTTGGCCTCATTCGTCAATCTCTTGACGACGATGATCGCCCTCTTTGGTTTTGTCGTTTATGTGCTTGTGTATAGCTTTTTAAAATACCGCTCGGTCCATGGCACTCTGATCGGCAGCATTGCCGGCGCAGTCCCACCGGTTGTCGGTTATTGCGCGGTTCATAACCGTTTTGACCTGTGTGCATTCCTGTTATTTATTCTCATTGCCCTGTGGCAGATGCCCCATTTTTTTGCGATTGCGATCTATCGCCTTGATGAGTACGCCGCTGCATCGATCCCCGTACTGCCGCTGAAAAAGGGGATTCCTGCGACCAAGATTCAGATGTTGCTCTATGTCATCGCTTTTGGGATGTCTTCGCTGATGCTGACTGTGTTTGGCTATACCGGCCCTCTTTATACGATCACCGCGGCGATCATTGGCCTTGTGTGGATAGGGCTATCCATTCAGGGGTTTAAAGCGGATAATGACAAGCTTTGGGCGCGCAAAATGTTCCTCTTCTCTCTCGTGGCAGTTACAGCTCTTTGCGCCGTCATCTTTTTTTAGGAATTAAACCAATCACCCGAGCCGGGGCCTCTCCTCCTTTTTGGATCTTCAAAGGAAGTGCAATGATA
>CAWESW010000036.1:0-12229 GCA_963811735.1 uncultured Verrucomicrobiae bacterium | reverse complement strand
TTTATTGTCGTCTGTGAAAGCAAAAGCCCTAATCTGGGTGCAATGCCCTTGAAGGGTCTTTTCACGAATCTCGCTTTCCAAATCCCAGATCTCGATGTCGCATTGGACTCCATAGATGAGTTTTTTTCCATCGGGAGAGAGGATCGCACACTGAAATTCGGATGCGTTTGACCTATCAATGGTTTTTTCTAGAGCGCCGCTTTCCACATTCCAGATGTTGATGTCCTTTAACCAGCGGGAGTGTGAAACCAACTTGCCTTCCCTTAAAAAAACATGATCGTGGTTGGCCGGAATAGTCATTGTGCAGGCGCCTGTTTCTAAATCCCAGATTGCGATCTTGGGCCCCTCATGCGAATGTTGAATTCCTGAGATGAACTTCCCTTCACTTGTGGGAATAAGGGTCACAAACTTCTCAGAGTCGGGTGAGATCTTTCCCTGCACATCAGTGAGAGTTTTTTTGCAGGCTCTGCTTTTGATATCCCAGATTTCGATACTGCGCTCATAGCTTAAAAAGGCTTCCCGACCTTGAATGCGGACACAATCGGGATAAATCGCACTACCTACCTTGTGCTCTCTCTCTGAACAGATTCCATAGATGAGGTTTATATTGAGGATGAGGTTCGAGAGATGTTTTTTTCGATAGAGCTCTTGAGGGGAACTTTCTGTTTCAAAAGACGTGTCCTCGCACCTGAAATCGCGCTTTAAAAAATGTTTCCACAGAGAATCATCGCTGGCGAGCGTTTGCCATTGCCTACAGACCGTGCTGCAAGTCAACGCATCGCTCGCTCCCAAGTGGGCAAAAATGCCTAACGCTAATTCCGCAGGAAGAAGCTGGATCGGTGGAAGGTTTTCCGTATTTGATGTGCCGTCGCTTTGAAATAATTTTCTTGCAATGGTAAGCATGCTCATAATAGTTCTCTTGCTTTTAAAAAACAGAAGTGTAATGAGAAAGTGTTAATAAGTAAATGCCTGAAATGATTGATTAATTCTGATTTTCGGCATTTAATCTAAAAATTTACTATGTTCTAATTTTGCTATGAATTTCCTAATCGCCTCGGCTTTTTGCTGCGGAGAAGACGTTTCATCGTTCTGATCATGAAAAGCATGCTCAGCCCAGCCCGGAGAGTCTTTAGAGAAAGGGATCAATATTTCATAGAGCTCAGCATAGATTTTCTCTCGGTCTTTGTCCGGCATCCTTGAAAATCTTTGCATCGCTAACTCGTATTTCTCTAATTTTTTGGACATGGAGAAACAGTGGCAGCGATGTTGAACAATTTTTGGACACTCATCAAATATTTCAGCAAGCTCCTCAAAGATTTCTGTCCTTGAAGCGCTAAAATCCAGGATCTTGAAATGCGGGCAAATAGAAAATCCAGGAAGTTTTACGATCAATTCACCCTCCTCAGTGAAGGTGAGAGAATCCTTTCCCCAGGCACTGATTAGAGTCATGCCTATTCTATAGGTCGTTTCGCAATCGCCGCTTTTCAAATTCCAAATCTTGAGCTGGCCTGTATGAGACACTGAGATGAGCTTTCCTGTTTTTGTGAGAACAAGAGAGGCAACGGCGCCTTCAAGCCCTCGAAGAGTCATTTCACAAACGCCGCTTTCCAAATTCCAGATCCTGATCACACCTCCGTCGGGAGTATAGTCGGGATGGTCGTGAAAAGTTTCTCCTGAAATCAGCTTGCCGTCTTCTGTGAGAATAAAAGTGGTCGCAGCGCTCGTATGCCCTAGCAGAGGAGCTTTGCAAATGCCGCTTTCTAAATCCCAGATTTCGATCTCGGCATAGGTTCCATAGATGAGTTTTTTTTCATCTTGCGAGGGGATAGAACAGCGAATGGGCTGTACTCCTGTTCTTTCAACTGTCTTTTCGCAAATGCCGCTTTCCAAATCCCAGATCTGGAAGTCGCCGTTACTGCTATGGGAGACGAGCTTATCACCCATTAAAAAAGCTTGATCGGAACTGCACGGAATCGTCAAGATGCAGACGTCTATTTCTAAATCCCAGATCGCAATCTGCTTACTCTCAAACAAATCCCCATGACATGAGATGAGTTTTCCCTTATTTGTAGGTATAAGAGAGAAAATTTTTCCACAGTCGTGCGAGATCAATTCACGATCATCCGTAAGCGTTTTTTTGCAGGTGCGGCTTCTTAAATCCCAGATGTCGATTCGACGAGATTGACCATAGCCTAAAAAAGCTTCGCGATCTTGGAGACGAACACAATCAGGGTACGCACTACGCCCCAAGACGATCTCTCGCACGGAATAGATCCCTCTTGAGAGATTGACATAAGAGGGATATTTGCTCCGATAGAGCTCTTTAGGATGACATTCTGTTTTTAAAGGGTAGAAATCGCAGCCTAAATCGCGTTTTAAAAAGTATTTCCACAGAGAATTATCGTTGGCGAGCGTATACCATTCCCTGCAGACAGCGCTGCAATTCAACGCATCAGGCATTCCCAATTGGGCAAAAACGTGTAAGGCTAATTCAGTCGGAAGATGCTGGAACAATGAAACGTCTTCTACTAAATTTGATTGGCCAGGACGATGATCTGCTCCCCCTGTGATCCGTTGCGTTTTCATTTTGACTCTCGTGGTTTTAAAAAGTTTAAGTACTTATTAATCGCCTGGGCCTTTAGCTGCGGGGATGCAGTTTGATTGTTTAGATCATGGAAAGCTTGTTCTGCAGAGCCGGAATAGCCACTAGAGGAAGATTTCAATAATTCGTGAAGTTCCGCATAGATTTTCTCCCGGTCTTCTGCCGGCATCCTCGAGAATCTCTGCATCGCGGTTTTGTAATTTTGAAAAGCCTCTGACGGAGTTGAAAATGGGTAGGGAATGGAAGGTGTCTCCGGACACCTGTCAAATATTCCGGCCAGTTCCTGGAAGATCGTCTCCCTGGAAGCAGTAAAATCCAAGATTCTGAGATGGGGACGCATACTAAATCCTTTGGAGATGACCATGACAAGCTCCCCCTCTTCCGTAAAAGTAAGCGAATCCATTTTTTCTATACCGATTTTAAAAGTCGTTTGGCACTCGCCGTTTTGTAAATTCCACACTTTGATTTCACCTTTACTAGATCCAGAGATGAGCTTTCTGTTTTTTGTGGGAATAAGGGAAATAATGGCATCATCATGGCCTTGAAGGGTTTGTTCACACTCGCTGTTTTCCAAATTCCAGATCCTGATCTCTCCGCCAATGCAGGGACTGATGACATCCGATCCTGAGATGAGTTTTCCTTCTTCTGTGAAAGCCAGCGAGATCACAGTTCCTTGATGCCCTCGAAGGGTCGTTGCACAAGCGCCGCTCTCTAAATCCCAGATCTCGATGTTCGTACGGACGCCATAGAAAAGCTTTTTTCCATCCTTTGAGAGGATACAGCAGTCAGGCGGCGCTTCCCGAGTTCTATCAATGCTCTTTTCACAATTGTCGCTTTCTAAATTCCAGATCTCGATGTTGCCATCCCAGTTATGCGCGATCAGTCTTCCCTTTTTTAAGAAGATATGATCGGGTTTGCCTAAAAAGATCTTCATGCAGGCATTCGTTGCTAAATCCCAGACCGCGATCTTAGTGTTCTCAAACGAATCTCCAAGTCCTGAGATAAGCTTACCTTCATCTGTGGGGATAAGAGTTGCAAACATGCCCGTGCCGCGCGAGATCAATTCCTGTTCGTCTGCAAGCGCATTTTTATAGCTGCCGCTTTTTAAGTCCCAGACTTCGATTTTACGAGCTAGACGATAGGCTACAAAAACGTCCTGCTCTTTGATTTGAACGCAATCCACACAGCAGCTGCTGCCGACGCTGATCTCCCTCGTCGAATAGACTCCTTTGGAGAGGTTGAGATAGGAGGGATGTTTGCTGCGGTAAACCTCTTTAGGGTCGCGTTCTGTATTTAAAGAGACAAAATCGCATCTTAAATCGCGTTTTAAAAAGAATTTCCAAAGATCCATATCATTGAGTACCGTATTCCATTGCCAACAGACAAGGCTGCTCTTTAATGCATCCGGCGCACTCAAGTTGGCGAAAATTTCCACTAGCAATTCATCCGGCAGGAGCTGGATCGAAGGAGGGTTTTCCTCTGGATTTGATGAGGCGGCCTTAGAGTGACCTTCTTTACGCGATAAAGGCTCAGTCATTGCGGTTCTCTTGATTTTTTAAGAATCAAAAGGTTAGTTAGAAAAGGGAAATACGTAAATATCAGAAAAATATTGCATTTTTGGAAGCGTTTACAGTGCGCTCCCAGGGAGCGTTCCGTTAAGATTTCGGTGTTTGGGCTAGCGTGCTCCCTAAAAATCCAGGCGGAATTCGACGGTCAATCCCTGCATGCTAAGGTCTTGAGAGGCTCGGCGGAACTCGAGTGAATTGACATCGGGGATTGGGAGCTGGTTCTGCCTCCACCAGTACTGGTTCTCGTAGCCGCACTTGATCAACAGGTGATAGCAGTTCTGGGCAAAAGTGGTCTCATAGGCAAGTCCGAGTCCGAAAGCGACGTTCGGGACCATGCGGTGCAGATTATAATGCAGATCGTGGAACTCGATGTTTGTTGTGTTGTCCTTGTCAAACTCGTTGACGTGGAAGTCTCCCCACAGCAGATTGCCTGAGATATTCCCATAACAGCTATAGTGTTCGCAGAATGCAAACTGCGCATCAAGTCCAAGGCGAGGCCCTATGCCCCAAAAATCGTTTTTGTTTTTCAGAACAATGCGATCGCCCCCCTCTGCGATGAAATGAATCCGCCGGTGCTGATCAATCCATGCGGAAGCAAGTCCGAAAAAAGGGCAGAGCGATAAAAACTTGCTGACAAAGTAATTTCTTCCCAGCACGAAATCGATATCGTAAAAATTGACATGCCAATGCCCTTTTGCCTTTGTGAAATTCAACACGGGGTTGCCTGCCAGGGGAAAGAGATCGGGTGAGTGGGAGCTTGCTGAGCTGCGCGCATGGGTTTTGAAATAGGTAAATTCGATATTGGCTTCCCATCCGTCGTGTTCGAAAAGATAGCCGAGGCCGACCTTAAAACCCGGCTCCCATTCAAAGTTAAAATGCTTGATATTACCTTTGACGGGAAAGATTCCGCGATCGTTTTTAGCCTTGAAAAGGTAGTCTGTCCCGCCCTCATACAGCTTCCACCATAGAAAGTCGGCGGTTGCAAAAAAACCGAAGCCATCGATTTGCGGATTAGCGGATGCTGTCCTGGGACCTAAATGGCCATACTCGTTCACAGCGCTGATTTTTTTCATGTCTGTTTCCAGCTTGCCGATCCGCTTATCAAGATTACTTTCGCAATATCCCTGGATCGAGGCTAAAAGGGCAATAGGCAGGATGTGAAACAATGTCCGGTTCATTTTTACCTCTAAAAGTCAAATCTCGCATCCACAGTGAGTCCTTGCAAACTCAAGTCTTCCGAATAGCGCTGGAATCGTTCAGGGAGAAAAGCGGCGAAGTAGGGCATCTGATTTTGGCTCCACCAATACTGGTTTTCATACCTTGCGCTGATCTCGATGCGGTAGGTGTTATGGTACACATTTGTCTCGTAGCCGATCCCAATTTGGAATTGTGCCATCGGAACGACATCATGGATGTCGAGATTGATTTTTTCTCTCAGGGTCAAAAGGGCAGGGCTGGCTTCCTTATGAGTGACATCAAAATCTCCCCACAGGATGGATCCCCCTCCGGAAGCAAAGAGATTAAATCCGTATTCCAGGAACCATTTTCCTTCGATGCCGAGCTGAGGACCGATCCCCCAAAATCCATTTCTGTCTTTCGCTTTTAAGTTCTCTACAATCGGAAAGAAGACGTTGCTGCTTGTCCTGACATGCTGGGAGATCCACGCTGTCTTTAGTCCCACATAAGGGTGGAAGGCGACCCTTGGGCTGATAAAGTAGTTTCTTCCCAGGTCCAGATCCAGGGTGTAAAAATGGATCTTCCAATGGGCATTGACTTGGGACGCGTTGACAAGAGGGGCCGGAATTAGAGGGGCGATGAACATGCCGCCGTGCAAAGAGGTGGCGGCGGAGTTTTTCGCTCTGAACCAAGTGAAGTTGAGAAACAGGTCCCATTTGTCATGGTTGAATGTCGTGCCAATTCCGGCGCGGAAACCAAAGTCCCATTTGAATTTAAGTCTGCGGTTATAAACGGGATCTGTCGGCGTGGCCCCGGGGTGTCCATAAAAAAGCTGGGCGTAGTCTGTTCCTCCCTCGCTGGCATGCCACCAGAGCATTTCCCCATTGAAAAACCAGTTTTCGCCTAAAATCGGAGGTGAGGCGGAGGCCGTTCTTGCCCCGTAGTTGCCATGCACCGAGTGCATGCAGACCTCGCTCATCTGCGCTTCCAATATGGAGACGCGTGCATTAATCTGGGTATTGGACTCGGCTTGCTGAGATTTAGCTGCCTTTTTTCCCTGTTCCTTCTCGGAAATAGCGCCCTCGGCTAGGGACTTATCGAAAATTGCAACATCCGGTGCTTTTGGATCGGCAGACGCTCGCTCTGCATCCATGGGCAATTCTGCTGCGGCAATTGCGCCGGGGAGGGCCAGCAGTACGAGAAAACAGTTCCAATCTTTTTTCATATAGCCTTCTAGGAGTCTGTCGTTGAATTAATTCAACGACAGACTCTTACAATTAAAAATCGAACCTGACGTCCAGCGTCGCGCCATTCAAAGTTAAGTCCATCGATTCATGCTGGAAATTCGTTGCGTTGAATTGCTGCTCGTTCAAAAACTGGTTTTGGCGCCACCAGTATTGGAATTCATAGCTTAAGCGGATCCCCAATTGGTTCTTGCCTTCGTTGATCGGGGAGGCCCAGCTAAACCCTAATGCCATTTGGACGTTGGGGACCAGCGTGTGGAAATCGCCGTCGACGTCGACGAACCTCACCTTTCCCCCGGATGTCAGTTCCGTTTCTTTCAGATGGTCGTCAAAGCACCCCCATTGTAGTGCGCCGTTCACTGCTGCCATCAGGCTGAAATGGCGGTCAAAGTACCAGGTTCCTTCCACTCCGGCCCTAGGCCCGATGCCCCAGAAATTGTTCTTTCCGTAGATGTTCTGGCCGGTGATGCCGGTACTTGGATCCAAATCCTGTCGGAACATATAACGCCTTCGCTGGCAGATCCAGGCGCTCTCTATGCCGAATTGCGGTCGAAAAGCGAGAAATTTGCTAACGAAATAGCGCCTGCCCAATTCGAAATCCAAGACGTAATAGTGGACGTTCCAATGGCTCCTGATCTTCTTCGCGCTCTCGATCACCGAAAACCCTTTTTGCGGCAAAAGGCCTCCGTTTTTAGGCCGGCATACCGAATCGGAAGCGTCCGCTTGGAACCAAGTGAAGTTCAAATACCAATCCCAGGCGTCGTGCTCTAAGTTGTAACCGACACCCGTTCTAAACCCAAAATCCCAATCGAAGTGGGAATGCTCTGCCTTTCCTCGACCGGGAAGTAAGTTTTGGTTTAATGGCCCCTTGGAAGAGATCGCATAGTCTGAGCCGCCTTCCTTGAGGTGCCAGATTAACAAGTCTGCAGTAGCAAAAAAGCCATAACCGTCGATGAGGGGACTTGCAGAGGCCATCTTTGCGCCCGTCGTTTTTTTGACGGTATCGTTTTTAATCGCCGTCATGCGCGATTCAAGAGCAGAAACGCGGGAGTCGAGGATGTCCGCGAAAGACTGAGAAGCAGCAATAAAAAGAAAGAGAGTCAGAGCCTTCCTCACAATTGCCTTGTACATTCTCACCTCAAAACAAATCTTTTTAAGAACACTCTGTTTTACTGCTCTGCAAATTTTTAGGAAAGAAAAAATCCCTGTTTACAATTTTTTAGTTTAATACCTACACTGTTGTCATATCTTTTTTTTCAAGGATGGATTTATGGTAACAGCTACATCTGCAAATCATGTGATGAGTGTGCGGAACTGGGGCTTGAAACTGAATGATCCGAAGGTACAGCGCCTTGCAGTTCTGGAAAGAGGTTTCCCCGGTTCATTTCCCTCTCAGGTGGAATCGGAACGGTCCTATTTGGTACACGCTATTGCTGACGTGCGGCATCAAAAAATTGTCTCCCAAATTTTGAGGCCGAATGTTCCAAGCTCAAATGTCAAGGCTTTGGAAGAAAAGACAGAGAAGCTCAGAGCGTTTCTCCACATTCTACAGACTGAGCAATCCGATCATCCTCGCCAAGCCGCGTTCTGCCTTTTGCCAAGAGATGTCCAAGAGTTGTTTTACTGGGCAGTCTGGGTGCATTTTGGAGCGCCCGATAAGCCTGGTTTCGGCAAGGACAAGCTATCCACGCAGATTGCTCTATTAGACATAATCCGATCTCCATTGCTATTTACTTGTGGGAAAAGCCTTTGCGGCCAAGCCCTGCATTATTATGAGAATCTGTGCGCGATCGAAAGGCAAAGGGACTCCTTGCAGAGATTGCAGGAATTATCGCTGAAATTGCAAAACCCCTTTTCCAATTTTGCCGAGGTTCGGGATGTCATTTCCTGCCTTCCCATCCATCTGCAGTGGCGGATGCATGGAGATATCTACGCTTTCTCCCCCTCTCGAAAAATGGAACAACGCTGGGGACAAAAGCAGCTGATGGGAAATCCCAAGCTTCTCACCACTCTGCGAAATCCCGAGAGCAAAGAAACTTGCCTGCTCGAGGAATACATTAAGGAACATGAAGAAACATTGACAAGCTTGCAGGAAGTGAGTGATCTGGAAGAGTTTGAACGGTTCTCTTTGGTTTCCCCGTCATTGAGCCCTCAACAAAGGAAGGCAATCCTCAGCAGTATGTCTCTTGATGCGAAGGCACGTGCTCTGGAGTTCGAAGAAGCAGCGGGCCGAAGAGCTCTTTTGGACCTTGAGGATTGTCATCTGTACCAATGGCGTGGCGCTCATTCGATTCCCGCCGGAACATCTTTTCAAGTCTTTGCGCCAAATGCCTTCGAGGTGCATCTCGTGCTGACCGCCTATGGAAATGAGGAACATAGCATTCCAATGAAACGCAACCATTTGGGCGTATGGGAAGTTTTCACGGAGCATGCACATGTCGGAAGGACTTATCGTTATCGGATCCTCGATTCCGAGAGGAATTGGCATTGCCGCACAGATCCTTTTGGCCTGGCTGTCATGGAAAACAATGGGATCGCCGAGTCCGTTGTCTGCAAGATGGATTCCTACGCATGGAATGATCGCGAATGGATGAAAATGCGAGCTGCAAGCAACCCTTTAAGCAAGCCCCTTTCGATTTATGAGTTAAGCGCCGAATTGTGGAAAAAACACAATGGCAGAGTGCTCAACTTTCGCGAGCTTGCCCATGAGATCGTCGAATATCACAAGCGCTTTCCCTTCACTCACATCGAACTTTATGCCGTCCTCGATCACAAGCACGACTACTCGTGGGGCTATCAGCCTGCTCACTTTCTGGCTCCAAACCGTAGAATGGGAGGTCCTGATGATTTCAAATTCCTCGTCGACCTTTGCCATCAGAATGGAATTGGGGTGATCCTCGACTGGATCCCTACACATTTTAAAGACGAACACAATGGGGATCTATCGGAATCGCTGCACATGTATGACGGGACAAACCTCTTTGCCGGGGAACGATCTCCGTGGGAGACTCTGTATCTTGACTATGACAAAGAAGAAACGCGGAGGCTGCTTTTAGCAAGTGCTCTTTATTGGCTTGAAATGACCCATGTGGATGGTCTTCGCGTTGACGCCGTCGGACCGATGCTAAAGCGGGACGGCCAGGTCAAACAGCACGCAGTCGGTTTCTTGAAAGAGCTCAATCGCATTGCCCATGAGCGCTATCCTGGGGTGCTCATGATCGCCGAGGATACCGACGGCTTTCCCAATGTGAGCAGGCCGGTCAAGGAAGAAGGGGTCGGTTTCGATGTCAAAGTGGGTGTATATTTACAATGGCGGACGCGCAACTACTTCAAGACGCCTGATGACGAGCGCGGCAAGAGCGAGCATCATTTTGGTAAGATGATGGCGATTTTAAACGATACTGGGGGGCATGAGCGTTGGATGCTGGCTAATTCCCATGATGACGATGCTGCCGGCGCCACCCACCACCATTCGACGCTCTTTGCTTCGATGCCTACAATGGATCCCTGGAGAAGGTTTGCCGACATGCGTTTATTTCATGCCTGGCACCTTTTAGCCCCTGGGGCGGGCCATATGATCCACATGGGCGATGAGCTCGGGCAAAGATGGGCCTGGAATGGACGTCTGCATACACAAGAAGGAGCTGTGGAATGGCATCTACTTGACCGGGACAATCCAGATTCTCGATGGCACTTGGACCTTTTGGATTACGTTGGAGATTTGAACCGCTTCTATTGCTCCAAACCTGCCTTTTGGAAGCACGCTGATTGGGGCTATAAGCCGATTTCAAATAACGCAGAGAATAATGTCATCGGTTTCCACCGTTTGGACTACGAAGGAGGCAGGCTTGCCGTTTTTTATAATTTCTCCACATTCGGCTATCGCGAATACGACTTTCCGCTGCCCTCCCTGCAGGAAGACCCTGATCTGGGTCGAATCAAAGGGGCAAGGCAGATCTTCAATTCAGATGCTATGCAATACGGAGGAACCGGGAATTTTAGAAACGATTGGGCGTACATCCTGAGAAATGAGAAGGGGGTGCCGACCCATTTCCGCATGGCCATGCCGCCCCTTTCGGTGCTCGTTTTCGAAGAGGTTTAAACAGCCTACTACGAGCCCAGCACCTCTGAGAGCGCGTCTAAGAGAACGTTTAGATCGTCAGCAACGTGGAGTTCACCCCAGTTTGGGCCTCCCTTGTGAGGATCTTGGGAGCGTTCATAAACCTTTCCAAAGATAGTGTTCTGTATTTCTTTGGGAAGATTTTCTAAGAGCTGTATGCTTTTCGATGGAGAGAAATTGCCATCGAAAGCCATGGTCATAATGGACTCTAGGACCTCTTGAGGACTCATGCTGATGGAGGAAGAGGTGGAGGCAAAGTCATCCGATTTCTCTACTTCAATCGGTTCTTCCTTTTCTCCTTTCTCTAATACAGGAAGTTCTTCTTTCTCTAATTCAGGAAGTTCTTCTTTCTCTAATTCAGGAAGTTCTTCTTTCTCTTTTCCTTTTTCACCCGGTCTCTCTACTTCAGGCGCTTGCGTTTCTTCAACAGCCTGTTCAAAGCGGGGTGTTATGCGCGAGGCAGCCAGAAATAATGCTTCTGCTTGATACACATGATAAGTGGAAGGATTCAAAAAGTACTTTGTGCCGTAATCGGAATCGCCTCGAGGACAACCTCTCATCTCCCAATAGGCAAGGTAGACAGCTTCTTTTTCTTCTTTAGAAAATTGTTCAAACAGCTTCATCCCTTCTTCTTTTCGATCCATTTTAAAGAGCTGGGCGCATTCCATCATTCTGAGGACATTATCCCCTTTGATGAGGGTTTGAGAGTTCTGTGTCAGATCGATATGGGAGTCCAACAAGAGATTCTGCAAGTGATCAGCGAACGCACGAATGACAGCAGCGCGCTGTTGGCCATTGCAACGGAACTCTTGTTTTAAGGAGGGATCCGCGTTAAAAGAGGCCGCGCCAAAATCGCCGTGGATTCCCGTTGGAGAGCCGAAATGAATCCAGGTTGCTTTGAAGATTCCATATTGAAAAGCCGGTGGCAGTTTTTTGAATTCTTCCATAGCGGCAGGATCTTCTTGTTCAAACAGATGGATCACATTAGCAAAAGTCTGTTGAATCCCGTCTTTTACCCCTTCCAATCGCTTTAAATGGGTGGCGAGGCAATCGCAGTCTCGAGTGGATGCGATCAAAGATTTGCTAATCGGATGATTATAATCGAAAATCACTAGCATTTTTGTAATGGCAGCCCGATCGTCTTTTTGGGCTACCGTCCAGCAGATAGCAAAGGGTGAACCCGGAATAATTTGGAAATGGGCGTTGTCCGGTGAATAGCGCATGTTTTCACGAGTTCCATGAGTATACACTTCCATAGGGCTCAAGCCATTAAAAGCAACCGCTCCCAAGTCTTTATAGGGTTGAAGGCCGATTTCGGGGAAGATGCCCATATTGACGTCGAATTTAACATCATCGCCGAGCAGAGCATGCGGGTGTGCCCATGGATGAGTGACCAGGTTGAGCCTAGTGCTGTTGCCCTGAAATCGCAATTCCGTACAAGTCGGATCGATATCCGACCATTGTCTTCCATCAATAGCTGTCCAGAAAAGCTGCGGCTGTTTTCCCGAAAGATCGCCGA
>CAWESW010000035.1:0-49656 GCA_963811735.1 uncultured Verrucomicrobiae bacterium | reverse complement strand
CGGTCGATGATTGATCCATCTGTTCGAAGCGTGGAGCTAATGAGACCGCGGGAGAACCGGCAATCTCCGCATTGTCCACGCGCAATCAGAGTTTTCGAGATCTTTTCGGGACAGTCGATGTCTTTTTTCTTTCCTTTGCTGTTCATCGTTGTCCAAAGGGCTTTTTGCGTGAGCAATTCGGTGAGATAAGTAAAATTGACGTCCGTGATTATGTAGGCATTCTCAGATCTTGAAATCGATGAATCTGAGGGCTTTGTGGCAGCGGGCACCGCGCGGACGAGCCTTACCCCTCTTTCGAAAAATACCCGTATCGGGTTTTAGAAGAATCCCCTCTGCCTCATCAGTGGCGGTCGCGGAAATTTCCAGGTAGATAGCATTCCGTGCGATCAGGTGATGAGGTCGCCTGCATTTGATACGATCTGCGACGAAAGCCAATGCAGCTGTGATCGTTCTTTTGCGATAGTCAGGCCTATTCCCCCATTTGCTTCGTTGTCCAAGAGCTGAGCTGGAAAAAGGCGTTCAAGCTGATCTTCGTTTCTCGTATAAAAGACTAAAAGATTCATCAGGGCTTGGTCGGCCGCGGATTCGTCGCCTCCATATTCCGCAGTACTTCCATCGTTATAGAGCAACTTGAACTTACTACCATTTTTAGCCGCGGAAGCTATTTTGACAATGAGCTCGTCTTCCAGGATTGCTGAGATGGTTCTTCTCGACGAAGAATTTGGTGGGATGATTTTCGAAAATATTGATCGCAAATCTCGGTGATTTCGGCGGTTGCTTCCCGAAGCGGCCGAATTTCACCATAGGGATCGTTTGTGATGCAAGCAAAACGGCCGTGATCATAGACTTCCAGGAACTCTGAACGGCAGGCATTTGAGATTTTATGGCCCTTTGCATAAATGTGTAATCCTGTGCGTGACTGACTGGGATCCGACACAGCAGTTCACTTGTTCTACGATTTCAAGGGCGGCGGCTACATTATGCCCGTATCCCTGTCGATGATATGATCGAGATCTATGAATACAAGTCCGGTTTCCGGAGGTACAGCGAATCCAAGTAGACGAGGCTTATATTTAGCACCGGGGTCATCCGCCAGACGCCTCAATGCCTCTTTTGCCTCTTTGAAACTTCCCCAAGTGCCACGATCATTAATTTTGGCTGCAAGGCCGGTATGAGGATCGATGGGAAGCTTTTTGATTTTACCATCGCTTTGCGGAATGAGGGCAAAAACACACCCAAATTCTGTCATTTTCAAGACAGGCTAAAGGCTCCGGAAGGTATGGATCCATACTATGAACCGGCCGACGCTTTGGCTCATTATTGATCATTTCAATGGCCATAGTACCTTAAGCTTTAGAGTGGTCGTCTATGTAAGACAGGAAAGCCTGTTCGTCTAAAAGAATTTTCCGACCCAGTTTTTTAACAACTCGACCGTTGAAATTGTCTTTATTGGTGAAAATGAGATGGCGTATGCCCCCTTCTGGAATGGCCTTATATTTGTCGAGCCATTGCTTGAGGGTAAGGAAGCTTTTTTGATGATTGAGGGCTGTAGACATGCTTGCTCCAAGTTATTATGACTTTTCGTCATTTACTTTGCTTATATGTGGAGCAATATTATTGATTACACTAGATGCGCTTATCGGACATGTTAACGCAATTGACTCGGGGTAATATTTCTAAGATTAGCTTTCTTGCACGCTTTTCTGAAACTCCTTCTCACTAATCGTGCATCTATAGGAGCCCCGGATTTGTTTCTAAAAATGAAGAGATCCGTATCGCGAGCAAGCGCGGAAAGCTCGGCATACATTGTCCCAGGGACATAGTAACAAACCATCTTGGACCCAGGGAAAGCGCGCGAGCGCACACAAACGGAATTTCCACCGACATTGTCGGGAAGGGTCTCTCTAATGTCTTCTAATGAATCGGGACCAATATCTGAAGGCTGCATGAGCAGGACCGATTCCAAATGGATGATAGGCGCATCCGGATGATCACAAATTTGGCGATTGAACCACCATAAAACCCGAGCTATGAGCTCATGGGTAGGATTAACATCTTTTAAGGCAGGAAAGAAGACTTTAGCTTCTTCTTCTGTAAGACGGTTATTTCTCTTGGCGCGATAGTGCTGGTTCCCCTTTGTTGCCATTTTTATGCCCGGGCCATTCGGATTTTTTAGATATGCATGAAACGACCTTAGCATGTTATAGATCTTGTCATTGTAATTGTAGTGCTCGTCGCTACGGCTCTCAAGACATGAAAAGTTGCGAGCAGTCTCCTCAACTGCATCTGTACTTTGTAAATAGCGATCTACTGAAACCTGCGGATCAATGACGCCCTCCCGAGCTAAATCGTCGAACATCCTCCGATACTGGGCCGAGGTTGTCCCTGCCGTGCCAAATACGACAAAATATTCGATGGCCACTTGAAGAAGAGTATCTCCAGTGATTTTGATGGCCTCCAGATCTCTTAGATCAATCCCGGTGACCCAACAAAAAGGCAACATCATTAAATTCACAGATTTCCTTAATTTCTGAAAGCGGCGTCTCATTGGGATCAATGATTCTTGGGAATGGGTCGTCAATTGGAACCTCGACCTCCTCAATGACATATTCACCAGGCTTGGCCTCAGGATGGACTGCGGTATTAGCGCCACGCGCTCCCCTTTCCAATAAGCCGGGATTACCCCTTTTTGCAGATTTTTCTTTTAACCGTTTTCATCCAAAAATCTCCTCATTCATTCGTTCTACAACCTTGGAAATGTGCTTCTGCGTTAGATGGGAATATCGCCTCGAGACTTCCAAATGTTTATGGCCTAGTAAAATTCCGATCTCGACAAGGCTAGAACCGGACATTGCCATGTAGGAAGCGGCCGAGTGCCTCAGGTCGTGAAACCGGAAATCTTTGATCCCGGCTTGTTTCAGGGCGGAAATCCAGGCCTTGCGCAGATCCATGGGTTTGCCCGGGACTTTCCCCGGGAATAGCAGGTTATGGTGTAATTGGCGCTCTTGCAGGTGTTGCCCCAGAAGATCTAACGCAAGGCTAGCGAGAGGGGATCGTCCGGCAGGTTTTGTTTTTCGTTTTTTCTAGAATAATCTGCTTTCGCTGGAGGTCGATTTGCTGCCAGGTTAAATTCATGATCTCGCTTTGACGCATTCCGGTGCTGATCGCCAGCACGACCACGATGAAGAGAAAGGGGCTATAGCTGGCCTTGCAAGCATTGAGCAGCCTTTCGCGCTCGTCATCGCTTAAAAACCGGACCCTACCTGTGGGTTCCCTTGGCTTTGTAATTTTGCTGACAGGAGAAGACTCCAACC
Source organism: uncultured Verrucomicrobiae bacterium (assembly GCA_963811735.1). Classification (GTDB taxonomy): domain Bacteria; phylum Chlamydiota; class Chlamydiia; order Chlamydiales; family Rhabdochlamydiaceae; genus CAJCIW01. The sequence goes on along the minus strand of CAWESW010000035.1, from coordinate 46,342 downwards.
AGCCAAACTCCTTGATTCCTGTCGAAAAAACACTGCCGATAGCGCAAAGATACCTTACCGCCGTCGCAGGGCTTCTTGGCCTACCTCGCTTGGTCATTCCCTGTAAGAGCTCATCCCTGCCGCTTGCAATCATCGCAGGCGTGATGTCGCAAAGCAGATTGCTTCCTAATTTTCTCTTCCACCACTGCAGTTGAGCCTTTTTATAGTCAGGGGGATTGAATAGCTCGATGTAGCGCGCGATCATGTCGCCGAGCGTATGTTTTTTTGCCTCAGAGGTCTTAAAATGGCGTCCTTCACGAATGGCAGCTTCCGTATGCTGCGCCCATTTCTTTGCATCGGTAATGCGAGCAAAGGTAGCGGTTTGCGTAGGATGTCCTTTAAGTCTGATGATCACTTGATACCGGGTGTTGCCATCTTGGTCCTGTCTTTTGTTTATCGTGGCCATGATTCTCCAACGTTTAATATATTAAATTTGGATTCAACACAAGACATTTGGTCTTATGATTACACGATATGAAACAACAGTACGTAAGACTTCATTAATCGCTTATCGGACAATTTAATGAGCCGAGCAGCCGGAAGCTTTATCCGTCGATGATACTTTTTTGTGGAGTGCAGCATGAGTGCAGCATTCAGGTCTGAATGCATAAAAAAAGCAGCTAAGTTTTTAACCTAACTGCTTGTAAGACAATGACTCCGGATGCAAGATTCGAACTTGCGACCAATGGATTAACAGTCCACTGCTCTACCGCTGAGCTAATCCGGAATAGAAGCGATTATCTTAGTCCAAGGTGCGATTTTCCAGCAATTGCTTTATGCATCATTCTCTGACATAAAAAAATTTTAACTTTTGAAATTTGTCCAAGGAAAGCTATGCTCCTCATTTACTGAAGGGATGCATGGAAGAGATTTACGGATATATTGAGAATATCGTTTTTGCCGACAGCGAAAAGGGGTTTACCGTCGCTAGACTTAAAGAGCCGAAGAAAAAGGACCTGACGTGCATCGTCGGGGTCATCCCCTCGGTCCAGCCGGGAGAAACGATCCGCTGTAAAGGAATCTGGAAGATCCATCCCGAGTATGGCCAGCAGTTCGAGGTCAAGTCTTTTGAGCTGCAGGTGCCGACCGATCTGCTCGGCATCCAAAAATACCTCGAATCGGGAATGATCAAAGGGATCGGCCCGGTCTATGCCGAGAGGATCGTCAAAAGCTTTGGGCTGAACACTCTCGAGGTGATCGATAAGACGCCTGACCGGCTGCTGGATATCAGCGGCATTGGGGAGAAGCGCGTGGAGAAGATCAAATCCTGCTGGCAGGATCAGCGCTCTATCCGGGATGTGATGATCTTTCTCCGCGGGCACGGAGTCAGCCCCTCTTATGCGCAGAAAATTTTCAAGAAATATGGCGACAAGAGCATCGAGAAGGTGCAGAGCAATCCGTTCCAGCTCGCCAAGGAGATTCACGGCATTGGGTTCAAGACGGCGGATTCGATTGCGCAGGGGCTTGGCATCCCCCTCGACTCTCCTGCCCGGATTGGCGCAGGAATAGAGCACACCCTTTGGGAGCTTAGCAACGATGGACATGTCTGCTATCCGATCAAAGAGTTGATCCCGGAAGTGGAAGAGATCCTCCAGGTCCCAAAAAGAGGTGATTGAAAAGAGGCTCCAGGACCTCGTCGAAAATCAAGATCTCGTCAGGGAAGAGGACACCATCTGGGTCAGGCCGCTCTATTTGACTGAGATTGGAATCGCAAGGGAACTGGCCCGCCTGACCCAGTCCCCTTGCCGTATCCGGCCGGTTCAAGTCGACAAGGCGACCCTGTGGGTGCAGCAACAGCTCAAAATCGAACTCGCCCCCGAACAAAAGACTGCCGTCGGCCAGGGAGTTCAGGACAAGCTCCTCATCGTCACCGGAGGCCCCGGAACGGGCAAAAGCACGATCACCAAGGCGATCCTATCGATCACTGAGAAGATCACTACCAGGATCATTTTGGCCGCACCGACGGGAAGGGCCGCCAAAAGGATGAGCGAAATCACCGGAAAGAAAGCGTTTACAATCCACAGCCTGCTGGAAATCGATTTCACCACAGGCAAGTTCAAACGCAACAAGGACAATCCCCTCGTATGCGATCTCATCATCGTCGATGAAGCGAGTATGATCGACACCCAGCTGATGAACCATCTGCTCAAAGCGATCCCCACCGAAGCGCGCGCCATTTTTATCGGCGACATCGATCAGCTCCCAAGTGTAGGCCCCGGTAATGTGCTGAAAGATATCATTCAGTCGGAGCGGGTCGCCGTTGTGCAGCTGAAAAAAATCTTCCGCCAGGCGGCAGGCTCGATGATCATCACGAATGCCCACCGGATCAACATGGGCGAATTTCCCGACATTACCTACAACCCAAGGGGGGATTTTCAGTTCATCGAGGCGGAAGACCCCGAGGATGTGGTCAAAATCATCGTCGATCTCGTCGCGAACAGGCTGCCCAAATCTCATCGCTTCCACCGCTTCGATGACATCCAGGTCCTCTCCCCCATGAAACGTGGGCTGATCGGATCGGAGAACCTCAATACAGTTTTGCAGCAGCAGCTCAATCCTTCCCCCACGCCCCTTTTTCGTTTAGGGCGCTGTTTTCATGTTGGGGATAAAGTCATGCAGATTCGCAATAACTACGAAAAAGAGGTTTACAATGGCGATGTCGGCAAGATCCTTGAAATCGATCTTACAGAGCAAACTCTGAAAGTGAGCTTCGATGGAAGAATTATCCCCTATGAGTTCCTTGAGATCGACGAGCTCATTTTAGCCTACGCCGTCTCGATCCACAAATACCAGGGCAGCGAATGTCCCTGCGTGATCATTCCGGTGCACACATCCCATTTCAAGATGCTGTTCCGCAATTTGCTCTACACGGGGCTGACACGGGGGAAAAAGCGGGTCGTCTTTGTAGGGACAAAAAAAGCATTGGCTATCGCCATTCACAATCAAGAAGTTCTAAGAAGGCATACAGGGCTAAGGGCGGCAGTATGCCAGTTTGTGCCGCCGAAACCTTAGTTCGATGACACGCCCTAGGATTGGCTCAAAAAAAAGCGCTATCGCAATTTTTTTTTGAGTGCTAAACTTAGCAGTCTCTTAAAAACCATTATACAATGGATGGACTATGGAAGTTGCTAAGATTTTATACTTCGAGAAGGATGATTTTTCTTCTCAAGCATCGCAATTTTTCTTTAAGTGGGGGCCCCGCGTTCTAGTTGCTGCGATTGCCGGATATTATAGTTCGGGCATTGCTTACGAATGGGGGATAATGGCCTCGATTGACAAGATCGCGATCCCCATTCTTAAAAACTCGGTGGGCTATGCAGGCATTGGCGCTGTGATGCCTACTTTTCAATGGTACTCTGCTTGGGGGGTTCGAACAGTATCTGCTGCAGCGGCCGGATTGCTTTATGATTTGGGGGAACGCCTCGTCCTATATGCCTATCATACCTACCAAGATAGGGTTTATGGGCCAGCCTCTACGTCCACTTCAAATGCACATTCTTCTTCCAGAGCCAGCACTTCAGGGGTCCGCGTTTGAATGTCACGGGAATTGCAAAATTTGCAATTCCCTCAATTCACTTGCGAGCCGGGTTTGGCGTGGTAGAGATGAGGAACTTCGGAACCGTCTGCGGTTTTGGTCGTGAGGATCATCCCCTGGCTTTCGATGCCCATCAGGATGGCCGGTTTTAAGTTGGCGACGACGATTGCGCTTTTGCCTACGAGAAGGGAGAGATCATCCATCTTCTCCCCGATGTTTGAGAGAATGGTGCGGTGCTCTGAACCGATATCAACGGTGAATTTGAGCATCTTTTTGCTTTTGGGGACGCGCTGAACATCGATGATTTTGGCCACACGCAAATCGACTTTGTGGAACTCATCGATAGTGATCTGCTCCTTGATAGGCACTGCTGCTGCAGGAGCGCTATTCTTGCTGGCCATCTGGTGCAGTTTTTCGATCTCTTTCTGGATGACGTCATCTTCGATTTTTGTAAATAGGATTTGCGGCTCGGGCAACGCTTGACCGAATTCCAGGACAGAGTTAACGACATCATCCCATTTAGCAGAGGCGAGTGGTGTTTTGAAGCCGAGCATCTTCCAGACTTTTTCCGCAGTCTCCGGAATGATTGGAAAAGAGATGAGCGCAAGCACTTTTAAACACTCGATACAGCAGCCAATCGCGTTGAACATGTCTTGGTGCGTGAGGGCGCTGCGATTAGCGATCCAGGGCTTCTTGGCATCGAAATAGACATTGCCAAGCTGCGCCAGTTCCATGACGACTTGTGAAGCCTTGCGCAGGCGGAAGCTGGAATAAGCCTCTTCGGCGTCTTTGGCGAGCTGTCTGATTTTGTCCAGGAACTGCTGGTCCTGTTCGTGCAGATGCTTGATCTCGGGAATTTTTCTTTCGCAATTGTTATGGGCAAAGACGAGCGTGCGATTGACGAGGTTGCCGTATTTCCCGAGGAGTTCGCTATTGCATCGCGACTGAAAATCTTTCCAAGAAAACTCAGAATCCTGGCTTTCGGGGGCGTTTGAGGCGATCGCATAGCGGATTTGATCCGCGGTGAACTGTTTGAAAAAAGACTCCAGATCGATCGTCCAACCGTCCGACTTGCTGAATTGGCGCCCTTCGAGATTGTAGAACTCGTTGGCTGGGAGATCGTCGACGAGCTTGTAGGGAGTATTTTGCCCCATGATCATCGCAGGAAAGAAAACCGCGTGGAAGGGAATATTGTCCTTTCCAATGAATTGAACGTGATAGGTCTTTGGATCGAGCCAGTAGTCTTTCCAGGCATCGGGTTTGTCACGAAGCTGGGCCCATTCCTGCGTTGCAGAGATATAACCAATAGGGGCATCAAACCAGACATAGAGGACTTTTCCTTCTGTGCCGGGGAGCGGCAATGGAATCCCCCACTCCATATCGCGCGTGATGGCGCGGGGCTTGAGTTCATCGATGTAGCCCTTGGCGAAGTTGACGACATTGGGCTTCCAGGACTTTTTGGAAATCCACTCATTGAGTTTGTCTTTGAAAAGGTCAAAACGCAAAAACCAATGTTTCGTCGGCTTGCGGATGAGAGGCGCGCCCGTTAATTTTGAGCGTGGATTGATCAGGTCTGTCGCTTCGTAACTCGCGCCGCATTTCTGGCACTCATCGCCTCTCGCTTCGGCAAAACCGCATTTGGGGCAGGTACCGACGACGTACCGGTCCGCGAGGAACTTTTTGTCCTGTTCCGAATAGAGCTGCTCGGTGACCTTCTCTTCAATGTAGCCATTTGCCAGGAGGTCCTTGAAGAACTGCTGGGTCGTCTTGACGTGGCCGGGCCAGGTCGTACGGGAAAAGTGGTCGAAGGAGAAATTGAGTTGTTTAAAGAAGTTCTTGTTGATCTCATGAAAGAGATCGACGTGCTCTTTGGGTGTCCTTCCTGCCAGCTCGGCGCTCAGTGTGATCGCGATCCCATATTCGTCCGAGCCGCAGATGTAGAGGACATCATTGCCTTTTAAACGTTCAAAACGGGCAAAGCAGTCGCCGGGGAGATACGCTCCTGCGATATGACCGAAGTGCAGCGGCCCGTTGGCATAAGGGAGTGCGGAAGTGATCAGAACTTTACGATGCATCGTGCTTCTTATTTCTCTGATTGATAATCGTCGTCCTCTTCTTCCATCTTCTGGAGGTCTTTGAGGTATTGTTCGCTGGGATTTCGTTTGATCTCATCGAGCAGTTTCCCCATCGACACTTCGTGGCCGGACTTGATGTAGAAGCGCGCGAGCCGGATGGCCTGGTTGGCCAGTTCGAAATTGTTCTTGAACAATCCTCGGAGGCTTTGGTTGGTCAACTGCTCTCTGGTGTTCGTATACTCTTTCATTGAGGATCTCCTTGGTTTAATGGTGCTGTACGCGGTGCTCTTCGGCGATCACGATGCTTCGCAGAATCGCATACGCCTGATTCAAACTGTCATTGACGATGTGATAGTCGTAGCTCGCCATCATCGCCATCTCCTCGTCTGCCCAGGAAAGGCGCTTTTCGATCACTTCCAGGCTCTCCGTCTTCCGCTTGATGAGCCTTTCTTTGAGCTCTTCAAGAGAGGGCGGGCTAAGGAAGATATACAATGCCGGGAACGCCTTCATTTTCAGCTGCATCGCGCCTTGGGTGTCGATCACGAGGAAGACGTGTTTGCCCATCTCCTGCTGTTTTAAGACGAAGGCCCGCGAAGTGCCGTAATGATACCCGAAAACCTCAGCATGTTCAAGGAAATCCCCTTGACGAATTTTTTCTTCAAATTCTTCTTTGGACAGGAAATAGTAATCCTTGCCATCGACCTCTCCTGGACGCGGAGGGCGGGTCGTGCAAGAGATACTCCACAAACACAAGGAAATTCTTGAGAAAGCATGCGTACAAGGGTGGTCTTGCCCGTGCCTGCGGGCGCGCTGAGGACAAAACATAAGCCTTTGGGAAGATTTCCTAAAAGTTTTTGCACCATTTTTACTCGATATTTTGAACTTGTTCGCGAATTTTATCCAATTCGCTCTTCATCTTCACCACATACAAAGAAAGATCGCTATCGGAGGATTTGGAGCCCAAAGTATTAATTTCACGGTGCATCTCTTGAGTTAGAAAGTCAAGCGTTCTCCCCACTGATTTCTCAGGCGAGAAAAGGTGGAGGCGAAATTGCTCGAAATGGGCGCGCAGGCGAACCAGCTCTTCCGTGACATCCATCTTTTCGGCAAGAAGGGCGACCTCGCGGGCAATCCTCTCTTCAGCTTCCCCGCTTAGATGCCCGACGTCTTTGAGCCTCTCGATCAATTTATTGCGGTAATGGACAAGCGGCATCTCTTTTTCAGCTCAACGGCGCCGACTGTCTCTTCAATGATTTTAAGGCGCTTTTGAATGTCAATGGCAAGCGTCTTACCTTCCGTCTCTTTCATTTGCATCAGATCAGCCAAGGCACTCTCAACGACCTCTTTTAACGCAGCCTTGATCGCTTCCTCTTCCTCTTTGGACTCAGTGGCCGTAGTGGCTTGCAGCTGGTTCACGAGAAAGGGAAGGTCGACCATCGTTTGAGGATCATAGCCGAGTTCGCGACATACTTTTTCCCAGCCGTCTTTTAAATTTTTGAGTTGAGCAAGAGAGTTTGAAAAGAGCTTCCCTCCGACTCCTTCGCTCTGAAGTGTGAGCCTGAAAGTGATCTGGCCGCGCTCGAGTAACTTTCCCAGCCATTTGCGCACTTCGATATCAAAACGCAAAAGATCTTTGGGCAAATAGAGCGACATATCGAGCATTTTGCGGTTGACCGAGTGGATCTCGACAACCAAACGCCCAAGCGGCGAGCTAACGCTGGCCCGGCTGTAAGCGGTCATGCTTTTTATCATGAAAAACCTCGATCGAGTTGTAAAACTTATAATTTAAAAAAACTGAGTTTGTCAAGGGATATGCACGCTTGGAAACTTTTAACGGACTCTTAGAGATTTAAGCGGTTCAAAGCTCATGCGGTGGATCGCACAGGGACCATACTTCTGGATGGCAAGCAGGTGCTCTTGAGTGCCGTACCCTTTATGCGATTTAAAACCGTACTCCGGCCATTCTTCATGATAAACCTTCATCAATTGATCGCGGGTCTCTTTGGCGATGATCGAAGCGGCGGCGATCGATTCGGGAGAGACTATCGCCTTTGACGATGGCTTCTCCGGGGATGTGCGTCGAGGGCATTTTGTTGCCGTCGACGAGAATGTAGTCCGGCTTTTGCGAAAGGCGGGAGATGGCCGCAATCATTGCCTGGAATGTCGCTTGGAGGATATTGACCTGGTCGATGATCAGTGCATCGACAATTCCGATGCCGTAATCCACTTCTGCTAGAGCAAGGATCCGCTGAAAAATTTTAAACCGCTCCGAAGGAAGAAGCTTTTTGCTGTCATTCACTCCTTCGATGAGTGTTCCTTCAGGGAGGATGCAGGCCGCGGCAACAACGGGTCCTGCAAGAGGACCTCTCCCCGCTTCATCGACGCCGGCAACACAATTGAACCCACGCATCTTTGCTTTGGTCTCCCAAAGCATCATTTTCTCTAATCGCTTACGTTCCTTTTGCGAAAGGCCGCCTTGCATTCAGTTGGCTCCTTAAAAAAAAATCAGGCCACCACGTCATCAAACGAGCGATGGCCATAGGAAAGGGATTCGGGGGAAATTAAGTCGCAGGCTCTGCTTCTACTGCAGGGCCATTGCCTCGCGCCGCTTCTTTTACTGGGCCGATGTGCTCTTGAACTTTAGAGGCTTTACCGGATGAGCCGCGAAGATAATAAAGTTTGCTCTTGCGCACTTTACCAGCTCTTACAACTTCAATTTTAGCGATTTTTGGGCTGTGGAGGAGGAATACCCTCTCGACTCCTGAGCCATAAGAGAAGCGATAGAGGGAAAAAGTTTCTGAAAGTCCGCCGCCTTTGCGTGCGATGACTGTGCCGTTAAACTGCTGGATACGCTCTTTATCGCCTTCAATGATCCGCTGGTGGACGCAAATCGTGTCGCCGACATTAAACTTGGGAACATTTGGTTTAAGCTGGACTGCTTCGATTTCCTGAATGACTTGACATTGTTTCATGTTTCTAACCTCAATTTCTTCAATTTTTACAATTTTTAATCAGATCGGGCCGGACGCGCTCTGTTTTCTCATGCCCTTTCTGCAAGCGCCATTTCTCAATCTCTGCATGATGGCCGCTTCTTAACACTTCTGGCACCCACAACCCTTCGAACTCATCAGGACGGGTATAGGATGGACCTTCAAATAAACCTTGCTGGAACGACTCGAACCGCGTCGCCTCTTCATGGCCCAGCACGCCGGGGATAAACCTCGCTGTCGCATCGACTAAAACAATCGAAGCGAGACATCCATTGGTCAGCACATAATCGCCAATGCTGATCTCCTCATCAATCTCCTTTTCAATCACTCTCTCGTCGAGCCCTTCGTAATGGCCGCAGACGAGGATCAGGTGAGGGACCTTTGCCAGCCTTTCACAAGTCGCTGCATTCAGCTGTTTACCTTGGGGAGACAGATAAACAACGTGGGAGTCTTCCCGTTTTACGCTGCGGATCGCCTGGGTGATCGGGCCTGGCATGAGGACCATGCCTGCTCCCCCGCCGTAAGGCCTATCGTCGACCTTTTGGTGCTTCCCTTCTCCAAAGTCGCGAATATTCGTCAGTCTGATCTCAATCAATCCCCTCTCGATCGCCCGTTTAAGCATACTGACTTTGAATGGTCCGTCAAAGTACTCGGGAAAAAGAGAGAGGATGTCGATTTGCATCGTTAATTACTTAGCAGCAGCTTTCTTCGAAGCAGCCTTCGGCTTGGCAGCGGCTTTAGGCGCAGCAGCTTGCACAGTCGTCGTCTTCTCTGCAGCTTTTTTGCCAGCTCTGCGCTTGGCTGCTTGCTTTATACGGCTTGCATGTTCTTTTGCGCGGATTTCTTTCATCACATCCGGAGCAATACGGGAAATCAGAGCTTGTGCGCTTGGAGTGATTTGCGCTCCCTGGCCAACCCAGAAGTTAATGCGTTCAATGTTAATGGAAGAATCTGTCGTGTTGCTGAATGGATTGTACCAGCCAATCATCTCGAGGTACTTTCCATCGCGGGGGTTGCGGATATCGGTGACGACAAGACGGTAGGTTTGACGGTTTGCGCGTCCTTGTTGTCTCAGTCGAATTTTTAAGGCCATAAATTGATTTCTCCCTTATTTATTGTCATTTTTTAAGAATCCCAAGGCATTTTGCCATCGAAAGGCATTTTACCGCCAAACGGATCCTTTCCGCCCTTTTTCATCATTTGATTTTTTAAGCCGGGCATCCCTTTGCAGAATGTTTTGAGTTTTTTGAATCCCTTTACCATGCGGTTCACGTCGTCGATCGAGGTCCCGCTCCCTTGCGCAATGCGCCGGCGCCGGCTGGGAACGAGTTCGACCTTTTCGATTCTCTCTTGAAGAGTCATCGAAGTAATCATCGCTTCGATTTTGTTAAATTCCTTCTCGTCGAAATCCATGTCGCCAAGACTGGACATGCCCGGAAGCATTTTCAGCAAACTCTTGAATGAGCCCATCCGTTTGACCATGGCCATCTGCTTCAGATAGTCGTCGTAAGTGAATGAGGCTTTAAGAATCTTTTTCTCAAGAGCTTTGCTCTCTTCTTCATCGATATTCTCTTGAGCTTTGCGTACGAGATTGATCACATCGCCCATGCCGAGTATTCGATCGGCCATCGAATGGGGATTGAACGGTTGGATATCGCCGATCTTCTCTCCGATCCCTTCGAATTTCAGCGGTTTGCTCGTCACCTCGCGAATCGAGATCGCTGCACCGGCCCTGGCGCTGCCGTCGAGCATAGTCAGTATCGTGCCGGAAATCTGGACGTGCTTATCAAACTCAACTGCTGTTTTGACCGCGTCCTGACCGGTTGCAGCGCTTGCGACGAAAAGGATTTCATGGGGTTCGACAACTGCTTTGATCTGTTCGAGCTGGGCCATCAGTTCTTCATCGACATGAAGCCGGCCAGCCGTGTCGACGATCAGCGTATCATACCCTTCATTGCGTGCCTTTTGTAAAGCATCTTTGGCAACGCGGACAGGATCTTTCTCCCCCTCGATGGAAAAAACAGGCACATCGATTTGAGAGGCGAGCTTCTTGAGCTGTTCGACCGCAGCGGGACGCTGAAGGTCGCAGGCTGCGAGCAAAGTGCGCTTTCCCGGATGTTTTTTCTGCAGATAGGCAGCGAGTTTGGCGCATTGGGTCGTCTTGCCGGATCCTTGCAGTCCGCAAAGGAGGATGACAGTAGGTCTTCCTTTGAGTTCCAAAGGAGACTCTTCCGTCCCCATCAACGCGACGAGTTCTTCGTGAAAAAGTTTAATGAATTGCTGACCCGGAGAAACGGATTTGATGACGGCGTCCCCGAGGGCTTTCTCTTTCACTTTTTTAACAAAATTGCTCGCGACGGAATAATTCACGTCGGCGTCAAGCAAAGCGAGTCTCACTTGCCGCACAGCATCGGAAATATTGTCTTCGGTGAGGGACTTTTTTCCCGTCAAACCGGAGAACATCTGTTGAAATTTATCTGTCAGCGAACCAAACATATAGCCAAAAATTTACTTTGCAAGGGAGCAATTTGTTAAAATGCTGATCTCTCTAAAAAAATGTGACTTCACAGTGTAGAGAGAAACTTATTCAATTTCAAGGAAAAAGAACCGGTCATGACCTGCCCAATCCTTTTCGACTCTAGCTCCTTTCCACTCAGGGCCTGAGAACAGGTCCATAACCGCATTTCCTTGTCCCGTGCCGATCTCTAAAAATATTTTCGCCTGAGGCATTAAGTAAGCCGGCAGGGACTCTTTCAATCGCCTGTAAAAATCCAGGCCATCATCTCCCCCTAAAAGGGCCAATTGCGGCTCAAAATTCTTTACAGAGCCATCAAGTGCTAAATATTCTTTGAGGGAAATATAGGGAGGATTGCAGAAGACCACATCCGCTTTGCGGCCGGCAAAAGGAATCAAAAAATCTCCATGCACAAGCTCGACCTGGACATCGTTTATTTCTGCATTTGCGGTGGCAACTGCGAGCGCCTTTTCCGAAATGTCGGATAAGACCACGGTAAGATCTGGACACGCTTTTTTGACGGCGATTCCGATGCAACCCGATCCCGTACACAGATCCCAGGCCGTCTTTCCGGATAAGGACTGTACTTTGAGCTGCTTACAGGCCAAATCGACTAAAATCTCCGTTTCCGGCCGAGGGATGAGAACATCGGGGGATACCGAGATGCTGCAGTGGTAAAAGGGAACCTCGCCGGTCATATACTCGACAGGCTCTCCTTTTACGGCTCTCTTTAGCAACGCGCGCAAAATTTCGAGCTCGGGCTCCATCATCGGTCGATCAAACTGCATGTACAGATCGAGCCGTTTGAGTTTCAGGACATGTCCGATCAGTTCCTCAGCGATACGGCGGGCCCTGCTGCAATTCTTCTGATTTAAAAAACTGACCGTAACTGAAAGGACCTCGCCTAACGATTTCATAGTGGCTGGCCGCCGATGGAGGCGAGTTTTTCCTGGTGGAAGTAAGCGACAAGCGCTTCCGTGATGTCATCGAGATCCCCGTCCATGACGAGATTTAGCTTGTAAAGGGTCAAATCAATGCGATGGTCCGTGATCCGGTTTTGGGGGAAATTATAGGTGCGGATGCGCTCAGAGCGATCACCGGTCCCGACTTGAGAAGAGCGCAATGAGGCCATCTCCTTCTCAGCCTTGGCGCGCTTTTCTTCTGAAATTTTGGCGACAAGCAGGCGCATTGCCTTTTCTTTATTTTTGTGCTGGCTGCGCTCTTCCTGGCAATAGACGACAGTCCCCGTCGGAAGGTGCGTGATGCGCACAGCGGAATCGGTCGTGTTGACGTGCTGGCCGCCGGCGCCCGAGGCTCGGTAGGTGTCGATCTTAAGTTCCCGTTCGTCGAGGACGACCTTTTCCTGCTCATCGGGCTCGAGCAAGATGGCGACGGTAATCGCGGATGTATGGACGCGCCCTTGAGCTTCGGTTTTGGGAACGCGCTGAACGCGATGCGTCCCTGCCTCATACTGCATCAAGCGGTTGACGTTAAGGCCGGAGAGCACCATGACGTATTCCTTAAATCCGCCCATCTCCGATTCGGTACAGGAGAGAAGTTCGTATTTCCAGCCCTTCTTATCGGCGTATTGCTTGTACATGCGCACGCAGTCGCCCACGAAAATCGCGGCCTCATCGCCGCCGGTTCCGGCGCGGATCTCCATGATGATATTGCGGCTATCGCGAGGATCCGGAGGAATGAGAAGAGCTTCGAGGCGTTTTCGCGCTGCAGCGAGATCTTCTTGAAGTGTGGGTATTTCCTGGCGGACGATTTCAATGAACTCAGGATCTTTTTCCGTCCGAAGCAACTGCTCATTCTCTTTGAGCTGCTTTTCGAGACGCTCGCAGAGCTGCCAGTGTTCTTTGATATCCGTTAGATAGGAATGTTCCTGGGCAAGCTCGCGATACTGCTTTTGATCGGCGAGCACATCCGCATGCCCTAATAGCTCTTCTACCTTCTCAAATCGCTTGAGAAGTTTGCGAATCTGCTCGTCCATCTACACCTTAAGAAGATTTCTTCTTCGCTTTTTTCTCAGCAGTTTTTTTGGATGCTTTTTCTTCAGCTTCTTCCTTCTCTTCTTTGTGCTGCTCTGCTTTTTTCGCATAGCGCTTGACAAACTTGTCTACTCTACCCTCAGAGTCGATAAAGGACGTGCTGCCTGTAAAGAAAGGATGGGAAGCAGAAGAAACGGGCACGCGGTAGACCGGATATTCTTTGCCTTCGTATACTTCCTTTTCTTTAGGTTGCAGAGTGCTTCCGCAAACGAATCGGAAACCAGTTGAAGAATCCACGAACAAAACTTCTTGATATGGAGGATGTCCCTGCTTTTTCATATCGTACTCCTTATAAATTGATTGAAAGCGCCAATTTAACACCAATTCCCTTTAAAAGACAAGCAGGGAGAGAAAAACAGGAACAACAGGGAGAGAAAACAGGAAGGAAGAGAAAATAGGAACATTTTTTTTGATAAGATGTGTGAAGGGCCTCTATTACACATGTCGGAGACATAAGCACTGCGTGTCCATGTCCCCCGCTGACCCCCTTGAGCCTCATCTCGCTTTGCCAAACCGTCCCTTCGGGCCCGGTTCGCTTCGCTGCACCTGCTCCCCACTGCGAAGCTTCGCTTCTCGTGCGTCCGCAGCCTCGTCGGGAGGCCGGACGGAGTCCTGGCCTCCTACGCCCCACCACGCTAGGCCTAATAGAAGCCGTGCGTGTTTTAACTATTATTCTATTTTTGCGGCTTCCATTAGCCCTAACGTGTGCGGGCTCTCCTGCGGTGCGATTTTGCTGTGCGATCTGAGGCCGCGGGCTGCTCGTGCTCTCAGTTCCCCGCCGGACTTCGTCTCGGGGCGGGGGCCCCTCTTCGCGTCACTCGCAGGGCCATTTTCAGATGCAAAGGTAAGCGCTTTCACCATTCCAAGTTTATGAGCGGAGCATTTAAAATGTTTTTTCTGTTTATTCAATTAAAAAACACGAACACGATAGAAAAAGTGTTTGTCTTTGCATCTGAAAATGGCACTGCGAGTCGACGCGAGAAGGGACCCGCCCGATTAAGGCGAAGCCCGGGCGGGAAGTGAGCGCACGAGCAGCCCGCGGCCTCAGATCGCACAGCAAAATCGCACCACAGGAGAGCCCGCACCAGGATAGACCTTTCTAGAGGCCGCAAGCACTAAAAACCAGAAATCCTGACCAAAAGTACAAGCGGCCTTTAGAAAGGTCTACTGGTGGGGCGTGGGAGGCCAGGACTCCGTCCGGCCTCCCGACGAGGCGCACGCACGACGAGCTTCGCAGTGGGAGCAGGTGCAGCGAGCGAACCGGCCCGAAGGACGGTTTGGCAAAGCGAGATGAGGCTCAAGGGGGCCAGCGGGGGACATGGACACGCAGTGCTTATGTCCCCGACATGTGTAATAGAGGCCCTTCTAAAATTTCCTCTGAAAAACCTGTCCTAACTCCCCTTCCCTTTTCTCCTCTTCCTACTGCTGTTCTTTTTTCTTGGCGAGGTAGGCCATGCGGGCGGTCAGGAGGCCTTCGAGGACACCTTCCTCGTAACGGAATAGGGGGTTCTGCTCTAATTCAGGGAAGTCATTGGGCTGGAGCATGTCGTCTGGCGTCGCGAAGGGAATGATCTTCCTGGCGAAATTCAAAAGTCTCTTTCTCTGTCCTTCAACAAGTTCATCGAACAACTTCTCCATCGCATTTCTCCATCCGTCGTTGTTTAAAAAAAGTTCTCATTAAAACCCCACACTCTTCTGCCAGGACGCCCGATGCGACCTGAGGCTGGTGGATCGGATGTCCCGCATCGAGGATATTGACCCAGCTTCCGTGCGCGCCGCATCTCAAATCGGGAGCTCCCCATACCAACCTCTCCAGCCGAGAATGGATCATCGCGCCGGCGCACATAGGGCAAGGTTCGAGCGTACAATATAGAGTCGCCCCTACAAGCCTCCAATTCTCGAGCACTTCGGCACCCATTTTAAGACAGAGCATTTCTGCGTGGGCTGTCGCATCGCGAAGAGACTCGACAAGATTATGCGCCCGGGCAATGATCTCTCCTTGATGAACAAGGACAGCGCCCACGGGAACTTCTCCTTTTGCAAAGGCCTTCTCTGCCTCCAAAAGCGCCTCGCGCATAAATTTAGCATCAGACGCCAAAACTTAGGTCCCTAACTTTTTGTGCAGTTGGGAAATCTGCTTCTTAAGCCCTTCGACATCTTGCACGTATTTGCGCTCGACGCCCTGCATCCTTTTTTCGTATTTTTCGGTGAGCTTGCGGATTTCTTTCTCATAATGCTCTCGGACAGACTCAATGGAATCGAAAGAGCGTTTTTCTTCCTGCGTTTTAGACTGCGCGCTTTCTGCGACCGCCATTTCCCTCAACCGATTGAGCTGCTCCTCAGTAAGCACGACGGCATTCAGTACGCAAAAGATATAAGTCGGCGCTGCGCCATACTGGCCGACAGAAGTGTTGAGCAGGAAAGAACTGACCTCCGGAGGAAGGCTCTCGATCTCATCGAACTTGGGATTGACCTTGCTCAGTTCAGTGGCAAAAAACTGATACAGCTCCGCATTCTTCATGACCCAACGCGCAACCACCTTTTCCCCGAGTTCCTCATCCCCTTCTGCAATCTCCTTTAAATAGGCAGCAGCAAACTCTTCGTTCGTCAATTTATCGAGAGCACGCTTGGGAAAATACTTCTGCACAAAGGAAGGGGTTTTCAGCAAGTGGTCGTTTCTAAGGTCTTTCTTCACTGCTTGGAAAATGTCATTGATCCAAGGCTGGAGCTTATCGAATTTGATCCTGTAGGAGTCTTCTTTGATCATTTTTTCCTCTAATAAATAATATTCGGTCAAAAATTTAAGCGGATCTCTCCTAAATGTCAATCTTCATGAATGGCAGACTCAAACTTGGAATTTAAGCCTGATTGGTGTATATATTTTACGACGGATAAAGGGGGATTTGAAAGCTTCATTTTTTCCTTTAAACGTCTATGAGCTCCCATGAGAATCATAGGCAGAGCGTTTTTATGATTGATCCTATTGCGACGTTAAGGTACAATAAAGTCAATGTTTTACAACTTAAAGTTTGTCTACCTGTTTTTAACTCTCACTACTACGGGAGATATTTTGAATGTCTTTAGATAAAGGTACTAAGGAAGAAATTACCAAGAAGTTCCAACTTCATGAGAAGGACACCGGGTCGGCTGATGTTCAGATCGCAATCCTCACAGAAAGGATTGCAGAGCTCACAGAGCATCTAAAGCTCGCCCCAAAGGACCATAGCTCAAGATTGGCCCTTCTAAAGCTTGTCGGCCAGCGCCGCAAGTTGCTCGACTATCTCAACTCAACTGATACAAAGCGCTATCAAAATTTAATTACTCGCCTTAACCTGCGCAAGTAAATACTTACTTAGCAGGCTTCTGATCCGCCAAGCGAACATTTCACTTGGCGGTTTTTTTTGATCCCATTCTCACTTCAAACTTGGAACCCATCCCAGTAAAATTTTTCGTCGATTTTAGGGTTCTTTTCCGAGCCGATTTTCGATTCTTTTGCCCTAGGGTCATATACGCAAGTTGATATTACCTTAGGCCAAAATAATCCCTAAAATCGAGGAAAAATTTTACTGGGATGGGTTCTTAGTTGTCGCATTTATTCGCTTGCTGGTATAGTCCCCTGTTTACTCTCTTTTTACGGAGTAATTCGGCGAGAACGATGGAATGCCCTTTTGCGTGGAGAATAGGCATCTTCTCCCCACAAATGGTCAATTCATCCTCTCGCTGAGATGTTATCAATTTAATCTTGGAGTCATTCTAAATGGAATTTAATCGAAAAAGCATTACGGTTTCCATCGGAGGCCGCGACATCTCATTTGAAACAGGCAAGATCGCACGCCAGGCAGGGGGCTCTGTCCTCGTCCGTTCCGGCGAAACGATTTTGCTGGCTACCGCTTGCTCTGCTCCCCCCCCTTCCGCAGAGACTGATTTTCTCCCTTTAAGGGTCGATTATCAGGAAAAATTCTCTTCATCCGGCAAAACCCTCGGCGGTTTCATTAAGCGCGAAGGAAGACCGACCGAAAAAGAAGTCCTCACTTGCCGCCTCATCGACCGCCCCATCCGCCCCATGTTTCCCGATGGATTTTATAACGAAGTGCAGCTGCTGGCCTATGTCTATTCCTATGACGGTATCCATTCGCCAGATCCGCTCGCCATCTGCGCTGCATCCGCTGCCCTTGTTATTTCAGACATTCCCCTCCTCAAACCGATCGGCGGCGTGCGCGTCGGCCTGATCGATGGCAATTTCATCGTCAACCCCACCGTCGAGGAACAGAAGCGCTCCCGCCTCGATTTGATGTTGGCGGGAACCGAAGACGCGATCCTCATGATCGAAGGCTACGCCGACTTCCTCACTGAAGAACAGATCCTCGAAGCAGTCGAAGAAGGGCACCAGGCCATCCGTAAAATCTGTGAAGCACTTGGCGACTGGCAGAAAGAGATCGGAAAACCTAAAAATCTGAGCGATCTGCGCCCCATCCCAAGCGAGCTGTCCAAAGAAGTCCATGACTTTGCCTCTGATCGGATTGAAAACGCCCTGCGCATCAAAGAAAAACAGGTCCGCGAAGAGAGCATCAAGACGATTTCTGAGGAATTGAACGCTAAATTCTTCCCTGAAGGAGAAACAGCGCCAAAGTATAAAAAGAACGACGTTAAAGCCGCCTTCAAAAGCGTACAGTCCGATCTGATGCGCAAGATGATTCTGAATGAGAACAAGCGCAGCGATGGAAGAACCTGCGATCAAGTACGCGCCATCGACGTTGAAATGTCGCTCCTCCCGCGCACTCACGGAAGCGCCTTATTCACCCGCGGAGAGACTCAGGCACTGGCCGTCTGCACTCTTGGTGGAGAGACCATGGCCCAGCGCGGCGAGAATCTCGACGGCGAACTCAACAGCCGATTCTACCTGCAATACACTTTCCCCCCGTTCTCAGTGGGCGAAGTGGGCCGCATGGGATCGGCCGGCCGCCGTGAAATCGGCCACGGAAAACTGGCGGAGCGCTCACTCGCGATGGTCGTTCCTATGATGGAGCATTTCCCCTACGTCATCCGCCTCGAATCGAATATCACCGAGTCCAACGGTTCTTCTTCAATGGCCTCCGTCTGCGGCGGCTGCCTTGCTATGATGGACGCCGGCGTTCCGATCAAACGCCCTATTGCCGGTATTGCGATGGGCCTCATCCTTGAAGACCACAAGTACGCCATTCTCTCCGACATCCTCGGGGTAGAAGATGCTCTTGGCGATATGGACTTTAAAATTGCAGGTGACTCCCAAGGGATCACAGCTTTCCAGCTCGACATCAAAGTCGAAGGGATCAACAAACACATCATGCAGGCCGCCCTTGCCCAGGCTAAACAGGGACGTCTGCACATCTTGAGCAAAATGCTCGAGACCTGCCCGAAAGCAAAAGAACAGCTATCGACCTATGCTCCGCGCATCGAAACGGTTCAGATCAAGCCAAGCAAGATCGGCATTGTCATTGGACCCGGCGGCAAACAGATCCGCGCCATCATCGAAGAGACTGGAGCTCAGATTGACATTGATGACACCGGCCGCATCAGCATTGCATCGACGACCAGCCAAGGGATGGAACGGGCCAAAGAGATCATCCACAATCTCACCGCCGATGTCGAAATAAACAAAGTCTATACAGGCAGGGTCGTTTCAATCGTTGACTTTGGATGCTTCGTTGAGATTTTCGGTAAGGAAGGCCTCTGCCACATCTCAGAACTTTCTCACAGTAGAGTCGATAGAGTTTCCGATGTCGTTAAGGAAGGGCAGATGCTTGAAGTTAAAGTCCTCAACATCAATGACCGTGGACAGATTAAACTGAGCCACAAAGCCCTGCTCCCCGTCCCACAAAGATAAGCTTAAAGCTCACAGCATTCACGCCTCTCCGTAAGAGAGGCGTGAACGCTTTACTTGGCGCCGATAAGGCGCAAATAGGCGCGATAGCGCCCATGGAAATCGTTTGCAGAAGAGCGAAACGATGCTTCGATCGGTCTTAAACGCTCCTCTTTCCTGAGTTGGCTTCCGTTGACATCCGCATCATAACGCCTCTTGGCTTCTTCAATCATTTGTACGCGCAAGTTTTTCACTCGAACCTCTTCACTATCCAGAAGAATGCGCCGTTCATGGCTTTGCTTGTTGATCTGCTCTATTTGCAAGCAGGCTGTCGAATCCGCCTGGTTTTCTTTCAGCTCAAGTTCTAATTTTAGCTGATCATAACGCGCTTTATCCCATGCCGGAAGATTGCTGTACGTAATGAGGCCATGATTTGTCAAAGGAGCTACAGCGCAATCAAAATGAGCCCTGGCCTCTACCTTGCTTCGATTCTGCTGCTCATGAACCGCTTGCCTTTCTCTGGTATACCGAAAGTCAAAACCCTGCAGTTCCTTTACAGCATAATTCTCCTTATACATTTGATCAGCGCGAGCGCATTCTGCATCATAGGCGCTTTTAGGCACGCCTGTATTGTCCTGAAATTCCTTCTCAATTTGGAAAACCTGCTGATCGCAATGCGCCTTAATGGCTTCGTATTCGCGCTTTAGATTTTTAATGGTGCTCAGCTCTGAATGTTCAATGATCCCATATTGTTCCAGTTTGTCGAGGGGATATGTCTGGATGATCTCTTCAAAGGTCTTGATCGCCGTTTCCTGGCGCCACTGCCTCGCAGATTCACGAGGAGATGGAACCTGATATTCAAATTTGGCCGAAGTGCACTGGGAAATGTGGCGCATGGTCTTTTCATAAAGGGAAATAATTTCGATGAGATTCATCCCTTGAAGCTGCTGGCGGTATTTTAGCGCAAATTGATCCGGAGTAAGAATTCCAAAGCGCAGCATATCATTCCATCCATAGGCCTGAACGACGCTCTCCAAACTCATCCGTTTCGCGTCGCTGCGAAATTTCTCCAGCTCGTCCGGATTCTCATAATCATTCATTTTATAATTGTACCAAATGAGTCCTCCTGCAACGACTGCGCATGGGATCACTATAAGACCCACTGGCCAAGAGACTAGCCCTAGGGCCGCAAGGGAAAATGTGGTAAGCCCCGTGCCCACCACGCCAATCCCTGCGAGCCGCGTAAAAAGCCGTGTCATTTCGACATTTGTCAAGCCGCTGCTGCTGTTAACTGTCATTCTCGATTTCCAATATTCATTTACTGGCCCAGCCTCAGGAGGGTTTGATACTAGGGTAGTTTGTGGAACAACAGATTTAACTGACATAATAACCCTGAAATATATAATAAAATCAGAGGCATTATATTACATTGGATATTACTAAAACAATGGCAAATATAATCAAATACCATGTATTTAACATGTTAAAAACAAATGAATTAACTATTTGCGCAGTAAATAATTTACTATAAAACAAGTGATAAAAAAACCTTCCTGCGTTTAGAGGTGTCTCTTATTCCGCAGGAAGGTTCCTTTTAAAGATCAGATTTGTTGAGGAGCGGGGTCGTCCGGAATCGTAGGTGTATCGCGGCCGGAAACCTCTTCAGACGGCGGAGGAGGAGGCGTTTTGCGCTGAAGGTCTTGAGACAGCTTCAGACGCTGCTTCTTCTTCTCGACGTCGAACTTTCCTTTCATGATCTCGAGGACATCATCGCGGTCTAGCGATTCGAACTCCATCAGCATTTCAGTCATGAGTTGGACCTGCTCGCGATGCTCTTCGATGATCTCATTGGCGCGTTTGTGGGCTGCATCGAGAAAGGATCGGACTTCCTTGTCGATGGCTTCGGCCGTTGCCTCAGAATAGCCTTTCTCGTGATAATTCGGCATCCCCAGGTATTGTCCACCATCGGAGCGTTCGTCATAGGCAACAGCGCCGAGTTTATCTGTCATTCCCCACTCGCAGACCATGCTGCGGACGAGACGAGTCGCCTGGGTAATGTCCATTTGCGCGCCGCTAGACATATCTCCGACAAACAGCTCTTCTGCCACGCGTCCGCCCATTAAGACGGCCAATTGGTCGAGGAGTTCCGTCTTCCAGTAGCTCAAACGGTTCTTTTTCGGCATGAAATGGGTCGCGCCGAGGGAAAGGCCGCGCGGGATGATCGTCACTTTTTCGACGGGGTCGGCATGCTTGACGCAGAGGGCGACAACGGCATGACCCGATTCATGATAAGCTGTCGTGCGTTTCTCATTCTGGTCGATCTCGAGGCTGCGTCTCTCTTTTCCGAAGCGCACCTTATCGCAAGCCTCTGCCGCATCCGTTCCAGTGACTGCGGAGCGCCCCTTACGGGCTGCGAGCAATGCCGCTTCGTTAAGGATGTTCATCAAGTCGGCGCCGGATGCTCCCGGCGTATTGCGGGCAATGTCCATCAATTCGACAGTCGGGTCGAGCTTGATTTTGCGCGCATGAACTTTCAGGATTTCAAAACGTCCCTTCACGTCAGGAAGGTCGATGATGACGCGGCGGTCGAAACGGCCCGGGCGAAGCAATGCTTTGTCCAGCACATCAGGACGGTTCGTCGCGGCAATCAGGATCACCCCTTCATTGGTATCGAAGCCATCCATCTCTACGAGGAGCTGGTTGAGCGTCTGCTCTCTTTCGTCATGACCACCCCCGATCCCCGAGCCGCGATGGCGGCCCACGGCATCAATCTCATCGATGAAGATGATGCAAGGCGCATGTTTTTTCGCCTGATCGAACAAATCGCGGATACGGCTGGCACCCACTCCAACGAACATTTCCACGAAGTCGGAACCTGAGATGAAGAAGAAAGGACGGTCTGCCTCGCCTGCAATCGCTTTGGCGACGAGAGTTTTGCCCGTTCCGGGAGCTCCGACCATCAATACCCCTTTGGGGATGCGGGCGCCGAGGGCTGTAAATTTTGAAGGATCTTTCAAGAAATCGACGATCTCCGACAGCTCTTCTTTGGCCTCATCGCAGCCTGCTACATCCTTAAACGTGACCTTGTTGCGCTCTTTAGTCAGCATTTTAGCGGGAGACTTACCGAAGTTCATTGCATTGTTGCCCACACCCTTCATCTGCCTTGAGAAGACGAAATAGAGGAGGAGGACGACGAGGACGACGGGAAGGATCGTCAGCAGGTAGCTGAAGTAATTGGGCGAAGGCTCTTCGCTTTTAAACGTTTTTTCTAGAACAGCGTTGCGAGGCTGATCGGGAGCTTTAAAGAACGCGGCTTTGTTGGAAGGGAAGTTTTCCCATTCCTGCTTGGCTTGGGCGAACCAGTGGCCGTAAACTTCAGGGTCCTGTTTTTCCAGCGCACGAGTGGAAAGTTCCTGGTTATTAAAATACCAAGTCGCATTGGCTACCGCCTGACGGGCCTTGTCGAGCTGAGCTTCATTCTTTTCCAGCTCATCGGAAACATAAGCAGACTGTTCGAGCTGAGCCTTATAATTGCGCACGCTTCTAAGCTGTACGAGGCGCACGTTCTGCTGCTCTTTATTGATTTCGGCCACAATTTCATCAAGAGCGGTCAATGCGTTACGGTACACAGAGAGCTGTTCCTCGACGCTCTTCTCAGAACTTAGATTAGAGACTTGGGCGACTTCCTGCTCTAAATCCTTCAGTTTCTGCTTCATCGCTTCGTTGCCGATCCCAAGGGCCGGGGAGCGGAATCTTTCGATCAAAGTGAGCAGATCTTTGCCATAGGCGTCGACACCGGCTGGATTGGGATTTTGAGAGATCGAAGGAAAGAGTTTTTCCAGAACGGCAAGGCTGGTGATCTCTCGATCGGAAAGACCTTTGACGACAATCGCATTATCCTGGTTTGCAGTATTATAGATCGGATCAACGACGAGATAACCCCCTTTAGGAATTGGCTGGCCGCTCAAGCGAAGGAAAAGGTCTGAAGATTCTTTGACGCTCTGGCGGGACGCTGCCAGCTCTGTATCGAGGTCCTTTTGCTGCCTTGTCAGTTCGTGGTTGCGGAACAGCAGTTCGAGATAGCGGTATCTAGACTTCGCCTCATCGGATTGCTTTTCTTTGAATTTGCCGCTAAAAGTGACAAGATTGTCGTTAAGAGCAATTTTCCGGCTGTCTTCTTTCTGAATTAAATCGAGATTGACAAGATGCTCCAGCTGATGGCTGAACGCAACTTTAGCTGTTTTCTCGCTATTGAGGTTCTGGACAGTAAGAATGATGAGGATCGCTGCCAACAGAAAGATGAAGAAACCACCCGGGAAGCCTCGTTTATTAGATTCAGGTTTCATATTGTCATTGCCCATAGGTTTTATACACGTTTAAGCGGGATTCGTCGATAAATCGAGAAGGCCCAGATGATAAATTAAACCACCGGACATCGATTAAAGTAAAGAACATTCCCCCTCTGAAAAGAGTGAATTTTAGAGACTGTCTCCGGATTCAGTTTCTGTCGATTTTCGGGTTCTTTTGAGCCGATTTTCGATCCAATTTCGGGGGATAATATCAAACTTTCGTATATTATCCCCCGAAATTGGATCGAAAATCGGCCAAAATAATTCCGAAAATCGACGAAACCTGAGTCCGGAGACAGTCTCTTACATCTCAATCTAAAGGAGCGTTCCCCTGCAGGACCCGTATCCCACAAGTCGACACCGGTTCCCTTATGATAACAAACAGGGATTAATTTGTCTTTTATTTATATAAAAAATTATTTTAAGGTTAAAAATACAAAGGAATTAGAATTAATATTTCTAACCTTTGGACGCTTGTATTACTGAGTTAAAAAGAAAGACATTCCCATTGCTAATCATGCATGTGCACGCTTTTGATTGAAATTTTTTTCTGGACGAACGCTCGATAAGCGCCTTGACGATACCATCGAGGATCTGCCTGGAAAAAGCGGCGCTCTCATTTTTCATCCATTCGATGAGCAAATATTTTAATTGGAGAGGCGGAAGAGGAAAAAATGGATTCAGGTCCAAACGGCTCATTTCCGCTCCCCTCTGAATCCCAGCGATGATCGGTCTGTTGAGTGCGCTGAAGTATTCTCTGACTTCCCTGGACTCTTCCCCTAACCGGCAAAGATTGGAAGAGACTTCTTTCCCAAAACTCGTCTGAAGCAAGGGGATCATTTCTTCCCGCATCCTTCCCCTGAGGAACTTCTTACTGGAATTGGTCGGATCCTGAAAATACGCCAAGTTTTTTTGCGCAAGCCAATCGAAGACCTCTCTCTTGCGGAGGGTGAGCAGCGCGCCGCCAAATGCGCATTCCACAGAGCTGCGAATCAGAGACAAGCCCTCCCAGATGAAAGAGGGAAGCTCCCTCAAAAACTCTCTTTAAAACAACTTCTGCTTGATCGCAGGCATGATGGCCGAGGACTAGAGCCTGGCAGTTGAGCTCATTATAAAGCTTTGAAAAGAACTGCAATCTGTGGTTTCTGCCCTGCTCCTCCAGATTGCCCGGGGAGAAATCCCCCTCTTCAAGCCTCTTTCTATATAAGGGCAGTCCCAGGCGATCCGCCTCTGCTTGGATCTCGAGGGCCTCCTCCCCGCTCTCCTCGCGCCATCCATGGTCCACATGAACGAGGTGCAAGTCGAGGGCAAAAAAACGGCGGCACTCCATTAAAAGATAGAGCAGGGCCTTAGAATCAGGCCCGCCGGAGTATCCAAGTAAAACAGGCTTGGCCGGAAGAAGCCTTGTTTCAAGAAATTTTCTTACGCCGAGAAGCAGTTGATCTTTCATGCCGCCTATTTTAGCTCTTTTTCTAATATTTTGAATCCCTTAAAATCCCTCCAGAAGACTTATATTGAGTAGTGTTACTGATGCCCATTATCTGGCGCTATCTTTTGCGCAGTTACTTTCAGGTCCTTTTGCTCTGCGTCAGCGCTTTCATCAGCGTTCTGATTGTGATCCGCTTTCAGGAGATCGCGCGGTTTGCCACCTCCGGCGCTCCCAAACTCAAAGTGCTGCTGTTCGCACTGCTCCAGGTTCCCTACATCCTTCCGATCGCGATCCCGGTCTCCTGTCTCATCGCCGCCATGCTCCTTTTTCAGCGCCTGAGCCACACTCACGAGCTCACCGCCTTGCGCACCTGCGGATTTGGGCTCAAGACCATCTCTACTCCCCTATTCTTCGCCGGCTTCCTTTTGACACTGATCAATTTCACGATCGCAAGCGAGATCTCTCCTCGCTGCCGCTCGCTCACCAAGCAGCTCATCTATGAAATGGTGACGGCTAATCCCCTCTTCCTTCTGCAAAAAGAAAGCCTCATCAAACTCAAAAGCGCCTATTACGATATCGGAGTGCTCAAGGCGAACAAATACGCCGAAGACGTCCTTCTCGTCGTCAAGAACAGCTCCAGCGGACGGATGACCGTGATGTCTGCAAAAGAACTCTCTTTGAAAGGAGAGCTCCTCAAAGGAGAGCAGGTCACATTTATTTCTAGCGTCGATCCAAAAAAAGAAATGGGCTTTGACCATCTCGTCATCGAGAATCAGACGGAGATGAACACCAAGGCTGCCAGCTTAAGCCAATTTCTGCAGACAGTCGACTGGACAGCGAGCTTCGAATACCTTCCTCTTCGGATGATCATCGCCTATGATTTTGCCCAGAAGGGCCGCTTCTCCCTCAGTAAAGGCGCCCAATTGGAGATCTCCCGCCGCGTTTCAATTTCGCTGGCCGCGTTCACCTTTACCATGATAGGAATTGCCTTTGGCATGCAGATTAGCCGCAATCGCTCTAAAAAAGGAATGATCTGGGCCATCGGACTGGCTGCCCTTTTCCTTGTCTGTTTTATCGCCGCTAAATCGTTCCGCCACATGCCGATGATCCCCACCCTTGTCTATCTGCTGCCTCATCCGCTGATCATCCTCGTTTCGCTGCGCTCCTTAAAATCGATCCGCGAGGGGGTAGAATGATCGTCAAAACAATCTGGGAACGGTATTTGCTCCTTGAGCTCCTCAAAGTTTTCTTCCTCTTTTTGGGCTGCTTCTTTTTCCTCTATGCCCTGATTGACTACTCCCTGCATATGCAGGACTTCATTGTCGACAAGCGGATCCAGATCTCGCATATCGCTACCTACTACGTTTTTCAATTCATCAAGCGCGCCGACCTACTAGTCCCCCTGGCACTTGTCATCTCTACGCTGAAGGTCCTCTTTGCGATGAACACCCGCGGCGAACTCATTGCACTGCAAGCCTCCGGCCTGCCGCGCAAAAAGATCCTCCGCCCCTTTTTCCTCGTCGGCCTTTTCTGCGTCTTATTCAACCTCGCAAGCTCCGAGTTCTTTCTGCCGGCCAGCCTGAATCATCTCGACAACTTCCGCGAAAAACACTTTAAGCACAACCGCCACGGCAACCGGAAAGAGCCCGTCCACGTCCTGCTCCTCAAGGACCGCTCGAAAATCGTCTATCAGACAGAAGATAAGAACAGAAAACTCTTTCTTGACGTCTTCTGGATCCGCTCTGTCGATGAAATCTGGCGCATGGGATCTCTTTCCTCCGATCTGGAAAACCCCATCGGCACCTTTGTCGACCACCTCAAGCGCAATAGCGAAGGAAACTTTGAAAAGACCGAATCATTCGACCAATATCGCTTCGAAAAGGTCCGCCTTCAGTCCAATCCCAACGGCAAAGGCGGCATCACACTCGAAAACCGAAAATTGAGCGAACTGTTCCGCATGATCATCCAGAAGAATAAAACCACCGCATATGAGTATCCGCAAGTCCTCACCCACTTCCTGTTCAAGATTGCCATGCCTTTTCTCTCTCTGATCGTCATTGCAGCAGGAGCTCCCTTCTGCTTACGCCACTCCCGAAACCTACCCATTTTTTTTACTTACGCGATTGCCCTCTTTGGCTTCGTCGCCTTTTTTGCCATGATGGACGCGGCCGTCATCCTGGGCGAGAACCTCGTCTTTTCCCCATTCATGGCCATCCTCCTGCCATTTGCCCTTGCGTGGGCAGCCTTTGGCTTTAACTACCATAGAACAATGAAAGGAATTCAATGAGCACAGTCCCTTCTGCCCTACAAAACTCCCCCATCACAGCACGGGGAGCCTGGAAGCTCAAAGTCCTGCTGCTATGGCACATCATTGGGGCTCTGCTCATGGCCAGCCTCTTTTGGCCGGTCACAAAAATCTATTGGGAAATGATCGACGTCGCTTTCTTTAAAATGGTCAACTCCACTCTGCGGGACCGCCCCACATGGCAACTATTCTGGGCAGTCGCCAACCATAAGCTCGCCGACTGGATCGAAGACCTTTGCGTGCTCGGCTTCTTCATCGCCTACGTCCGCGGAGTCCACAAACAGTTGCGCCTGCGCAAAGTCTCTGAAATCATTTTTTGCGTCGTCTATATTGCCGCGATCATCTACTTCGTTAACCGGCTGCTGTTCCGCGAGAATTTGAGCATCCCCCGCCTAAGCCCAACTCTCGTCGTCGACGACAGCGTACGCCTTTCGCAAGAGATCCCCTGGATGAAAATCAAAGACGACTCCTCTAAAAGTTTCCCCGGGGACCATGGCACCACCGCCCTCTTGTTCGCCGCAAGTTTCTCTTACCTCGCCGGATGGCGCATGGGCATCCTCGCGACCCTTTATGCGGCATTCCTGTGCATGCCCCGCCTGATCACCGGCGCGCATTGGCTCTCCGATGTCCTCGTGGGCAGCGGGACGATCACCATCATCTTTTTAAGCTGGGCCTTCTGCACCCCGATGTTCGCCCGCTTCACGAGCGGATGCGAGCGGTTTTTTGTGTGGCTTGGCAGTCTGATGAAAAAAGCCGTCTGCAGGGGATAAAAAAAATTAACGCAAAGACGCGGAGGCGCAAAGAGGATATTGAAATCTTCTTTGCGTCTCCGCGTCTTTGCGTTAAATCTTGTGTTCTTATGCCTGGCGGGTCAGGTAGTGGACCTTGATCTTTTGCGGGTGAAAATACTGCGTTACGACAGTTTTCACCGTGTCGATTGAAAATGGTTTGCAGGAGAAAACGTCGATGTAAGCATCACCGTTCTTCTCGACAAAATGGCCGGTGATCGAGCTGGTTTCGATTAACTGGACCAAAGAGTACCCGGCCTTGTCCGCATCATGAGTGGCAAAGTGCTCAAGGACAGGCTCGCCGTAAGCCTTCATATCGATCTCAACGACCAATGTTTTGACAAACGCGCTCAGATTGTCTTTGCTGGCGATCTCGCTTCGATCGCATCCCTGGCAATCGAGAATCAAATGGTATCCCCAATAGCCGATCTTTTCACAGGCGGGGATTTCTTGCATCATAGTGCTTGCGTTCATGAGTGGCCTCCTTGAGAGCAGTTAGAGTAAAAAAAGCAACTTCAAGCACTAAGAATAACAAATGGAAATTCTGGCTACTAGAAGAATTTGCATGCGCGTGATAAACTATCGCAAAACTTATCTTTTGAGGTGATATGCCGGTATCTGCATACGATAAATTACACTCGCTTTCAAAGTCGATCTCGCTGATGAATTCGATCCATTACCTTCTCGACTGGGATCAGGAAACTTATATGCCCAAGGATGCGATCGAACTTCGGTCCTTGCAAATTGAGATCATGGCAAGCCTAGTCCACCGCCAAAAGACGAGCAAAGGATTCGCCAAAGCCCTCTCAGCCCTCATCGACATCGAAACGGGAGAAGTCGCCGACAGCAAACTATCTCTGCCGCAGATGCGGCGCTGCAGCAGTGGCGCAGGGACTATGTGCGCGCTGTCAAGCTGCCCAACGCCTTTGTCAAGCAGTTCGCCAAGACAACATCGGCGGCCTCTCACGTCTGGCAATCGGCGAAGGAGCACAACGATTTTAAAGCGTTTACCCCCTATCTCGAGAAAGTGGTCTCGCTCAGCCGCAAGAAGGCTGACATCCTCGGCTTTACCGAGCATCCTTACGATGCGCTGCTCGACCTCTACGAACCTGATATGAAGACCTCCTTTCTGACGCCCCTCTTCAGCAAGTTGAAAATGTCCTTGACCCAGCTGCTTAAAGATATCTCTGTCAAACCGTCTTTTCAGGAGGATTTCCTCCATCGCCATTGCCCTCGCCACAAACAGCTTGATTTCGCGCATAAAATCCTTCACAAAATGGGCTTCCATCCCTCCAGTTCGCGCCTCGATACGTCCTCTCATCCTTTCTGCACCGGGATGCAGCCGAAAGACACGCGCATGACGACTAAAGTTCACCCTGAGAACATCATGTTCAACATCGGAGCTGTCATGCATGAGGGAGGCCACGGACTTTACAATATGAACTTGCCCGTCGAACACTACGGATCGCCGCTCGGCGAGCAAGTCTCCCTCGGGATTGACGAAAGCCAATCCAGATGGTGGGAGGTGCTCATTGGGCAAAGTTACGCTTTCTGGCAATCCTTCTTTCCCCTTCTTCAAGAAGAACTTCCCGAACAATTTGGCGGAGTGCTCCTCGAGGATTTCTATCGCGCGATCAATAACGTCAAACCGGGCTTCATCCGCATCGACTCGGACGAAGTGACTTATAATCTGCACATCGTCGTCCGCTTTGAAATTGAAAAAGCCTTGATGGAAGGAACTCTCAAGGTCAAAGAGATCCCCGATGCCTGGAACAGCAAAATGCGCGAATATCTCGGGATTTGCCCTGAGTTCGACGGCCAGGGATGCCTCCAGGACATCCATTGGTCGCTCGGCTATATCGGTTATTTCCCCACTTATACCCTTGGAAACCTCTATTCGGTGCAGTTTTTCGAAGCCTTTGAAAAGGCCCACCCCAATTGGAAAGAGCACGTGGCGCAGGGCTCCCTTGACTTCATCCGCGACTGGCTCAAAGAAAATATCCACAGGCACGGCCGACAATTCACTCCCGGCGAACTTTGCCAAAGGGTGACAGGGAAACCTCTCAGCCAAGAGCCCTACGTGGGATATCTCACCAAAAAATACCGCGGGCTTTACCGGCTATAAGAGTCTGTCGTTGAATTAAGGCTTCGTCGATTTTCGGGATTATTTCAACGACAG
The DNA here is from genome assembly GCA_963811735.1 of uncultured Verrucomicrobiae bacterium. Lineage (GTDB taxonomy): Bacteria > Chlamydiota > Chlamydiia > Chlamydiales > Rhabdochlamydiaceae > CAJCIW01. The sequence continues at coordinate 16,245 of CAWESW010000035.1, read as the reverse complement.
ACTCAAATCTGAAAAAAACATAGGTTAAGGTGAAATGCATGTCAGGCAATATAGCGATATTAAAAGACGGATATCAAATCCACAAAACCATTTTCAAAGAAACAGGTTCGAGCATTCTACGTTTAAGCCACACCAATAAAAAATGGGCTCTATTTGAACTGTTCGAAAAATGCAATGATCCAACCAAAGAATATTGCCTTTCTCCTCAAGCAAAGAAAGTTCTCAGGAAATACGATCTTTTGGATGTAGATGAACAAGTGCCCAAACACGTGAAAAAACTCGTGCTCAACGCCATAACTAGAAGAGACGACACCCTTTTTTTTCATAATCCGATTAGAGAAGTTTGTAAGCTATAATTTAAAAGAGAATTCTATGTCAGGATCAATATTAATACTTAGGGATGGATATCCAATCCCATTAGACCTTCTCAAAGAAACGAATTTAAGTTTTCTAAAAGTCATTGCGGCCAAACAAAAAGGCGCACTGTTTGAACTGGTAGATAAATGCAATGATGTGACAAAAAAATATCAAATTTCTCGTGAAGCAAAGGAAATTCTCAGAGAATACCATCTTATCGATGAAAATGACCATGTGCCCGAACACGTTAAAAAAGTCGTGTTTAACTCAATCAAAAGAACTGCTAACGCTCTTCATTTCAATAATCCCCTTAAGAATCGATTGTGTAAATTATAGTCGAACGAAGACCCAAAGCCCTAAAATCAAGGAGTAATGCATGTCTGTTTCAACCGTAACGTTAAGGGATGGATATCAAATCCCGGAAACCACTTTCGTAACAACAAGCTTGCACTTACTAAAAATCATTGCAGCAATAAAAAGAGGTTCTCTTTTTGAACAGGCTCTCTCTGAGTTGTTACAGAAATGTAAAGATGTAGAATATTCTATTTCTCCTCAAGCAGACCCAATTCTCAGAGAATACGGTCTTATCGATCAAAATGGATATGTGCCCAAACACGTTAAAAAAGTTGTATTTAACTCCATCCAAAGATCAGGCGACTCCGTTATTCTGGTTAATCCGCTTAAGAATGAAATCTGCAAGTTGTAGTCTAAGGGGGCGCAAAGCCCCCTCAAAGATGCGCAAATGATTTAAAAAGCGAGGACGATGGCAGCGTAAGGGCCGGCCAGGGCAAAGTTGCTTAAATTCCTTTGGAAAGTGCGTGCATAAACTCCAAAATTAAAGTGCGGATTTTTTAAGTCGCTGAGCACGGCGCTCTTCCGCTTGTTCATAGCGGCGCTCTTCCGCTTTGGTCTCTGGAATAACAGGGCAAATTTCAATTGGCTTCATATTGTCGTCGACGGCAACAAAAGTGAAATAGGCAGAGAGGATGTGGACCCTGTTGAGAGTGCGAAAATCTTCGGCAAAGACCTTGAGGCCGATCTCCATCGACGTCTTCCAGACGCGGTTGACAGAGGCTTTGAAGACGAGGGTATCTCCATGTTTAGCAGGAGCCAAGAAACGGACCGAGTCGACTCCGAGCGTCACGCAGACTCTGCCTGAATGGCGCCTGGCGACAACGCCGGCCAGCCAATCGCATGTCTCCAAGACCCGCCCGCCAAACAACGTTCCGTAAGGATTTAAATCATTAGGATAGACGACGGCAGTCTGATCGTGGATCGCCGTCTCGGAGACTTTTTTGCCCTTGAGCATGGTGGTTCCTTCGTTTTCACCTCAAAGTACTCCATGAAGAGAAAAAAGAAAAGACCTTAAAGATTGCTCTTTAAGGTCTCGTATCAACAAGGAGGGGAATAGTAAGTGGATAAAATTAGCGTTTGGAGAACTGGAAGCGTTTACGGGCGCCGGCCAGACCATATTTCTTACGCTCTCTCTTACGCGGATCGCGCGTGAGGAAGCCAACGGATTTAAGATCTTGTCGGTTTTCTTTGTCTTCCAGGACAAGAGCTCTGGCAATGCCGAGGCGCGCTGCGATCATTTGACCTTGGATTCCGCCGCCTTTGACGCGGATGAGGATGTCGTAGCGCTCTGGGCTAGAGACCTTGTTCAGAGGAGCTAATACAGCCTGGCGTTGAAGTGCGAGAGGAAAATACACTTCAAACTTTTTGCCATTGACGAGGACATTTCCTTTTCCTGGGCGGAGGCGCACGGAAGCGACGGCTGTCTTTCTTCGGCCTGTTCCAATTTGTTCTTTCATAGTTCCTTCAAAGTTCGCTTAAATAGTTTAAATGTTTGCAGGGATAGGCGCTTGCGCTTTCATATCGTGCTTGTCGCCTGCATAAATGCGTAGCTTTTTCATTTGGGCTTCTGTCAAACGCGTTTTTGGCATCATCCCTTTGACGGCGTGCCAGATGATGTAATCGGGCTTGCGGTCTAACATGGTGCGATAGGGAACTTCGCGCATTCCACTCATCGCTCCCGTATGATAGCGGTAAATTTTCTGAGCATCTTTAGCGCCGGTGACATGGATCTTTTCAGCGTTGATGATCACGACGCCATCGCCGCAGTCGATATAAGGTGTAAAGCCGGGTTTATGCTTGCCTCTAAGGATTTTGGCAATTTCAGCAGCGAATCTTCCGAGAGTTTTGCCTGAAGCGTCCAGCAAGAACCACTTGCGCATTGGAATAGCTTCTTCTTTCGTCAGAAGAACGGTCGTGTTTTTCTTCTTCGTCATGGGATTAAGGCCTTAAAAAAAGGGTCAATGATGTTTTTGTAAAGTAAGAATGGCTAGTCTACTTTTCCCTTCATTTTTTTTCCAGAACATTCCATTTTGCCCTCTAAAAACCTCAAAGCGAGGTGCAAACTTGCCAAAAGATCTCCTTTACGATAGACTTCTCCTCTATTAGAAAACAGAAGAGGGAATTGCAAAACTCGCTTTGGAGGTCAAATTTGATGATTTTGGTGCCGGTTCGGTTTCTCGCAAATTGACATATCCTATTGGCTATAGGCGATTTGCGAGAAATCCGAATCCGTCGCCAAAAGCGCAAATTTGGCCCCAAATGGAGTATTGCAATTCCCTCGGTAATTATTATTTTTAAACGACTATGCGCTCATTAAAGACTTTTTTTATCCGCACCTACGGCTGCCAAATGAACGAGCTGGACTCGGAAATCATGGTCGGCCAGCTCGAAAGCCGGGGACTGGTCCGCACAGAAGATGCGACCGATGCCGACCTCCTGATCTTCAACACATGCTCCATTCGGGACTTGGCAGAGCGAAAAGTCATGGGGAAAATCGGGCAGCTGGGCAGAAGCCGGCAGAAACGCTCCATCATTGGAGTCACCGGCTGCATGGCCATGGCCAAGAAAGAGACCCTGTTCCGCAAGCTACCCCACGTCGACTTCGTCGTCGGAACAAACAACATTAGCGAGCTGGGCGAAGTCCTTGACGAGGTCCTCCATACGGGCAAGCAGACCATCCGAACCGACGATCAATTCGAAGAAAATCTTGACTACCTGGTGGCCAAACGGGACGACCCCGTCAAAGCGTTCGTCTCGATCATCCGCGGCTGCGACAAGTTCTGCACCTATTGCGTCGTCCCCTATACCCGAGGCCAGGAGGTCTCCCGCCCGCCGGAGAGCATCATCGAAGAGTGCACTCGCCTCGTGCAAAACGGCTATAAAGAAATTACTCTTCTGGGACAAAACGTCAACAGCTATGGCAAGGACAAGCCGGAGTGGAACTGCCTGTTCCACGATCTTCTCTACCGCCTGGACAAAATTCCGGGCCTGGAGCGGGTCCGTTTCATGACCTCGCACCCTGTCGACATCACGCTCGAACTGATGCACGCCATCCGCGACCTGCCCTCCGTCTGCGAATTCGTCCACTTTCCGATTCAGGCGGGATCGAACCGGATCTTAAAAAAAATGCATCGGGTCTATACCGTGGAAAAATACCTGGAAAAAGTCGAGCTGATGCGCTCGATCGTCCCTGACGTATCGCTTGGGACCGACATCATCGTCGGCTTTCCCACCGAGACGGAAGAGGAGTTTCAGATGACCTATGACATCTTCAAACAGATCCGCTATTCCGTCGCCTTCATCTTCGCCTACAGCGCTCGCAAAGGAACCCCTGCATTCCGATGGAAAGACGATATTTCTGAAGAAGTCAAGCAAGACAGGCTGCAGCGGCTTTTAGCTTTGCATAACGAAATCTGCATCGAGGATCGCAAAGCGCTACTCGGCACAGAAGTAGAAATCCTGGTTGAAGGACGCAACCGCGATGAAAAGCATCTCAAAGGGCGCACCCGCTGTTGGAAGAATGTGATCTTCACAGGCAGCGACGATCTCATAGGCACCCTGCAAAATGTCAAAGTGACCGGATTTAGCCATCAGACCCTCATCGGAGACCTTGCGGCCGGGACATGCTCCCTCCCTGTCATCGATGACTCAAAACTTGCTATTCTATAGTGGAATTAATTTGAAGCAGTTTTCCTGGCCTCTGATGAGGCCAGGAAAACAAAGAGTGAGAACTATCTCTTGAGAGCTTTTGCAATGCCGAGTCCTGCGAGGAACCAGGCGATGACCAGATCCAGCATATTGATGGATATGTAAGCAGCAGAGAATCCCCACCAGTTCCAATCAGGAAGCAGGCTCAAGACACCAACGCCAAAGCCAAACAATGTGACAAAGCCTACCTGATTTCTAAAACTAAGCCCTTTTGCCTGCGCCAACATCCAGGTGACGATCCCTGCGCCGATGATTTGAATGATTAGGGAAATAAGGAATGGAAGCATGGTCATTTTACCCATCCCATTTTTCATCACTGAGGCGAACATGAAAGGGCCATTTTCCATCATTTTGATCCCTTTGGACATCTCGTGCTGGGACGTTTTGTCATTATAAGCAAAAGTATTGGGGAGCAGATAAACGCCATTCACAGGGGCATTGTCTTGAATAACGCTGGCCACAGCGGACTCGTTTGTAAATTTCTTCAGGCAGCTCTGGTGCCATGGAAAGACCATCCAGGAGAACATCCCCCAAATGAAGACAATTAAGCCGCCGAGAAACGCAGCTTTTAATTGATTTTTTGTCATAACAATACCTCTGGTTGATAAGTTATACTCCGCGCAGGACGCATGCCTCGCGATGCATAGGTTGATAAAAATTTGGTATATTCTTTTTTTAATTTGAGTTCAAAATATTTCTTCAACTGAAAAAAATGCCAGGAAGTCGCCAACTAAAAATTTGATTCCATTTCGCCTAACACAAGAAAATGTTAAAATTTACATCGTCCCCAACCTTTATGGGAATGAAATTTTAACTATGAATAAGATGTCTCCGCTTGATATCCGCATCGCCGTCCTTGCCTATCCCCTCGTATCTAGGGATGAGATGGGATCGTCCGCATTTGCGCATCGACCAATTGCAGCATATAGCGGAGATGAGCGGATTGTCTCATTATTTCAAAACAGTCCCAAACCGCGGATCGAACAATCAAAATCCAAAGTTCCCCCTCTATTTAGAAAGGGGCAGTACGCACTCATCCGCGTTCTTGAGATCCTTAAAACTATCCTAGAGATCAAAGAGCCTTCGAAGGTTCTTTCTGATATCGCGCCTCCGCGCAGGCTTTTGGTTCCCGAGCTCCCTCATCCCCCTTTCCGGGCGGTAAAGCCTCCCCGCTTCTTCTGGCATCCCGCCTACACCGCACCCAAAGATGAATACGCCCCCAGCTGTCTCATGTCAGAAGCAAAGGAAGACCTCCCCTACTATCGTTTACAACTCCCCTGCCCTTTGCGCCTATGCGCGCAGCGCTCTTCCTCAACAAGGAATCCTTAGACAAGATCATGAAGGTTTTGTTTACCTCGAGCTTTGCGACGCCTTCATCACCGAGTTATTTCCCTTGATCAAAGATGAGACAGCCGAAGCACTCCCCTTGTACCACCTGGAACCTTCCCCGGCCCACATTCCCGTCATTTTGCCGCATGAAGCTGCTCAGAGGAGAGGCTGGGGAGAAATCAGAGAACTGGAGCAATCATTTACGTTTAAAATCAACCGCCTTTGCTCACTTAAGCCAAAGCGCTGGCCCGGAGTAGAAAAGATCTATTTCTTAAGCATCCGCTCCCCTGAATTGAGAAATTCCGAGAGCGCTGTCTCCTCCCATCCCTCATCCGAGGGCATGAGTTCCACGTCGCGATCGGATATAAAAAAGAAACCGTCCAGTCCCAAAGAGTTCCCCAAAAGGAGAGCTTCCGCCTTAACGTCAGCTGCTTTGCGGCCTAATTTATTCATTTTTTCATATTAAAAAATAAACCACATAATTGCTTTCATATAATCAAAGTATATGGTATACTACATTATACAACTTAACAGATAGAAAGTAAATTATATGTGTTTTTAGGCTTTAAAAAGTAAGAACAAGACATCATTAGATACGTAAGTCTTTCTTATTTATACAATTAAACATATTTTAATTATACATTTAATTTATATAAAAATAAATTCAAATAAACAAAAAGGTTATAGCATGGCATCTCCAAGTCAATTTCCTCATAAAGCAGCTCATCCATCGCCTCTTACTCAACAAGAGTCGGATCAGCGTATTTTCAAAAAGCCTCGTTCTCGAAATTATCGTCCTACGCAATTCTCCACCCAGGAGCAAGATGGAACACCTTTGTTTACTCAACTAACGAGTTCATTCCCAAGCAGTGGAAATAGTGGAACCCAGCCCCCTTCTATCTCTGGAAGATCAATAGAACCCGTAAATGAATTTCCAGAACAGGCCTCACCCCTATTAATAAAACTAGACACCGTAGACAAAAAAATCCTCGAGAAGGAAAAACGAATTGCTGAGCTACTCGCTCAAATTAAAAATGAATTTCCGGAAAAGGACATCCCCCTATTAATAAAACTAGACATCTTAGAGCAAAAAATCCTCGAGAGGGAAAAACGAGTTGTTGAGCTCATCGTTCAACTTAAATATGTGGACGAGATCATTTCCGACATTTCAGAACTAGCAAACAGCTTTCTTGGCATAGATTTGTCTCGAGCGACTATCTCGCCGAGATTCAAAGAGAAACTGCAAGATATTCAGGGTCGAATCAGGGCCGTGTATTCGGCTCGCTCAGAGCAAAGAGCTGACCTAGAGCGCACAGATTTGCCTCAAGCAACGGATACAAGCCTCAAGATGATGCCATCCCAAACAACGCTTCCTGGGCAGGGCACAGTGAATCATGTTGGCACCTCTCACAGTAATGCCTGGAATTTCAAGGTCCAAAGCTTATCAGATTTAATTTCACGAGCGGAAGACCTGCTACACAAAGGTAATTTGAATGAAGCTCTAAAAGTTGCAAATAAGGTTTTGAGAAAAGACATAGGCAATTCCAGAGCTTTCATTTGCAAAGCTAACGCCCTACGCCTATTGGGCAGGTTTGATGAATCTATAGCAATCATTGACAATATGCTGACTGGACCCCTGATTTCAATGGATGCTGAAGAACGAAGACAAGCCTTGCTGTGCAAATCCTACGCTTTAATTAGTTTAAACAGGCTTGAAGAAGCTATGACAGCGATAGAAGAGATCTAAATTGAGTCAGTACCAGCGATTTTTAAACGTACGCATTTTTTTATTTTCCTTTTTTCTTGCTATACTGCGGTCGTCCTGAAACTTGGAATTTGGATCGCGCCAAAGCCCCGGGATTCAACGATCGCAAACGGGTTCACATGCAATTCCTGAATTGCAGAATCTTTCGCAGCTTGAAGGATGTAGTATATTTATTACCAACATGATACAATCTTCAACCCGCCGGTTTTTGATGCAAAAAATCACCTAAACCCTTTGATTTGCAGTACTATATCAATTATATAGCAGAACAAATTTGTATGCGATTGTTTGCGAAATGAAAAAATATTGTTTAAATAAAATACAAATTTTAATATAATTAGATAAATAAACAAAAAAAATTAAAGGTAAATATGTCTACTATACAAAATATTACTGAAAAAAGAACACATTCACAGCCCGAAGGCAATCAACCTATTTTAAGCGTAGATGCTTTTCAGCAATTATGTATTCGGAAAATTGCAAATCTCGAACAGCAAATTGCTGATATACAGAGAGTTAATCCTTTCCTAAACAACAGAGTGACCTTAACACGAGAGTCTCAACTTACACCATCCACGCAATCAGGCCTTTTGCTATTTCCGATGTGTTTGCCCCCGTCGATATCGCAACAAAACCCTCCAGCCATGCCATTGCCTGTGCAAGCTTACTATTTGCAACCGCTGCCATTCGTGCCGATGGCGCAACAGTCGCGTCTGGAACAGCCAAATCCAAAAAGCACTTCGTCTGTTCAAAGGAGAAATAATTTAAAGAGAAAACCCGATGTGTTGTTAGATAAACCTTTGAGTTCGCAAAAAAACTCGCGCCGCGCATTAGGAACGGACTTGAATACAGGCCTCGAAAAATCCCATGGCTTCCCACCCAAACCGGTATCCTTGCCAGTCCAAGATCAAGGCGATGATGCTTTGCAAGCTCCAGAAGAAGCTATAGACCAAGAACTAAATTTGTTAATTGCTCAAAATAAACCCATTGAAACTTTACCTCATATTGAAAGTGTGTTCACTCTCAATTTAGAATCTATACCCTCTTTGGAAAAAAAATATATTGAACTCAAAAAACTGGATCAACCATTGGCTGCTACGGAAGTTTGTGGTCAAGTCGTTGAAATTTGTGGGGCAATGTTGAAGAAATATGAGAATTTTATAAAAAAAGATCCCGGTAAGAGCTATCCGCTCTATGAAGAGCTGAGAGCTATTCAAATCAAGTGGAGTAAGATGATGGAGCAGCTCCAAGAAGAGTTGAACGCGACAATAGCGATGCAGCTGCTTGACAATGAGATTGCATTTCTGCGGCAGAATTAGACCGAACAATGAACCTATCCCAGTAATATTTAGAGACTAAAAACTAATTTATAAAAAATTAAATCAAACGAGAAAAATATGCATCAAGTAACGGCAACCCTCGGCAAGCATCCCCGTCCACAACCGACCGCCAACGAAAATGAAGATAATCTGAGCACAAAGAAACCGCGAATTGAAAATACACAGACAAAAGATCTTTCTCAGCAGCCTGAAACTGAGCAACGAATCACTCAACTTCGACAACGCGTAGTTGAAAATACGGAAACAAATGCGCTCCGAAATGCGCATTTAAATCACCTAGTCCGCCCTATAGAAATGCCTCAATTTCCCCTTTCACCAAAACCCCTTCCTCAAATTCTACCGCGCCCATCGCATACTTACACCTCAATGCCGCCGCACCTATCACACGCTAATGCAGCGTATTCTACTACATCATTGCCTCCTCCCATGCTTTGGGCACCCTCCACCGTGACTTACATCTCCTTGATGATGCAACAATTCCCTTTGCCAACTTACCCTGTGGCACAACAACCATTCATTCACCCATATCTCCCAATGCCCAGCTCAGTGCTTGCCTCCCCAGGAGGATATTCGACCACGACAACGTCCTCCCATACAAATGACAAGAAAAATGGGGATTTCGGCTATGTCACAACTCCGCGGTACGACGCTTACGAACAGGGCAATACGATTCCTTTTATTGAACCCCGTACCCCCTTAGAATCACAGAACCAGACAAGCAGGCCAAATAGCGATTTTCGATTTCCCTTGGATGGACAAGTAAATTCGCGTTTAGATTTTCAAACACTCAATGAACTTATTTCTCAATCTAAGAGTTTGTACCGCCGAAACGACTACGACAGTGCTCTAGGTACTGCGGAAATCGTTTTGCAAAATGACCCTTTCAATTTGATGGGTCTCATTTGCAAATCCAAGGCTCTGCATGGCCTAGGTAGATATGATGCATCTCTCATTACTGCAGAAATGGTTTTGAAACTTGATCCTAACAATGCGATGGGTTTAATTTGCAAAGCAGAAGCCTTGCGGGGACTTTGTATGTACCCGGAGTCGCTAACTACGGTCAATGAATTTTTGAAAATAAAACCAGCTAGTTTGAAAGGTTTAATTTGCAAAATTGATGTTTTATACTATCTTGACAGACCTTCTGAATATCTGCACGCTGCAAAGGATTTACTCCGCAAAGCGAGCGAACTCATCAAGCGGGGTCGATACGATGATTCTCGTAATGCTGCAAATTGGGTTTTAATGACTATCCCCGAAGATGATCCCACAAATTGCGATTCGCAGATTCTTCAACAATATCGACTGATAAAATCTTTGGGTTTAATCTACAAATCTGAAGCCTCTAGACATTTAGGTAAATTGATTGAATCTTTGGATTGTGCAGATATGGCCTTAGCATTGGGCATTGACTTCAATCGCCGCATAGCTTTTAGCTGTAAAAAAGAAGCCCTAATAGCCATTGTAGATGCATTAATAACAGGAAATAAACTTATTGAAGCATTACCTCACATTGATTCGATTTTAGCGTTCGATCCAAATTCTTTACAGGCATTAAAACGGAAATTTAAGATTCTAAAAGCGCTTGACCAGCTGCCTGCCGCTGCTGCTGTTGGGGCCCACGCAATTGCTGTCTGTAACGCACGGGTAGAAGCTTCGATGAATTCTTTGGCTAGGCAACCCGGAAACGGCCAAGCAGCCCATCAAGAGCTTTTGGCCGTTCAAGCCAAGTGGACTAAGATGATCGATCAGCTCCAAAAGGAGATAGAAGCAATACAGCGGATTGAAAATGAGATTTTAATGTTGAAAGGGAATGAAGGGGGAGATCAGCTCCAAGAAGAGATGGAAGCGATGCCGCTGATTGATGATGAGACTCTAGTGAATAAATGGATTGAAGAAGGTGAACGGCTCCGCAATGAGAAGGAAGAGGCTCAGCAGCTTGAAGATGAGAATCTAGTGAATACATGGCTAGAATAGAAAAGAGTCACCTGGTACTTCATCTGAACCTTAGAGTGTGTCGTTGAATTAAGTTTCTTACAATAGCTTTTCAAAATCATATTCAGAAATCACTTTGACCTTGAGCTCTTTGGCTTTATCCAGCTTGGAGCCGGGATCTTCGCCCGCCAGAACGTAGTCGGTCTTGGCGCTGACTGATCCTGTGACTTTCCCGCCGCGCTCTTTGATGAGAGCCGTCGCTTCATCGCGCGTATAATTCTGCAGAGCGCCCGTCAGGACAAAGGTCTTGCCCGAAAAGGCATGGCCTGTGCGGCGCGCGACTTTGACTGCTTGAGGTTTGACGTCCAGCATTAAAAGGGTGTGGATCTCTTTGAGATTGGCCGGATCTTTGAAATAATCGAAGACGGAATGGGCGATCTTCCCTCCTATGCCTTGGATCTCTTTCAATTCCTCAACGCTCATTTGGGACAGCTTCTCGATGCTTCCGGCATTTTCGGCGAGAAGCTCCGCAGTGCCTTCTCCGACGTATTTGATCCCAAGGGAGAGGATAAATCGGGCTAAAGACACCTGGCGCGACTTGTCGATGCTCTCAAGAAGGTTCCGGATCGATTTTTCCTTAAACCCTTCGAGCTTGGAAAGATCTTCCGCCGTAAGGGCATAGATGTCGGAAGGGGTGCGGACGAGTTTTTTGTGGAAGAGCTGTTCGACGACTTTTTCTCCGAGGTGTTCAATGTCCATCGCGTCCTTGGAAGCAAAATAGATGATGCGGCGCATCTGCTGTTCGGGACAGTCTTTTGTGTTTGGACAGCGGACGGCCACCTCTTCTTCGCTGTGGACGACATGGGCGCCGCAGCTGGGACAGGTCTTGGGCATCTTCCAGGGATGGGTGTTATGGGGGCGGCGCTTCTTATCCACTGCCACAACTTTGGGGATAACATCTCCCCCCTTCTCGATGATGGCCCAATCTCCGACGCGAATGTCTTTGCGCTCTACCTCTTCCTGGTTGTGCAACGTGGAGCGGGAAATGGTGCTGCCGGCCAGGAAGACAGGCTCGAGCTCGGCGACAGGGGTCAGGACGCCGGTGCGGCCAACCTGAACGGTGATCTCGCGGATACGGGTGAGCGCCTGCGCAGGGGCGAATTTATAGGCGATGGCCCAGCGCGGGCTTTTGCCGGTGACGCCGAGCTGGTCGTGGTATTTGAGCTCGTCGACTTTGATGACGATCCCATCGATATCGAAGGGGAGGTTGTGCCGCTTTTCCTCAATGGTGTCCGCAAATTTCAGGATTTCGTCGGCATCGCTGCACCGCTTGCGGAAATGTTCGTCAAAAACAGGCAGCCCGCACTTTTTTAAATACTGATGGCATTCAAACTGAGTCTCCATAGGAGGATTGATCTCATCGGCAAATCCGTAGAAGACAGCGTTTAATCGCCTTCGAGCGGCCTCTTTGGAATCGAGCTGTTTCAAAGATCCGGCCGCTGCGTTGCGGGGATTGGCATAGAGCTCTTCTCCAGCTTCTTTTTTTTCTTCGTTAAGGGCTTCGAAGACTTGATGGGGCATGTACACCTCCCCGCGTACTTCGAAAAATTCCGGAAGATGCGATCCTCTCAGCTCCATGGGGACGGAGCGAATTGTCTTCATGTTTTCGGTGATGTCGTCGCCTTTGCGGCCATCGCCCCGGGTGAGCGCCTGGATGAAGACGCCATTTTCATAGCGGACAGTGACGGCAACGCCGTCCATTTTGAGTTCCGCGCAAAAACTCACATGGGACCTTCCCAGGAGTTTTTGGACCCGTTTGATAAAATCTTCGAGCTCTTCGCGGGAATAAGTGTTAGCAAGCGAGAGCATCGGGACGGTGTGCTCAACCTGCTTGAATTCTTTGAGGACGCCGCCGCTGACGCGCTGGGTTGGAGAGGAACGGCTCATCCACTCGGGATGCAGGTTTTCGATCTCTTCGAGTTTTTTGACGAGCTGGTCATAGGCATAGTCGGAGATAAGCGGTTTGGCTTCGACGTAATAATGAAGGTCATGCTTTAAGATCTCCGCAATGAGTTCGCGGTATTCCTCTTTAGTGTATGAACTTGCTTTAGAAGACAAATTGCACCTCAAAACACATCGTCGCGAGGGGGGCCAGCTGTAGCCGCACGCCTGTCCGATGACCAGCCGGGTCCCGAATGATTTCAGTGACTGTGTTGATTTTGCCAGATCCCCAATATTCTTCTCTATCGGTATTGAAGACTTCTTTGATCGAAGCGACATTGGGCAGTCGGATGAAGTACTGGGGAACGAAGTTTGGAGTGAAGTTATGAACGACAAAAAGATAGCGGTTGGTCCCTTTTCTCAAATAGCTGAAGACGCAGTTTTCCTTGTCTGAAAAATCCACCCATTCGAATCCCCGCTGGTCGAAGTCGAATTCCCAAAGGGGAGGATTTTCATGGTAGAAATGGTTGATTTCCTTGAAAAAGCGATGCAGCATGGCATGACGGTCATAGCGAAGCAGGTCCCAACTGAGTTGTTCTTTACAGTTCCACTCGCTCCACTGGCCAATCTCAGAGCCCATAAACAGCAGTTTTTTTCCGCTCTGGCAGATCTGGTAGCTGTACAGCAGCCTCAAATTGGCAAATTTCTGCCAGTCGTCCCCGGGCATTTTGGAGATCAGAGTCCCCTTGCCATGCACCACTTCGTCATGCGAGAAAGGAAGAATGAACTTTTCGGAGAAGGCATATAGAAGACCAAATGTCAGATCGTTCTGGTGGTAGGGTCGGAATAGGGGGTCTTTGTGAAAATAGCGCAGAGTGTCATTCATCCATCCCATGTTCCATTTCAGATTAAACCCAAGCCCGCCCCATTCGAGAGGATGGGACACCCCGGTAAACGATGTCGATTCTTCTGCAATCATGAAAGCGGAGGAAAACCGCTCATGAACAATGGAGTTGAGATGTTTGATGAATTCGATGGCTTCGAGATTCTCATGTCCTCCGTAACTGATTCGGAATCCACTCCCCCTCTTTTCGCCCATAGTCGAGATAAAGCATCGAGGCAACGGCATCCACCCTCAGTCCGTCGATATGCATTTTATCCAGCCAGAAAAGCGCGCTGGCGATCAAAAAATTGCACACCTCGTGTCTGCCATAGTTGAAAATATAGGTGTTCCAATGCGGATGAAAACCTTGGCGCGGATCTTCGTGTTCATAAAGATACGTGCCGTCAAATTGAGCAAGAGAATAGAAGTCTTTGGGAAAATGGGCCGGCACCCAATCGAGGAACACTCCAATCCCTTCCTTGTGCAGATGATCGACAAAAAACTGGAAGTCTTCTGGGGTTCCAAAGCGCGATGTCACGGCAAAAAATCCCGTCACTTGATACCCCCAAGACTCATCAAGGGGATGTTCAGAAATGGGAAGCAGTTCGATATGGGAAAATCCCATCTCTTTGCAATAGTTTGCCAGTTCCACTGCAAGCTCGCGGTAATTGAGGAAATGCCCGCCATCCTTCTTCCATGAGCCCAAATGCACTTCATAAACGTTCATCGGAAAAGAGTCCTTATTGCGAAGGACTCTCTCGCGCATCCACTTTTGATCGCCCCATTGGTAGCGGTCTACATGAGAGATGACCGAAGCTGTCGCCGGACGAACTTCCGAGAAAAGAGCATAAGGGTCGGACTTGAGCATGAGATTGCCGTCTTTAGTGTGAATTTCAAACTTGTACTTCTCACCCTCTTTGAGGCCCGGAAAAAAAAGCTCCCATACGCCTGAAGAGCCGATCTGGCGCATGGGGTTTACACGCCCATCCCAGAAGTTGAAATCACCGACAAGCGCCACTCCTTCTGCACTCGGTGCCCAGACGGCAAACTTGACCCCGGGTATTCCCTGATGCACACAAATGCGAGCTCCCATCACCTCATACAGCTGATAATGAACCCCTTTTCCGAAAAGATAGGCATCCGTCTCACCAAAAGTCGGCAAAAAGGCATAAGGGTCGTGATGCAGCATGCCGTTCTGAGAAAAGACACGGTAATCGAGAAAGGTTGTCTTTGCAGGCACATCCAGTTCAAAGAGTCCCTGCTGGCTGATCTTTTCAGCTTCGACATCGTTCCCAAACAGCTCAAGGTGCAGATAGGGTGCCCCCGGACGCCATAGTCGGATCACCTTGGCCCCATTGGAAGAGTCATGCAGTCCCAGCAAATGATGAGGGTCTCGTATCCAAGAAGTGAGCTGGCGCTCTTGGATTCGCTTGGCCTTCACGGGCATTTTGACCTCCTCAGTTTTAAATTTTTTTTATCTATACCGAACGTGTTTCAAAAATTGGTCCTGGGGCGTCAAAGCCCCGGGGTTGACGCGCCCCAGGGCCAATTTTTGAAACACGTTCGGTATAGAGACGCTTTGCAGATTATAATTATTTTTACGTAGGATGGCAATGATCTCTAAAATAAAATATTAAATCATTAATACTCAATGATTTATAAAATTCAACAAAAAAAACCATTCAAATATCAAAAAAAATTATACTACATAAATCAAATCGAAACATTAAATTACATGATGATTTAAATTTCAAATATTGATATAATTAAAAACGAAAAAATATTAGTTAATAATAAAAAAGAGGTTAAAAAACAATGTCAGTTACAAATAACAGACAATCGCTTTCAGCTATCCCTCCGAAGCTTCCTTGCTCATCGCAAGCGGCATCTGGCGCAATCATAGGCCAAACCGGGAAGACATCCTCAGCTGCTGCAAGGCTTGGGAATCAGGGAATTACACTTGCTTCTCACATCGCCCCAAAAGAAATTCGAAACAACTTCTTGGATTCCTCTATCAAGTTTCATGCAGATGCGGCAAATCTGGGCAAATTCCAGGCAGAATTCCGTGCCCTGCATAATGCTTTTCAAAACCCCGCAGTTCCCAATCAGATCTTGCTTGAACAATTAAGAAAAATCGCCCCTCAGGAGTTCCTGTCAGAACTCAAAAACAACCTGATCATGATTTATAAATCCGGTGAGAGTTCGCCCAGTGTATACGCGATCGCCTCGTCTCACTTTCTTGACTTCCTCGCCGACCGCTTCAACAGTTCCGGCGCCATCCGATCCGGGAGTGTAGGGAAGCGTTGGCTTCACGGAACAATAAGTGCCCGCGCGCATGTAGGTGTCATAGGGATTGACCCCAGCTGCATGTATGCGCACCAGCACCTCGCCACCTGACGGCTTTGGTGTAGCCACGTCCTCGAGCTTCAAAACCTCTGGACCGCCGAATTCATGAACTCGAATCGCCTTCATTTTCAGTCCTCCATTCCCGCAGGCGCTAAAGAAGCGCAATGAAATTCCGTCGCCTCATTCAGAACGTCGCCCGAATGCCGAGCAGACTACAATGGGTGTAATCCATCAGATAAGTCCCCTTGGGGCCTGACCACAAAGCGGTCGGGTCAAAAACCGTCTTT